>NZ_CP170385.1:0-730474 GCF_042470565.1 Lonepinella sp. MS14436 | reverse complement strand
ATTTATTATAGGAGCATAAAATGACACAAGTAACATTAGCAGGAACTCTCATTGAAGTAAAAGGACATTTCCCACAAGTTGGTGAAACAGTTGAAAATTTAGTTTTTACTAACACTAAACTAGAAGACGTTGCTTTAAGCGACTTTGCTGGCAAACGCAAAATCTTAAATATTTTTCCAAGTATTGATACAGGTGTTTGTGCTACATCAGTACGCACTTTTAATCAGAAAGCAGCAAATTTAGCGAATACTGTTGTGCTTTGTATTTCTGCCGACTTACCTTTTGCTCACGCTCGTTTTTGTGGTGCGGAAGGTATTGAAAACGTGCAAACGCTATCCACTTTCCGTGATAAATCTTTACACACTAAATTGGGCGTAGATATTGCCAGTAGCGGTTTAGCAGGATTAACTTCTCGTTCAGTCATTGTGTTAGATGAAAATAACAAAGTATTGTATTCTGAATTGGTGAGTGAAATTAAAAATGAACCAAACTATGAGAAAGCATTAGCGGTTCTGTAAAAATAAGCCACAGAGTGGCGTAACTATACCTAACCCCGTACGCCAGTACGGGGTTTATATATACTGATGTATCTTATCTACATTTAATCCAACTGCCAAACCCCATTTACCGCTGTATTTTCTACTTTAAAATCATTCGTAAATACAGTCAAGTTAGCAATTTTTCCGACTTCAATAGAACCAAGTTTATCATCTACACCGATTGCTCGAGCAGGATAAAGGTTACACATTCTCAAACTTTCATCTAACGGAATACCCACTTCTTTCACGGCATTTTCGACACTTTCAATCATCGTAATTGATGCCCCTGCAATGGTATTATTCGCATCATAACAACGACCGTCACGAACATAGATAGGTTTTCCCACAAAAGTAAATCCTTTAATATCTGAACCTGCTGCTGCAATAGCATCTGTCACAATACAAAGTTTATCCCCCTTAGCTCGTTTAGCGATTTTCACATTACCAAAATTAACATGAATACCATCCACGATAATACCAGCATAAACATCATCAGAATCCAACACCGCACCAACTACACCCATAGCACGACCAGAGCTAATTGGTGACATCGCATTATGTAAGTGCGTTGCAAAAGTAATCCCTTTTTTGAAAGACTCTTTTGCCACATCATAAGTTGCATTAGAGTGACCGATAGACACCACAATACCAGCTTTCACAAAATCAGGCACATAATTTACAGTTGGGTTATCCGCTGCTAAGGTAAGTTTAGTAATCACATCTGCATTAGCACAAAGAAAATCTTTCATTTCAGGGGAGATTTCACGAATATATTCAGGGCGATGTACACCTTTTTTCTCAATACTTAAATAAGGACCTTCCAAGTGTAAACCTAAGGCTTGGTTTTGGTGTTTATCCAAATATTCTCGCATAATTTGCACCGCAATTTTCATATCTTCATCTGGTGAAGTAATAAACGTTGGTAAATAGCTGGTGGTCCCTGAACGAACGTTAGTTTGTTGCATAATTTCAAGGGTTTCTACGCTAGTTTGATCATTAAACATCACACCACCGCAACCATTTAATTGTAAATCAATAAATCCAGCTGTAAGGTTATTACCTTTTAAATCAAAATGTTGAATATCATGCGGTAAATGTTCATGGCGAACAATATCCACAATTTTGTCATTGTCAACTATGACTGAGTGACCATACAACACATCATAGCCTGTATAGATCACGGCGTTCGTTAAAGCGTATTTCATTTTATATTCCTTAAAAGCGTTTAGGGTGTAAAAATATGTAGTTATTAATCAGTTAGTCATTGACTACTGAATGAATAGCTCGGGCTTCCAACTCAGTAAAATATTTCACTGTTTTTACTTTTAATTCCTGAGTCGCTGGCTCATCACACACCAAAATATAATGACGATGTTGTTGCAACGCACTGATTGTCCAGAAATGGTTCACTGAACCTTCCACGCCTGCTTGTACAGCAAGAGCTTTATTATGCCCCGTGGCGAGAATCATCACTTCTTCCGCATCTAATAATGTGCCTACACCGATAGTTAAGGCATATTTTGGTACTTTATTCACATCATTATCAAAGAAACGGGAATTAGCAATCAGTGTATCTTGGGTGAGAGTTTTAATTCTTGTACGTGATGCAAGTGACGATGCTGGTTCATTGAACGCAATATGACCGTCATTACCGACCCCCCCCATAAAAAGATTGATTTTACCATAGGACTTAATTTTTTCCTCGTAACGGCGACACTCCGCATCATGATCTTCGCTATTACCATTTAGAATATTGATATTTTTTTCTTGAATATCAATATGATTGAAAAAATTATTATACATAAAACTGTGGTAGCTTTCAGGGTGTTCTTTTGGTAGATCAACATATTCATCCATGTTAAACGTTACTACATATTTAAAGCTCACCTCTCCAGCTTTGCATAAAGCAATCAGTTCTTTATAAGTAGCTAAAGGGGTGCCGCCCGTTGGTAAACCTAAAACAAATGGACGTTGTTCGGTCGGATTAAATTGATTGATACGATCCACAATATGACGTGCAGACCATTTTGCTACTTGTTCAGCGTTTTTTAATGGAATTAAACGCATATTAGCTCCTTAAGATATTTGGGGTTAGCCCCCCTCAGGGCTTCGCCCAGCTCCCCCCGCAAGCAGGGGGAGCGAAAAATATTTGCTTGTTTTATTGTTCTTTCCCCCTACTCACGAGAGGGAGAAAAACATAAACACTTATTTGTTTTATTGTTCGCTCCCCCACTTGCGAGAGGGAGAAGAACGTAACCACTTGTTTGTTTTATTATTCGCTCCCCTGCTTGCAAAAGGGAGAAGAACGTAACCACTCGTTTGTTTTATTGTTCGCTCCCCCTGCTTGCGGGGGGAGCTGGGCGAAGCCCTGAGGGGGGCTACCCCAAAAACTGCGGTCTAAATTTTCTTATTTTTATTTAAGAAACGTTTCATACAACTCTTTGGCACGAACTAATTGTGCATCAGTGGCTTTCGCTGTCATTGGTTCACGACAATAACCCGCATCTACACCTTGTAATTTCAAGATTTCTTTGATCGTTAGGTATAAACCATTCGCCAAAATACCTTCAATTAAATCGTTAGTAACGTGTTGAATTTCCAATGCTTCTTTTACTTTACCTGATTGAGTTAATTCAAAAATTTGTCTTGCACGTAAACCGTTCACGTTGAAAGTTGAACCGATCGCACCATGTACACCTAAAGATGCAGCAGGTACCATCATTTCGTCAAAACCAGCCCATATTAATTTTTCTGGATAAGCCTTACTTAAACGTTCTAATAAATAGAAGTCGCCAGCAGTAAATTTCACACCTAACACTTTAGGGTTTTTGTAAAGTTCACCGAATTGTTCCACGCCCATATTCACGCCAGTTAAGAACGGAATAGAATAAACAATCATATTATTACCAGTTTCAGCAATAATAGTTTCATAGTAATGTTTAATTTCTGGGAAGCTAAATTTGTAGTAGAAAGGTGTTACTGCTGATAAGCTGTCATAACCTAATTCTGTGGCATATTTACCTAATTCCACCGCTTCTTTTAAGTTTACGCTACCTACTTGAGCAATTAAGGCGACTTGATCTTTGGCTTCATCTTTAGCAATACGGAAGATTTGTTTTTTCTCTTCGGTAGAAAGCATAAAGTTTTCGCCAGTAGAACCGCCCACATATAAACCATCTACTTTCATTTTATCAATGTTATGACGAATGATTTGACGCAAACCTTTTTCATTCACTGAACCATCTTCATTAAAAGACACTAATAATGCACTGAAAATACCTTTTAAGTTTTTCATTAAATTTTCTCCTATTTATTCTGTTGTTGCTCAATAACTGCAACAGTTTTTTGTTTAGATTGTTTTGCTTTTTCTTTTTCGGCTTGAACCAATAACGCATAAATCAGATCAAGTACGAATAACTGAGTGATTTGTGTACCCACGGAGTCACCTTGTAACTGACCTTGGCGATTACCATTATTGAGTACATAATCCGAAACTTTAGTAATCGGTGAACGCAAATTATGGGTGATTGCTACCGTTACTGCTCCTGCCTGTTTCGCAATGTCAAGGGCTTTAGTAGTTTCAGGTGAAGTACCAGAATGACTAATACCAATTACCACGTCCCCTTTTCTCATTAACGAAGCCTGCATATACATAAAATGGTTATTTGTTTCAGCATCAACCTGAAAACCAATACGCATTAATTTATTTTTTGCTCCGTCAGCCACAACACCTGACGAACCTACACCAAACAAATAAATTCGTTTAGCCTTACGCAGTTCTTTTACGACATTACTCAACGCATCAAAATCTAACAAATTAATGGTTTCACCGACCACGTTATTAATAACACTTTGCAACTTACTAGCTATTTCTTTTGGGCTATCCTTTGCCGTAATAGTTGTATCTAATAAATCTGATGACTGTTGACTTTGTGTCGCAAGTTCAATAGCAAAATCCAATTTAAAATCGCTAAATCCTTTAAATCCAAGTGTTCGACAAAAACGAATAAAGGTCGCTTCGCCTACATTTAACGACTTTGCAATTTCAGCTAAAGAAGATTGTGCAATTAATTCTGGTGTAATAAGAATTTGTTCGGCAATACGTTTTTCAGTTTTGGTTAAACTGCTTTGTAATGCACCGATTGTATCTAAAATTTTACTGCTTTCATTAGGTGTAGTGACCATAGTTAATTCCCCTGAATTCCTAAACTAATTACGTTCTAGCTAATGCTATGCCTCCCCAATATGCAGCACCGATTAAACCAGCATCACCTGCATATTTTGCTGTGGTTAATTCACAATGATAAAAATGTGGCATTGCTTGTACATATTGCTTCACTAAAGGTAAATAACCCTCAGCTAATCCCACGCTACCGCCCAGCACAACTTGTTGAATATCAAGTGATATCACCAAGTCAGCCACTAAATTGGCAATAGCCTTGGCAGAACGCTGTACAAGTGCGGTGGCTTTTTCATCATTTTCACGAAATAACGCAAAGACTTCTTTTGGCGAACAAGGGTTATCCCATTTTTGTGCATCACGTTCAATGGCTCGCCCAGCTGCAACAGCTTCGACACAACCACGACGACCGCACCCACAAATTTCACCATTCGGATCCGCAAGGCTGTGTCCAATATGCCCTACTACCCCATTTGGTCCTGTTTGTAATTCGCCATTTAAAATAATTCCGCCCCCAACTCCCGTGGAAACCACGATAAAAGCAAAATTAGGGACTTTTTTCGAATCAACTTCTTGATATTCAGCACAAGCGGCGGCCTGCACATCATTCAATAAGAAAATCGGTTTATCGGTATGACGGGCAATGCTTTCTTTCAATGGAAATTCAGCCAAGCCACCCAAATTTTTCGGATTAAGTGCGGTTAAAATACCGTTATTTATGATGCCCGTTGAGGCAACAGACACATAATCAAACTGTCCTGCATATTGCTCGACTAAACTTGCTAAAGCCTGATGTAAAGCCTGAGCCGCATTATCTTGTGGGGTAACAATTTGCTGACGTTGTTGGATTTGGTTATTTTCCACTAACGCTGCCGCTATTTTTGTACCGCCAATATCGAGGGCTAAACAACGCATATAAACTTCCTTAATTACTTTGCTACTTACTTGGCTGATTTCACCGCATTCGCAAACCAGCTCACAATATGCTCTAAACGGGTCAACGCTGAACCCACTGTCACTGCATCTGCCCCGATTTCAATGGCGACTTTCGCTAATTCAGGGGTGTTGTAACGACCTTCCGCCATCACAAAACAGCCCGCAGCTTTTAAATCTTTGACTAATTGATAATCAGGTTCTTTCGGAATTTCTCCACCAGTGTAACCAGACATTGTACTACCCACAATATCAAAACCTAATTTTTGACAATACAAACCTTCTTCTAAATTAGAACAATCCGCCATTGCCAAACAACCACATTCATGGATTTTTTTCACCGCACTTTCTATATCCACAGGACGAGGGCGATTGGTGCCATCTACAGCAATAATATCCGCACCAGCAGCAGCTAAATCTTCAATATCCTGCAAGAAAGGGGTGATTCGCACAGGGCTATCAGGTAAATCACGTTTTTTTATCCCTATAATAGGAATAGTAACAAATGGGCGTGTTGCTTTTAGATTTTCAACACCTTCAATACGTAAACCAGATGCACCACCATTTTGTGAGGCTTGAGCCATAGCTGCAACAATTTCAGGTTTGTCCATTGGACCATCATCCACGGGCTGACAAGAAGAAATAAATCCTTTTGAGATTTGAGTAAGCACGTCGGAATGAGATAATTTTGACATATATACTCCGTTTATTTTTTATTTTTAGAATTAATACTTCATTAATTCATTAGATTACGCTCTAACGAATAAAATGGCAAGACTTTTTGAGATACTTTGTCGGAAATTTTTACACTTTGATCCAAAAGTCCCATATATATGACTCATTATATGCCTAAAAATTTCCAAAAGTGGAGTAAAAATCCAAAAATTTTAAAAGAATTTTTTAATTTTGTGATCTACCTCTCATTTTTGAAATTTAACTTCAAAAATATATTTATTTTTTGATTTTTTTGATCCAGAATGCAAAGCATATTAAAACCACATAGGTTTAATTACATCTCAAACTCAAAAACTCTGACAATCTTTTTAACAGGAGCGTACTTATGAAATTCAATAAACTATTCTTAGCAACATTTTGTGCTGGCGTTGCGGCATCTGCTTTTGCAACTTCTGCATTGGCAGCGGATTACGATTTAAAATTCGGTATGAATGCAGGTACAAGCCAAAACGAATATAAAGCAGCAGAATTTTTCGCTAAAGAAGTGAAAGATAAATCTGCGGGCAAAATCGAAGTGAAACTTTTCCCATCATCTCAATTAGGTGATGACCGTACCATGATGAAACAATTAAAAGATGGTGCGTTGGATTTCACTTTTGCAGAATCTGCCCGTTTCCAAATTTTCTACCCAGAAGCAGAAATCTTTGCGTTACCTTATGTGGTGCCAAACATTGAATTCAGCAAAAAAGCATTATTAGAAACCAATTTTGGTAAAGAATTATTACGTAAAGTCCATGATGAACAAGGTATGACTTTATTATCAGTAGCTTATAACGGTACGCGTCAAACTTCATCAAACCGTCCGATTAATTCTATTGCTGATATGAAAGGATTGAAATTACGTGTACCAAATGCAGCAACTAACCTTGCCTTTGCAAAATATGTGGGTGCAGCACCAACTCCAATGGCGTTCTCTGAAGTATATTTAGCCTTACAAACTAACTCTGTAGATGGTCAAGAAAACCCATTGCCAACTATTCGGGCGCAAAAATTCTATGAAGTGCAAAAATATTTAGCAATCACTAACCATATCTTAAATGACCAACTTTATTTAGTCAGTAATGAAACCTTTGCAGATTTACCTGCTGACTTACAAAAAGTGGTGAAAGATGCGGCAGAAAAAGCAGCGGAATACCACAGTAAATTATTCCACGACGGCGAAGCAAACGATATCGCTTTCTTTGAAAAACAAGGTGTAACAGTAACTCATCCTGATTTAGCACCGTTCAAAGCAGCATTAAAACCTTACTATGACGAATACTTGAAAAAGAATGGCAAAGTAGGTCAAGATGCCTTTGATGAATTTTCAAAAATCAAATAATTAACCTCAATGCCCTATTCTCATTTTCCTCTGGTGGGGATAGGGCAATCTAATGTTTTAATTTCCTTGTTTTACTCGACATATCGAGGTATTTATGAAATTTTTTAATAAAATAGAAGAATGGGTTGGCGGAACATTATTGTTCATTGTGTTCCTAATTCTTCTTACCCAAGTCATTGCACGTCAAATCTTTGATTCACCATTAATTTGGTCAGAAGAATTGGCAAGATTGCTGTTTATCTATGTGAGTATGTTCGGGATCAGTATGGCAGTGCGTAGCCAACAACATATTTATCTCGACTTTATCACCAATCTCATGCCACCAAAAGTAAAAAAAGCCACTAATACTTTTGTGCAACTGTTGATTTTTGCTTCTATCATTATTTTTATCCATTTAGGCTTTAAAGTCTGGATTGGGGCATCCTTTGAATTGGTGGCGTTAGAAATCAGTGATAAATGGTTATATGCGGCTCAAGCCTTTATTTCCGTGCTGGTGCTAATCCGTTTCTTACAAGCACAAACTGAAAACTTTACCAATCAAACTTCCTATTTATCCGCCACGGTGTTTGCCATAGGTGCGGTGATTTTATTAGCTCTTTTATTCTTCGCCCCTGATGTGTTCAAAGTGCTTCGTATTTCGCAATATGTGAAACTTGGCGACAATGCCGTTTATTTAGTACTTGTAGTTTGGCTGGTAATCATGTTCTTAGGCACGCCAGTAGGTTGGTCATTGTTTATTGCCACCTTGCTTTATTTCTCTATGACACGCTGGAATATTGTCAACAGTGCCGCCAATAAATTAGTCGATAGCCTAAACAGTTTCTCATTATTAAGTGTACCGTTCTTTATCTTAACGGGGATCTTAATGAACGGGGGCGGAATCACTGAACGGATCTTTAACTTCGCCAAAGCCTTGTTAGGTCACTACACTGGTGGTATGGGACATGTGAATATCGGGGCAAGTTTACTGTTCTCTGGTATGTCAGGTTCTGCCATTGCCGATGCGGGTGGTTTAGGTCAATTAGAAATCAAAGCGATGCGTGATGCGGGATATGATGATGACATCAGTGGTGGTATTACCGCAGCCTCTTGTATTATCGGTCCATTAGTGCCACCAAGTATCTCCATGATTATTTATGGTGTTATCGCCAACCAATCCATTGCCAAATTGTTCGTGGCGGGTTTTGTACCTGGCGTATTGGTCACCATTGCGTTAATGGTTATGAACTACTTCGTGTGTAAAAAACGCGGTTATCCAAGAACACCAAAAGCGACTATGCCAGAACTTTGTGCCGCTTTTAAATCCAGCGTATGGGCAATTTTAACCCCGATTATCATTATTGGCGGTATCTTCTCAGGCATGTTTACCCCAACGGAAGCTGCCGTAGTCGCTGTGGCATACTCCATCATTGTCAGCCGTTTTGTCTATAAAGAATTAACCTTACAATTATTGTTCAAAAGCTGTGTTGAAGCGGTGTCCATTACGGGCGTAACCGTATTAATGGTGATGACCGTGACATTCTTCGGCGATATGATTGCTCGCGAACAAGTGGCAATGCGTTTAGCTGAAGTGTTTGTAACCGTAGCGGATTCACCATTAACCGTACTGGTCATGATTAACTTATTGTTATTATTCTTAGGTATGTTTATTGATGCCCTTGCGTTGCAATTCTTAGTATTACCAATGTTAATTCCAATTGCACAACATTTCGGTATCGACTTAATCTTCTTCGGAGTAATGACCTTAATGAACATGATGATTGGTATCTTAACACCACCAATGGGAATGGCGTTGTTTGTGGTAGCACGTGTAGGTAATATGTCGGTATCTACCGTAACCAAAGGGGTACTGCCATTCTTAGTACCAATATTTATTACGCTGGTATTGATTACAATTTTCCCTGAAATCATTACCTTTATTCCAAACTTATTAATGCCAAATGGCTAACATTTAAAAATACACATTAAGGAGTTCTATTATGAAATTCACTAAATCTTTATTAGCTGTATCTGTATTGGGCTTAACAGCGTTCGCAGCCCAAGCAGCACAATATCCTGATTTACCTGTGGGAATTAAAAGCGGTGCAGGTGCATTGATCGGTGACACCGTTTATGTGGGATTAGGTTCAGGTGGTGACAAATTCTATTCTCTTAACTTAAAAGAGAAAGATGCAAAATGGCAAGAATTAGCTGCATTCCCGGGCGGTGCTCGTAACCAACCTGTCGCAGCTGGTATCGATGGCAAACTTTATGTTTTCGGTGGTTTCCAAAATAACGATGTAGCCGATAACCAAGTAATCAACGATGCTTATTCTTATGATCCAGCCACTAACACTTGGACAAAATTAGATACACGTTCGCCTCGTGCAGCTGTGGGTGCAACTGGCGTGACTGATCACGGCAAAGTTTACTTCGTGGGTGGTATCAACCAAGAAATCTGGAACGGCTTATTCCAAGACGTGAAAAAAGCTAGTGCAGGTTTAGACAAAGAAGCCGACAAAGATAAAATCAAAGAAAAAACCGCACCAATCTTTGATGCGTACTTTAACCTACGTGCGCAAGACTTCTTCTTCTCATCTGACATTGTGAGTTATGAACCTGCGACTAACACATGGCGTAACGAAGGTTACTTCCCATATTCAGGTCGTGCAGGGGCATCTGTGGGTATTAACAATGGCAAATTGTTAGTGGTCAACGGTGAAATCAAAGCAGGTCTTCGTACTGATGGCACCGCACAAGGTACTATCACCAAAGACGGCGTAAAAGACTGGAAAAAACTTGGCAACTTACCAGCACCGAAAGGTTATGATCAACAAGACGGTATCGCAGGTGGTATGGGCGGTTATACCAACGGTCACTTTATCGTGACAGGTGGTGCAAACTTCCCAGGTGCAAGAGCGAACTATGCCAAAGGCATCAACGATGCTCACCGTACTGGTGGCTTGAAAAAAACCTATCATAGCGACTTCTATACTTTAGATGCTAAAAGCGGTACTTGGAAAATTATCGGTAACTATCCGCACAATATTGCTTACGGTGTAGCTTTACCGTATGAAAATAAAGTGTTATTTGTCGGGGGTGAAACAGACGGCGGTAAAGCATTAACCGAAGTTCGTACTGTAAGCTATGACGGCAAAAAACTTGTCGTTGAAGAATAAAAATCTTCAAAAAAATGACCGCACTTTTGCGTTTCCCAGATGCGACTGGTGTAAAAGTGCGGTGTGATTTCCTCTTAATTTTAATCAACCAACGATATCAAGGATGATGTCGTTGTTTTTTTATTAATATCCACTTGACATTAACAGACAAAAATTTACACTTAGTAATAATCCAACCCTTAGTTGTACGCTTTTGTCACTTATCCAGACATTATGCCGAACCTTAGGGTTTTTTCTATATAAGGAAAAGAAAATGGCGATGGCGATTTTAATTGATGGTACTTATTTTATTAAACGTATCAGGCATTTTGAACCAAATAACTATTTTAATGCACAACGTATAGCAGATCTCGCTGTTCGCTGTGCTATGTTACATTTATCGGACAAAAGAAAGGTTAAACAAGAACTCTATCGTATTTTTTCTACGATTGTGCTCCATTGGAAAAGAAAATGCACAATCCTATCAGCAAAAAGGCAGTTGATTTCTCGAAATCAAATGAAGCCATATTCAGAACCGAACTACACCAACGTTTATTAAAAAAAAGAAAATTAGCATTGCGATTGGGTGATTTATCTCAAACCGTAGAATGGATTATTAAACCAGATATTGAACAAGCTATTTTAAAAGGAAAACGTGATCTATCAAAATCTCCATTGCAAGAAAATGATGTGATTATTAATACTCGGCAGAAAGGTGTTGATATGCGAATAGGTATTGATATAACCACACTAGCTTTAAAAAAACAAGTTAATCAAATAGTACTTATTGCTGGTGATTCTGATTTTGTACCCGCTGCAAAGTTGGCAAGGAGAGAAGGTGTTGACTTTATTTTAGATCCTATACATCAAAATATCCCTGACCAACTTAATGAGCATATTGATGGATTAAGAAGTACATACTTTCATAAAAAGAAACATGATGATTTACAAGAAATCATATTGGCAGAAGCTGTTTTAAATAGGGTGAAAATGGGTAAAGAATCATTACAAGCTTAGCAGATGTTGAAATGGAACTTGATTTAATCTACAAAATGCAAAATGGGTTAGAAGAAACTATTACGCATGAAGAAGCAATGAGAAATTTAAGAAAGGTTTTAAAATTAGATGAAAACTGATTACCCATGCAGTAAACATAAAACTCAAATAGCACAATCAGACAAACCAACAATATTAGAAAGTGCTTTTGAAAGAGCCGTTAAAGTCATTAATAAACATCAAACAATTCATTTAAATACCAAACAATGGCAAAAAGTAATGGCGATATTAGATGCTGAACCTGATCCACACCCAGAAATGGTTGCACTGTTTAATCGGGGCTATAAGAATGTTAATGTTGATAACTAAATTTAATAATCTTACGATAGAAACTTATTTGATTGCAATGTTATAGAACTCAAAGGAAACAAACATGAAACTCAAACTACACTATCTCGACCGTTCTCGTGCTATGCGAGTGACTTGGTTATTGGAACATATTGGCTTGCCTTATGAATTAATCTCGCATAAACGTCAAGAAAATATGCACGCACCAGAAGCACTGAAAGATATTCACCCGTTAGGCAAAGCTCCGTTACTTGAAATTGACGGAAAAGTCATCACTGAATCAGTGGCTATGGTGGAATGGATTATCGCAAATCACGCCCCGCATCTTGCTCCAGCGACAGATAGCCCTGAATATGCCGAATATTTACAATGGCTACAATTTAGTGAAAGCACCGCAATGATCCCATTAGTACTTAAATTTATTGCTGCGAGAGAACCCACTCCACCACAAAACACCTTAGCTTATGCAGACAGTGAAATAGAAAAAGTTTATGACTATGTAAACCGTCAGTTAGCCAATAAACGCTATATTATGGGCGATAAACTCACGGGAGCAGATTTTGCCCTAGCATTTGCTCTAATCTTTATGAAAATGGTATATCAAGGTAAATTCACGCATATTGATCGCTATCTTGCCGATTTACATCAACTTCCAAGTTGGCAAAAAGCCCAACAAATTGAGCAACAGGTGTTGCAAGGAAAATAAGGCTTGTCACCCTGCACTCACGTACAGGGCTAGGCATAGTCACGATGCTCCGCATCTTATCCACTTCCGAACCCAAGCCACAGCGTGGCGTCACCATGCTTAGCCCCGTACGCCAGTGCGGGGTGGGTGTCTTGTCATTCTGCAATCTATCCTATTTTTTGACTAATCCTTTGTCATTTCTCAAAAAGTTCCCACTAAAAATGTGATCTAGTTCACATTTTTGAAATAAACTTTCCTGTCTATATTTATTTTTGAATATTTACTTTAATAAAAGATAAACAAATTTAATTATTCCTTTTAAATCAATTAATTGAAAATTCACAAAAAATAATAATATAGAAAAATTCTTTCAAATTTGTGATCTAGATCTCATTTTTTCAATCTAATGAAATTTCATAACATATTGATTAATCTACAAATCATGTTTTCTTCAAAAAAGTTCCCTATATTGACATAAAAAATCAATTCATTTAAATTTCGCATCAAGAAGTAAAACTTCAAATAGCAAAGGAATTTGCTAAACTCTAGTCGAAATAATCGATTTGTTATACTTAACCAAAATAAGGAAACATTATTATGAAAAAAACACTTATCGCTCTAGCCGTCGCTGCCTTAGCTTCTAGTGCTGCCAATGCAACTGTGGTTTATCAACAAGATGGTACTAAACTTGACGTTGATGGTCGTATCTCAATGCAAGTTAGAAAAGAAACTAACAAACGTACAGATTTAGTGGATAAAGGTTCTCGTGTACGTGTTCGTGCTTATCAAGAAATTGGTAACGGTTTCAGTGCATTAGCCAATATGGAAATTCGTTTTACTCAAAATGGTACTATTGGTGATGGCATTCATACTAAACGTTTATTCGGTGGATTTGCACACAAAGATATCGGTGCCTTAACATTCGGTCGTCAATTAACCGTTGGTGATGATTTAGGTTTATCAGATTTTACTTATGAATTAGGTGCAATCACAAAAGTAGTTGATGCTCATAATAAAGCGGTTCATTTTAAATCAGCTGATTTTGGTGGTTTCCATTTTATGGCTGACTATTACTTTGGTAATTCTGCAAAACACAGCACACGTTACACTACAACCAAAGATAGTTTGGGTAATGTAACTATCACCGCAAAATCAGACAATCAAGAAACTGCTGATGACGGACAAGGATACGGTTTGGGAGCATTCTATAAAACTAAAGTTGGTGAATTTGGATTCGCAGTTGAAGGCGGTTATAGCGAAATTACAAGAGGTGACTGGAGAACAGGTAACGGTGATGGTAAAGCGGAGTATAAAACTAAAGGTGCTACTGTTGCTGGTCTAGTTTCTTACGGTCCAGTGGCTTTAGGTTTAGACTGGTCACATGCTAAATCAACTAAAGATAACGTTGACAATAAATTCCGTGTTGGTGCTAAGGCATTTAACCAAGTTAACCAATTTGAAGTCGGTTTAAAATATCAAATCACACAAAACAACAAAGTCTATGCTGAATACTTATGGGGTACAGGTAAGACTAAAGGTACCGAAAATGGTAAATTCCGTGGTTGGTTCTTAGGTGCAGATCATTATTTCAACAAAAATGTGTTAGTTTATGTTGAGGGTGGTTCATTCAAAACTAAACAAGCGGGTGTAACCTTAGAGAAAAATAAACAAATCGCTTTAGGTACTCGTATCCTCTTCTAATCTCTAACGAAATTGCTAATGTTTTTTATCATTTGATCCTTTCGCCCCATTATTTTAATGGGGCTTTTTTATGGCAATTAATCTCATTAAAATAACAGTGATAAATTTGGTTCAGGTGTAGAAGAGCGGTTTTAATCTTCTTTATTTGCGACAATGAATTAAGGTGGTATCAAACTCACTACACTATACATAGACTAATGACACCACCATTGCAGTTTATTCTAATTACAATTACATTTTGTCTTTTTTCATCTCGTCGGATTTCATCATGTCCGATTTTGTACCTCCTTTTTTCATATTGTCGGATTTCATCATGCCCGATTTCATGTCTCCTTTTTTCATTTCATCAGATTTCATCATGTCTGAGTGCATGTCTCCTTTTTTCATTTCATCAGATTTCATCATCATATCTGATTTCATATCACCTTTTTTCATTTCGTCAGCTTTCATCATTTCTGAGTGCATCTGGTCTTTGCTCATCTGATCTTTTTTCATATCAGCTGCATTTGCGTTCACGGCAAAAATAGAAAGTAATGATACTGCACTTAAGGTTTTTAAAATATTTAAAGATTTCATAGATTTCTCCTTTAATTAAGATAAATTGTTAGCGAAAGAATATATTCACTATCCTTTCATTAGCATTAGTCGGACGAGTAGCAGAAACCTTACAAAATTTTTTAATAAAATAGATAAAATAATAGTTAAGATATTTTATTAGTGGTAAAAACAGCAATGAAAAGATGCGGATGAAATGTTCTAATATGTAGAAGATCAGAGACCGATCTTCTACAACTTAAAAATTATTTTTTCCAACCTTTTAACGCATCAGCAAAGGCATTATTGGTGAAAGATTGATTATGCCGTTCATGACGACCTTTGGGCGATGAATTTCGTTCAGAACTGCGGTCAAATTTTTGCTCTTTTTTCACCGCACTTTCCTCTAGTCGCATGGTTAAGGCAATCCGTTTGCGAGCTACATCGACTTCAAGCACTTTAACTTTCACCACATCGCCCGTTTTCACCACTTGATGAGGATCTTCAACGAATTTATCCGCCAACGATGAAATATGTACTAAGCCATCTTGATGCACACCAATATCCACAAATGCCCCGAAATTGGTCACGTTAGTAATGGTTCCCTCTAAAATCATACCTGCTTTCAAATCCGTGATGTCTTCCACGCCGTCCATAAAGGTCGCCGTTTTAAATTCACCCCGTGGATCGCGTCCTGGTTTTTCTAGCTCTTTAAAAATATCCATTACCGTTGGTAAACCAAATTTTTCATCGGTGAATTGTTTTGCTTCAAGCTGACGAATAGCAGAAGCATTGCCCATTAAATCTTGAATGGATTGTTCTGTGGCTTGTAAAATTTTTTCTACTACTGCATAGGCTTCGGGGTGAACTCCAGACGCATCAAGGGGATTTTTGCCCTGATTAATTCGCATAAAACCTGCACATTGCTCAAAGGCTTTTGGTCCTAAGCGTGGCACTTTTTTCAATTCAGTTCGACTGTTGAAACGTCCGTTCTCATCACGATAATCCACGATATTTTGGGCAAGCGTCTTACTCATGCCAGCTACACGTGCCAATAAGGCAGATGAAGCCGTATTTAAATCCACCCCGACAGCATTAACACAATCTTCTACCACCGCATCAAGTTTACGCGCCAGTTGGGATTGATTCACATCATGTTGATATTGCCCCACCCCAATGGCTTTTGGCTCAATTTTCACTAGCTCCGCTAGCGGATCTTGCAAACGGCGAGCTATGGATACCGCTCCACGTAAAGATACATCTAAATTCGGAAATTCTTGTGCCGCCAGTTCAGACGCAGAATAAACCGATGCCCCAGCTTCACTGACGACCACAATCTGCAGTGTATTTTGCGGAATTTGTTTAATCACTTCCTTGGCAAAACGTTCTGTTTCACGTGATGCCGTCCCGTTACCAATCGCAATTAATTCGACATTATGGGTTTTAATCAATTTAAACAACGTTACCAAAGCGGTTTCCGTTTGCCCTGTATGTGGATAAATCGTGGCGGTATCAAGCAATTTTCCTGTATTATCCACCACGGCGACTTTCACCCCCGTGCGTAAACCTGGGTCAAGTCCCATGGTATTTTTCGCTCCAGCAGGGGCTGCCATTAAAAGTGCGGTTAAATTTCGGGCAAAAACATCAATCGCTTCCTGTTCTGCTTTTTCACGTAAAGCCCCCATTAATTCCGTTTCTAAATGTAACGCCAGTTTAATTTTCCATGTCCATGCAATCACTTGCTCACGCCATTTATCCGCAGGTTGAGCATTAAAACGCACACCCAAATGCTCACGAATAATTTCTTCACAATAGCTTGAACGACTACCTTCTGCTGCATCAGGATCGGCATTAAGGCTCAGTTGCAGAAAACCCTCATTACGTCCACGCAACATGGCTAATGCACGGTGTGAGGGTACATTTTTTAACGGTTCTTGATGATCGAAATAATCTTGGAATTTCGCCCCGTCCGTTTCTTTTCCCTCAAAAACTTTGGAAATTAACACCGCACTTTGTTGTAAATATTGACGGACTTTTGCCAATAATTGTGCATCTTCGGCAAAGCGTTCCATTAAAATATATTTCGCACCGTCTAACGCCACTTTACTATCGACCACACCTTTTTCGGCATTCACAAAGGTTTCTGCTGTGTTATCGGGATCGTGATTAGGTTGCAACCATAATAAATCCGCCAACGGCTCAAGACCTGCTTCAATGGCAATTTGTCCTTTAGTGCGGCGTTTTGGTTTGTAAGGAAGATAGAGATCTTCGAGTTCGGTTTTGCTTTGAGTTTGTTGAATTTTTTGTTGCAGTTCAGCGGTGAGTTTGCCTTGTTCTTCAATGGATTTCAGAATCGTCTGACGGCGATCTTCCAATTCACGCAAATAAATTAAACGGGTTTCAAAATGGCGTAACTGGGTATCGTCTAAGCCACCCGTCACTTCTTTACGATAGCGAGCAATAAAAGGAATCGTATTGCCATCATCGACTAACTGAATCGCAGCCAGAATTTGTTGCGGACGAACATTTAGTTCATCAGCGATAATTTGAGAGATTTGTTGGTTTAACATTAACATATTGATACTTCTTTAAGCAAAAAATTGCTTAATAGCATACTGTTTTTGTCGAGGAAAATAAAGCAGTATCAAACTGGATACGATCAAAGACCACAAAACAAATAAGGCGAATCCATTCGATTCGCCCTACTCTATTTTAGTCAAAGCAGTAAAAAATTAATAGACACCTTGTGCCAACATGGCATCAGCGACTTTAACGAAACCAGCCACGTTTGCACCCACCACATAGTTAATATTTTTGCCCTCACCTGAACCATATTTTTTACAGTTGGCATGAATATCTAACATAATGCTGTGTAATTTAGCATCGACTTCTTCACGGCTCCAGTATAAACGTTGTGAACCTTGTGCCATTTCTAAACCAGATGTCGCTACCCCACCGGCATTGGCAGCTTTACCTGGTCCAAATAATACATCCGCCGCTAAGAACGCATCGGTCGCTTCAATGGTGGTTGGCATATTAGCCCCCTCAGCCACTAATTGTACGCCATTGACAATGAGTTTTTGTGCATCAGCTAATTCAATTTCATTTTGGGTGGCACAAGGCAATGCAATATCGACTTTTACTCCCCAAGGACGTTGACCTGCATGATATTCTAAGCCGAATTGTTCCGCATAATCTTTCACACGACCACGTTTCACTTCTTTAATTTCGATTAAGGCAGCTAATTTTTCTGCGGTGAAACCGTCTTTATCATAAACATAGCCCGATGAATCTGAACAGGTAACCACTTTTGCACCAAGTTGTAACGCTTTTTCAATCGCATATTGAGCAACATTACCTGAACCTGAAACAGAAACGGTTTTACCTTGGAAAGATTGACCTTTTTCCGCTAACATGGCTTGTGCAAAATAAACTAAGCCGTAACCTGTGGCTTCAGGGCGAATTAAACTCCCACCAAAGGAAAGCCCACGACCAGTGAATACGCAAGCAGCTTGGTTAGATAATTTTTTCATATAACCTGCAAGGTAGCCTACTTCACGACCACCTACACCAATGTCGCCTGCTGGCACGTCAGTATCTGGACCAATATGACGATATAATTCTGCAATTAATGCTTGGCAGAAACGCATCACTTCCGCATCAGATTTGCCTTTTGGATCGAAGTCGGAACCGCCTTTCGCCCCGCCCATTGGTAAAGTTGTTAAGGCATTTTTGAAGATTTGTTCAAAACCTAAGAATTTTAGGATAGATAAGTTGACTGATGGGTGAAAACGCATACCGCCTTTAAATGGACCAATCGCACTATTGAACTGCACACGGAAAGCACGGTTGACTTGGGTTTGACCTTTGTCATCTGTCCATGCGACACGAAATTGGAATGCACGTTCAGGTTCAACTAAACGTTCTAATAACGCTTGTGAGCGGTATTTTGGATTTTTTTCAATAAAAGACCAAATAGAGGTAAATACCTCACGCACTGCTTGTAAAAATTCAGGTTGATGACCGTCACGCTGTGCAACGTAAGCTAGAAAGTCTTCTAATGATGATACTGAGTTAGACATAATATGTTTCCTTTTTTAATATGAGTAATATGTTTGTTTGCAATCGCTGTTTGAACAGCTCGGGTTCTACTATGCAAAAACACAATTCAAAATGCAATGCTTTTTTTCATCTTCTCAAAAGATAAATCAACACAACTAAATGAAAATTATTTTTATTCAGTCAATAAGTGCAAAAATTATATTTTTTCTAAATAAATTACAAAATAGGCTATTTTTGTTTAAAATAAGCCTTAAATAATCATTAAATTATATAGATAAAATTATTCATCAAACCAATATTAGATAAGATATAAAATAAACGATATTTATTTATGTTTTATTTAATTATTATGGCATTTATATAAATATAATATTCGATATATTTACACAAACCCTTATTCAATCTAAGATGATTTTACCTATATAACGAAATAACAAAGTGCGGTGTAAAATCTGTTATTTTTCCCACCTTGTTAGCTAAAACAATTTTACTTTTACTCTATTTGCAGGAAGACAACTTATGACAACGCTATATGATCGCAGTGAAGTGCGTGAAAACTGCGGTTTTGGGCTGATCGCCAATATTGACGGCGTGCAGAGCCACAAAGTCGTACGTAATGCCATTTTAGGCTTATCTCGGATGCAACATCGTGGGGCGATTTTATCAGACGGTAAAACTGGCGATGGTTGCGGTTTATCTATTCAAATGCCAGAAACCTTTTTTCGCCATATCGCCGATGAGAATGGCTTTTCCTTAGCTAAAAATTTTGCGGTGGGTCAGATTTTTTTACCGCAAGATGAGAAATTGATAGCCGAATTTATTGAGATTATTAATCAAGAACTGACCGAAGAAACCTTAGGCATTGCCTATTGGCGTGATGTGCCAACCAATCCATCGGTTTTAGGCTCAATCGCTCTTGCAGATATGCCAGCGATCAAACAGGTGTTTATTAATGCACCGAGCGGTTGGCGAAATCAAGACTTACAACGTCGTTTATTTGTGGCTCGTCGTCGTATTGAAAAACGTATCAGCCATGATGATTTTTATATTTGTAGTTTTTCTAATCAGACCGTGATTTATAAAGGTTTGTGTATGCCGAAAGATTTGCCGAAATTCTATACAGATTTAGCCGATCTACGCATGCAATCTGCTATTTGTTTATTCCACCAACGTTTTTCCACCAATACCCAACCCCGTTGGAAATTAGCTCAACCATTCCGCTATTTAGCCCATAATGGTGAGATTAATACCATTTCAAGCAACCGAGCTTGGGCGAGAGCAAGGGGTTATAAATATCGCACGCCGTTAATTCCAGATTTACAAACTGCTGCACCATTCGTAAATGAAAGTGGTTCGGATTCTAGCTCGTTGGATAATATGTTGGAGCTGTTTGTGTGTGGCGGTATGGATTTATTCCGTGCCATGCGTTTATTAGTACCGCCTGCGTGGCAACATAACCCTGACATGGACGATAATCTGCGAGCTTTTTATGATTTTAACTCTATACACATGGAACCTTGGGACGGTCCTGCTGGGATTGTGCTGTCTGACGGTCGTTATGCTGCTTGTAACCTAGACCGTAATGGTTTACGCCCAGCTCGTTATGTGATCACCGAAGATCGCTTAATTACTATCGCATCAGAAATCGGTATTTGGGATTATGCACCTGATGAAGTGGTAGAAAAAGGACGGGTTGGACCGGGGCAATTATTAGTGATTGATACCAAAAAAGGGCGTTTAGTGCATTCCGATGAAATTGATAATGAAGTTCGCTCCAGACATCCTTATCGCCAATGGCTAGATAAAAACGTCAAACGCTTAGTGCCATTTGATCAAGTAGATGATAGCCAAATTGGTGCGACAACGTTAAGCGAACAAGAGTTATTGGTGTATCAAAAACAATTCTTATACGATAACGAAGAAATTGAGAATATCATTCGTGTACTGGGTGAGAACGGGCAAGAAGCGGTCGGTTCAATGGGTGATGATACGCCATTTGCGGTACTATCTGAACGTCCACGAGTAATTTTTGATTATTTCCGTCAATATTTTGCACAGGTAACAAACCCACCGATTGACCCATTACGTGAAGCGCATGTGATGTCATTAAACACTAGTATCGGACGTGAAATGAGCGTGTTCTTTGAAGCGGAAGGAATGAGCCATCGAGTCAGTTTTAAATCACCGATTTTGGTCTATTCCGATATGCAACAAATTTTGGATTTGCCACAACAATATTATAAACACCAAATTTTAGACGCAACCTATAACCCCGATGAAATGAGCTTAAAACAAGCCATTGAAAATCTGTGTGAAGAAGCCAAAAGTGCGGTGCAAAATGGTGCAGTTTTATTAATCGTGTCCGATCGCAATATTAGTAAATTCTATCAACCGATTCCAACTGCCTTGTCAGTAGGGGCATTACAAAATCAATTAGTGTCTGCCAATTTACGTTGTGATACCAATATTTTAGTCGAAACCGCCGAAGCTCGCAGTCCGCATCATTTTGCGGTGTTACTTGGTTTAGGGGCAACTGCTATTTATCCGTATCTTGCCTATGAAACCTTAGGGCAAATGGTGAAAACGGGTTCAATCAAAAAATCCTTACGTCAAGTTACGGCAAATTTCCGTTATGGCATTGATAAAGGCTTGTACAAAATTATGTCGAAAATGGGGATTTCCACCATTTCATCTTATCGTTGTGCCAGATTATTTGAGTTAGTGGGTATGAGTTCAGAAATTACTGATCTTTGTTTCCCTGGGATTACTAGTCGAATTGAGGGTGCCAGCTTTGCGGATTTTGACCAGCAACTTAGTCAATTACGCAAACGGGCATGGCGACCAAGTCAAGATTTGGATATGGGCGGATTCTTGAAATTCAAACCGCAAGGGGAATATCACGCCTATAACCCAGATGTGGTGATGAACTTGCAAAAAGCCGTCAATAGCGGTGATTATGAGCAATACAAAGCCTATCGTGATGCCGTGAATCATCGTCCTGTGGCGACCATTCGTGATATGTTAAAGCTCAAAACAGACCCCAATAATGCGATTGATGTTGCACAAGTTGAGCCAGCGGAAAATCTATATAAACGCTTTGACAGTGCCGCCATGTCTATCGGTGCATTAAGTCCAGAAGCACACGAAGCCTTAGCCACGGCAATGAACCGTTTAGGCGGTTATTCAAATTCAGGTGAGGGCGGTGAAGATCCGAAACGCTATGGCACTGAAAAAGTGTCTAAAATCAAGCAGGTGGCATCAGGTCGTTTCGGTGTTACTCCAGCTTATTTAATGAGTGCGGAAGTGATTCAAATTAAAGTCGCACAAGGGGCAAAACCAGGTGAGGGCGGTCAATTACCAGGGGATAAAGTGACCCCTTATATTGCACAATTACGCTATGCGGTACCAGGGTCAACCTTGATTTCACCACCACCGCACCATGATATTTATTCCATTGAAGATTTAGCTCAATTAATTTTCGATCTCAAACAAATTAACCCGAAAGCGTTAATTTCGGTGAAATTAGTGTCTTTACCAGGTGTGGGTACGATTGCCACAGGGGTCGCCAAAGCCTATGCCGATCTGATCACCATTGCAGGTTATGACGGCGGTACTGGGGCAAGCCCATTATCCAGCGTGAAATACGCAGGTTCACCGTGGGAATTGGGTTTAGCCGAAGCACAACAGGCGTTAGTGGAAAATAATTTGCGTCATAAAGTGCGGTTGCAAGTGGATGGCGGTTTAAAAACAGGTTTAGATATTGTCAAAGCCGCCATTTTAGGGGCAGAAAGTTTTGGTTTCGGTACAGGTCCAATGGTGGCATTAGGCTGTAAATACTTGCGTATTTGTCACTTAAATAACTGTGCCACAGGTATTGCGACCCAAGACGAAACCTTACGCAGTAAACATTATACTGGCTTGCCAGAAAAAGCCATGAATTACTTTAAATTTATTGCACAAGATGTGCGTGAGATTTTAGCTCAATTAGGCGTAGAAAAACTCACCGACTTAATCGGTCGCACCGATTTATTGGAAATTATTGATGGTCATACGGGTAAACAACGTGGTTTAGATTTAACTAAATTACTCTATTCGCCACAAGTGCCAGCTGGCAGTGCAAGATATTGTACGCAACACAATCCACCATTTGACAAAGGTTTGTTAAACAAAGCGATTGTAGAACAAGCGCAAGAGGCGTTAGAAAGTGGCTTGAATAGTGAAATGAATTTTGACGTGAGCAACCTAGATCGTTCTATTGGAGCAACGCTTTCTGGTATTTTGGCAGCACGTTACGGCAATCGTGGTAATCCATTGCAAGAATTTAATATTAATTTAACCGGTACCGCTGGACAAAGTTTAGGAGTATGGCTGGCAGGTGGTGTAAATTTGACCTTAACAGGTGATACTAACGACTACGTGGGTAAAGGTATGGCTGGTGGTCGTATTGTGATCAAACCGCACGCAGGTGTTTCATTCAAGGCGGAAGATGCCACCATTGCGGGCAACACTTGTTTATATGGTGCCACTGGCGGTGAATTATTTGCATCAGGACGTGCTGGCGAACGTTTTGCGGTGCGTAACTCTGGTGCATCTGCAGTGGTTGAGGGTATCGGCGATAACGGTTGTGAATATATGACTGGCGGTATCGTCACCGTGTTAGGCAAAACGGGGATTAACTTTGGTGCTGGCATGACGGGTGGATTCGCTTATGTGCTTGATACAGATGGCGGTTTTAAACAACGGCTTAACCCTGAATTAGTAGAGGGTTTAAGCATTGTGGATTTACCAACTCATCAAGAGCATTTACGTGGCTTAATTTCTCGCCACGTAGAATTAACCCATAGTGGTATCGGTGAACGTATTTTGGCTAACTGGGAACAATATGTTTCGCAATTTGTGTTAATTAAACCAAAAGCCAATGATGTCAATGGGTTATTAGGGCATAAACGCCGTACCGTGAATGAATTAGGTGCGTTAGCTCAGTAATAAAAATTTGTGGGATTTTCACCGCACTTTATTTAAGCCAAAGTGCGGTGGAAAAAGAAAAAGTTTTTAAAGATTTGAAGGAATAAACTATGGGTCGTGGAAACGTCTATCAATTTATCGACTTGCAACGTGTGGATCCACCGAAAATTCCACTTAACGTAAGAAAAACCGAGTTTGTGGAAATTTACAATGTATTTAGCGATACACAGGCACAATCTCAAGCGGATCGCTGTTTGGAGTGTGGCAATCCTTATTGTCAAAACAAATGTCCGTTACATAATAATATTCCGAACTGGCTACGTTTAGCCCATGAGGGACGTATTATTGAAGCGGCAGAATTAGCTCATTCCACCAACAGTTTGCCAGAAGTCTGTGGTCGTGTTTGTCCACAAGATCGCTTATGCGAGGGGTCATGTACCTTAAATGACGGATTTGGCGCTGTCACCATTGGTAATGTGGAAAAATATATTACTGAAAAAGCCTTTGCAATGGGCTGGAAACCAACTATTAATGCCGTTCCAACGGGTAAAAAAGTAGCTATTATCGGTGCTGGACCTGCTGGCTTAGGTTGTGCCGATGTATTACTTCGTAATGGTGTAGAAGTCAGTATTTACGAACGCCAGCCAGAAATCGGTGGTTTGCTTACCTTTGGTATTCCTGCATTCAAACTGGAAAAAAGCGTGATGACACGTCGCCGTGAGCTATTTACCGAATTAGGCGTAAAATTCCACTTAGGAGTAGAAATTGGCAAAGATATCACACTAGACGAACTGGTCGCACAGTATGATGCAGTATTCTTAGGTGTCGGTACCTATCAAGGCATGAAAGCAGATATTCCCAATGAAAATGCCACTGGCGTTTATTCTGCCTTACCATTTCTAATCGGCAATACGCAACATTTACTCGGCTTTGATGCCCCTGATTTTGTTAATATGCAGGGTAAACGTGTGGTGGTACTGGGTGGCGGTGATACTGCTATGGACTGCGTGCGTACTTCGGTTCGACAAGGTGCGGTGGAAGTAACTTGTGTTTATCGCCGTGACACTGCCAATATGCCTGGTTCGAAAAAAGAATATCATAACGCTAAAGAAGAGGGTGTCGATTTTGAATTTAACGCTCAACCGGTAGAAATCGAAGCCGATCCTGTTGCCATTGAAACGGACACATCAGGTAAAGTGACAGGGATTAAAATTGTCAGAACCAAACTAGGTGCCACAGATAGCAACGGTCGCCAGCGTGCGGAAATTATTCCGAATAGCGAAGAAATCATCTCTTGCGATGCAGTGATTGTAGCATTCGGTTTCGCTCCACATGCGATGCCGTGGTTAGCCGCAGTCGGCGTGGAAGTGGATAATCGTGGTCGCATTAAATCCAACGGCGAATTGAAACAACAAACCGCCAATCCAAAAATCTTTGCTGGCGGTGATGTTACCCGTGGCTCAGATTTAGTGGTAACAGCTATTGCCGAAGGACGTGATGCCGCTCAAGGGATTTTAGAGTATTTAGATGTGTAATTTAAATCGTTAGATTCAAAGTGCGGTAAAAAAATATCAAATATTTTTCACCGCACTTTCTCTTTCGTCAGTATAACAACACACAAAAAAAAACAGGATTATCTCTAATCCTGTTTTTTTCCACTTAATCAAACATTAAGCATAATACATTTCAAATTCCACTGGATGTGGGGTCATGTTCAAACGCTCTACTTCTTTACGTTTCATGCCGATAAAGGTATCAATAAAGTCTTTAGTGAATACGCCACCGTGGGTTAAGAACTCATAGTCTTTTTCCAAATTATCCAAGGCTTCGCCTAAGGAACTAGATACCGCTGGAATTTCTTTTAGTTCTTCTGGTGGTAAATCGTAAAGGTTTTTATCCATTGCATCACCTGGGTGGATTTTATTGATAATACCGTCCAGACCTGCCATTAATAAGGCAGAGAAACACAAATATGGGTTCGCCATTGGATCTGGGAAACGAGCTTCTACACGTGTCGCTTTCGGGCTAGTAACGGCTGGAATACGAATAGATGCAGAGCGGTTACTTGCAGAATAAGCTAATAATACTGGAGCTTCAAAACCTGGCACTAAGCGTTTGTATGAGTTAGTGGTTGGGTTAGTGAATGCGTTTAAGGCTTTCGCATGTTTAATCACGCCGCCAATATAGTAAAGTGCCGTTTCGGAAAGACCCGCATATTTATCTCCCATAAATACGTTTTTGCCGTCTTTACTTAAAGACATATTACAGTGCATACCTGAACCATTATCACCAGCAAATGGTTTTGGCATAAAGCAAGCGGTTTTGCCATGTTCTAATGCCACGTTTTGCACGATATATTTATAGATTTGAGTTTCGTCCGCTTTTAAGGTTAAGCTGTTAAATTTAGTTGCAATTTCATTTTGACCTGCGGTCGCTACTTCATGGTGATGAGCTTCAATCACTAAGCCCATTTCTTCTAACAATAAACACATTTCAGAACGAATATCATGTCCGCTATCAATCGGAGCAACTGCACAGTAACCGCCTTTTTTCAATGGACGATAAGCATTGTTGCCTTGTTCTTTATATTTGCGATCGGTGTTCCACATGGCTTCTTCATCATCAATGGCGTAAGACACTTTATTTGGCTCAGTGGAGAAACGTACATCATCAAATAAGAAAAATTCAGGTTCAGGTCCAAACATGACATGATCTGCCACGCCAGTGGAACGCATATATTGTTCTGCACGCAAGGCAATAGAACGTGGGTCACGATCGTAGCTTTGCATAGTGTTCGGGTCATAAATACTACAACGAATAGATAGGGTTGGGATTTGTGCAAATGGATCCACCACCGCACTTTCTGGAATTGGCATTAATAGCATATCCGCTTTATTAATCGCTCGCCAACCTTCTACTGAAGAACCGTCAAACATTTTACCTTCTTCAAAGAAATCTTCATCAATGACACTAGCTGGCAGTGATACACCGTGTTCTTTTCCTTTAATATTGGTAAAACGAAGAAGAACAAATTTGATATCGTTTTCTTCGATAAGTTTAAATACGTTAGCAATGGCTTGTGTTTTTGACATAAGAAACTTCCTTCCAAGTTAATTTTAATAGTAAGTAAATTCTTGCAATGTGGTTGCGTGTATAAAATAGCAAAATGATTTAAAAATAACAATCATATTATAATTTAATTTTAACAAATAAAATACATTATTGAAATATATCTAATTTTAAACACATAATGATAGATATTTTTTAATTAACCATCTTAACAGAAATACTTGATCTATTTTATCACTAATTTCCCACCGAGCTAAAGAGCTAGCGACCTAAAAAAGGTTTATATCTGCAATATACTATAACAAAACCACCCAAATAACCCAACCCAATAAGCCATTGAACAATTTCTAAAGATTGCTGGCTGATTTGGCTAAAACCTAAACAAAGATAGCCTAGACTGGCGATAAATTGGAGCAAATAATAGGCAAAAAGCGGTGGAAAACGCAGTAAATCCCAATAGTGAAATTCTTTCAAATTCGCCATAAACAGGCAACCGATACCCATCGCAATAAAACCACTCACATTGTCGGTGAGAAAAATTTCGCTTAACAAATAAAAAACCAAGCATACCGCCAATAAATTACGGTAAATCAGATTAGGGATAAAAATCGGATTTTTGAGCGAACTGTTTTTTAATGCGACTTTGCTCAGTATCATACTGAGTTTGAAACTCTCCCCAAGGGTCGCCAACACGGCAAGGTGGATTAAGTCATACAGATTATTCATAATATAACTACTCATAATACACTGCCCCTTGCAAATACTGCTTAACGGCGTTTTCTTCGTAATGGGTATCACGCAAGGCAAAATCTTCATTGAGCAAAATACGTTGTTGAATAAGCATGCCTTTGGCACTCAATAAGAGTATTTCATGGCTTAAACGTACCGCTTCAAAGCGGTCGTGCGTAACCAGCAAACAAGCCAAGGTTTTCTGTTGTACTCGCTCTTGTAACAGGCTGATTAATTTATGGCGTAAATCCCGATCTAATCCCACAAACGGTTCATCTAATAACGCTAAGTCGCAATCGCTTAATAATAAACGCAAAAATGCCACTCGCTTTGCCATACCGCCACTGAGTTCGGTAGGATATTTATTTAAATCTGCTGGGATTAAGCCGATTTCTGCCGCCAAGGCATAAATTTTCTGGCGTTCAGGGATTGGCATAAAAATTTCAATATTTTTCACCGCGGTTAGATTGTTTAATAGACGATTTTCTTGAAATAGGAAACCGATTTTATGGAATTGATTTATCATATCGCCTGATTTTGGTTTTTCTAACCCACTAATTAAACGCAACACCGTGGTTTTGCCACAGCCACTGGGTCCAAATAGGGTTTTGATTTCACCCCGTTGCAATTCAAGGCTAAAATCTTGCACAATAACATCGTTTAAAATCGCAAAATGCAGATGAGATAATTTCAGCATATTTTTACCTTTTCCACGGCATAAACAAAATTTCCAATGGCTTAATAATCAAGTATTCAAATAACGCCACCAACAAAATTACCAACACCACATAAGCCATGACGGTTGGTGTATCTAACATCACACGAGCATCGGCAATACGTGAACCCACGCCATCGCTTGCCCCTAATAATTCTGCCATCACCACCACTCG
Source organism: Lonepinella sp. MS14436 (assembly GCF_042470565.1). GTDB lineage: Bacteria > Pseudomonadota > Gammaproteobacteria > Enterobacterales > Pasteurellaceae > Lonepinella. The sequence goes on along the minus strand of NZ_CP170385.1, from coordinate 701,650 downwards.
CATACCTGATGCCACCGCAACGCTGATACTGGCAATAATATAGCTAGTTAAATGGGGAATATACAGATAACGCATTTTCTTCGCCCAACCGAGATGATGCACATCAAACAGCTCTTGCATTTGTTTGCTTAAGGTCGCAATGCCCACTGAGCTACTGGCAAAGGTCAGCGGTGTGACGATGATAATAATGGTAAACAGCACGCTGGCATTGCCAAAACCAAACCAAAATAATGCCATCACCACCCAAATAATCGGCGGTGTAGCGAGCAACATCGTCATTAAGGGGTTGAGCATTGCCATAATGGTTTTTGATGTACCTGCGATTAAGCCTGTAACAATGCCGATCAATAAAGCACTGCTCACACCCACCATGGCTCGCCACAGTGAAAGATCAATTTGATTGCCACGAAAATCCTGCAACAAGGCAAAGGCTCGTTGAAAAACGCCGAGCGGGCTTGGAATTAAAAATTCCCCCACGCTATTGCTTCCCCATTGCCAAATCGCCAGTAGCACTGCCACTATGCCAAGGGTGGCAAAACCACCCCATAAATAATCCAAGATGTAGAAGATTCTCGCTTGTGGCTTGCGGACTTTATCGACTTTTAACATAAGAAGAAGTCATCTGTTGGCAATTTTCCGCCTAATAATTTCGGGTTGTAACGCAGAATGATTTCATAGAAACGCATTATTTCTTCTTTCATTTCGGAGCCTTTCGCCACCGTCAAATTAGCATGCGGAATGGCGTTTGCAATAGCGGGAGCGGGTGCCGGCATGTAATTGGTACCGATTTCCGAAGCACTCTGAGCGTTGTTTTTTACCCAAACCAAGGCATTTTGCAAATCTTGGTGGAAGATTTCAAATTCCTCCGCATGAGCATGGTAGAAATCCACATCGGCGATAATACCAGCATTCGGTGTAACTGGTTTAGAATTGAATGCTTCCGCCCACGCCTGCCCGAAATTAAAGGAACGAACCACTTCTACACCCATTTTTTTACCTTTCAGAATACAGGCACTGGCAAGCGGCTCGGGGACAAACACTGCATCAAATTCTTTGCTCAAAAAGAGGCTGACGGCTTCGGCAGGTGCCGCTGCGTAGGTGATGTCCACTCGCTCTGCATTGATACCACGTTGTTTCAGTAAGGCACGGAATACAATATCGGGCATATCATTTTTAAATGGTATGATGACTTTCTTATTCGGCAATTCTTCTGGTGAATTGAGTGGTTTTTTGCTGACTAATTGGGTAATGCCGTTAGTCAGAATGTTGATCATGCCGACCTTTTGTCCCTGATTGCGTAGGTTAACCCCGACATTGCTCGGACTCATCATCACCTTAAATTCACCGCTGGCAATACCTGCCCGCAGATGGTCTGGATTACGCCAGACTTTCAGTATGACCTCTCTTTGTTTGGCGAGTTGCCCCTGTAATCCTGCTACCGCAATAGTCAGGCTCGGTAATGCTGGTGCCCCGTAAACCGTGAACGGTTCTTTGGCTGCGGCGAAAACCGAAGGTGCGACGCCTGCCAAAGCCAGTGCGGAAGTTAATTTCAAAAAGGTTCTACGTTCCATTTCAAGATTCATCTTTTTTCTCCCAATGTGTAATTAGAATGAAGCATGTAGGCTTAACCAATAAGTGCGACCCGAGGCGTTGACCACATTTGGTGTGAGTGCCAACACATGATCGCCACTGATAAATTCGGCATATTGGCGGTTAAAGACATTATTCACGCCCAAACGCACCGCGTATTTATCCTGAATATTTAAGCCAGCATACAAATCCAGCACGGTAAATTGTTTGGCGGCTAAACGATTGTCAATGCCTAAACCCGAAGTGCGGTCAAAATCACCTTTGTTTTGTTTCGCCACATAACGTACAGCAGTGCCAAGATTGTAGCTACCGTATTGGAAATAATTGCGGTAATCTAAATTAGCCGTCAATTCAAAGGGGCGAATTTGATACAACGGACGATCATCTGTGTCATTTTTGCCGTAGTTATAAAAGGCTTTTGCCCCCACTGCCCAATTTTGTAAGAAATTGTAGTTGGCATACAGGTTTGCAATCACTAATTTCGCATCTACATTGCGAGTAATAATGCCACCGCTGCTGTCAATAGTGCCTGATTGTCCACGAGTGCGGTCAAAAATAATCAAGTTTTTCACATCGTCATACACCAACGAACCGCCCACATTCCAGCCGTTATCCAACATAGAATTTAAGTAGCCTTTGTAAAATTCATTTTTCAGATCAAAATCAAATTTAATCCGATTATGCTCTTCAGGTTTCACCCAAGGATTATCCACAATGGCACTGACGGGCTGTTGGTTCATGGTTGTACCGTTCGGACGCACCACAATAGAAGCAAGGGAATTAAACCGCTCCATATTGTCACCCACCCGTTCTAAATGACCTAGGCTTAATTCATAGCGTTGTAATTCGGTTGGAGTGAATTCATATTTCAACTCGGCAGATAAGGCATTTTGTTTGATTTTGCCATCGGATGAATTACGCCCGAAATAGGTTTTCCACAGGGTTTGAATATTAGCAAATTGCGTGCCTTGTATCATCGGATTAGGCAGATTGGTGTTATATTTTCGTACATCTGCACGGTTATATTCATAAGTCAAACCTAAGCCCAGTTTATGCTGTTCATTAAAGGTATAATGCAGGTTATCAAACACCCGATAGCGGTCAATATGCACGTTACCAAAACGATAGCCGTTTAAAATATCCCGTGCAGCGGTATGCAAATAGCGGTCGCCATCGTGGTCATCATGTTGATAACTCACGCCAATTTGATTATGGAATTTGCTCCAATCTACATCATATTTAACTGCGGCATCAAACACTTCACGATGTAATAACACATACACATTATTGCCCGCCACCGAACGCAAGGAATAGTTATCCGCATGGCGTTTCACATGGCGATAGGTTAATTCGGTACTTAATGTGTTACTTAAATCTTCTTGTCCAAAACGACCATTCAAACGCACCACATAACGCTCGGTACTGACAGGATCCATTTGATGTTCAGGCTGTTTATCATCGTCTAAATCATCATGAATAAAAGTCAAGCGGAATTCCGTGCGGTCATTCGGCAACCAACCTAACACAGCGGCTTGATTAAAGCGTTCATAACCAAAATTCACCTTGTTACCTTGCCCGTCTTTATAGCGGTTGGCTTTGGTGTGATTAATGTTAAACAACGCATAATAATTGGCTTCACGGAAGCCTGAAAAAATCGAATTATAAAAACTTGAACCATAAAAAACCGAACTCAATTTTAACGGTGCAACGCCTTCATTGACTTTGTTCGCCACCGAAAAATACTGTGAACGATCGGTGCGATCAAATTGGTTTTCTACCATATAGCCTTGGGCAATATTGGGAGCAATGGGTTTGGGTGGGGAAAATTCTTTTAAGGGTTTAATTTGATCAGGATCGGCAAGATCGGTGGCAAAAACGGATGGTACAGTGGCTAATACCGCAAGTCCTAAAAGGGTTTGTTTTTTCATAATAACCTCTATCGCTATTGATAATCGTTCTTAATAAATTATACTCAATAGTTGATTAAAAAAGTAGGTTATTTTGGATAAATCCCAAGCTGAAGTGCAAAATGATGAACAATTTATTAAAATACAGCCAATATTTCACAAATTGTTCACAAAAAATTTACGCATCATCAATCTTTAACAAAAATTATAAATTAATTTGGTGAGTAACTCACGGCTTGGTTGAATAAATTCGCTCGATAAAAATTCATCAGGCTGATGTGCTTGTTCAATGGAACCTGGACCTAACACCAAAGTTGGGCAAAGTTGTTGAATAAATGGGGCTTCGGTGCAATAGTTTACTACTTCACATTTTTCCCCTAGTAGTTTTTCTACCACCTGTACCACTTGAGCAGTATGTTCACATTCATAACCTGGGGTAGCTTCGTGTAAATTGCGTAAAGTTAATCGATCACCATATTGTTCAAACATGGGGGCAAGTTTGTCACGTAACATATTTTCTAAATCAGCTAACTGCATATTGGGTAACGGGCGAATATCAAATTGTAATTCACAGCAGGCACAAATTCGATTTACCGCATCGCCGCCGTGAATTGAGCCAAAATTCATAGTGGGATAAGGAATGGCAAAATCTGCATGATAATATTTTTCTTTCAGCTCATTTCGCATTTGCATTAAATACCCCGTGGCTTGGTGCATTAATTCAATGGCGTTAATGCCTTTGGCAGGATCGCTAGAATGTCCTGATTTACCAATAATTTGTAACCCTTTACCAATATGTCCTTTGTGGGCGCGAACTGGACGTAACGAAGTAGGTTCTCCAATAATGGCACAGTCGGGGCGAATATGTGTATGTTGAATAAAGGTTCTCGCGCCCAGCATGGTGGTTTCTTCATCAGCGGTGGCAAGAATACGTAATGGCTTAGTTAATTTGGTCAGATCAATTTGAGCAATCGCATCTAACACAAAAGCAAAAAAGCCTTTCATATCAGCGGTGCCTAAACCATAAAATTTACCGTCTTTTTCAGTGAGCTTAAACGGATCAAATGTCCAACGTCCCTCGTCAAAAGGCACTGTATCCGTATGCCCTGCTAATAATAATCCCCCTTGCCCTTCTCCATAGGTTGCAAGTAGGTTATATTTATGCTGACTATTTTCTACCGCTAAAATTTCTGTTTTAAAACCAACATTCTGTAACCAAGTTGCCAGTAATTCAATTAAAGTGCGGTTCGATTGATCGAATTTTTTTTCAATACTGCTAATAGTGGGAATAGCAATTAACTGGGAATACATATCAAGAAAAGCAGGAAGTTTTTTCATTCGATTTTCCTTATAATAGTTGCTTTTTAAATATTTATGCAGAATAATAGCATAATTAATCACAATAATACAAAACGAAAGAGGATAATATGACACAAAAAGCGATCATTATTGGAGCAAGTGGCTACACTGGAGCAGAGCTTGCTCAAATTCTTACTCGCCACCCTCATTTTGAATTGGCTGGGCTTTATGTTTCCCGTCAAAGTGCTGATGCTAACAAATTAATTTCGGATCTTTATCCTCAACTACGTACGTTTTGTGATTTGCCATTACAACCCTTGCCTGAGGATTTATCCTTGCTGGCAAATGATGCCGATATTGTATTTCTCGCCACAGGACATGAAGTTAGCCATGATCTCGCCCCTATTTTTTTACAACAAGATTGTCAGGTTTTTGACTTGTCGGGAGCATTTCGTGTCAATAACGCTGAATTTTACACCCAATATTATGGTTTTGAACACCAATACCCTGAATTATTAGCAAGTGCTGTTTATGGTTTAGCGGAATGGAATGATAAACAAATCCAGCAAACAGATTTAGTCGCCGTGGCAGGTTGTTATCCAACAGTATCACAGTTAAGCCTGAAACCGTTAATTGAAAATAATCTCTTAGATCTCAATCAATTACCCGTTATTAATGCCGTCAGTGGGGTTAGCGGAGCTGGGCGGAAAGCATCAATTACCAGCAGTTTCTGCGAAGTCAGTTTAAATGCTTATGGTGTATTTACCCATCGTCATCAACCTGAAATCGCCACCCATTTAGGCACAGAAGTGGTTTTCACGCCGCACTTAGGCAATTTTAAACGAGGCATTTTAGCCACGATTACCGCTAAATTGAATACAGGGGTAAGCGATGAACAAATTAAATCGGCTTATCAACAATACTATGCCAATCGCCCGTTAGTGCGAGTGTATGAGCAAGGTTTACCAAGCATTAAAGCGGTGGAATTTACCCCTTATTGCGATATTGGTTTTGCTACCCATAATGGACATATTGTCATTGTGGGGGCGGAAGATAACCTGCTCAAAGGGGCGGCATCGCAAGCGGTACAATGTGCCAATATTCGTTTCGGTTATAATGAAACATTAGGCTTATTTTAAGGATAATAGATGAAACCCTTAGTGATTAAATTAGGGGGCGTATTATTAGATACGCCTGATGCTATGCAAAATTTGTTCACGGCTCTGGCTGATTATCTACAACAAGCTAACCGCCCTTTAGTTATCGTGCATGGTGGCGGTTGCGTAGTGGATGATTTAATGAAAAAACTAGGCTTACCGGTGCAAAAGAAAAATGGTTTGCGAGTAACCCCAAGCGATCAAATTGACATTATCGTGGGAGCGTTGGCTGGCATTGCCAATAAAAAACTGTTAGCACAAGCCATAAAATTTCAGTTAAATCCTGTCGGATTAAGTCTTGCTGACGGCAATTTGACCAGTGCGATGCAATTTGATCCTGAATTAGGTCATGTCGCCAATGTACAAGCACAAAACGCTACGCTGTTAGAGCAATTATTAACCAGCAAATTTTTACCGATTATTAGCTCTATTGCTGTTGATGCTCAAGGGCGTTTAATGAATGTCAACGCCGATCAAGCTGCCACCGCTATTGCGGCATTAATTAACGCAGATTTAGTCATGCTGTCTGATGTGGACGGCGTGTTAGACGGTAATCAGCAACGCATTTCACAATTAACCGCAGCACAAATTGAACAATTAATTATCGATAAAGTGATTACTGACGGCATGATTGTTAAAGTAAAAGCGGCACTCGATGCGGCACAATTATTACAACGTGGCGTAGATATTGCGAATTGGAAATATCCTGAAAAACTCACCGCACTTTTTGCAGGTGAGATTATCGGCACAAGAATTTATCCCTAAATAAAAATAAAAGGACAACAACATGGCATTATGGGGCGGTCGCTTTACCCAAGCGGCAGATAAACGTTTTAAAGATTTTAATGATTCACTACGTTTTGACTATCGTTTAGCTGAACAAGATATTGAGGGTTCAGTGGGTTGGTCAAAGGCATTAGTGAGTGTCGGTGTTCTCACCACAGATGAACAAGCTCAACTGGAACAAGCGTTAAATCAGTTGTTAATTGAAGTGCGGTCAAATCCGCTGGCAATTTTGCAAGATGATGCGGAAGATATTCATAGTTGGGTAGAAAGTAAGCTCATCGATAAAGTCGGCAATCTAGGTAAAAAACTACACACAGGACGTAGCCGTAACGATCAGGTCGCCCTTGACATAAAAATGTGGTGCAAACAGCAAGTCACGGAATTGCAATACAGCGTACGTGAACTACAAGCCAAATTAGTAGCAACCGCAGAAAATAATCAACACGCCGTGATGCCTGGTTATACCCATTTACAACGTGCCCAACCAATCAGCTTTGCTCACTGGTGTATGGCGTATGTAGAAATGTTAGAACGAGATTATAGCCGTTTAGCAGATGCCTATCGCCGTATGAATACTTGCCCACTCGGCAGTGGGGCATTAGCAGGTACAGCCTATCCTATCGACCGTGAACAATTAGCACAAGATCTTGGTTTTGACTTCGCCACTCGCAACAGCTTAGACAGCGTTTCCGACCGTGATCATATTATTGAATTGCTTTCCACTGCGTCATTAAGCATGGCACACCTTTCTCGTTTCGCTGAAGATATGATTATTTTCAACAGTGGCGAAGCAGATTTTGTGGAATTATCCGATCGAGTCACATCAGGATCGTCACTCATGCCACAAAAGAAAAACCCCGATGCGTGCGAATTGATTCGAGGTAAAACTGGGCGTGTGATCGGTTCATTAATGGGCATGTTGATGACTGTAAAAGGCTTACCGTTAGCCTATAATAAAGACATGCAGGAAGACAAAGAAGGTATCTTCGATGCCTTAGACACATGGCACGATTGCTTAACCATGGCATCATTTGTGTTAGAAGATATTAAAGTCAATATAGACCGCACTCGTGAAGCGGCTCTCAAAGGCTACTCTAACGCTACCGAACTCGCTGATTACTTAGTAGCAAAAGGCGTGCCGTTCCGTGATTCGCATCATATTGTGGGTGAAACCGTGGTTTATGCAATTCAAGTTCAAAAAGGCTTAGAAGATTTAACCGTGCAAGAATTTCGTCAATTTAGTGATGTCATTGGCGAAGATGTTTACCCTATTTTGTCATTGCAATCCTGTTTGGATAAACGTAATGCTAAAGGTGGCGTATCACCGTTGCGAGTGGCAGAAGCGATTGAAGAGGCGAAAGCGAGAATTAGTGCATAATCTACCTAGTACTAACGTACTAGGTTAAGCATAGTAACGCTACTCCGTAGCTTCAGAAATGTGCGGTGAAAATCTCTCACAATTTTCACCGCACTCTTGTTTGTGTATAAAGTTAAACACTCTCCAACGCCACTGTTAAATCCGCAATCAAATCATTCACATTTTCTAATCCAATGGATAAACGAATTTGATTTGGGGTAACACCACAGGCTAACAATTCGCTTTCGGTTAATTGACCGTGAGTGGTGGTGGCAGGGTGAACCACTAAGGATTTTGCATCGGCGACATTGGCTAAATTTGAGAAAATTTCTAATTTATCAATCACCTGACGAGCTTCTTTGGTTCCACCTTTGACGTGGAAAGTAAAAATCGACCCTGTACCTTTTGGTAAGTATTTTTGTGCTAAGGCATAATATGGACTGCTTGGTAAACTTGGATAATTGACTTTTTCCACTTTCGGGTGATGGCTCAAGAAATCCACAATTTTTTGTGTATTCTCAATGTGGCGTTCCACTCGTAATGACAGGGTTTCTAAACCCTGTAATAATAAAAACGCATTAAATGGCGAAAGGGCTGCCCCTGTATCACGCAATAACTGCACTCGTACCGCCACAATAAAAGCAGCTGCCCCAATATCTCGAGTATAGCTAATATTATGATAGCTCGGATCTTCATCTACAAATTGTGGGAATTTGCCTGATGCTACCCAATCAAATTTGCCCGAATCCACGATCACGCCACCAATGGTGGTACCATGTCCACCAATAAATTTAGTGGCAGAATGAATGGCAATATCCACGCCATGTGAGAACACATTAATCAAATAAGGGGTGGCAAACGTATTATCACACACCAACGGAATACGATGACGATGTGCAATATCCGCTACTTTTTCAAGGTCTGGAATATTAATTAACGGATTGCCTAGGGTTTCAATCAATACCAATTTGGTATTCTCTTGAATCGCATTTTCCACTTCTGTGAGATCTTCTACATTGACAAAGGTCGTTGTGATGCCATAACGTGGCAAGGTTTCTTTTAATAAATTAAAGGTTCCGCCATAAATGGTACTTGCTGCTACCACATGATCACCCGCATGGGCTAAAGCTAAAATCGCATAAGTAATCGCTGCCATGCCTGATGCCGTAGCCAACGCTCCAACGCCTTTCTCCAGTGCTGCAATACGGTTCTCAAACACTGCCACAGTGGGATTAGTAATGCGGGTATAGATATTGCCTAGCTTACGCAAAGCAAATAAATCTTCCGCTTCTTGTGCATCATCAAATACGTAAGATGTGGTCTGATAAATTGGTACAGCTCGAGATTTACTGCTACTATCGACCTCTTGTCCTGCGTGTAACTGTAGGGTTTCAAAATGTAATTCTGACATAATTTTTTCCTTTTTATGATTGTTTACAATGAAATTATAATACTTTTTATTTTAGTGCAATACGATATCCATATAATATTTTCAATAAAGGAAAAGCTATTTGTTCTAAAAATACATAAAAAAACCTGTTATAATCCCCCAAAAAAACAAACAGGAAAATAACAACATGCTAAAACTCGCCAGAATTATTATTGTCGTTCTATTCTGCCTAATTATCTGTATTTGTGGCACTATCTACTCACTCATTCGTTTCAAAAATCCAAATAACGTTAGCGTAGTAGCACGTTGGTTCGGACGCTTATATCCCCTATTCGGCTTAACCGTTGAACACCGTTATCCTGAAAATGCAGATCAATTCAATCCTTGTATCTATATTGCAAACCACCAAAATAATTACGATATGGTCACCATTTCTTATATGGTACAACCGCGTACGGTGAGTATCGGCAAAAAAAGTCTAATTTGGATCCCATTTTTTGGTTTGGTTTACTGGGCAACGGGTAATATTCTGTTAGATCGAGATAATAAGAATAAAGCTCACAACACCATGGGACAAGTGGCTCAACGCATCAATCAAGATAATCTTTCAGTATGGATGTTTCCAGAAGGTACTCGTAGTCGTGGGCGGGGCTTGTTACCATTCAAAACTGGTGCATTTCACGCTGCCGTTGCAGCAGGCGTACCTATTGTGCCAATAGTTTGCTCCACCACCCAGAATAAAATTGATTTAAACCGTTGGAACAATGGCAAGGTAATTTGTGAAATCTTGCAACCGATTGATAGCCGTCAATTTAGTAAAGAAAATGTGCGTGAATTTGCCAATTATTGTCATCAAATTATGCAAAAACGCATTGCTGAACTTGATGCAGAAATTGCTCAAGCATAGTTAATTATAAGGTTTATCAAATGGATAATTCTCGTCGTCAATTTCTTAAAAAAACCGCTATTGCCACAGCATTGTCAGCTGTGCCAAATGCTTTATTGGCGGCAACCAATCAACCTTTACAAATTCCACCACTTATGGACAGTCGGCGTGGTAAACCTATTTTTTTATCTTTAGAAAGCACCCAAGTAAAATTACTCAATAATAATTTAGTGGAAGTGTGGGGCTTTAATGGTCAATATCTCGGTCCTACCATCAAAATACGCCAAGGGAATTTTGTTAAGCTAAATTATCGTAATAATTTGCCACAATCAGTCGCTTTAAATATTCAAGGTTTACAAGTCAATAGCGACTTACTTGGTGGAATAGGACATAGTCTGAAAGCTGGTCAGAGTTGGGCACCGATTGTCCCCATTACGCAAAATGCAGGACTTTGTTATTATCAATCTTGTTCCCTTGCCAGTTCTGCTTATCAAAACTATCGTGGTTTAGTGGGTATGTGTATTGTGGAAGATGATGAAAGCCGTAAATCACAGTTACCTAACAAATATGGTATCAATGATATTCCGCTGATTTTACAGGATTTAAGCCTCAATAATGCTGGTTCACAATTATTCCAACAAAATGAACCGCACTTTGTGGGTGAACGTCTATTTGTTAATGGTCAACAATCACCTTATTTGAACGTGGCTCGTGGTTGGGTGCGGTTACGTTTACTTAACGCTTCGCTTTCTCGTGCTTATGAATTACGTTTTGATGATGAACGTGATTTTCTGATTATCGCTCAAGATCAGAGCTTTTTGCCTGAACCCAAAACGGTAAAATCTGTCATGCTCGGTTCAGGGGAACGCCTTGAAATACTGGTGGATTTAAACGAGGGCGGCAATGTCAGTTTAATTACGGGTAAACCACGTGGATTATTCGATAAAATCGGATTATTCTTTAATAGCGATGGCGAATTAGTGGATAACCATATTTTGGAATTACGTCCCGAGGGTTTACTTGCTGCTTTTACCAATAAACCTAGCTATCAATTTAGTAACATAGCAACGTTACCCACAGAAATTACTCAACAACGCCAATTTCACTTAGACAATATCAACGCCATGATCAACCAAAAACGTTTTGATCCTCGTCGTATTGATGTGAGTGCTAAACATGGTTCCGTAGAACGCTGGCAAATCAGCGTTTCATCTCCTGTCAGTTTCCGTATTCAGGGGGCAAAATTCGTGCTGGAAAGCCAAAATGAGAAGAAAATTCCTAGCAATGAATTAGTTTGGAAAGATACCTTGTGGATTGAAAATAACGCTAGTATTTTAGTGAAATTTGATAATCTTTCATCCAATAGCCACCCGTTTATTTTTGGTTCGGGAGACTTGATTCAGGCGGATAAAGGGGCGATTGGGTTATTAGTGGTGCAGTAAGAATATAACAATAAAAAGGAAAAAACTATGGCTTGGGTACAACTTCGCTTAAACAGTACCAGTGAGAAAGCAGAAAAAATCAGTGATTTTTTAGCAGAAATCGGGGCTGTGTCAGTGACCTTTATGGATAGTCAAGATACGCCGATTTTTGAACCATTACCAGGGGAAACTCGCCTGTGGGGCAATACAGATGTGATGGCATTGTTTGATGCAGAAACAGAAATGGCATTAATTTTAACCGCACTTCGCAACAGCAACCTGTTAGAACCTGATTTTGCTTATAAAATTGAGCAAATTGAAGATAAAGATTGGGAACGAGAATGGATGGATAATTTCCACCCAATGCAATTTGGCAAACGCTTATGGATTTGTCCAAGCTGGCGTGAGGTGCCTAATGAAAATGCAGTGAATGTGATGCTTGATCCTGGTTTAGCCTTTGGCACTGGCACCCACCCTACCACGGCTCTTTGTTTAGAATGGTTAGATAGCCTTGATTTACAAGATAAAACCGTAATTGATTTTGGTTGTGGTTCAGGCATTTTAGCTATTGCAGCATTAAAATTAGGGGCAAAAAATGCCATTGGAATTGATATTGATCCGCAAGCCATTTTAGCTAGTCGCAATAATGCGGAACAAAATGGTGTCGCCGATCGTTTGCAATTATTCTTATCTGATGACAAACCAACGGATTTGAAAGCCGATGTGGTGGTTGCCAATATTTTAGCCGGTCCATTAAAAGAACTTTATCCTGTGATTAGTCAATTAGTGAAATCACAAGGGAATTTAGGTTTGTCAGGTATTTTAGCCAGCCAAGCACAATCTGTTTGCCAATCTTATCAACAAAAATTTATCCTTGAACCTGTGGTTGAACGGGAAGAATGGTGCAGAATTACGGGTAAATTAGCTTAATTTAGAAATGTCAACCAGAAAAACCACACTTTTTCTGTTACTTGTTTAAAAATTATGCTTTTCAAATGACAATTTTTTGCGTATCATAGCCAACCTTGTCGGTTATTAATGCCGAATATTTAACCAATATTCGGCTTAATTTTTTCTGAGTTAACTAAGTGTTGGAGAATTTAAAGTGCGAATTGGTCAATATCAATTAAAAAATCGCATTTTGTTAGCTCCAATGGCAGGCATTACGGATCAGCCATTTCGTAAACTTTGTTCGCACTATGGTGCTGGGCTGACGTTTTCAGAAATGATGTCCACTAATCCGCAAGTATGGCATACAGAAAAATCGAAATTGCGTCTGGCTCATCACCAAGATGCTGGCATAAACGCTGTGCAAATTGCGGGTTCTGATCCGCAAGAAATGGCACAAGCCGCTCAAATCAATGTGGAATATGGTGCCCAAATAATTGATATTAACATGGGTTGCCCCGCTAAAAAGGTGAATAAAAAGTTAGCAGGTTCTGCTTTACTACAGTTTCCTGATTTAGTCACAAAGATTCTTGAGTCGGTAGTGAATGCAGTAAACGTGCCTGTCACGTTGAAAATTCGCACAGGTTGGGATCGACAACATATAAATTGTGTAGAAATCGCTCAAATTGCTGAACAATGTGGTATTCAAGCATTAACCATTCATGGGCGTACTCGTGAATGCTTATTTGAAGGAGAAGCGGAATATCATCATATTAAAGCAGTTAAGCAAGCAATTTCTATTCCTGTGATCGCCAATGGCGATATTATCTCGGTAGAGAAAGCAAAGTTTGTACTTGATTATACAGGTGCAGATGGAATTATGATTGGGCGTGGAGCTTTAGGTAATCCTTGGATATTTCAATCTTTAGGAGAACTAGCTGAAATCAATTCAACCAATATAATCGCCCCCAGTTTAACAGAAAAGTGCGGTGTAATTTTACGTCATATTGAAGAATTACATCAGTTCTATGGCTCTGAAAAAGGCTATCGAATTGCTCGCAAGCATGTTGGCTGGTATTTACAAGGAATTCAACCAGATTCCGATTTTAAACGGACTTTTAACGCAATTAGCAATGCCACTGAGCAACTGATCGCTTTAGAAGATTTTTTTAATTTTATAAGTAATAATGGAAATTCAAATGTTTGAACAAACAACACCATCTACAAAATTTATCGTGCCAGAATTAAATGCACAATCACAAGCTGTTAACAAGCCATTACGTGACTCAGTTAAACGAGCCATTAAAAATTATTTAGTTAACTTAGATGGTCAAGATGTTAACGATCTTTATGAGCTTGTATTGGCAGAAGTGGAACATCCACTATTAGACATCATTATGCAACATACTCGTGGCAATCAAACTCGTGCGGCTATTATGTTAGGCATCAATCGTGGTACCTTACGCAAAAAATTAAAACAATATGGTATGGGCTAGAAAACGATAGTCGCAAATCTGAAAATAGGGCAAATTGCCCTATTTTTCATCTATGATTTTTTATAAAAAAAGTTTATTTCCCCTCTTGAAAGCCTAAATTACTTCCCCATATTATTTGTACTTATTTATAAATCTAATTTAGGAGAAATTCAAATGGCAATTCGTCCTTTACACGATCGTGTAATTATCAAACGTGAAGAAGTAGAAACCAAATCCGCTGGCGGTATCGTTTTAACTGGTAGTGCAGCAACAAAATCCACTCGAGCTAAAGTTATTGCAGTAGGCAAAGGTCGTATCTTAGAAAATGGTACAGTACAACCTTTAGATGTGAAAGTCGGTGATACCGTAATTTTTAACGAAGGATATGGCGTTAAAGCAGAGAAAATTGACGGTGAAGAAGTGTTAATCGTTTCTGAAAATGATATTTTAGCAATCGTAGAATAATAGAAGGAATATTAAAAATGGCAGCAAAAGAAGTAAAATTTGGCAATGATGCTCGTGTAAAAATGTTAACGGGTGTGAACGTATTAGCAGATGCAGTAAAAGTTACTTTAGGTCCAAAAGGTCGTAACGTTATTTTAGACAAAGCCTTTGGTGCACCTGCAATTACCAAAGACGGTGTGTCTGTTGCACGTGAAATTGAATTAGCCGATAAATTCGAAAATATGGGTGCACAAATGGTCAAAGAGGTTGCCTCTAAAGCCAATGATGCCGCAGGTGACGGTACAACGACCGCAACTGTTTTAGCTCAAGCTATCGTTAATGAGGGCTTAAAAGCAGTCGCCGCGGGTATGAACCCAATGGATTTAAAACGCGGTATCGACAAAGCCGTGACCGCTGTTGTGGCTGAATTGAAAGCATTATCTAAACCATGTGAAACCTCTAAAGAAATTGAGCAAGTTGGAACGATTTCTGCCAATAGTGATAGCGTGGTAGGTCAATTAATTGCTCAAGCTATGGAAAAAGTTGGCAAAGAGGGCGTGATTACCGTTGAAGACGGCACAGGTTTGGAAGATGAATTAGCCGTGGTTGAGGGGATGCAATTTGACCGTGGTTATTTATCACCTTATTTTATTAACAAACCTGAAACCGCAACAGTTGAATTAGACAATCCATATATTTTATTAGTGGATAAAAAAATCTCTAATATTCGTGAATTATTGCCTGTATTAGAAGGTGTGGCAAAAGCAGGTAAACCATTGTTAATCATTGCGGAAGATGTGGAGGGTGAAGCCTTAGCTACTTTAGTCGTCAATACTATGCGTGGTATCGTAAAAGTCGCTGCGGTAAAAGCACCAGGCTTTGGTGATCGCCGTAAAGCGATGTTGCAAGATATTGCGATTCTCACTGCGGGTACTGTAATTTCTGAAGAAATCGGTATGGAATTAGAAAAAGCCACCTTGGAAGATTTAGGTCAAGCCAAACGTGTGGTGATTAATAAAGATAACACCACGATTATTGACGGTGTTGGTGATGAAGCTCAAATCAAAGGTCGTGTTGGTCAAATTCGTCAACAAATTGAAGAAAGCACATCTGACTACGACAAAGAAAAATTACAAGAACGTGTAGCGAAACTCGCTGGCGGTGTGGCAGTCATCAAAGTTGGAGCCGCCACCGAAGTTGAAATGAAAGAGAAGAAAGACCGTGTGGAAGATGCGTTACACGCTACTCGTGCAGCCGTGGAAGAAGGTATTGTTGCTGGTGGTGGTGTGGCATTAGTGCGTGCGGCGACCAAAGTAGCTGCTACGTTACAAGGTGATAACGAAGAACAAAATGTCGGAATTAAACTTGCGTTACGTGCATTAGAAGCACCACTTCGCCAAATCGTGGAAAACGCTGGTGAAGAGGGTTCTGTGGTAGCAAATACAGTGAAAGCTGGTGCTGGCAACTTCGGTTACAACGCAAGTACCGAGCAATATGGTGATATGATCGAAATGGGTATTTTAGATCCAACTAAAGTCGCTCGTTCTGCATTACAATTCGCTGCTTCGGTGGCTGGTTTAATGATCACCACAGAATGTATGGTTACTGAATTACCAAAAGACGACAAAGCCGATCTCGGTGCTGGTATGGGCGGCATGGGTGGTATGGGCGGCATGATGTAATCATTCGCTAATTCTCGAATAATTGATGCAAAAGTGCGGTGAATTTCATCGCACTTTTTTGTTACAAGTTTATTTATATCCGCTCACCTATCCATTATAATATGCAGCAAATAATTATACGTATGGTGAAATATGGAATTAGCTATCTATCTCCAGTTTTTTATGGGACTTATCGCTCTAGTCAACCCAATCGGCGTAACCCCTATTTTCTATTCAATGACGGGAGAACAAACTCAAGAACAACAAAATCGTACCGCAGCAGTCACGTGTTTTTCTATTGTAGTCATTTTGTTGGTCAGTTTCTTTTTTGGTAACTTTATTTTAGACACTTTCAAAATCTCTATTGATTCTTTCCGTATTGCGGGCGGTGGTCTGGTGGCAATGATTGCATTAACCATGATTAACGGTAAAATCGGTGAACATAAAATCAATAAAGAAGAAAAAAACGAGAACTTTGAGGACTATAATAATATTGCCGTTGTTCCTCTCGCGATGCCAATTATGGCAGGACCAGGGTCGATTAGTGCAACGATTGTATTTGGTTCAACCCAGCATAACCTAACTGGTTATCTGTATTCTTCACTCACCATTATTTTATTTGGTATAGGTTGTTACATTCTATTCCGTTATTCTAAACCCGTCATTAAAAAATTAGGCAAAACAGGATCAAACGTTATTACACGTATTATGGGGCTATTGTTAATGTCCCTTGGGGTAGAAATTATTACCACTGGATTACGCAATATGGGCGTATTTTAATTCAAATGAAGAATGACAAAGGGATAAGCAAATGCTTATCCCTTTTATCTACATAATCAATAAAAATGTTTTCTTAACCATAAAAAGATGATGATATACTACGCCCCCCAAGATTTAATTTAATAAAAGGAATTATATGGAAGTTTCTAAAATGAGAACGGTAAAAAGTATTTTCTTTTTATCTGGATTTGCGGCATTAATTTATCAGATTGCTTGGCAAAGAATGTTGTTTACCGCATTCGGTGTCGATTTGGAATCTATTACAATTATTATCGCCGTATTTATGGCTGGGCTTGGCATTGGTGCTTACTACGGTGGGCGTATTGCAGATAGATTTCCCAAACATATTATTTTATTCTTTGCTTTAACTGAATTAGGTATCGGTTCATTCGGTATATTAAGCCCGACACTGATAGAAATGACCAAAACGTTATTTTTACATTCTGATCTTGTAGTGATTGCATTTTCTAACTTCATCTTACTACTGTTTCCTACCTTTCTGATGGGTAGTACTTTGCCATTGCTTACGCAATATTTAAATCAATATCTTGATAATGTCGGCGATAATATCGGTTGGCTGTATTTTACCAATACATTAGGTGCAGCTTCCGCTTGTTTAGCCACGGGGTTTGTGTTGTTTAATCATTTTACCTTGACACAAGTTATTTATATGGCTGCTGCGATTAACTATTTTGTCGCCATCGTCATTTTTCTCAGATACAACCTAAGAGGTTTGAAACATGCTTAATCAATCTAATCAAATAGCTAAAAAAGCAATCTTATTATCTTTTTTAAGTGGATTTCTCAGTCTAGGGCTTGAAGTCATCTGGATTCGATTATTTGGCTTTTTTACTGGCGGTCTTCCGCAAGCATTCTCTATTACTTTGGCACTGTTTCTATTAGGTATTGCAATAGGATCTCTCATTGGTAAGCAGGTTTGTCAGGAAGGAAGGAAGGAAGGAAGGAAGGAAGGAAGGAAGGAAGGAAGGAAGGAAGGAAGGAAGGAAGGAAAAGGAACGATCGAATATATCGGGAAGATCTTTTTACTCTCGGCTGTTCTTGATTGCCTAGCTATTTCTCTATTCGTTTTCTTATCCAATAAATTTGCTTTTGGGCTTTTTATCTCGAGCATCTTCTTCTGTGCTTTATTGCGTGGCATCGTTTTCCCGATTGTTCATCATTTAGGTTCTGAAAATAAAAAAACGGGGGCATCAATCTCCAATGTTTATTTCGCCAATGTATTGGGCTGTACGATTTCACCAATTTTTATTGGGTTTTATCTATTAGATATTTTCACTACGCAGCAAACT
Organism: Lonepinella sp. MS14436; assembly: GCF_042470565.1. Classification (GTDB taxonomy): domain Bacteria; phylum Pseudomonadota; class Gammaproteobacteria; order Enterobacterales; family Pasteurellaceae; genus Lonepinella. The sequence goes on along the minus strand of NZ_CP170385.1, from coordinate 683,299 downwards.
TATCTGATTATTATCGCCATTACCTTGATTACAGCATTTTTCTGTCTGCAAAAAGCCGTTGTCAAAGTAGCAGATTTCGCTTTGCTAGTTATTGTTGTTGCAACAGCATTTGTTGTACCAGAGAAAATGATTACTGCGTTGGCTCAAAAAGAAAATGCCACATTGGAACGGATTATTGAGAATAAACACGGTTTTATTCAAGTTTATACCAATGAAAATAACGATAAATTAGTCTTGGGCGGTAATGCCTACGATGGTATGCTCAACGTGGATTTAAATCATAGTCATAACGGCATTGAACGGGCTTATTTAATTCCTGTTATCGCACCAAAAGCTAAAAATATTTTGGTTATCGGGTTGAGTACAGGGTCATGGGTTCGAGTATTGACCACGATGCCTGAAATTGAATCGATCACTGTGGTGGAATTAAACCCTGGTTATCCAAAATTGGTAACTATGTATTCAGAAATGCAGCATCTATTAGCAGATAAACGAGTACATCTTATCACCGATGACGGACGACGTTGGCTGAATAAAAACCCGAATAGCAAATTTGATTTCATTTTAATGAATACCACCTTTCACTGGCGTAGTTATTCGTCTAATCTGTTAAGCCAACAATTTCAGACATTAGCAAAAGAACATTTAGCAGAAGACGGATTTATTTATTTTAATACCACGTCTTCTTATGATGCGTTTTATACTTCTAAATCGGTTTTCCCTTATGTTTACCAATACTTAAATATGTCCTTGGCATCACTGAAACCGATACCTGAAATGACTCAACAAAGTATTACCTCGACTTTCGCTAAATTAAAATGGGACGGTGGAGAACCCGTATTTAATGCTCAGAATCTAACGCAAGGGGTAGAACGTATTTATAAAAATCCGTTGATTCCTTACGATAAGATTGATTTTTCATCTCTAGGGCGTAACCCAGAAATAATTCGTGACGAAAATATGATTACGGAATATAAATATGGTCTGTTTTCAGATGAAAGTAGAAAAAGATTTTAAAATCCTGTAAATTTTGACCGCACTTTAGGCAGAAAGGTTTTTCCTCTACTATGCCAATTAAAAGGGCTGACTACGATGCAATATCGTTGTCAGCCCTTGATTTTGTCAAATTATCTCAATGAATTAGCGTTGACGTTTTTTAAAATCGCCTTTTTCCTTGAACTCTTTACGACCACTTTCCTTAAAAGTGCGGTCATTTTTTGCTGAGAATTTACGCTCACCACGAGATCCTCGGTCGTTGCTACGATCATTACTACGGCGTTTGCTATTGCCTGTACGGCGATCATCACGTCCAGCACGTTCCCCGCCTTGAGCTTCACTCACAAAAGTCATACGAATTTGTTTGTTTAACACACGGGTTTTGTTGAACACTTGAAGTAACTCTTTCGGCATACCTTTTGGTAATTCCACAGTTGAATAATCATCATATAATTTAATGTGACCGATATTACGGCTATCAATATCTCCCTCGTTAGCAATGGCACCCACGATATGACGCACATCAACACCGTCTGCACGACCCACTTCAATACGATAGAGATCCATTGGCACTGGATTACCATAACCACGGCGTTCACCACGATCATTTCTATCACGGCGGTCATGGCGATCACCACGGCGATCATCACGATCACGGCTTGAACGTTTTTCCATTGGTGCATCTGGTGGCAGAATCAATTTTTGTTTGCCTTGTAATAACATTAACATGGCTGCCGCAATATCTTCTAAATCTTGATCCGCTGTGAATAGATCTTCAATTAAGCTACGATATTTTTCTAAATCATGATGTTCTAATTGTTTGGTAATATTACGCACGAATTTTTCACGGCGACAAGCCTGTAATTGTTCGTGATTTGGTACCGCCACTTCGTCAATCGGTTTCTTCATTAAGCGTTCAATATTACCCAATAAACGGCGTTCTTTTGGTTCAACAAACAGCAATGCACTGCCTGAACGACCTGCACGCCCCGTACGACCGATACGATGAACATAGCTTTCCGCATCTAATGGAATATCATAGTTGACCACTAAACTAATACGTTCCACATCTAAACCACGGGCAGCAACATCGGTGGCGACTAAAATATCAAGACTACCGTTGCGTAAGCGATCTAAGGTTTGTTCACGAGCTTGCTGGGTCATATCGCCGTTTAAGGCGGCTGCACTAAAACCATGTTTTTCTAATAATTCAGTGATGTCCATGGTACCTGTTTTGGTACGGGTAAAAATAATCGCTGCATCAAAATCTTCTACTTCTAAGAAACGTAATAAGGCATCATTTTTACGGAATCCACGTACATACCAACAGCTTTGTGCAATATCTGGATTAGTACGTTGGGTGGATTGAATTTTCACTTCTTGCGGATCGGTCATAAAACGTTTGGTAATACGACGAATCGGTTCTGGCATGGTAGCAGAAAAGAGAGCGGTTTGATGTTTTGCTGGTAATTCTGCCATCACGGTTTCAACATCTTCAATAAAGCCCATACGCAACATTTCGTCTGCTTCATCTAACACGATAAATTTCAGTTCAGATAAATCTAACGTACCACGTTTAATATGGTCCAAAATACGCCCCGGTGTTCCTACCACGACTTGCGCTCCTTGACGCAAAGCACGTAATTGAATGTCGTAACGTTGTCCGCCATAAAGGGTTGCACTACGCATGCCTTTGGCATTTTTAGCAAATTGCTCACAAGCATCTGCCACTTGAATGGCTAATTCACGGGTTGGTGCCATCACTAACATTTGTGGGTGTTTTTGTTCCACGTCAATTTGTGCCAATAATGGCAAAGAAAACGCCGCAGTTTTTCCGCTCCCTGTTTGTGCCATACCCAACACATCACGTCCATTTAACAGATGTGGAATACAAGCCTGTTGAATAGGTGATGGCGTTGTAAAGCCCATTTCAGTTACAGCAGAAAGGATAAATTCTGGCAAGCCTAAGTCGCCAAATGTAATATTTGTTTCAGTCATTAAAATACTCGAATTGTTTTGTTAGGGGTCTTTGACCCTAGGAAAGCTCAATTTTGGCTTTCGTTTGTATAATTTAATTGCACTAAGAAAAACTTTACTAAAAAGCACCGCACTTTGAGCGGTTATTTTTTCCGTGCAATCACGTCCGTTTGTTCACTGGATTCCATATTTTTCAATTTCGCCAGTTCAAACAATGCAAAACGATACTCAACGAAATTATACACCTGATTTGCCATCGCCAATTTGAATAAGGTTTCTGCCTCACTCACATTGCCAATATTGAGTTTTTGTTTTGCTAGATAAAAATAGGTTTCAGTCAATACTTCCGCATATTGAGGGGACGCTGGATCAACAAATTGTTGAGCCTTGTCTAATAAGTCTTGCTCTGAAAGGTTGCCCAAATAATATTGGACGATTGAAGTACCCCAATATTCAGTGGAAAGCTGTTTAGCTCTTTGCACTAAATTCTGTTTTGCCTCATTGGGTTTAAATTTAAGCTCATTTAAATATAGCCAAAGCACACGATAAGGGTCGGTTTGGTCCGCATTATAGAAAGCCAAAAAGTCCCGTTGTGCTAGGTTGTAACGTGCAGTGTAATAAAAATCTAAACCACGATTTAAATAGGAATATTCATAATCAGGATCTAATTCAAACACTACATTAAATGCCTCTAATGCACTGTCATAATCTTCATCTAATAAAGAATATAAACCTAAATAGTTGTAAACTGCCGCCGTTTTTGGTCGCAGTGCTAGGGTTTGAGTAAAGTCATAACGAGCTAATCCCCAAAGCCCTAAACTATCATAAAGCACACCACGCTCAAAATGTAAACTTGCTCGTTCTGCTTTCGATAGTTGTCCAATAATCAGCATTTGATGAATACGAGCAATCATGACTTCTTGCTCAAAATGCACATTAGGATATTGTTCCGCCAAGGTTATTTTATTGTTAGATACAAACACGCCACCAGAGCTATTGACACAACTCGTTAGCATGACAACAAACAATAAATTCGGTAAAAACTTGCCGATCTGCATTAACCTGTTTAGCAGTATCATCACCTATAATGCCTTTATTAGACAAAATTTATAACAAATAAACCGCACTTTTACTCAAGCCTACTTAAACTCTAGCAAAGTGCGGTAAAATTTTACAAATTATTCTTGTTCAACAAATGTAGCTTGCTCTGTTGATTCAGCAGCTTGTTGTTTTTCCACAAGATCTTTCATGGTTAAGCGAATACGACCTTGGCGATCAATTTCAACCACTTTGACTTGCACTTCTTGACCTAAAGTAAGGTAATCAGTCACTTTCTCAACACGCTCTTCAGCGATTTGTGAAATATGCACTAACCCCTCTTTTCCACCAAGAATAGAAACAAAGGCACCAAAGTCTGCCAGACGAGTCACTTTACCTTTGTAAATCTCACCTGCCACTACTTCTGCGGTAATGTCTTCGATACGCGCCATAACTGTTTTCACTGCATTACCATCAACTGCGGCAATTTTTACGGTACCATCATCGTCAATATCAATAGATGTGCCTGTTTCTTCGGTTAATGCACGAATCACTGCACCACCTTTACCAATCACATCTTTGATTTTCTTCGGATCGATTTTCATGGTGTAAATACGTGGTGCGAAATCAGAAATTTCTTCACGTGGAGCGGCAATCGCTTGTTCCATTACACCTAAAATGTGCATTCTGGCACTTTTCGCTTGATTTAAGGCAATTTGCATAATTTCGGCGGTAATGCCTTCAATTTTGATGTCCATTTGTAGTGCAGTTACACCTTGACGAGTCCCTGCGACTTTGAAGTCCATATCGCCTAAGTGATCTTCATCGCCTAAAATATCAGAAAGCACCACAAATTTGTCGTCTTCTTTCACTAAACCCATGGCAATCCCAGCTACGGCGGCTTTAATTGGTACACCAGCGTCCATTAACGCAAGGGAAGCACCACATACAGACGCCATAGAAGAAGAACCGTTAGACTCGGTAATTTCAGACACCACACGTACTACATAAGGGAATTCAGTAATGCTTGGCATCACAGCGGCGACACCACGTTTTGCCAAACGACCATGACCGATTTCACGGCGTTTTGGTGAACCCACACGTCCTGTTTCACCCACAGAATACGGAGGAAAATTGTAGTGGAATAAGAAATTATCTTGACGTTCGCCAGTTAATTCATCGAGAATTTGTGCATCACGCTCAGTACCTAATGTTGCCACCGCTAACGCTTGCGTTTCGCCACGCGTGAAAATCGCTGAACCATGAGTACGTGGTAATACACCCGTACAAATATCTAAGGCACGCACAGTGTCAACGGTACGACCGTCAATGCGTGGTTCGCCTGCGATAATACGCCCACGCACGATTTGACTTTCAAGTGCGGTGAAAATATCAATAATTTTACCTTCGCTGATCTCTTCACCCTCAGCAGTTTCTGCGGTAATTTGAGCAATCACATCAGCTTTGATCGCATCAATTTGCTCATAACGCACTTGTTTTTCAGTAATACGATAAGCATCACCTAAACGGCTTTCTGCTAAAGATTTTACTTTATTAATCAATGCGGTATTTGGCTCAGGTGCCACCCAATCCCAACGTGGTTTGCCCGCTTCTTGAGCAAATTCTTTAATCGCTTCCACCACCACTTGTTGTTGCTGATGACCGAATACTACCGCCGCTAACATTTGTTCTTCAGTTAATACGTCCGCTTCAGATTCTACCATTAACACGGCTTTATCCGTCCCAGCTACGACTAAATCCAAACGGCTTTGTTTTTGTTCTGCCATGGTTGGGTTTAGCACGAATTGATCATCAATAAAGCCCACACGAGCCGCACCAATTGGACCATTAAACGGTACACCTGACAATGACAATGCAGCTGACGCACCAATCACTGCCACTAAATCAGGGCTAATTTGTGGATTAACTGACACCACAGTCGCAATGATCTGAATTTCATTTAAGAAACCCTCAGGGAATAATGGACGAATTGGACGGTCAATTAAACGAGCAATTAAGGTTTCACCCTCAGATGGACGACCTTCACGTTTAAAGAATCCACCAGGAATTTTACCCGCGGCATAAGTACGTTCTTGATAATCAACAGTTAATGGGAAGAAATCCTGCCCCTCTTTCACTTCTTTTTTCGCTACCACGGTCACGAATACGGTGGTATCGTCCATACTTGCCATCACTGCTGCGGTCGCTTGACGTGCAATCGCACCCGTTTCAAGCGTAACGGTGTGTTGACCATATTTAAATTGTTTTACTATTGGATTCACAATGTTTTCCTTTTTCATTTTCTAACACAGGGATTTCCCCCAAACACTGCTTTCTTGTTCCAAATTTGCGACTAGCAAAAATATTCTTTGTCTATCTGCAAAATATTTTTGATAGCCGCACGCTAAAACGAAAACGGATACAAAAAAGCGTTGATTATTATACAACCTTTTCACATGAAGTAATAATTTTATTTCTCTTAAATCACGAAATAGACGAAAAAACCCCGCACTTACATACGGGGTTAGACATAATATCGCTATTCCATAGCGTTAGATCCGTTATCTCATTCATATAAAAGATGCAGAGCATCGTCACCATGCTTATCCCTGTACGCTAGTGCAGGGCATATCACTTACTCATCTAAGAAACTCCGCAAAGTTTCTGAACGGCTTGGGTGGCGTAATTTGCGTAATGCTTTGGCTTCAATTTGACGAATACGTTCACGGGTAACATCAAATTGTTTACCTACTTCTTCAAGCGTATGGTCAGTGTTCATATCAATACCAAAACGCATACGTAATACTTTAGATTCTCTTGGAGTTAAACCCTCTAATACTTCATGGGTTGCGGCACGTAAACTTTGTGCTGTGGCACTGTCTAATGGTAACTCAAGGGTACTATCTTCAATAAAATCACCTAAATGTGAATCGTCATCATCACCAATTGGGGTTTCCATAGAAATCGGTTCTTTGGCAATTTTCAACACTTTACGAATTTTATCCTCTGGCATCCCCATACGCTCTGCCAATTCTTCTGGCGTAGCTTCTCGTCCCATTTCTTGTAACATTTGACGTGAAATACGGTTTAATTTATTAATGGTTTCAATCATGTGTACAGGAATACGAATAGTGCGAGCCTGATCGGCAATAGAACGCGTAATCGCCTGACGAATCCACCATGTAGCATAAGTTGAGAATTTATAACCACGGCGATATTCAAATTTATCCACCGCTTTCATTAAACCGATGTTACCTTCTTGAATTAAATCAAGGAATTGCAAACCTCGGTTGGTGTATTTTTTGGCAATCGAGATCACTAAACGTAAGTTAGCTTCCACCATTTCTTTTTTGGCTCGGCGAGCTTTTAATTCGCCTTGAGCTACCCGATCACCAATTTCACGAATTTGTGGAATGGTAAGTCTGGTTTCTTGTTCTATCTGTTGTAATCTTGCAATAGAATCTCGAATATTATCGGCATATTCGGCTAATTTAGGGGCATAGTTTTTCTTACTACCTAAAATTTTGACTAACCAAGCATCTGTATTTTCTTTGCCCGTAAAGACCTTAACAAAATCATCTTTTGGCATTTTGGCATAATCCACTACCCAACGTTGAATTTGACGTTCTTCTTTACGTACCCGTTTCATCATATCTCGAATAGACATCACCAATAAATCAAATTGACGAGGCACTAAACGGAATTGTACAAAAATTTCTGATAATGCTTGAATTTCGCTACGCACTTTTTTATGGGTACGCCCATGTTTTTCAATTAACCCTAAGATTTTAATATGTTGTGCTTTTAAGGCGGCAAATTTTTCTCTTGCAACTTCTGGATCAATAGCCGTATCGCTGTCATCGGAAGAAGATTCCGTTTCCTCTTCGTCTTCTTCATCATCTAAATCAACGTCAGCAACTTCAGTACTTTCCTCTTCATCAGCATCGTCCGCAAGTTCATCATCAATCTCAGCGATACTTTCTTCTTCAACTACATTCGGATCAACAAAGCCTGTGATCAAATCCACTAAACGAACGGAACCCTCTTCAACTTTTTCATATTGCTCTAAAAGATAAGTCAGCGATTCGGGATATTCCGCCACGGCACTTTGTACTTCGTTAATACCGTCTTCAATGCGTTTGGCAATATCAATTTCACCCTCACGAGTTAGAAGTTCTACACTGCCCATTTCTCGCATATACATTCGCACAGGATCGGTAGTACGACCTAACTCAGCTTCTACGCTAGATAATACTTGGGTCGCTTCTTCCACCACATCATCATTAATATTGTCGATATTTTCATTTAAAATAAGATCATCGGCATCTGGTGCTGCATCCAACACTTGAATACCCATGTCATTGATCATCTGAATAATATCTTCAATTTGATCGGCATCAACGAGTTCTTCTGGCAAATGATCGTTGACTTCGGCAAAGGTTAAATAGCCCTGTTCTTTCCCTTGGGCGATTAACAATTTTAATTGTGATTGTGGATTTTGCTCCATAAATGGCTCCTCCGCCTTTACTTTTATTCGTTAAGGTAAAATGAATTAAATTCTATCACTGTTATGACTATTTCACTATTATTTATTTTGCTCGTCCACTGAGTAATTTGAAAAGTTCCTGTTTTTCTTCTGAATCTAAACTTTCAGTACGATCTTTAGCAATTAATTGCTCAATTCTACGTTCAATAATTTGGGCTAACAAAAATTCGTAGGTTTCAATATAAGTCGTACTGATCTGTTCTTCTTCAATTAAATGATCCCAAGTTGATAAAATTTCAAGGGGCTTATAATCTTCTGTATCACGAAAATATTCTAATATTTGCCCTAAGGTAATGCCGACATTATCCCGACAAACCCGAGTTAATTTATCAAACAACGCTAATCCCGGTTCATTTAAACTCGCAATATCCGACACATCATATTCTAATTGAGCCAGCTCTGGATTTTGTAATAATAAAGCTATCAACAATCGCATAGGGGTACGCTTTACTTCTGGCATTTTTTGCACCGCACTTTTTTGTTGCGGTTGTGCTAAGAGAGCTTCAATTTGTTTAGGATCAATAATACCTAACTTACTGGCTAAGATATTATTCAAATAAATCCGCAACATTTCTCCAGGAATACGTTCAATTAATGGTACGGCTAATGCTGCCAGCTTACTTTTACCCTCTTTGGTTGCTAATTTGACATCTTTGAGTAAATGATCAAATAAAAAATCGCTCAAAGATTGTGCCTGTTGTAAATAGTCTTCAAATTGTTGTTTGCCATATTGACGAATGTAGGTATCAGGATCTTCGCCATCAGGTAAAAATACAAATTTCAACTGACGACCATCTTCCAAATAAGGCAACGCATTTTCTAACGCTCGCCATGCAGCCGCTCGTCCAGCCCGATCGCCGTCATAACAACAGATCACTTGCTCGGTAGAACGAAAAATCTGGTTAATTTGTTCTGGCGTAGTGGCTGTTCCTAAAGAAGCCACAGCGTAATTCACATCAAACTGAGCCAATGCTACCACGTCCATATAGCCCTCAACGACTAATAGTTGTTCAGGACTATCATTAATTTTCAATGCTTCATATAATCCATAAAGTTCATTACCTTTATGGTAGGTTACAGTATCAGGTGAGTTAAGATATTTGGGTGTACCATCGCCGATCACCCGTCCCCCAAAAGCAATCACTCGTCCACGACGATCACGGATTGGAAACATAATTCGATTACGGAACGTATCATAAACCGTACCACGCTGGCTACGTTTTACCATACCCAAGGAAAATAACCGCTCTTGTTCTTCCTTATTATGACCAAATTGACGCACCACTAAATCATAACTATCTGGCACAAAACCAATAGAAAAACGCTGAATAATTTCTTTAGACAAACCTCGTTGTTGTAAATAGTCTTGAGCTAACTGAGATTTCGGCAGTTGTTGCTGATAAAGTTCAGCAATTTCTTGCATTAATTGATAAAGATCTTTCTTAGTCTGATAATTAACATAAGGCTTATCTGATTTACCACGAGTTTCCTCTCTTGGTACATCTAAGCCAAGTATATTGGCTAATTCTTCTACCGCTTCTACAAATTCAAGTTTGTCATATTCCATTAAAAAACTTAACGCATTACCGTGAGCCCCACAACCAAAACAATGATAAAACTGTTTGGTTTTGCTAACCGTAAAAGAGGGTGTTTTTTCGTGATGAAATGGACAGCACGCTTGATAATTATTGGTGCCAGCCTTTTTCAATTTGACCCGAGAATTAACTATATCAACAATATCTGCTTTAGCAATAATATCATTAATAAAAGAACGTGGAATCAAACCCGCCATAGTTAATCCTCATGAATTAGCAAACTAATTAAATGAACAAAACCGTGATTCCGAAAAGGTTTCACGGTTTGTTTAACTCAAGTGTTAATTAAAACTTCTAATTAATATAAACGTGTATTACGAGCGTTTTCACGAGCAACACGTTTCGCGTGACGTTTTGCACGAGAGATATTTTCACGTTTACGAATAGTAGTCGGTTTTTCGTAAAATTCACGAGCACGCACTTCAGCTAAAATACCTGCTTTTTCGCAAGAGCGTTTGAAACGACGTAATGCAACGTCAAATGATTCGTTTTCACGAACTTTAATTACTGGCATAAGCCATCACCTCTATTAAAATTTGATAAATAAGTTTAGTTAATTTTGCAAAATTACTGAGTAACTTACTCAATAAAGGTCGCAATTTTAATCTAATTTGCCCCTAAAAGTAAAGCCTGAATTTGATCTTTTCTGTGCAAATTTGCCAAAGTGCGGTAAAATCTTACCTAATTTTTAGAAGAATAACAAAATAAAGAGCATTTCATGAAAATTCTAGGCATTGAAACCTCCTGTGATGAAACAGGTGTTGCCATTTATGATGAACAACAAGGCTTAATCGCCAATCAACTTTATAGCCAAATCGATCTGCACGCTGATTATGGGGGGGTCGTTCCCGAGCTTGCCTCACGTGATCATATTCGCAAAACCTTACCTTTAATTCAGCAAGCCTTGCAACAAGCAAATTTAACCGCTCAAGACATTGATGGTATTGCTTATACTGCTGGACCAGGTTTAGTGGGAGCTTTATTAGTGGGAGCGACTATTGCTCGCTCGCTTGCTTATGCTTGGAATATTCCTGCTATCGGTGTGCATCACATGGAGGGACATTTACTCGCCCCCATGTTAGAACTGCCCGAAAATCGACCGCACTTTCCTTTTGTGGCATTGTTGGTATCGGGAGGGCATACGCAACTGGTGCAAGTGGAGGGCGTGGGGTGTTATCAACTATTAGGTGAAAGTATTGATGATGCGGCTGGTGAAGCCTTTGATAAAACAGCAAAATTACTCGGTTTAGATTATCCAGGTGGTGTGGCTCTTTCTCGTTTAGCTGAAAAAGGCACGGCAGGACACTTTGTGTTCCCGAAACCGATGACCGATCGCCCTGGCTTGGATTTCAGTTTTTCTGGCTTAAAAACCGCTGCTGCCAATACGATTAATCAATTAATCAAACAACAAGGCGAATTGAATGAACAAGACAAAGCAGATATTGCTCATGCTTTTCAAACTTCAGTGGTGGATACTTTAGCGATTAAATGCAAACGAGCCTTAAAACAAACAGGCTACAATCGCTTAGTCATCGCTGGTGGTGTCAGTGCTAACAAGCAATTACGACAAGGTTTACAGCAATTAATGCAACAACTCAAAGGGCAAGTATTCTACCCTGCTCCGCAATTTTGTACCGACAACGGAGCAATGATTGCTTACGTGGGTTTTTTACGCTTAAAAAATGGCGAACAATCGGATTTAGCGATTGAGGTAAAACCACGCTGGGCAATGACAGAATTAGCGTCTATTTAAAAACTTAACCAAAAAACACCGCACTTATGGCTAAACTTTATTTTTATTACTCCACGATGAACGCAGGGAAATCCACTACCCTGTTACAATCCGCCTACAACTATGTCGAACGTCAAATGAACGTGTTGCTTTATACCGCAGCGATTGACGATCGTTTTGGGGTAGGGCGAATAACCTCCCGTATTGGCATCAGTCAGGCGGCTAAATTATTTAATAAAAACAGTAATCTATGGCAAGAAATCAAGCAACATTTAGAGCATGAAAAATTACACTGTATTTTAGTCGATGAAGCTCAATTTCTCAGCCAAGCACAGGTTCGTCAATTAAGTGATGTGGTGGATAAATTGAATATTCCCGTGTTATGTTACGGCTTACGCACGGATTTTCAGGCGAATTTATTTGAGGGTAGCCAATATTTATTAGCGTGGGCGGATCAATTAGAAGAACTGAAAACCATTTGCTATTGCGGTCGCAAAGCAAATTTTGTGTTGCGTTTAAATGAACAAGGTGAAGTCGTAAAAGACGGAAAACAAATTGAAATTGGCGGAAATGATAAATATCTCTCCGTTTGTCGGCGACACTATAAGGAAATGATTGAGTAAGCAAAAAGTGCGGTGAAAATTCCAAAACAATTTCAACAGAAATTATCAATAAAAACACCGCACTTTTAAGCGAAAATCAAACCACTGGCGTATTTCGATAAAACATTAATCTCGGTAACGCCAAGCCAAATACTAAAGCTCCGAGCAAAAATCCTGTTTTAATAAAATCGTTAATCATGTGTTCATACAATTCTGGGGTATAACCCTGATAGTTGATTTGCACAATCGCAATCATCGCTTTATAAGCATAAATTCCCGGAATCATAGGAATAATCGCCGCCACAGTAAATACTTTAGGGTGAGCTAAATAACGTTGCGAAATATGCACCCCAGCAAAACCAATTAATGCAGAAGCTAACATTGTGGCAAGCACTAAAGATACATCAAAATGCAATAATAACGTACGGAAACTGTGTCCCAATGCACCTAACACGCCACAATAAATCAATGCCTTAGGTGGCACATTAAAAATCAAGGCAAAACCCACTGCGGGTATGGCGGCAAAAAACATATCATCAAGTAATAACAAAATTAAATCCATTTTAGTTTCCCCAATGTGTGATGTGTAATAGATTTAAAGCGAGTACGATACCCATACAAGCCCCGAAAGTTAATACTGTCGCCAAAGTCCATCTTGCCCAGCCCATACCTATATGTCCTTTGAGAATATCAGCTAATGAATTAACTAATGGAAAACCAGGGACTAATAATAACACGCTAGAAGCAAGGGCAATCTGTGGATTATTGCCTAAATTGTATTTTAATGCTAATCCTGCAATTAATGAGGCGACAAAAGCAGTTACGCTAAACACAATAAGCGGATTAAAATGTCGTTTAGCTAACTCTTGACGCACAAACATAGCAATCGCAGAGGCTACAAAGGTAATCCCAAAGATAACATGATTACCACCAGAAAGATGGGAAAAACAAGCACAGGATAACCCTATCATAAACACCACAAGCCAACGGTTGTATTTTAACGGTTTAATCTGTTCTAACTTATCTCGTACCAAGTGAATATCATAAATATGATGCTCCGCTGCAATCACAATACGTTGCACCGCCGTTACCACTTGCATATTAATGCCTTTATCTACATTTTGTCTGGTGGTGGTAATACAATGTTCATTTAATACCGTAGTTAAAATAATTGCATTAGGTGTTAAAGCACATTCTACGGTTGTCGCACCTAGTGCCTTACCTAACCGAATGGCACTTTGTGAAACCACCGTGCTTTCTGCACCATGTTGTAACAATAATTGTGCCACCAAAATACAAAGCCGTGTTATCTCTCGCTGATGTTCTTCAAGTTGTTGTTTTTCTACCATAGTGAATTTCCATAAATATTGAATTGTCTTATTATATGCTTTCTTGCCAGTAAAAAGAATTGTGTTAAATCAATAAAGTGCGGTCAAAATTACGTGATTTTTACAGATTTTAATGCTAATTTAGCACATCATTTTTTTAAGAGTTACTATAATGAATCAAAAAACTATTGTTGTAAAATTTGGCACCAGTACTTTAACACAAGGTTCGCCAAAATTAAATCGTCCACACATGATTGAAATTGTACGTCAACTTGCTCAACTTCATCAAGCAGGTTTTCGGCTGGTTATTGTTACCTCTGGTGCCATTGCGGCTGGGCGTGATTATTTAAACCACCCTGCATTACCCCCGACAATCGCTTCAAAGCAATTATTGGCGGCAGTTGGACAAAGCCAGTTAATTCAAACTTGGCAACAGCTGTTTGCTATTTATGATATTCATGTTGGGCAGATTTTATTAAGCCGTGCGGATATTGAAGACCGTGAGCGGTTTCTCAATGCAAGAGATACTTTGCATGCTCTGTTAGATAATCAAATTATTCCGATAATTAATGAAAATGATGCGGTAGCTACCGCTGAAATAAAAGTGGGCGATAATGATAATTTATCGGCATTAGTGGCTATTTTAGTGCAAGCCGATCAACTTTATTTATTGACTGATCAGCAAGGTTTATTTGATAGCGATCCACGTAAAAACCCTGACGCAAAATTAATTCCAGTTGTGGCACAAATTAACGATCATATTCGTGCTATTGCAGGTGGTAGTGGTACAAATTTGGGGACTGGCGGCATGTCAACTAAAATTACCGCCGCAGATGTAGCAACGCGTTCAGGTATTGAAACCATTATCGTATCAGGCAATCGTGAAAATGTGATTGTGGATTTAGCCTATGAGCAAGCTATTGGTACCAAATTCACTATCCCAGCCGAACACCTAGAAAGCCGTAAACAATGGCTATTTGCTGCTCCATCTGCTGGCAGCATTATTATTGATGACGGAGCAGAAAGTGCGGTGTTAATTCAACAAAAATCTTTACTACCTGCTGGTATTGTCGCCATTGAAGGACGTTTTTCCCGTGGTGAAGTGGTCAAAATCCGTACTCAAAACGGTAAAGACATTGCCCTTGGTATGCCACGCTATAACAGTGATGCGTTACAACTTATTCAAGGTAAGAAATCGCAACAAATTGAACAAATTCTTGGTTATGAATATGGGGTAGTAGCGGTGCATCGTGATGATATGGTGGTATTGAAAAAATAATAATCTGCATCAGCTAGGTGTGTTTGCACACACCTACTGTTATTCTTTGCTTACTCTTTCCCTTTCACATCAATAATCACTACTTCCGATTGTGTTCCCAATCGCATTGGAACTCCCCAAAAGCCATAGCCTGAGGTGACAATAAAATGCCCGTTGCCAATTTTTTCATGACCATAAGCAAGGCGGTAAATTAATTTAGTAATAAAATTGGCAGGAAAAATTTGCCCGTTGTGAGTATGACCTGCGACCAGTAAATCCACGGGTAATTGCGAAATTTGTTCAATTTCTGTCGGACGATGATCTAATACAAAAATCGGTAAACGAGTATCCACGGACTGAATTAACTGTGCGGTACTCGGGCGATCTTTGACTAAATCATCATTACGCCCAACAATCACAAATTCATTATTAATGGTTTCTGTTTGATCCCACAATACTTTGATGCCAGCTTGTTTAATCTGTTCCGCAATCCGTTGTTGATCGCCAAAGAAATCGTGGTTGCCTAAGGTCGCATAAACGCCTAAAGGGGCTTGTAATTTAGCTAAACTCGGTTGCATTTTTTGACTTAAATAGGCATCGACATTGTCGTCCATAATATCACCTGGTAGCAAAATGAGATCGACTTTTTGTTGATTAAAAATCTCCGCTAATTGATCAAGCTGTTTGGCACCGAACAATTTGCCTAAATGAAAATCGCTTGCCATGCCGATACGTAATAGTCTTATCGGTTTATCAAGGGTGATTTGATAATGGACTATTTGTGGCGTATAAGCGTTATACACACCTAATCCGATTAACCCTGCCATGCCAATAGGATATAACCAAGCCAAAGTGCGGTGGATTTTGCTGTAATTTTTGAATACCCATGCCAATAATACTAGAGCAAGGCTAACAAAAAGCGAAAACAGCAAGAATACCATGATAAACGGCAATAGGCGAAACATTGGGAATAACCTAGTGGCAGTTAGAATGGCGACTGAATTAGTGAATACATAGCTGGTAAACACAAAAATATAGCGACCTTTTTGTGATAATACACCGCCATAAAGCCAACCTAAGGTTCGGTTAAAAATATAAATAAGTACCTGTAACGCCAGTATAGTTACAGCAAAAATAACATAATAACGTGTTTCCAATCTGTTTTTCTCCCAAAAATAATGCCCCCAAAGCGAGGGCAGTTAAAAGTTGCATTATATTAATACGCTTCTATTCTCTCGACAATAAGTATTTTTGAAAGATAGCCCTAGGCTATGCTAAACTAATAAAAATTGATAAAAAATGAAGGATTCTTTCAATGTCAACATTAACTAAATTATACCGTAAAATGTTAGGTATTCCACTGTCGTTTTTTGTGAAAAATAATCCTATTCCTCATCACCCGATTGCTGAATTGAATCTTGATATTCATCAGCCTTTTGTTTATGTATTACCTTATACATCACAAACTGATTTAGTGATTTTTCAACGCAACTGTTTACACGTGGGCTTACCTGATCCGTTACAACCGAATGAAATCAATGGCGAAAAAGTGCCACGTTATGTGTTTTTAGATGAAGGGCATAGTTTCTTTAAATCCAAGGGTGCGAAGCAAGAAACGGAAAAAGTGTTTTATAAATATCTTGAATTACACCGCACTTTGGCGGATTTAAATGTACAACTTGTGCCAGTATCAGTGTTGTGGGGACGTTCCCCAGGGCAAGAAGATAAAAACGGTTTACCCAAATTGCGTTTACTGAATTGTGTCCAAAAAACTTTCAATATTCTTTGGTTTGGACGTGATACCTTTGTCCGTTTTTCTCAAGCTGTTTCTTTGCGTTATATGGTCGATGAGCATGGTTCGGACGAAAAAATTGCCCAAAAATTGGCTCGTGTCGCCAAAATACACTTTGCCAAACAACGTATTTCGGCGGCTGGTCCTAGATTGCCTAATCGTCAAGCTATGTTTAAAAAATTATTGCAATCGCCAACCATTTTGCAAGCCATTGATGATGAAGTAAAATCTAAAAACATAAGCAAAGAAAAAGCGACCAAAGAAGCCGAAAAAATTCTTGATGAGATCGCCGCTAATGTAAGCTATGAGGGCTTACGTTTAGCCGATCGTTTTTTACGTTGGTTGTGGAATAAATTATATCAAGGAATTGAAGTCCAGCACGCAGATCGTGTCCGTAAATTAGCCTTGGAAGGGCATGAAATCGTGTATATTCCATGCCATCGTAGTCATATTGACTATTTATTATTATCCTATGTGTTGTATCATCAAGGCTTAGTAACACCGCATATCGCCGCTGGAATTAACTTGAATTTCTGGCCTGTGGGAGGATTATTCCGCCGT
Source organism: Lonepinella sp. MS14436 (assembly GCF_042470565.1). Taxonomy (GTDB): domain Bacteria; phylum Pseudomonadota; class Gammaproteobacteria; order Enterobacterales; family Pasteurellaceae; genus Lonepinella. The sequence goes on along the minus strand of NZ_CP170385.1, from coordinate 665,874 downwards.
GGTGGTGCTTTCTTTATTCGCCGTACATTCAAAGGTAATCGTCTATATTCAACGCTATTCCGTGAATATTTAGCTGAATTATTTCATCGTGGTTATGCGGTGGAATTCTTTATCGAGGGAGGACGATCACGCACAGGACGTTTGCTTGCCCCCAAAACTGGCATGGTGTCAATGACCTTGCAAGCCTTACAACAAGGGCAAACTCGCCCAATTTCTATTGTCCCCGTGTATGTAGGCTATGAACATGTGTTAGAAGTAGATACTTACGCAAAAGAATTGCGTGGTGCAGCGAAAGAAAAAGAAAATGCAGGCTTGGTATTGCGTGTGATTAAAAAATTACGCAATCTCGGTAAAGGCTATGTGAATTTTGGTGAGCCTATTTCATTGAATAATTATTTAACTCAACATTATCCAGACTGGAAACAAACCAACCAAGAAGAACGTCCTGCTTGGTTTAATCAAGCGGTGGATCAAGTATCTAATCAGGTGATGGTCAATATTAATAATGCGGCGGCAGTAAATGCCATGAATCTGACGGGAACCGCATTATTATCTTCTCGTCAACGGGCTTTAACTCGTGAACAGTTATTAGAACAGTTACAAAGCTATCAACAATTATTGCAAAATACCCCGTATTCGCAAGATATGATTATACCAGCGGAAAGCCCTGAACAAATGTTAAATCATGTGTTAAGTTTAGATCGTGTGGGGGTATTAACTGAAAAAGATAACTTTGGCGAAATTGTTCGTTTGGAACGTAATTCAGCGGTATTAATGACCTATTATCGTAATAATATCCAGCATTTATTTGTGTTACCGTCTTTAGTGGCAAGTATCGTATTGCATTATGGAGCGATCCAACAAGATTTAGTGATTGATGCAGTAGAGAAAATTTATCCGTTCTTACGTGCAGAATTATTTTTGCATTTTAGTGAAGAAGAATTAGAGCTACAGATTGAAAGTATTATTAATGAACTCAATCGCCAAGAATTAATTAAATCTAACGATACTTTACTCAGTATTAACCGTCCAAAAGTACGGAGCTTACAACTTTGGTCAGCGGGTATGCGTGAAATTCTGCAACGCTACCAAATTGCGGTGAGCTTGTTATGTAACGATCCCGCGATGTCTCGCACGAGTTTAGAAAAAGAAAGTCAATCTATCGCCCAACGTTTATCCGTATTACATGGTATCAATGCCCCTGAATTCTTTGATAAAGCGGTCTTCTCTGGTTTTATTAATAGTTTGAAAAACAACGGTTATTTTGATGAAAATGGCAATGCAGATTTAGCTAAATTACAAGAATTATCCGACATTTTCATGCGTTTAATTTCCGCAGAAATTAATTTAACCATTCAAAGTGCGGTGGAAAAAACGGAAGAAATTAACCCAGAAGATAAAACAGAAGACAACGTTTAATTATTTTTATATTTTCCTAAGGAATCTCTATGAATTTAAGAGAAAAAATCGATCATAGCCCAATGTCTGGTTATCAATGGGCGATTGTGGTGATGGCAGCGATTATGAACCTATTAGATGGTTTTGATGTATTAGCCCTTGCTTTTACCGCATCATCTATCAAAGCAGAATTTGCCCTAACTGGCATACAACTTGGCTATTTACTGAGTGCAGGGCTAATCGGTATGACGGCTGGATCGTTATTTTTAGCACCACTGGCGGATAAAATCGGTCGCCGTCCACTATTATTAATTGCCATTGCGTTGTCTGCGGTGGGGATGTTCGGTTCTGCCTTTATTGAACACCACGAAGCCTTATTTGGCTGGCGTTTACTTACAGGTCTTGGGGTCGGTGGTATTCTGGTTGGAACCAACGTTCTTACCAGCGAATATTCATCACGTAAATGGCGTAGCTTTGCGATTAGTGTTTATGCGGCTGGCTTTGGGGTTGGTGCAGTATTAGGCGGTTTCTTTGCTGTTGGGTTACAAGATGTCTATGGTTGGCGTGCCGTTTATCTAGCTGGTGCTGGATTAACTGGATTATGTCTTCTGGTTTTATTAGCTTGGTTGCCTGAATCTATTGATTTTCTATTAAATAAACAACCGTTCAACGCCCAAAAACGTTTAAATAAAATTACCCAGAAAATGGGCTTCGGTAAAGACTGGGCATTACCAGAAAAAGCAACGCAAGATCCTAGCCTAAGTGCGGTGAAAAAATTACCTATTTCACAATTATTCAATGCACAATACTTACGTTCCACTTTGCTTATCTGGACTGCATTTTTTGCAATTATGTTCAGTTTCTATTTCGTCAGTTCATGGACACCCGCCTTATTAAAAGAAGCTGGCATGAGTGAAAATGCAAGTATCGTAGTGGGCATGATGATCTCTATCGGTGGCACTATAGGATCTTTATGTTATGGTTTACTAGCCAGTCGCTGGTCTGCTCGTAATGTGTTGATTTTATTTACCATTCTATCATCTTGTGCGATTATCATCTTTATTTTCTCGTCTTCTATTCTATGGTTAGCCATGGTATTCGGCGTATTAGTTGGGGCATTGATGAATGGTTGTATTAGTGGATTATATACATTAAATCCTAATATCTATACCGCAGATATTCGTAGTACTGGGGTCGGTTGGTCGATTGGCATGGGGCGTGTTGGTTCTATCTTAGCACCAACCATTGCAGGCTCTCTATTAGATTTAGGTTGGCAAAAACAAAGTTTATATATTGCGGTGGGGTTTGTGTTATTGATTGCAGTCATTGCTTTATATTTCCTAAAACAACCAACTAAAATTCAAGCCGTGTAATACTAATAATCCCCACAAATTAGTGGGGATTGTTTTGAGTGAATTAATCTCGCCAAAATGGCAATTTCATGACAATACGTAAGCCACCTAAGTAACTTTTTTCTGCCCAGACCTCGCCTTGATGTGATTTTACTGTACTATATACAATCGTTAATCCTAAGCCTAACCCTTTTTTCACTTGGGTACGCTCTTCATCAACACGATAAAATGGTTTAAAAATATGTTTATACTCGGATTCCGATAATCCCTCACCATTATCATCAATCATAATAAATACCTGACCACCTCGTAACACAAAACTCACTTCTACAATGGACTTAGTATATTTCAAGGCATTTCTAATCAAATTCTCGAGTGTACTGGATAAACTTTCTAAGTTACCATAAAGAAAATATTTTTCTGGTGATTTAATTTCCTGCTTGATACGCATCTCAATCTTCAATTCTTTGGCTTCAAACACAGCATCATCTAATACATTCTCACAAATCTGTGACAAAGAAACACATTTTCGATATAGGCTACTTTCCATTTTTGCGGCAGAAATTAACAACAAATCATTCATCATTTGATTTAAACGGCTAGTTTCCATCTCTATCCGCTCTAATTCCTTACTATCCCCCATCTTCCGCCGAATTAATCCTGCGGCTAATTGCAAACGTGTCAATGGTGTACGTAACTCGTGTGATACTACCGACATCATATACTGTCTGGTATCAATCACATCAACCAAAGATTGTATCATCTGATTGAAACTTGCTCCCACTTGACGAAGTTCAACTACACCTGTGTCCTCTAATTCTTTATTAACCCTAAAATCCCCCAATGCCACTGCATTTGCCGCTCGTTGTAAGCGTTTAATAGGTTGAGTTAGACTATAAGATAACCAAACTAAAATTGGCGTAGAAACCAACATTAATAGCATGATTAAAAACCATGGATGATCAAAAATATAATTGACTATAATCTTTTGTGGATCCACATGGGTAACAAAATAAGCAAAGTACTCAACTTGTTGATCTTGGTTAGTCAAATGAATACTAAAAGGTCCTGCTATCAAAAGGCTACGGAAAGCTTTAGACTGTGGATGTAACACATCATTAGAATGGTACATAAAATCTCGGATATAGTTAATTTCATTATCTCTTGCACCGATAATATTTCTCTCGCTATCCATCAATACTGGACGCGGAAAATCTAACTTTTCTTCAATAGGATTTTCTGGCATTTCTAATAGACGAGAAAATTGCTGGGTTCTCACCGCAGTAATAATATCTTGTTGGTATTTATTTATATCTTGAGAAGTTAAATCCATATATAAACGTGTATCTAATTGTGGAACAAAATACACAGTTAATAGCAATAATCCAAAAACACACCAAAATAAAATAAAAATCTTAGCCGAAAGAAAATTAACAGTAACTCTCATTACTGCCTCGGTTATCACAATTTTCCTTATAAATCATACAATTACCCCCCCCGAGTTTATCATCTTGAGAAGCATTTTCATCTTGTTCATTATGATTAAAACAGTATTCATCCGAGAGCATGACATAACCCCGTCCACGCAGTGTTCTGAACCACAAATCATTATTTTCTCTTGGTGGTAACTTTTTACGTAAATTTGACATGTGAACATCAATGGAGCGATCATACGGAGAAAGCGGTTTACCCAATACTTTCAGACTTAAATCATCTCTGCTAACTGCTAAATTCACTTGTGACACAATAAGTTCTAAACATCCAAATTCCGTGGCGGTCAATTCTAATGATTTTCCTTTATAGCTGGCTTGTTTAGTCGCGGTATTTAAAATTAATCCCTCAAAATTAATAATATTTTGAGTATTCAAAGCGACATTGGTATCCGTACGCCGCAAAATAGCCCTAATCCTAGCAATCAATTCACGATCATTAAAAGGTTTGGCTAAATAATCATCTGCACCTAATTCTAAACCTTGAATACGATCCGAATCATCGCCACGAGCAGTCAGCATTAGCACTGGTGTATTATAAAGTCTATGAATCTCTTTTAAAGTTTCAATACCATCCATGACAGGCATCATAATATCCAATAAAATAAGCCGATAACTATTTTCCGCTAATTTCTCTAAAGCTACCTTGCCGTTTTCCGCTTCATCCACATGAAATCCTTCCAAGGATAACAAATCTGCTAATAACGAACGAATATCTTGGTCATCATCAACTAACAATAAAGGCATTATGATCTCCTAAATTACTCAACAGTGGTCAAGAAATTCTACTGGAATGTTCGACATTGCTTGCAATGGGTGCATGGTCCCGAACAATTTCTCAAAAAAATATGGCTAATTCTAATCTATTTCTTCGTAAAAAAGAAATACAAAATAAAAAATTGTACTGTTAATTTGATTCAAAATCTCTTAAAATTCGTAAGATTTATCTATTGCAATTATCCCGCAAATTTTAACTAAGGATTATCTATGAAAATCGTCGAAGTAAAACACCCTTTAGTCAAACACAAATTAGGCTTAATGCGTATGGCAGATATTAGCACTAAGCACTTTCGTGAATTAGCCACTGAAGTAGGTAGCTTATTGACCTATGAAGCGACCGCCGATTTAGAAGTTGAAAATGTCACCATTGATGGTTGGTGCGGTCCCGTGAATGTGGATAGAATTAAAGGTAAGAAAGTTACCGTGGTGCCGATTTTACGTGCAGGTTTAGGTATGATGGATGGGGTGTTAGAACATATTCCAAGTGCCAGAATTAGTGTGGTAGGTATGTATCGCAATGAAGAAACGTTAGAGCCTGTGCCTTATTTCCAAAAATTAGCTAGTGATTTAGAAGAACGTTTAGCCATTGTGGTTGACCCAATGTTGGCAACAGGTGGTTCTATGATTGCTACCATTGACTTATTAAAACAAAAAGGCTGTAACCACATTAAAGTACTAGTGCTAGTGGCTGCTCCAGAAGGACTTAAAGCACTAGAAAAAGCTCATCCAGATATTGAATTATACACAGCGTCCATTGATGACCACCTAAATGAACATGGTTATATTATCCCTGGATTGGGGGATGCTGGTGATAAGATTTTCGGAACTAAATAATCCCGATGCCTTTGATAAACATCAAAGGCATTTTTCTGTAACCGCGGTGCAAAAAATTCTGAAAGAATTTACAACGTTGCAAATAATTATTTGCACAGGGACAATGTCCCGAACAATCCTTAAAGGGATTGTGAGTAAAAATCAGTGAATTTTACACCGCACTTTAAAGTAAAAAACTATGACAACACCTGAAATTCAAAGTAAAACTAAACAAGCTTTCGTTGGCTTACAAATGTTATTCGTCGCTTTTGGTGCCTTGGTTTTGGTACCATTAATCACAGGGCTAAATGCGAATACTGCTCTATTAACCGCTGGGTTGGGAACTTTATTATTCCAACTTTGCACGGGTAAACAGGTTCCTATATTCCTTGCTTCTTCCTTTGCATTTATCGCCCCCATTCAATACGGCGTACAAACTTGGGGTATTGCTGTAACGATGGGGGGCTTGGCTTGTACTGGTTTAGTTTATTTAGCTTTAAGCACCTTAGTCAAATTGCGTGGTGTAGCAATCTTAGAACGTATTTTCCCACCTGTGGTTGTGGGTCCTGTGATCATTATTATCGGTATGGGATTAGCTCCAACAGCCGTTGATATGGCAGTTGGTAAACAAGGGACGGTACAAGCCTATGAATACGACTTGGCAATCTTAGTTTCATTAGTGACTTTGCTCACAACACTATGTGTTGCTGTATTCTCTAAAGGGATCATGAAACTTATCCCGATTATGTTTGGTATTGCTGTGGGGTATATTTTATGCCTTTGCTTAGGCTTAATTAATTTCCAACCCGTGTTTGATGCAGCTTGGTTCAGCTTACCTGAAATTACTACACCAGAATTTAAACTAGAAGCCATTTTATACTTACTCCCGATCGCCATCGCTCCCGCTGTTGAACACATAGGGGGAATCATGGCAATTAGCTCCGTGACTGGCAAAGACTTCCTAAAAAAACCTGGTTTACACCGCACTTTATTAGGTGATGGCGTGGCAACTACCGCAGCATCATTATTAGGTGGACCACCAAATACTACGTATGCAGAAGTGACTGGTGCTGTTATGCTAACTCGTAACTTTAACCCAAACATTATGACATGGGCGGCGGTTTGGGCTATCGCAATTTCATTCTGTGGTAAAGTTGGTGCTTTCCTTTCGACTATCCCAACTATTGTTATGGGGGGGATTATGATGCTCGTATTCGGTTCTATCGCAGTAGTGGGAATGAGTACCTTAATTCGTGCTAAAGTCGATGTGACAGAAGCTCGCAATCTGTGTATTATTTCGGTGGTAATGAGTTTCGGTATCGGCGGTATGTTTGTTAATGTAGGCGAACTGTCAGTAAAAGGTATCAGCTTATGTGCTATCGTGGCAATTATTCTAAACTTGGTTTTGCCAAAAGCAGAGAATAAAGTCGAATAATAACCCTCACCCTATCCCTCTCCCCATGGGAGAGGGGAATTGATAGGATTTTTTGTGCAACAACTTTCTCTCCCTATTCATCAACTAGATGATGAAACCTTAGAAAATTTCTATGGCGACAATAACCTATTGTTGCTCAACTCGTTACGCAAAAATTTCCAGCAATTACAACAACCGTTCTTTTACATTTGGGGAGCCTCTGGTAGTGGTAAAAGCCATTTACTCAAAGCAGTTGCTAACCACATTATTTCCGAAAACCGCCACAGCATTTATGTTCCTTTAAGTAAATATGCTTATTTTTCCACCGCGGTTTTAGACAACCTAGAACAACAAGATGTGATTTGCCTAGACGATTTACAAGCCGTTATTGGCAATCACGACTGGGAACTTGCCATTTTTGACTTATTTAACCGAATTAAAGAAAAAAACACCGCACTTTTACTGATTAGTAGTGACTGTTCCCCTACTTCACTCCCCGTAAAATTACCCGATCTCGCATCACGCTTACGCTGGGGTGAAATCTATCAGCTTCATTCCTTAAATGAAGCACAAAAAATCCAAGCCTTACAGCAAAACGCTCATCAACTTGGTATTGAATTATCCGAAGAAACCGCAAACTTCTTAATCAAACGCTTAGATAGAGATATGCACAGCTTATTTACTGCGGTAGCAAAATTAGATAAGGCATCATTACAAGCTCAACGCAAATTAACGATTCCGTTTGTGAAAGAGATTTTGGGATTATAAAAAACACATAAAAAAACACCGCACTTTTACGCAAAGTACGGCGTTTTTTCATCAATTTTAGAATAACACTCTGGCTCGAATTGTCCCATCAATGGCTTTTAGTTTGGTTAATAAACCATTGGTATTCTCCGTTTCTACATCAATCACCACATAACCAATTTGCGGATCGGTTTGTAAATATTGTGCGGCGATATTAATATTCTCTTCTACAAAGATCTGGTTAATCTTATTCAATACACCAGGTTTATTATGGTGAATATGTAATAGGCGTTTGGTGCCAGTATGCTCTGGTAAAGAAACTTCTGGGAAATTCACCGAAGAAAGGGTTGAACCATTATCGGAATATTTAACAAATTTACTCGCTACTTCCGTCCCAATATTTTCTTGTGCTTCCGTAGTTGAACCACCGATATGTGGAGTTAAAATCACATTATCAAATTGACGTAATGGCGACTCGAACACTTCATCTGCGGACGCTGGTTCTTCAGGGAACACATCAATAGCAGCACCACGGATTTTACCTTGCTGCAAGGCTTGAGCTAACGCATTAATATCCACCACCGTACCACGAGCCGCATTAATGAAAATACAATCCTGTTTTAATTGAGCAATACGTTTTGCATTCATTAGGTTTTTGGTGGATGGCAATTCAGGTACGTGCAATGACACAATATCACTGGTGCTTAATAATTCTTCTAGTGATGAAATTTGTTGTGCATTTCCTAACGGCAATTTGGTTTCCACATCATAGAAAAATACATTCATTCCCAAGGATTCTGCAATAATACTTAATTGCGAACCAATATGACCATAACCCACAATACCCAAGCGTTTGCCACGAACTTCTCGAGAACCCACCGCACTTTTATTCCATTCACCACGGTGAACCTGTGCATTTGCAGTAGGAATATTACGCATCAATAATAAAATTTCCCCTAACACTAATTCCGCCACTGAACGAGTATTTGAGAATGGTGCGTTAAACACTGGAATCCCACGCACTTTCGCGGCATTTAAATCTACTTGGTTAGTGCCAATACAGAAACAGCCGATAGCAATCAATTTTTTTGCTTCGGCAATCACATCAGCGGTTAAATGCGTTCTGGAACGTAAGCCAACAAAATGGGCATCTTTAATGGCTACTTTCAATTCATCTGGCTCAAGGGCTTTTTTATGATATTCAATGTTGGTATAGCCTGCTGCTTGCAAAATATCTACCGCATTTTGATGCACACCCTCCAACAGCAAGAATTTAATTTTTGATTTGTCTAAAGACACTTTGCTTGTCATATTTAGGTTCCTTTAGTTATGTTGTGTTTTTAAATAAATGAAAGAAAAAGTGCGGTGCTTTATTTAATAATTTTTGCACCGTCTGGCGTACCAATAATCACGGTATTTGCCGCATTTAAAGCAAAAATCCCGTTAGTCACTACACCCGCCACATTGTTTAATGTTTTCTCCATTTCTACTGGATTTAGAATTTTGAAATTATGTACATCTAAAATGACATTGCCATTATCTGTAATCACATTTTCACGCCATTCTGGAGAGCCACCTAAAGCGACCAATTTACGTGCCACTTGAGAACGTGCCATCGGAATCACTTCGACAGGCAAAGGAAAGGTTGAACCTAACACATCGACTTGTTTTGAACTATCTACAATACAAATAAAATTCTTCGCCAATGATGCCACTATTTTTTCACGAGTTAACGCCGCACCACCGCCTTTAATCATCATTTTTTGTGGATTAATTTCATCAGCACCGTCCACATAAATATCTAAGCTCGATACATCATTCGCACTGAAAACTTCAATGCCTTGCTTACGTAATAATTCTTCTGATGCTTTTGATGCCGCCACTGCACCTTTAATTTGGTCTGCCATGCTGCCAAGTACATCAATAAAACAATTCACCGTGGAACCACTACCAACTCCCACGATCATATCAGGTTTAACAAATTGTAAGGCGGCTTTAGCTGCCTGTTTTTTCATTTCGAGTTGATCCATTTTTAATCCTTAGTCTTTTGTAAAACGATTGCTACACTTTAATACTAAAAAGCATGATAGACAAGTTGTGTAGCATAAAATTATTTCAAGTCATCGCATAAAATAATTCATGTAACTTGGAAAAACTAAAAATAAATGGTCATATCTTCTCAAGATGACCATTTATTTAATATTTATTATTGGGCTAATGACACTGATAAAGCCATTTTAACCTCTCAATAAGAAAGAAAAGAAAATGGTGAGTGCCAGTAAATCTGCACTACCGCCACAGCTTAAATGACGCTTAATACAATCTTGGTCAAATCTGTCTAGCTGTATTTTTAGCCATTGTTTATCTCTATGGCATGGATTTGATAACAACTGCTTTGCTTGTTGTTGTACAAATTGTAATCCTGCTAAGCCACCACGATGAACGACATTGGTGTCATTATTATGAGCCATCAAATTTAATAAAATTAAATAGTGCTGATGTTCCTGATCACAATTTGCATACTGCTTAAAAATAGCTAACGCATAATGACGCACTAAAGCAAAACCACTTTCAGCTTCACCTCTTGCCCCTGTCAAACCATATTGAGCAAATAATTGTTCACCCGCTGTTCTCGGGTGTGCCAGTGCTGTGGCTTGTAATTCACGACTAATCCCTTGTGTTAAATGTGCCACCGTATCACATAAACTTTCCACTGAAATAACCTGATGCTTTCCCCATAGCCAACCAAATGCACCTAATACCAAACCAAAGGCAAAAATCGCCCCTTTATGTGTATTGATTCCGTTGGTCGCAGAAAACATGGCTTTCTCAGCTTGTACACCAACACTTCTTAGTTGACGGAATAACCCAGCAAAATCTTCCTGTTTTCCATTTATGCCTGTTTGCACAAAGTATTGCCAAAAAGGCAAAAGTGCTGAACAACTTTTTTCAAAGGTCGTAAAATCCATATCATGGTGTGAACCATTATTCGCACGATCGACTAAACCTGGTTTGGGGGTTAACGCAATTTCTCGGCGTAACGCATCATCTGCTTGATTGGCTAATAATTGCGTTAATTCAAACTGATTTAACAGGTCTTGCATTTCTGCATAAATTTCTGTTATTGAATGGGTTCTATGACGAGTACATACTTTGGCTTCTTCATTACAAATTAAGCAAGTACGGACAGGAAACCCAAGGGTTTGACGAGAAATAGGTTGTCCATTTAGATCGATGACATCTAAATCCCATAACCGAGCTAAAGGCAAAGATTGCTCAATCTCAATCATCACTCGTTTAAGTGTCAGTGCTTCCACAGGTAAAACAAACAAAGCCTGATGCCCTGTAGGCAAAGACTGGATTATTTGCTCACAAATATGCCAGCCTTGTTGCACGAAACAAGCATTTAAATATTTCAAACAAATGGCAAAAATCTTATCCAGTAATTCGTTACGTTTTACTGCCCCAGCTGCTAATAAGGTTACTGATAAAACTGGCTGCTGATATTGAGCGAGTAACTGCTGTTGCTGCATAAAACGTTGCTCACGAGCGGTTAACAAGGTTTCCAGAGCAACTATTTCACCCTCAATAGCATAAACTGGCGGAGAAAATTGCCAATTTGTCTTCATATTTAAATTATTCACCTTTTACTTGATAAACCACATCAATAATTGAACCATCACGATAACGTACGACCGCAACAGGTTTATCGGTAAATTCAATATCTTTTGGTTTACCCGTTAACGCATAGGCTTTTTCCATTAACTGTTCAATAGTGAATAATTTTATCCCAGCGTTTTGTAAATTTTCAATTAAATCTAGCCGTTTTGGATTGACCGCAATACCGTGATCAGTGACTAAAATATCAATATTTTCACCTGGGGTAACGCAAGTAATCACTTCATCAACCACGGTTGGAATACGCCCACGTACTAACGGTGCAACAATAATCGCTACTTGAGCAGATGCAGCTGTATCACAGTGTCCACCTGATGCACCACGGATAACACCATCTGAGCCAGTTAATACATTAACATTAAAATGTCTATCAATTTCCAACGCACTTAGCACGACAATATCAAGGCGTTCAACCGATGCCCCTTTTGAACTAAAATTGGCATATTGATTCGCAGATACTTCAATATGATTTGGATTACGAGCTAAAGATTCTGCTGCATCCTTATCAAAACTTTGTACATCAATTAATTTCTTAATTAAACCTGCTTCGTGTAATGCCACCATACTTGCAGTAATTCCACCGAGAGCGAAGCTGGCAGTAATATTATCTCGTTTCATACGATCTTCTAAGAAACGAGTTACCGCTAATGCCGCACCACCAGAACCTGTTTGTAAAGAAAAACCATCTTTAAAATAACCCGATGCAAAAATAGCTTCTGCCGTTTTACGTGCAATTAACAACTCTCTTGGATTAGATGTCATTCGAGTCGCACCGCCACCGATCTTTTTAGGATCGCCTACCGCATCCACTTGCACAATTAAGTCCACTTGATCCTGTGCAATACTGATTGGATGATGTGGATATTCTGCGAATTGTTCTGTCAATAAAACAACTTTATTGGCAAATTCAGCATCCACTTGAGCATAACCTAAAGAACCACATTTACTATTTCCAGTAAATCCATTCGCATTACCGAATGAATCACAGCAAGGTACACCTAAAAAGGCAACATCAATTTTTAATTCACCTGATTTAACTAAATGTACACGTCCACCGTGTGAATGAATATTGACAGGTTCAGCTAATAACCCATTAGAAATTTCATCTGCCAATTTACCCCGTAAACCAGAAGAATAAATTTTAGTAACCACACCATTTTTAATATGTTCAATTAATGGGAAATGGCTATCAATCAATGAACTTGATGCTAAGGTTAAATTCTTAAAGCCCATTTCGGCAATTTTAGCCATAACCATATTCACCACAAAGTCCCCACCACGGAAAGCGTGATGGAAAGAAATTGTCATGCCATCTTTTAATCCTGAACGGCGAATTGCATCTTCTAAATCTGTACAAAGTTTGCGATCTTTTGCGGTACGAACCAATGATTGTGCTTTAGGTTCAGCTTGATAAGTAGCCAAACAGGTATGTTGTTGTGTAAATGGTGTTAAGCGTTCAATTCTTGTTTTCATATTCTTCCCCTTATTCCACTCTAATCCCTGATTTCGCACGTTCGACAACCAGTCTTGCACGATCAATAATCGGGGCATCAATCATTTTTCCATTAAGTGATACCACACCTAACCCAAGTTTCTCTGCTTCTGTTGCTGCTGCAATAATTTTTTCCGCTTGCTCAAATTCTTTTTGTGTTGGTGCAAATAAATTGTGTAGTAATTCAATTTGACGTGGGTTAATTAAGGATTTTCCATCAAATCCAAGTTGCTTAATATGAGCCGCTTCTTTTAGGAAACCCTCTTCGTTGTTGGCATTAGAATAGACCGTATCAAAGGCTTGAATACCTGCTGCTCGAGCAGCTTGTAAAATTGAACAGCGAGCAAATAATAATTCAATCCCCTCGGCAGAACGTTCCGTTTTTAAGTTACGTACATAGTCTTCAGCACCTAATGCAATACCAATTAAGCGTTTAGATGCAAACGCAATTTGAGTCGCTTGGGTAATGCCCAATGGTGATTCAATCGCTGCTAATAATTTAGTGGAACCTTGTTCACGTCCACAAGCCTGCTCAATTTCACCAATCGCTTGATCCATCGCAATCACATCTTGTGCGGTATCCGTTTTTGGCATACGTACCACATCGACCCCAGCACGCACTACAGCATTTAAATCTGCCAAACCAAATTCACTGTCTAATGGATTAACACGCACTACGGTTTCCATATCTTGATAAAGCGGATGTTGTAAAGCATGAGCAACTAATAAACGAGCGGAATCTTTTTCTTTTAACGCCACCGCATCTTCTAAATCAAACATAATCGAATCTGGTTGATAAATAAAGCTATTACTGATCATAGCGGCGTTTGCACCCGGTACGAATAACATACTGCGTCTTAATTTCATAGTAATTTCTCCCAATTAGGTTCGCTATCACTTGCTCGTAATAGAGCTGCTTTTAGTCTAGCTTTTAATACGCAATCCAATGCTCCTTTATCATCAATAATTAAAGATGCCTGTTGTACATCAAGTTCAGCTAAAACGGCTTTAACTGTGGCACGAATTTGTTCACCAAATTGTTTAAATACCGAGCTATTAATTTCAATATCAAGCTGTGTCGCTGGCTCAACTCTAATCATTGCATCGCTAGACTCAAGTGTTCCCGCTACCGCTGGTTTTACTATCTTCATAGATTACCTCTTCGTTATTATAGTTAAATGGATTGATAATTATTTACGCTATGTTGCTGTAAATAATCAAGTGTTGTGACGGGAACCAGTGAGTTTAAGGCTTCCCAGTTTTGTTGTTGCCATAATTGACGAACTTGTGACGCTGAAATTGCTTGCCCATGGCAAGTCAAACGCTCAAGTTCTACTACTTTAATCGGATTTGAATCCATGGCTGCAATCGATAACCAATAATACATTTGTCGATTATATTCAGCTGTAACTGCACAAAAAGGCTCATTCCCCACAAAGCGGTGAGTGATACCTAAAGCTGGAGCAATTCTTTCACGGAATAATCTTAAATCCAATTCTAAATAAAGCTCATCTGCCATGCCTTTATCTTTTAAAAAATAGCTAGGAAAAGTCGCTTGCGAAATAATGTAATCTGATCCTTGATGTAAAGTAATATGCTTTAAATCCGCAATACCTTGTTGTACTAGAGCAAAACGATCTCGGTAAGGAATTTTACTCGCATCTTCTCCGACCACAAATAAATGTAAATGATCACATTGTTGTAAGGCTTTTTCAATTAAATAACGATGTCCCAATGTAAAAGGATTTGCATTCATTACAATGGCACCAATTTTTTCACCGCATACTCGTAAATTTGACCAAGTTTGACATTGTTTTGCTAAACGAGTCGCACTATTTTCTAATAAAACAACATTAGGATAGGCATGAGAAATAGAATAAAAACCACAGGCTTTAAACAATTTCTCATATTCTGGTTTGGTATAAATAAATAAATTCGTTCGCCCTAATTCATAAGCTAGATTAACTAATTCCGTACAGAGAATTAAAGCCAATCCTTCACCTTGATATTCTGCATCAATCGCTACACATTTTATGATATTGCCGGCTAATCCACCACAGGCGACTAAATTATCCTGTTCATTGTAAACTAATATAAAAGTTTCTATTTGAGGATCGAGAGTTAAATGATTTTTTGTTAATAAAGATTTAATTAAATTTAATAATTTATTACCATTTGTTAAATTTAAATTAAATCGCGTAGAATACATATATAAAAAGGGATAAATTAAGTGAGAATATGCTGATATTATATATGTTTTTGATAAAAATTAACAGGATTATTCAATCTGGTAAAAACAGCTCCAATAATTCATTCAGAAATAATTTACCATGTTGGGTAATTTGCCATGTTTTTTCATTTTCAGTTAAATAATGCTGCTGAACGGCAAAATCTATTTGTTTTTGCACCGCACTTTGCGGTAGCCCTGTAAATTGCTCAAATTCTATTTTAGGCACCGCCTCCAACAAGCGAAAACGATTCATAAAAAATTCAAAACCGCGGTCAATTTCAGGCACGTTTTTTTCTTCATATAAATATTCACCACGCATATAACCTTTGGGGTGTTTGGTTTTACTGTAACGCAAGATTTCACCTGTGGTAAAACTCATTTTGCCATGCGACCCACAACCAATCGCCAAATAATCGCCAAAACGCCAGTAATTTAAATTATGCTGACATTGGAAATCCGGTTTGGCATAGGCGGAGGTTTCATATTGTTGATAACCTGCTTCGGTTAATAATTGATGCCCTTGTTCGAAAATATCCCAAAGTTCGTCATCATCTGGCAAACGTGGTGGGCGATAGGCGAACATGGTATTGGGTTCAATGGTGAGCTGATACCAAGATAAATGCGGTGGATTTAAGGCAATAGCTTGGCGTAAATCATCTAATGCTTGTGGCAAGGTCTGATTCGGCAAACCGTGCATTAAATCTAAATTAAAACTTTTTAACCCAGAATCTTTGGCAAATTGCACCGCGGTTTTGGCTTCGTCTGCATTGTGAATACGTCCTAACGCTTGTAATTTTTCATCGTTAAAACTTTGAATTCCCATTGAAATGCGTGTTACGCCTGCTTTGACATAACCCTTAAAACGCTCTGCCTCGGCGGTGCCAGGGTTGGCTTCTAAGGTAATTTCAATATTCGGTGAAAAGGGGATTTGTTGCTCAATCCCCTGTAATAATTGATGAATACTTTCCGCACAAAATAGGCTCGGCGTTCCCCCACCAATAAAAATGGAATGTAAACAACGATCCTGTACGCTGTCTTTCAAACGTTCAAGATCTTGTTGTAAATCGGTTAACAGATGTTGTACATATTCCCTTTCTGGAATTTCGCTCTTTTGTGCATGGGAATTAAAATCACAATAAGGGCATTTTTGGACACACCAAGGAATATGCACGTATAAACTTAATGGCGGTAAGGTCAGTTGAGCCATTAACGTACAATCACCGCAGTACCGCTAGCGGTAATCATAAACATACTTTTTGAACCCGAACCGATGGACGTATAGTTTACTTCGACACCGACTACGGCATTTGCCCCTAAACGTTGTGCATTTTCGATCATTTCATTTAATGCCTCTTGGCGTGAACTGGTTAATTTACGTTCATAAGAGCCTGAACGTCCGCCAAAAATATCCGTTAATCCCGCAAAGAAATCACGAATAAAATTGGCTCCAGCCACCACTTCGCCAAATACTAATTCTTTATATTCAACGATTTGCTTGCCCTCAATACAGTTTGTTGTGGTTACTAACATAGTTTTTCCTTATTTTTGTAATTTCATTTTTAATACGGCTAAGGCTTTGGCTCGATGGGAAATTTTTTTCTTCTCTGCGGGATCTAATTCCGCAAAAGTACAATTTTTTTCTGGGCTAAAAAATAAGCTGTCATAGCCAAAACCGTTTGATCCTTTTTCTACAAAATCAATTTGCCCGCAACATTCCCCCTCCGCAATAATCGGGCTTGGATCGGTTTCGTGTTGTAATAACACAATGCAACTGACGAATTTGGCTTGACGTTGTTCGGTGGGGACATCTGCTAATTTTTGTAATAATTTTTTGCGATTTAATGCTTCCGCATTTTCACCCTCAGCTCCCGCATAACGGGCAGAATATAACCCTGGTTCACCATTTAATGCGGCAACCACTAATCCGCTATCGTCCGCTATCGCTGGCAAGCCTGATAGTTTAGCCGCATAACGGGCTTTTAATAAGGCATTTTCCACAAACGTTAAACCCGTTTCTTCGGGACTGTCAATACCTAAATCCGTTTGAGCTATCACGTCAAAACCAAAATCCGCCAGAACATCTGACATTTCCTTTACTTTGCCTTGATTACCTGTTGCAAGTACGACTTTTTGTTTCATTTTCTCTCCAATTTTATTATGCTCTGTGGATTTTTTCATATTATAAAGATTTTTTCATCAAAGTGCGGTCATTTTTGTTTGAATTTTTGCTATAGTAACGCTAATTTAATTTGCCCGCTTGAAAGCAAGGATTTTTTATGGAAAAAATCATTATTGATGAAGACCAATTTATGCGAACCATTTCTCGTATTTCGCATGAAATTATCGAAAAGCACGCTGATTTAGATCAATTAATTATCGTGGGAATTAAACGTCGCGGTGCAGAAATTGCAGCTCTTATTAAACGTAAAATTAATGAGTTAACTCAACAAGAAATCCCCTCATTTGATTTAGATATCACTTTTTATCGTGATGATTTAGAATATGCCGAACCAAGCCATATCCCCGTATATAAAGGATCTTCTGATTATATTAATATACAAAATAAAACGGTAATCTTAGTAGATGATGTATTATTTACAGGTCGGACAATTCGGGCAGCACTTGACGCTTTGGTAGATTTTGGGCGAGCATCTAAAGTCGAATTAGTGATTTTTGTAGATCGTGGACACCGTGAATTACCGATTCGAGCGGACTATGTAGGCAAAAATGTACCTACCAGCCGTAATGAAAAGATACAAGTACGTACCATGAAATTTGATAGTTGCTACAATGTGGCTTTACTGTCACAATAGATAGCGGAACTTTTTGTGCCACCTGTAATCTAACAGGTTGTATTTAATTAACTTTTATTAACGGATAAATATGAAACTTCATTCTTTAAAATCAATTTTCTTAATTGCGATCAGTGCATTAGTGATTTCGATCAATGTACAAGCAGTTGAACAAGTAGTAGCGACCATTGATGGTACACCTATTTTAGAAAGTCAAGTTAGAAAAGCATTAGGTGGTAAAGCAAATACTGAAAGTAATCGTACTAAAGCATTAGATAACATTATTGATGATATGTTGGTACAAAAAGCCATTAAAGAATCAGGCGTTAAAGTGAACCCTGCTCAAGTCGATCAAATCGTGCGTCATATTGCGGCACAAAATGGCTTAACTTATGGTCAATTATTAGATGCGTTAGATTACCAAGGCATTTCATTACAACAATTCCGTAATAATATTGCTAATCAGATTTTAATGTCAGAAGTACGTAATCGTACTATTGGTAAATATATTGATGTCAGCCGTGAACAAGTAGAAGCCTTGAGTCATCAAATGTGGGAACAGGCGAAAAACAGTAGTAATCAACAAGCCTTAACCACAACACATTACAGAGTGCGTCATATTTTGTTAAAACTAACTCCATTATTGAATGATGAGCAAGCAAAAGCAGAGTTAAACAAAATTCGTACCGATATTGCTTCAGGTAAAACCACCTTTGAGAGTGCTGCTAAAGATTATTCAAAAGACTATTTATCAGGTGCCAGTGGCGGTGATTTAGGTTTTGCTCCAGCTGATAATTATGTACCTGAATTTGCCAAACAAGTAGCAAATGCGAAAAGAGGTGCCATTACTGCACCATTTAAAACTGAATTTGGTTGGCATATTTTGGAAGTTACCGATACCAAACAAGGTAAAGCCAGTGAAAATATGTTCCATCAAAAAGCGTATGAAACGCTAGTAAATCAGCAATTACAAGAAGAATCCAAAGACTGGGTAAAAGCCTTGCGTAAAGGGGCGGATATTCAATATCTTGTTAAATAAACCATTTTCTCAGGTGGGCAATCGCCCACCTTTTTATTTTTTACCTTACATAATACATACAGTATGAATTCAAAACGACATTTAGGACATACCGCTCGAAAACGTTTCGGGCAAAACTTTTTACATGATGACAATGTGATTCAAGGCATTGTATCCGCCATTTATCCGCAAAAAGATCAATATCTAGTGGAAATTGGTCCCGGCTTAGGGGCATTAACCGAACCTGTCGGTGAGCAAGTAGATCAGTTAACCGTAGTCGAATTAGACCGAGATCTAGCAGAACGCTTACGCCATCATCCTTTTTTACATCACAAATTAAAGGTGATTGAAACCGATGCGATGCAATTTGATTTTGGCAAATTGTATGATGATGAAAGGCTGGTGGAGAAAGGGCAAAAATTACGGGTATTTGGTAATTTACCCTACAATATCTCGACACCGTTAATGTTTCACCTATTCAAATTCCACGACAAAATCCAAGACATGCACTTTATGTTACAAAAAGAAGTGGTCAAACGCTTGTGTGCAGCCCCCAATAGCAAGGCTTATGGACGGCTGACGATTATGGCACAATATTTTTGCCAAGTCATGCCTGTATTAGAAGTTCCACCAACAGCATTTAAGCCCGCACCGAAAGTGGATTCCGCAGTGGTACGGTTAATTCCCCATCAGATTTTGCCAAATCCAGTGAAAGATCTGTATTGGTTAAATCGTGTGACCAGTCAAGCCTTTAATCAACGCCGTAAAACCTTGCGTAATGCCTTATCAACGCTATTTTCTGCGGAAAATCTCACCGCACTTGGGGTGGATTTAAATGCTCGTGCAGAAAATTTGACTATTGCGGATTATGCCAGATTAGCCAACTGGTTATATGATAATCCACCTGCAGAAGATAAAACGGAAATTTCCGATATTGATGACTAGGAGCGTAGATGTCAACTTACATTGTCGGCGACTTACACGGTTGCTATGATGAATTGCAACTTTTGTTAGAACAAGCTCAATTTGATGCCACGCAAGATGAACTTTATTTCACCGGTGATCTGGTTGCTCGTGGTGATAAATCCCTTGAATGTTTACGCTTTGCTAAATCTTTAGGGCAACGTGGTCATACGGTATTAGGCAATCATGATTTACATTTACTTTCCACCGCACTGGGTATTAAAAAAGTCAAAGCTCGAGATAAAGTAGATGCCATCTTTGCCGCCCCTGATTTTGCTGAATTAATGGATTGGCTACGTCATCAACCCTTGTTTATTCACCATGAAAAACTGAATTTTACTCTCGTTCACGCAGGTATTTCGCCTGACTGGGATTTAAACACAGCTCAACAATGTGCCAAGCAAGTCGAAGCAGTTCTACAATCCGACCACTACGCTGATTTACTCAAACAAATGTATGATAGCCACCCTAATCGTTGGTCGTCTGAATTAACGGGTATTGATCGTTTACGTTACATTATTAATGTGTTCACCCGTATGCGTTTTTGCTATGCAGATCATCGTTTGGATTTTGATTGTAAAGTGCCGTTAGAGCAGGCACCTGATGAATTAATGGCATGGTATCAATGTGATAATCCGTTATTCCAAACCGAAAATATTATTTTTGGACATTGGGCAAGCCTTGTGGACACACCGACACCGAGTAATATTTATGCCTTAGATACAGGTTGTGCATGGGGCAATCGAATGACGTTGTTACGTTGGGAAGATCAGCGGTATTTTGTGCAAACGAGCTTGAATGCCACGATTGACTAGAAATGAACAAAACCGCGGTGAAAAAAAATGAATTTTTTTCACCGCAGTTAGAGAGTTAGTAACGAGATTAATTTACATAACGACTAATTGCACCTGCAATTTCAGTGTCTTTATATAATGCTGAAACCACATCTTTCAAAGTTGCATCTAAGGATTTTTGAATATCATCATTATTCACCCCCAATGCACCTTCATCAACACGGCTTGCACCAAAGTTCTTAGTAAAGTTACCTTTAAACCCTTGAACGTGAACTTCTAGCTGAACTTTAGAGGTAATTTTATGGCGAATATTACCCTCTTCCACTTTCGCATAAAAATCTTTTACCGTCACTAGTACATTCGTATTTACGCCACTATCGGCTAAACGAAAACCTTTTGCGTTCAAATCTTGTTGAATCACTTGTTGAAATAATTTTTCTACTGCTGGAGAAGAATACAATTTAAATAATGCACTATTCATTGTGTAGCTTGAGATTTCAGGTTGGCTACGTCCATCTTTACTCACCACATTGACAATCGCTTTTTGATTTTGTGCATTAAATGCTGTCGTAGCTGTTGGAGATTGTGGATTGAAACTTAATGTATTGCTCGGGGTGTTGGAGCAGCCTACCAATAAAATTGCACTAGCCACTAATGTAGCCAATGAGATTGTTTTACTTAACTTCATGATTGATCCTTTAATGTCAAAATTTATATGGTTATATTCTTGCAAACTTCGTCAATAATGTATAGCCTTTCTATGCAAAATTTTTATGTTAGGAAATCATCTATGTCAAAACAACAAGAATTAGAAAAACGTTTAATTGCCGAATTTCAACCGCACTTTGTGAAGATTGAAAATGAAAGCTATATGCACAGTTCAGGAAAAGGGGCAAATTCACATTTTAAAATTGTGTTAGTCAGCGACAAATTTAACAGCATTCGTCAAGTAGCTCGTCATCGCCTGATTTATCAATTACTTGCTCAAGATCTCGCAAATGGTATTCATGCTTTAGCCTTACATACCTATACACCAATAGAATGGCAAAACTTGCAAGGAAATTATCCTAAATCACCAAATTGTGCTGGCGTAGGTTTATAACCCCGTAGATATTAAAATATTTTCACCTTTTTTTAACAAAAACACATAAAAAAGTACGGTTAAACTGGAAGAACGGTCAGATTTTAGTTAAAATACTTTGTTATTATTGTTTTTTTATGAACAACACTGAATTTGAGTTTTTATTTTTATGATTTCTTGGGGGGCTATCTTTTATTCTCTCCAACGTTATCACTCAAAGTGCGGTCATTATTTTAGCAATTTTTATTTTAAAAATAGTGACTTAATTTTCAACCCTAACGAAAAAGTAGTGCAAATAATGATTACGATTAAAAAAGGCTTGGATCTTCCTATTGCAGGAAAACCCGAACAAGTAATCCGTGACGGTAATACCGTAACCGAAGTTGCTATGCTTGGCGAAGAATATGTGGGTATGCGTCCTTCAATGAAAGTACGTGAAGGAGATGTGGTGAAAAAAGGTCAAATTCTTTTTGAAGATAAAAAGAATCCTGGCGTGGTTTTCACTGCCCCTGCAAGTGGTACTATAACTGCGATTAATCGTGGTGCTAAGCGTGTATTACAATCTGTGGTTATTCGTCTGGAAGGTAACGAACAAGAAACATTTGCTAATTATGGCGTATGTACCTTACGTCAATTAACTGAACAGCAAGTACGTCAAAATTTACAATCCTCAGGCTTATGGACAGCATTTCGTACTCGTCCATTTAGCAAAATTCCTGCGGTAGATGCCGTACCATCATCTATTTTTGTGAATGCCATGGACACCAATCCATTAGCCGCAAATCCTGCAGTGATTATTGAACAATATGCAGATGATTTTACTAATGGTTTAACTGTGTTAGGTCGTTTACACAATAAAATTAATCTGGTGAAAGCTGCTGATGTAACATTACCAAGTGCTAGCACCACCCTCGTTCATGATGTGAAAGGGGTTCATCCAGCAGGTTTAGTGGGAACACACATTCATTTCATCGATCCCGTCAGTTTCACTAAACATGTGTGGCATTTGAATTATCAAGATGTAATTGCTATTGGTAAATTATTTACCACTGGTGAATTATTTACTGATCGAGTGGTTTCTTTAGCGGGTCCACAAGTGAAAAAACCACGTTTAGTCCGTACTTGTCTAGGTGCAAATCTATCGCAACTTACAGCAAATGAATTAAACAGTGGTAATAACCGTGTGATTTCAGGTTCTGTGTTACATGGTGCAACTGCACAAGGTCCACATGATTATTTAGGTCGTTATGCCTTGCAAGTGTCGGTGTTAGCCGAAGGTGACGAAAAAGAATTTATGGGTTGGATCACGCCGCAACCAGGTAAATATTCCATTACTCGTACCGTATTAGGTCACTTTAGCCGTAAATTATTCAATTTTACCACCGCAGTTAATGGTGGCGACCGTGCCATGGTACCAATTGGTTCTTATGAACGTGTGATGCCGTTGGATATTTTACCCACCTTATTATTACGTGATTTAGCCGCTGGTGATACGGATTCAGCACAAGCATTAGGTTGCTTAGAGTTAGATGAAGAAGATTTAGCCCTTTGTACCTATGTTTGTCCAGGTAAAACCGATTACGGTGTGTTATTGCGTCAAGCATTAGAAAAAATCGAGAAGGAAGGTTAAAAATGGGTTTAAAACATCTTTTTGAAAAAATGGAACCCGCATTCCTACCAAGTGGTAAATTCGCTAAACTTTATCCTGTATTTGAGGCTATGTTTACCTTGCTTTACACACCAGGTACGGTAACAAAGAACGGTACTCACGTGCGTGATGCGATTGATTCAAAACGTATGATGATTACCGTGTGGTTAGCATTGTTCCCAGCAGTATTCTACGGTATGTATAACGTAGGTCATCAATCCATCAATGCGATTGCAAGTCTTGCTACAACTGTTGATGCGTTAGCTACTCAAGATTGGCACTATGCGATTGTTCAATGGTTAGGTTTAGATGTTTCTTTAGATGCTGGTATCGGCAGTAAAATGGCATTAGGTGCGGTGTTTTTCCTACCAATTTACCTAACTGTTTTCTTGTTAGGTTCGGCTATTGAAGTTGCCTTTGCGGTAGTTCGTGGTCACGAAGTTAATGAAGGTTTATTCGTAACAACAATTCTGTTTGCTTTAGTTGTTCCACCAACCTTACCATTATGGCAAGCGGCTTTAGGGATTACTTTCGGTTTAGTAGTAGCGAAAGAAGTATTCGGCGGTGTAGGTAAAAACTTTATGAACCCTGCCCTTGCTGGTCGTGCATTCCTATTCTTCGCTTACCCTGCTCAAATTTCAGGTGATGCAGTTTGGACTGCGGCAGATGGTTTCTCTGGTGCAACCGCTCTTTCTCAATGGGCGCAAGGTGGTGAAGCGGCATTAAAACACATTTCCACTGGTCAACCTATCACGTGGA
This sequence comes from Lonepinella sp. MS14436, assembly GCF_042470565.1. Lineage (GTDB taxonomy): Bacteria > Pseudomonadota > Gammaproteobacteria > Enterobacterales > Pasteurellaceae > Lonepinella. The sequence continues at coordinate 641,425 of NZ_CP170385.1, read as the reverse complement.
TGGATGCGTTTTTAGGCAATATCCCTGGTTCAATGGGTGAAGTATCAACCCTTGCCTTGATTATCGGTGGGTTAATTATTTTATTCGCTCGTATTGCTTCTTGGCGTATTATTGCTGGTACTTTCTTAGGTATGGTGATTACAGCGACAGCCTTTAATCTAATCGGTTCTTCGACCAATGCAATGTTCTCAATGCCTTGGCACTGGCACTTAGTGTTAGGTGGATTCGCCATCGGTATGATCTTTATGGCAACCGACCCTGTTTCAGCATCATTTACTGAAAAAGGTAAATGGTGGTACGGTGCGTTAATCGGCTTTATGGCAGTATTAATTCGTGTCGTCAACCCTGCTTATCCCGAAGGTATGATGTTGGCTATTTTATTCGCTAACTTATTTGCTCCATTGTTTGACTACCTAGTGGTTCAAGCAAATATCAAACGTCGGAGAGTTCGCAATGTCTAAATTTAATAAAGATAGCGTAGGCGGCACATTAACCGTTGTCGTACTGTTAAGTTTGATCTGTTCTCTTGTGGTGGCTGGTGCTGCGGTATTGCTCAAACCAGCCCAAGATGTGCAGAAACAGCTTGATAAACAAAAAAATATTTTACAAGCCGCTGGTTTAATACAACCAAACATTAATATCCAAGAAGTCTATGCAAAATCTATTGAACCTAAAATCGTGGATTTAGCTACTGGCGACTATGTAGAGGGTATTAATAATTTTGATGCCAAAGCCGCTGCGAAAGATCCAAAAACCAGCATAGCTATTGCACCAGCAGACGATAAAGCACACATCAAAGTGCGGGCTAAATATGCAGAAGTTTATTTAGTTAAAGATGAAGCAGGCAAAACCACCCAAGTGGTGTTACCAATGTATGGTAATGGCTTATGGTCTGTTATGTATGGTTTTGTTTCTGTGGCAACCGATGCCAATACCGTGAAAGGGATTACTTACTATGAACAGGGGGAAACCGCTGGTCTTGGTGGTGAAATCGCCAATCCACTTTGGCAGAAAAAATTTGAACATAAAAAAATCTTCAACGAACAAGGTGAAGTTGCTTTAGGTGTGCATAAAGGTGGTTCAGCTGATGTGGAACATGGTGTAGATGCCTTATCAGGTGCAACCTTAACATCTAACGGTGTAGATGGTTCGATTAAATACTGGTTCGGTCCAAATGGTTTTGGTCCATATTTAACCAAATTCAAAGCAGCAATGGGGGCAAACTAATGGCAAGTTCTAATCTTAAAAAATTGTTGTTATCACCTATCGCTGATAGCAACCCGATTGCATTACAAATCTTAGGGATCTGTTCTGCATTGGCAGTAACGACCCAATTACAAACTGCGGTAGTCATGGCGATTGCGGTAAGTTTAGTAACGGCTTTTTCAAGTTTATTTATTTCTCTTATCCGTAACTATATTCCAAATAGCATTCGTATTATCGTACAAATGGCGATCATTGCCTCATTGGTAATTTTGGTTGACCAAATTTTGCGTGCTTATGCCTATGATTTATCCAAACAACTTTCGGTATTCGTTGGCTTGATTATCACCAACTGTATCGTAATGGGGCGTGCGGAAGCCTTTGCGATGAAATCAGCTCCATTAGAAAGTTTCGTAGATGGTATCGGTAACGGTTTAGGTTACGGTGCAATCTTAGTTACTGTAGCATTTTTACGTGAATTAATTGGTTCAGGTAAATTATTCGGGATAACCATATTCCAAACCATCAATGATGGTGGCTGGTATCAAACCAATGGTTTATTCCTATTAGCACCAAGTGCATTCTTTATTATCGGTTTCCTGATTTGGGGTTTAAGAACTTGGAAACCTGAGCAAGTGGAGAAATAAAATGGAACATTATTTAAGTCTATTTGTAAAGTCCGTATTTATTGAAAATATGGCACTTTCTTTCTTCCTTGGTATGTGTACATTCCTTGCAGTATCAAAGAAAGTTTCAACTGCCTTTGGTTTAGGAATTGCCGTTATCGTAGTATTGGGCATTGCCGTGCCAGCCAACCAATTAGTGTTTACCCACATCTTAAAAGATGGGGCATTAGTGGAAGGGGTGGATTTAACTTTCTTAAACTTCATCACCTTTATCGGGGTGATTGCTGCATTAGTACAAATTCTTGAAATGGTATTAGATAAATTTTTCCCAACACTTTACAGTGCGTTAGGGATCTTCTTACCATTAATCACGGTAAACTGTGCCATTTTCGGCGGTGTATCCTTTATGGTACAACGTGAATACAACTTCCCAGAATCTGTGGTGTACGGTATCGGTGCTGGTACTGGCTGGATGTTAGCTATCGTGGCTCTTGCAGGCTTAACCGAAAAAATGAAATATGCTGATGTACCAGCGGGTTTACGTGGTTTAGGGATTACCTTTATCACCGTAGGCTTAATGGCGTTAGGCTTTATGTCATTCTCAGGCATTCAATTATAAGGAGCATATCGTGGATAGTAATTTTATTTTCGGTATCGGCATTTTTACCGCCCTTGTATTGGTGCTTGCGGTGGTCATTCTATTTGCCAAATCTAAATTAGTGGACTCAGGCGATATTACCATCTCGATCAATGATGATCCTGCCAAAGCGATCACCCTGCCAGCAGGTGGTAAATTATTAGGGGCATTAGCTAGCAAAGGAATTTTCGTTTCATCAGCTTGCGGTGGCGGTGGCTCTTGCGGTCAATGTGTGGTAAAAGTGAAATCTGGTGGTGGTGAAATTCTTCCAACCGAACTTTCTCATATTACCAAACGTGAAGCCAAAGAAGGTTATCGCTTATCTTGTCAGGTAAACGTCAAATCCTCAATGGATATTGAATTACCAGAAGAAATCTTTGGCGTGAAAAAATGGGAATGTACCGTTATCTCTAACGATAACAAAGCCACTTTCATCAAAGAACTTAAATTGGCAATCCCTGAAGGTGAAGAAGTGCCATTCCGTGCAGGTGGGTATATTCAGATTGAAGCTGAACCCCATACTGTGGCATACAAAGACTTCGATATTCCAGAAGAATATCATGAAGATTGGGATAAATTTAACCTATGGCGTTATGTGTCAAAAGTCGATGAGCATATTATTCGTGCTTACTCTATGGCATCTTATCCAGAAGAAAAAGGCATTATTATGCTTAACGTACGTATTGCCACACCGCCGCCACGTAACCCAGACGTGCCGCCAGGTCAAATGTCATCTTATATTTGGTCATTAAAACCAGGTGATAAAGTCACGATTTCAGGTCCATTTGGTGAATTCTTTGCTAAAGAAACCGATAATGAAATGGTATTTATCGGTGGTGGTGCTGGTATGGCACCAATGCGTTCCCATATCTTTGACCAATTAAAACGCTTACACAGTAAACGTAAAATGTCATTCTGGTATGGTGCTCGTTCAAAACGTGAAATTTTCTATGAAGAAGATTTCGATATGTTGGCTCGTGAAAACGACAACTTTGAATGGCATATTGCCTTATCAGATGCGTTACCAGAAGATAACTGGACAGGTTACACTGGCTTTATTCACAACGTACTTTATGAAAACTACTTGAAAAATCACGAAGCACCAGAAGATTGTGAATACTATATGTGTGGACCACCAGTGATGAATGCTGCTGTGATCAAAATGCTGAAAGATTTAGGCGTTGAAGATGAAAACATCTTGTTAGATGATTTCGGTGGTTAACCTCTATCCCCATACTTGTGTATGGGGCTAAGCATGGTGACGCTACTCCGTAGCTTTATAGAAAAGATGCGGAGCATCGTTACTTTTTATAACCCTGTACGCAAGTGCAGGGTTGAAAACATAATAAAGCAAGAAAATGAGATATTCTATAAAATATTTAGTCACCCTAGCCCTAAGCCTTTTCCTTGTTGCTTGTGGTAAACAACCTGAAATCATTACCTTAACAGGCAAAACCATGGGAACCACCTACCACATCAAATATATTGATGACGGCAAGATAAGCCAAAAAGCAGAACAGGCTCATGAACAGATTGAAGTCATCTTGAAAAAGGTGAACGATCAAATGTCCACCTATATTCCAACCTCAGAATTAAGTCGCTTTAACCAAAATACCCAGATTAATCAAGCGATTGAAATTTCCCCTGAATTAGGCAACGTAATCGCCGAGTCCTTACGTTTAAACAAATTAACAGACGGAGCATTAGATGTTACGGTTGGACCTTTAGTCAATTTATGGGGATTTGGTCCAGAAAAACGTTTAGACCAACAACCTAGCCAACAGCAACTCAATGAACGTTTGGCTATCGTAGGGATTGATAAATTAAAATTAAATCATAATGGCGATAAATATAGTTTAGAAAAAAACATTCCTCAGCTTTATGTAGATTTATCTTCCATTGCCAAAGGTTATGGCGTAGATCAAGTGGCGGATTATCTTGAAACAATCGGCACGCAAAATTATTTAGTAGAAATTGGTGGTGAAATCCGAGCCAAAGGCAAAAATGCAGAACATAAAGATTGGCAAATTGCCATTGAACAACCCAATTTTGATGGTTCTCGTTCCGTACAAAAAATTGTTGGCTTAAAAGATCTCGGCATGGCAACATCAGGAGATTACCGCAATTATTTTGAACAAAATGGCGTTCGCTATAATCACGAAATCGATCCGAAAACAGGCTACCCTGTGCAACATAAATTAGCCTCTATTACCGTATTACACCCGTCCGCAATGACTGCTGATGGCTTATCCACGGGATTATTTGTATTAGGTGAAGAAAAAGCCCTTGCCATTGCAGAACAACAAGGCATTGCCATTTACATGATTATCAAAACAGAGAAAGGTTTTGAAACAAAAATGTCATCAAAATTCACCGCACTTTTCATGGAACAAAATAAATAAGGAAATATTATGCAAGTTTTTTTAGTCACCTTTGGCATTTTTATTTTAGTGATTTTCGGCATGGCATTGGGTTATATTGTCAAACGTAAATCCATTCAAGGGAGCTGTGGGGGTATTTCATCGTTAGGTATGAAAAAAGTTTGTGACTGTGATGAGCCTTGTGATAATCTAAAAGACAAGGTCGCCAAGGGGGAAGCAGATCCGAAAGAGTTAGAACGGTTTGCTAAACCTGCCTTTTATGAAGTGAAATAATTACTGCTCCGTATTAGCATACGGGGATACGCAAATCATGATGCTCTGCATCTTTAGACCAGCTACAAGTAGCGTCACCATGTTTAACCCCATACGTGAGTATGGGGGAAGAGAACGAAGTTATGCAATCAACCACCTACAACCATCATTTTCCAACCCTCACCGCCGATCAGCTCGCCCACAACCAAAGCAAAAAAGTCATCGTGGGGATGTCAGGTGGCGTAGATTCTTCCGTATCTGCCTTTATCCTACAACAACAAGGCTACCAAGTGGAAGGCTTGTTTATGAAAAACTGGGAAGAAGATGATGATACCGACTACTGTACTGCTGCCGCTGATCTTGCCGATGCACAAGCAGTTTGCGATAAACTAGGTATTCACTTACATAAAATCAATTTTGCAGCGGAATATTGGGACAATGTATTTGAACATTTCTTAAGTGAATATAAAGCTGGTCGCACGCCAAATCCTGATATTTTGTGCAACAAAGAAATTAAATTCAAAGCCTTTTTAGAATATGCGGCAGAAGACCTAGGTGCAGATTATATCGCTACAGGGCATTATGTTCGCCGTTCAGGTGATGATGAGCATGCTCAATTATTACGTGGTTTAGATAGCAATAAAGATCAAAGCTATTTCCTTTATACCTTAAGCTATCAACAAGTCGGACAAAGCCTTTTCCCTGTTGGTGATATTGAAAAACCGATTGTACGAGCCATAGCGGGAGATCTCGGCTTAGTCACCGCGAAGAAAAAAGATTCTACTGGCATTTGTTTTATCGGCGAACGCAAATTCAAAGATTTCTTAGCTCGTTATTTGCCTGCTCAACCTGGTGAAATTCGTACAGTGGAAGGTAAGTTAGTCGGTCATCACGATGGGTTAATGTATCACACCTTAGGACAACGCAAAGGTTTAGGAATTGGTGGCGTACAAGGATTAAGCGAAGACCCTTTCTACGTGGTTGAAAAAGACTTAATTAACAATGTATTAATCGTGGCTCAAGGACATGATAATTCTGCCTTGCTTTCCGTAGGTTTAACCGCCAGCCAACTACATTGGGTAGATCGCCAACCTATCCGCCAACCGTTACGTTGCACAGTTAAAACTCGCTATCGTCAAAGCGATATTCCTTGCGAAATTATCCCCATCAACGATGATAATATTCGTGTGATATTTGACGAGCCACAAATTGCCGTCACCCCAGGACAAAGTGCGGTATTTTATCAAGGAGAAATTTGTCTGGGAGGTGGGGTGATTGAAACACAGATCAAATAATCAATAAAACCGCGGTGAAAAAAACAAATATTTTTCACCGCAATCCAAACTATTATTTTACCAACTCTACGACTTCCTTCGTCAACCGCCCAATCTCATCCCACTTTTTCTGCTTGATCAAGGCTTTTTCTACAAACCAAGATCCACCACAAGCGACCACATTTGGAATGGCTAGATAGTCTTTAATATTGGTCGGTGAAATTCCCCCTGTTGGCATAATTTGCAAATTGCCGTAAGGACCAAGTAAGGCTTTAATCATTTTCACCCCACCGCTGGCTTCCGCTGGAAAAAATTTTACTGCGGTGATACCAAATTCTAATGCAGCTTCAATGGACATTGGATTATTCACCCCTGGTGTAATTGGCAAACCTAGATCTTGACAGAGTTGTACAATTTTTGGGTTAAATCCTGGAGTAACAATGGCATCTGCTCCTGCGTTCTTAGCAGCGACCACTTGTTCTGCGGTCAACACTGTGCCTGCTAAAATCAACACATCAGGATAATGCTGACGCACTAGACGAATAGATTCTTCAGCAGCAGCGGAACGGAAAGTGATTTCAGCCACAGGTAAACCATTGTCAGACAAGGCCTTGACGAGTGGCAAAATATCTTGGGCATCATCCACAGCAATCACAGGGACGACTTTTAAAGTTTTTAATTTTTCAATCAGTTGTTCGGTGTATGGCATAGTTTTTCCTTAATTAGATTGGTTGCGTAAATTTTAAGATAACTATCTGTCTTTTCACATAAATTGTCAATTAAAAACATCATCTAGTTTTTAGTACATCGTCCTAAATCTTTAAAACATTCTCAAAAAATGCTATGATCAGTTCTAATTTTTCCAACTTCATCTTCATCAAAAAACATGGCAAATTATCAAGATATCACTCTCGCCCTAGCTGGGGTTTGTCAGTCGGCAAGATTAGTGCAACAGTTTGCACAACGAGGGCAAGCGAATACCTATGCCCTAGAAGTTTCTTTAAAAAGTTTATTACAAACACACCCAACTGATACATTGGCGGTTTTTGGTGGTTCGTTGGATAATATCAAATTAGGCTTAGAAACCTTAATTGAACAACTAAATGCTCAAAACCCTGAACTCGCTCGCTATTGGTTGAGCTTAGTAGCAATGGCTGGTAAATTGCAAGATAATGCGGAAGCGAAATCTCAGCTCGCCCATCGTATTCAATATATGCCAACTCAATTAGAATATTATTCACTGCTTGATGAAACCATGTTAGAAAAAATTGCTACTATCTATACCGATATTCTCAGTCCATTGGGTAAACGGATTCAAATATTCGGTAATGCGGAATATTTACAGCAACCATCTATTCAAAACCGTATTCGAGCCTGTTTGTTGGCGGGCGTTCGATCGGCTATGCTTTGGCAACAAGTAGGTGGTAGCAAATGGCAACTGCTATTCTCTCGCCGTAAGATCCTAAATATGGCACAACAATTATATGAAACTATTTAACGGAGCAAAATCTCTATGTCTTTCAATGCTATGCAACTCAATGCGTTAACTGCCCTTTCCCCGATTGATGGTCGCTATCAAGATAAAACCACTGCTTTACGTGGTATTTTTAGCGAGTTTGGTCTATTAAAATTCCGTATAACCGTTGAAGTACGTTGGTTACAAAAATTGGCATCTACTGCACAAATTGCGGAAGTTTCTTCTTTGTCAAAACAAGCAAACGATTACCTCGATCAACTTGTGGCAAATTTTAGTTTACAAGATGCGGAACGCATTAAAGAAATTGAACGTACTACCAATCACGATGTGAAAGCGGTGGAATATTTCTTAAAAGAAAAATCCGCCGCCTTGCCTGAATTGGCGGCAATTAGCGAGTTTATCCATTTTGCTTGTACCTCAGAAGATATTAACAATCTGTCCCATGCGTTGATGTTAAAAACTGCTCGTGAAGAAGTGATTTTGCCACAATGGCAAAAATTAATTGATGAAATTACGCGTTTAGCCAACGAATACAAAGACATTCCGCTGCTTTCTCGTACCCACGGTCAGCCTGCATCCCCGTCCACTGTCGGCAAAGAAATGGCGAATGTGGTGCATCGCTTACGCCGTCAATTTAATCAATTAAAACAAGTCGATGTGTTAGGCAAAATTAATGGTGCGGTGGGGAACTATAACGCCCATTTATCTGCCTATCCTGACATTGACTGGCATCAATTCAGTGAACAATTCGTCACTTCCCTTGGCATTCAATGGAATCCCTACACCACCCAAATTGAACCCCATGATTACATTGCAGAGTATTTTGACGCCGTGGTGCGTTTTAACACCATTATCATTGATTTTGACCGTGATTTATGGGGTTATATTGCATTAAATCATTTCAAACAACGCACTATTACAGGGGAAATTGGCTCAAGCACAATGCCACATAAAGTTAATCCGATCGATTTTGAAAATTCTGAAGGCAATCTTGTGGTGGCGAATGCGGTGATGAGCCATTTAGGGCAAAAATTGCCAATTTCTCGCTGGCAGCGTGATTTAACCGACTCCACCGTATTGCGTAATCTCGGTGTCGGCTTGGGTTATTGCTTAATTGCCTATGCTGCAACGCTCAAGGGCATTAGCAAATTAGAAGTGAACGAACAACATTTACGTGATGAACTTAACCAAAACTGGGAAGTGTTAGCAGAACCCATTCAAACCGTGATGCGTCGCTATGGCATTGAAAAACCTTATGAAAAGCTAAAAGAATTAACCCGTGGCAAACGTGTTGATGAACAAGCGATGCGTGAATTTGTGGAAAAACTGGATATTCCAGAAGAAGAGAAAGTGCGTTTACAACAGCTTACGCCTGCAAATTATATTGGTGATGCAGTGAAGTTAGTGGAAAAACTTTAATCATTGATTTAATTGAAAAAAGTGCGGTGTTTTTCACCGCACTTTTGGTTTATGGCATAGTAGACAAAATAGTTGGCACTTTTTTATACACCATGCCCTAGTAGACAAAATATAATTCTTGTTGTTATAAAAGGGCTAAGTCCTATCGAACTTAGCCCCTAATTTATCTATTTATGTTACTAGGTAATTACCATTGGTAACCAACACCCACACCACCTGAGTAGTGTCCTTCGCTATTGGCAGTACCATTCAATTTGATAATAACTTTACCATTATCACTTGCTCTGGAGTAACCAACCGCAAGAGCAGATGCTCCACTATACACACCACCTGCGGCAGCAACCATGGATTTACCCGGTATATAAACCTGCGGTAAGGAAGAAGCCGCTGCGGCATTTGCACCTATACCACGAACACGTTTATCTAATTTAGATACACGTTGATCAAGTTTAGTTACATTTTGGGTAACATTTTTAAGTTGACCAACATTCACTGCATCGGTATCACCTACACCAGGAGCCACGTTAGTGATTCGCATAGGAGAAGAACCGTCAGAACCCGCAATGTTAATTGCTTTGCCATTGGAGTCTTCTGTTGTACCTATTGTTGCTGTATTACTACCTTTACCAACAGTAACAGTTTCTGTTGTTACAGTCTCAAATGTTGGTTTCAATGAAGTTGCAATGGAAATATTCTTACCATCTTGCGTAATTGCAATATTGTTACCTGCTTTCACACTGACGGTATCTCCCATCGCCACTTTAGTCGTGGTATTTCCTGTAACTGTACCTGTTGAACCCTCAACTGTACCAGTTGTCACATTCCAGCCTTTGTTAACTTCAGTTGTGATATTAGTTACATTTTGGTTAGTTTGATATAACTGGCTACCATTAACTGCATCGGTACTTGTTGCTGAAAGCTCACCTTTATCAACATGAGTAATTTTTTGATCACCCGCATTGATACCGTCATCTTTACTAATGCTTACATTACCAACGGTGACATTATCAAAGTTTACATCACGTTTAGTGGCAACTGTGTAAACGGTTTGACCGTTAGCACCTGCTGCACTAGTTACGTTAATGTTATCGCCTGCTTCCACTTCTGTTTTCGCAGCTGTCACATTTTGTTCAATCTTATAAATCTGACTACCGTTAACCGCATCAGTGCTGTTAGCAGAAATATCACCTGCAGCGACTCCAGTTACTTTCTTATCACCAGCATTAATACCAGTTTGAGTAACACTTGGACCACCTGCAATAGTTAAACCATTATTGGTGACTGTAGTATTACCCACAGCTAACCCGTTATTATCAACGGTAGTATTACCAACAGTTACCGAACCATTAGCACCTAAATTAAGATCTTTAGCCAAATCAAATGTTACGTTTCCATTGTTATTAGTAATATTAATATTACCATCTGTATTAGTTAACGCAACTGTTGAATTTGGTCTCACAGTAGTTTGGTTTGTGCCATCCGTTAAGTTCCAACCTGCATTGACAGTGTTATTCACCACATTTAATTGGGCTACGTTAACCGCATCGGTACTATTAACGCCTGCTGCAACGTTGGTAATAGTATGGTTACCATTATCTAAACCGTTATTGGTTAAGCTGACCGTATTACCACCATTAATAATGGTGACACCATCTTTATTAATCACGGTATTGCTGCCAACACCACCAAAGGTTGCACTGGTGAGATCGGTTAGCTCTTTCGCCATGTTCACCACTAAGGCGTCATTGTTCACTACATCTACCCGTAAGTTTTTATCCGTTACGTTAGCTGCTTGTGATAAGTTACCTCTAATGGTGACGATTTCATTTAGTTTTTTGCCTACTGTGACGTTACTATCATCGCCACGGAAGAAGAGTCCGTCATTTAAGGTCGCTACACTTTGGTTATCGTACACGATGCGAGTAGTACTTGTGCCGTCAATACCATTTTTGCCGTTAGCTACGGTAATATTCGCACTGGCTCCATCTTTACCAGTTAAACCAATCGTACCGTTTGTACCGTCTAAGCCAATGGTACCATTGGTTCCCGCCTCACCTTTTAAGGTAATGGTGGTGACATTTAAGTTGTCGGCTAAGTTAAAGGTGACGTTATTATCCGTATTCACCACTTTAATATTGCCGTCTGTATTGGTTAACGCTACCGTTGTGTTTGGTTTCACGGTGGTTTGGTTTGTGCCATCCGTTAAGTTCCAACCTGCATTGACAGTGTTATTCACCACATTTAATTGGGCTACGTTAACCGCATCAGTGCTATTGATACCTGCTGCAACGTTGGTAATAGTATGGTTACCATTATCTAAACCGTTATTGGTTAAGCTGACCGTATTGCCGCCATTAATAATGGTGACACCATCTTTATTAATCACGGTATTGCTGCCAACACCACCAAAGGTTGCACTAGTCAAATCGGTTAGCTCTTTCGCCATGTTCACCACTAACGCATCATTGTTCACCACATCTACCCGTAAGTTTTTATCCGTTACGTTAGCTGCTTGTGATAAGTTACCTCTAATGGTGACGATTTCATTTAGTTTTTTGCCTACTGTGACGTTGCTATCATCGCCACGGAAGAAGAGTCCGTCATTTAAGGTCGCTACACTTTGGTTATCGTACACGATGCGAGTAGTACTTGTGCCGTCAATACCATTTTTGCCGTTAGCTACGGTAATATTCGCACTGGCACCATCTTTACCAGTTAAACCAATCGTACCGTTTGTACCGTCTAAGCCAATGGTACCATTGGTTCCCGCCTCACCTTTTAAGGTAATGCTGGTGACATTTAAGTTGTCGGCTAAGTTAAAGGTGACGTTATTATCCGTATTCACCACTTTAATATTGCCGTCTGTATTAGTTAACGCTACCGTTGTGTTTGGTTTCACGGTGGTTTGGTTTGTGCCATCCGTTAAGTTCCAACCTGCATTGACAGTGTTATTCACCACATTTAATTGGGCTACGTTAACCGCATCAGTGCTATTGATACCTGCTGCAACGTTGGTAATAGTATGGTTACCATTATCTAAACCGTTATTGGTTAAGCTGACCGTATTGCCGCCATTAATAATGGTGACACCATCTTTATTAATCACGGTATTGCTGCCAACACCACCAAAGGTTGCACTAGTCAAATCGGTTAGCTCTTTCGCCATGTTCACCACTAACGCATCATTGTTCACTACATCTACCCGTAAGTTTTTATCCGTTACGTTAGCTGCTTGTGATAAGTTACCTCTAATGGTGACGATTTCATTTAGTTTTTTGCCTACTGTGACATTACTATCATCGCCACGGAAGAAGAGTCCGTCATTTAAGGTCGCTACACTTTGGTTATCGTACACGATGCGAGTAGTACTTGTGCCGTCAATACCATTTTTGCCGTTCGCCACGGTAATATTCGCACTGGCTCCGTCTTTGCCAGTTAAACCAATCGTACCGTTTGTACCGTCTAAGCCAATGGTACCATTGGTTCCCGCCTCACCTTTTAAGGTAATGGTGGTGACATTTAAGTTGTCGGCTAAGTTAAAGGTGACGTTATTATCCGTATTCACCACTTTAATATTGCCGTCTGTATTGGTTAACGCTACCGTTGTGTTTGGTTTCACGGTGGTTTGGTTTGTGCCATCCGTTAAGTTCCAACCTGCATTGACAGTGTTATTCACCACATTTAATTGGGCTACGTTAACCGCATCAGTGCTATTGATACCTGCTGCAACGTTGGTAATAGTATGGTTACCATTATCTAAACCGTTATTGGTTAAGCTGACCGTATTGCCGCCATTAATAATGGTGACACCATCTTTATTAATCACGGTATTGCTGCCAACACCACCAAAGGTTGCACTAGTCAAATCGGTTAGCTCTTTCGCCATGTTCACCACTAACGCATCATTGTTCACCACATCTACCCGTAAGTTTTTATCCGTTACGTTAGCTGCTTGTGATAAGTTACCTCTAATGGTGACGATTTCATTTAGTTTTTTGCCTACTGTGACGTTGCTATCATCGCCACGGAAGAAGAGTCCGTCATTTAAGGTCGCTACACTTTGGTTATCGTACACGATGCGAGTAGTACTTGTGCCGTCAATACCATTTTTGCCGTTAGCTACGGTAATATTCGCACTGGCACCATCTTTACCAGTTAAACCAATCGTACCGTTTGTACCGTCTAAGCCAATGGTACCATTGGTTCCCGCCTCACCTTTTAAGGTAATGCTGGTGACATTTAAGTTGTCGGCTAAGTTAAAGGTGACGTTATTATCCGTATTCACCACTTTAATATTGCCGTCTGTATTAGTTAACGCTACCGTTGTGTTTGGTTTCACGGTGGTTTGGTTTGTGCCATCCGTTAAGTTCCAACCTGCATTGACAGTGTTATTCACCACATTTAATTGGGCTACGTTAACCGCATCAGTGCTATTGATACCTGCTGCAACGTTGGTAATAGTATGGTTACCATTATCTAAACCGTTATTGGTTAAGCTGACCGTATTGCCGCCATTAATAATGGTGACACCATCTTTATTAATCACGGTATTGCTGCCAACACCACCAAAGGTTGCACTAGTCAAATCGGTTAGCTCTTTCGCCATGTTCACCACTAACGCATCATTGTTCACTACATCTACCCGTAAGTTTTTATCCGTTACGTTAGCTGCTTGTGATAAGTTACCTCTAATGGTGACGATTTCATTTAGTTTTTTGCCTACTGTGACATTACTATCATCGCCACGGAAGAAGAGTCCGTCATTTAAGGTCGCTACACTTTGGTTATCGTACACGATGCGAGTAGTACTTGTGCCGTCAATACCATTTTTGCCGTTCGCCACGGTAATATTCGCACTGGCTCCGTCTTTGCCAGTTAAACCAATCGTACCGTTTGTACCGTCTAAGCCAATGGTACCATTGGTTCCCGCCTCACCTTTTAAGGTAATGGTGGTGACATTTAAGTTGTCGGCTAAGTTAAAGGTGACGTTATTATCCGTATTCACCACTTTAATATTGCCGTCTGTATTGGTTAACGCTACCGTTGTGTTTGGTTTCACGGTGGTTTGGTTTGTGCCATCCGTTAAGTTCCAACCTGCATTGACTGTACTACTAATCGCATTTAACTGAGCCACATTAACTGCATCTGTACTATCGGTGCCAGCACTGACGTTAGTAATTTTCTTGTTACCTGCATCAATACCTGTTTGAGTCACACTCGGACCACCAGTAATAATCAAACCATTACTATTGATCAATGTATTATCACCAAATTTAGCACTAGTTAATCCAGTTAAATCTTTCGCCAATTTCACAGATAAAGTGTCGCTACCGTTAGATACCACACCAATGTTATTGTCACTTAAGTTAGATGTATTTGCACCACCTTTCACATTAGTTTGTTCACCTAATTTACGAGTAAATGCTACACCTGTATCGCCACCATACTTAGTACCTTTGTCAATTTCAGTGGTAATGTTGGTAATATTTTGCGTGTTGTTAGATACATTTTGATTAGTCGCATACAATTGCGCACCATTCACTGCATCTGTTGAGGTTGCATTTACAGTACCATTAGTAACATTAACAATCTTATTACCGCCATTATTTAGACCACTAGCAGTAATAGCTACTGAGCTGTTAGTAAAGGATAAACCGTTATTATTAATAACTGTATTATTACCAACTTTTAAGCTATTAGTTACATTAACATCATTTGCTAAATTAAAGGTTACATTAGTACCTGATTGAGTAAGATTGATATTATTATCTACATTATTCAAATTTACCGTTGTATTAGGAGTAATACTTTGACTTGTAGTACTATTATTTACAGCTAACTTCCAACCAGCACCCGCTGTGGCAGAGATAGCATTTAACTGATCTAAGTTAACTGCATCTGTACCACTTGTACCATTCGCTACATTGGTAATTTTCTTGTTACCTGCATCAATACCTGTTTGAGTCACACTCGGACCACCAGTAATAATCAAACCATTACTATTGATCAATGTATTATCACCAAATTTGGCACTAGTTAATCCAGTTAAATCTTTCGCCAATTTCACAGATAAAGTGTCGCTACCGTTAGATACCACACCAATGTTATTGTCACTTAAGTTAGATGTATTTGCACCACCTTTCACATTAGTTTGTTCACCTAATTTACGAGTAAATGCTACACCTGTATCGCCACCATACTTAGTACCTTTGTCAATTTCAGTGGTAATGTTGGTAATATTTTGCGTGTTGTTAGATACATTTTGATTAGTCGCATACAATTGCGCACCATTCACTGCATCTGTTGAGGTTGCATTTACAGTACCATTAGTAACATTAACAATCTTATTACCGCCATTATTTAGACCACTAGCAGTAATAGCTACTGAGCTGTTAGTAAAGGATAAACCGTTATTATTAATAACTGTATTATTACCAACTTTTAAGCTATTTGTTACATTAACATTGTCTGCTAAATTAAAGGTTACACTAGTACCTGATTGAGTCAGATTGATATTATTATCTGTATTATTCAAATTCACCGTTGTATTGGCGGCAACGTTTTGACTTGCACCGTTATTTACAGCCAACTTCCAGCTAGTAGAGCCTGCTGCTGCAGAGATAGCATTTAACTGATCTAAGTTAACCGCATCTGTACCATTTGTACCCGCACTAACGTTAGTAATTTTTCTGCTACCCGCATCAATACCTGTTTGAGTCACACTCGGACCACCCGTAATGGTTAAACCATCACCATTAATCAATGTACCACCAAATGTCGCACTAGTTAACCCAGTTAACTCTTTCGCTAATTTGACGGTTAAAGTATCACTACCGTTAGATACTACACCAATGTTATTGTCGCTTAGTTTAGCAGTATCTGCTAAACCACCTTTCACATTAGTTTGTTCACCTAATTTACGAGTAAATGCTGCTCCAGTATCGCCACCATACTTGGTACCTTTACCAATTTCAGTGTTAATGTTGGTAATATTTTGCGTGTTATTAGATACATTTTGATTAGTTGCATATAACTGCGCACCATTCACTACCTCTGTTGAGGTTGCATTTACAGTACCATTAGCAACATTAACAATCTTATTACCGCCATTATTTAGACCACTAGCAGTAATAGCTACTGAGCTGTTAGTAAAGGATAAACCGTTATTATTAATAACTGTATTATTACCAACTTTTAAGCTATTAGTTACATTAACATCATTTGCTAAATTAAAGGTTACATTAGTACCTGATTGAGTAAGATTGATATTATTATCTACATTATTCAAATTTACGGTTGCATTGGCGGCAACATTTTGACTTGCACCGTTATTTACAGCCAACTTCCAACTAGTAGAACCTGTTGCTGCAGTGATGGCATTTAACTGATCTAAGTTAACCGCATCTGTACCATTTACACCTGCACTGACGTTAGTAATTCTTTTACTACCTGCATCAATACCTACTTGAGTTATACTCGGACCACCCGTAATGGTTAAACCATTACTGCTAATCAATGTACCACCAAATGTTGCACTGGTTAACCCAGTTAACTCTTTCGCTAATTTGACGGTTAAGGTGTCGCTACCGTTAGATTCTACACCAATGTTATTGTCGCTTAGTTTAGATGTATCTGCTAAACCACCTTTCACATTAGTTTGTTCACCTAATTGACGAGTAAATGCTGTACCTGTATCGCCACCATACTTGGTACCTTTGTTAAGTTTCGCACTATTAATTTCTACTTTGTTATTAGTTACATACAATTGTGAACCATTTACAACTTCGGTAGAAGTTGAACTTACTGTACCATTTGCTACGTTAGTAATTTTTTGATTACCCGCATTAATACCGTTATTTGTAATAGTCACTGTACCTGCAGTGAATGTGTTTGCATGTACTGAAGTAAAGGTTGGGTTATTTACAGTTGCAATCTTAATGTTGCCGTTATCACCAGAAACATCAATATTTGTACCGTTAATAACGTTTAAGATTGAATTTGCGTTATTAACCGTTTTTACGACCTTACCGTTTGCTTGTGCAGTCCAAGATTGTAAAGCAGAATCAGCTTTTGCTAATGAATCTTTGGTGCCTTGGGAAAGATCTAAATCGTAATTAGTATTTTTGCCTGAAACAGTCGATTTAACAGAAATTGTGCTGCTTGTGCTATTTACGCTGGTAGTTTTTTCAGAGTTATTAATTGCATTAGCTACTTGCTCTGCTGTAGCAAAATAATTACCATTTTGCACCGCACTTACTGAACCATTATGAGCAACATTTAAATTTGATTGGTTAACTGAATAGTTGACTGTTGAGGTGGTGCCCGTTGAATCAACAGAAACTTTAGCTGTAGTTCCTGTTCCATTGACAAAATTCACATTACTGCCATTTTTCACTTGGCTCTTTTGCGTACCATTATCTTGAATATTCCAATGAATATTATCTGATGCCGTAGAAACGACAGCTTTTAATTGTGCTACGTTGACAGCATCAGTATCTTCGGAACCTGCTGCTACATTTATAATTTGACGTCTAACCGTATCTGAACCAACACTAACAGCACCAGTAGTAGGTTTAGTGTTATTAATAGCAGTAATTTGAGTCGAACTGGCTGCCGCTGGAATATATGGATTCACATTCATAGAATCTCTACTTGCGAAACTACCTCTCCCCAGAGCCACACCACCATCAGTTGTTGCTTTAGCTAAATCCCCTATTGCAACTGCATTATCAATGGTAGATGAGGCATCTGTACCTATAACAATAGAATCGTACCCTTTTGCGAAAGAATTTGTTCCAATAACTATTGACCGCTCACCTTTAGCTTTATTATTTGTACCTATAGCAATCGCATCATTACTTTTCGCTTTTGTTCTCACACCCAAAGCAATGGAACGATCTCCTATTGCTCGAGTATTATCTTCTACATACGATGTGGATGGATTTCCATTAGCATTTTCGGTGGCTTCCATCCATGCACTACCAATAGCTATTGACTGTTCACCTTTCGCAGTGGCAGATGAACCCACAGCCAAGCTACCCGTGCCATTTGCCCAAGAAGCGGTACCAATTGCCATGGCATAATCTTGTGTTGCAGCAGCTTGACGCATGACAGCTAATGAGTTAAACCCAGAAGCTAAACCAGATGTACCAATTACTGTAGAACCAATTTTAGTCGCTTGAGAAAAAGCCCCTAAAGCGATTGATAAACCACCAGTTGATCTTGCATAATCACCAACTGCTAGTCCTGATGAATAATTATCTTTACCTACTGTCGTTGCATGTGCTCCGATAGCAATACCATAGGATGCACCGATGTTACCTGAATAAACATAATCATTATGTTGCCCAGGATAATACATATTTCCTGGATTATGATAGTTATATGCAATATGTCCTTTGAAACCATTTGCAGTTGCTGTACCTTGAACGGCATGTTGACGATTTGTTTCGCCGATAGCAATCACTGCTTGAGCGGCTTGAGTGATGGAAAATAGTGATAGTGCTATTGCACTTAATTTAAAACTAAAATGCAGGAATGAAGATAAATTATTTTTTTGATTTGTAACGGAAGATTTTGGTTTTCCTTGGCTTGAGGCAAGCTCAGAAACGACAACAAAAGAATGTGTTACTTTGCTCCAAATAACTTTATAAATGTGGTTCATATAAACCTCCTAAACGTACTGTAATATCTCACTGCCCAGTTTTAACCTGCCGTTGAAACCGTTCATCCCTATGAGCATTACTATTTTTTTACTAAAAGAATTAGCCCTACAACTAAATCTTCTAAATCCCTAGTGAATAAAAAAACTCCTATTCATCGTTTATAATAACAATTGTTCAACCTTATTGTCAAATTAATCCTAGTAATAAAGTATAATAAAAATAATCTATTCAGAAACACCATATACACAGTTAATATACTGATTAATAAAGAAAAAATAAAACCTCGCACTAACGTACGAGGTTTTACATAATACTCTGCTATAAAAAATACTGACATGAAAGATGAGAGCAAAACTAATTTTTATCTTGCTCTAACAATAAAGTATCTGAATTTTTCTCTTTATCCGTTTTAACAATATCTATTGCCATGGCAGATTTTAACATTTCATCACGTAACTGTTTTGCCAGATCTCGCTCACCGACTTGTTCAAATACGTAGGTTGCCATAGTAATATCATTTGGTTCAATCTTATCTTTATTTGCTACGACTTGTTTAAACGCTTCTGCAGCTTTGGTAAAATCGGCATCACGCACATATAAATAACCTAATGCACGATAAGTACAACAACCTAAAGTATCTTCTGTCGCTTTCATGCGTTTCTGTAATAACTTGATCAGTTTACTGCTATCACTAACTTGTAGGCGAGTAATTTGAGCTAATAATGCTGGATTAAACTCGCTATCAGAATCCAATCTTTTCAAGGTTTCAACCGTTAAATCATAAGCTGATTCATGATCGTTACAATCAATTAAACGTTGAATTAAACCGATACGCACATAGTTGTCATTGTGGCGTTTACGTGGTTGTTCTTCCCACCAAGCAAGTAAGCCATCAGAACCTTCTTCATTCATGACTTCATCAAGCAAACCATTTTCCACATCTTGTTGAAGTGCGGTGAATTCTTTCAAAGAATACATATTACTGCTTTCAATAGTTGGTAAAATGTCATCAAGTGCCTGATATGCTTTAGATTTTTTATAAATTTCAACTGCCAATTTTAACACTTCTGAGTTTTTGTTAGCCATCACCAACAAGCTGTCAACTGAGCTACGAGCCGCAGGTAATTTATTTTGTAATAACAGAATACGTGTACGTGCAAGTTCAACCGCTAAATTATCCGTTCCCGCTAATTCGGTTGCTTCCATTAAGTATTTATTCGCATTGAAATCATCACCATGTTGTTGAGCTGCTTCAGCGGCTTTAATAAAATTAAGGATCGGTTCATCAGAATGTTTAGCATTTTTACCGATTAATTTTTCCGCTTTGGAATAGTTACCTTCGTCCATTTTAATCAAACCTTGTAAAGTTTGTTTTTGGGCTTTTACACGTTTACGGCGTGAAAACCAGCCATAGGTGCTGTTACTTAAACGAAAGAATTTTCTAACTACCCATTCAATCACATAGACAATAGCCATCGCAATAACGAAGAAGACGACTAAAGTAACCAGTGACAATTCATAATTGGTATTTGCGGTTTGAATTAACACATAGCCTTGTTTTCCAGATAAATAAGGTCCTGCAATTAAGCCTGCAAGTAATACAAGCATTAGGAATAGCATTCTAAACATTGTATTGCTCCTTATTGTTGTTCCGTTGTTGCTGGTTTTTCATCACCATTCGTAGGTTCTTCTGTTGTTTTTTCTTCAGCATTTTTTTCTTCTGCTGATTTCATTTCTTCCGCTGCCATTTGATTTGATTCCATCAGGGCTTTATCTGCTGAAATCTCAACTTTTTTAACCTCTTGCGGTGTTTTGTTGAGTAATTTATCTAACGCATTCAAACTGCTTAATTGATTTGGAACTTCTACATAAATAGATTGATCTGCTAATTCATCAACAGATTTTAAGAATGCGGTTGTCGTTTCAGAATTAGTATCAAAATAACTTCTAATCCATGCTGCAACCGTTTCAAGAGATTGCTTGTATAATTCATTTTGTTGACGTGGTACAGCTAAAATAGCAATTTGTAGGCGTAACCGAATATTTTCACGTAAATAAATATCTTGATTTGGAGCAAGCAATGCTTGAGTGGTATTTTCTGAACGTGGCGTGATGCGAATAAAATGGTTCAAAAATGAAGTCGCACTTTTTTCGATATTTTTCTCCCAGTCATTTACATCATCTGACACTTGGGTATCTTGATTTTGATCATCACCAAAATTCACATTTGCCACCATTAACTCATCTATACTATTAGCAAGTTGCGATAAACTTTGCATAATGGCGTTTTGATCGACACTATTCATTGAAAGCAACTGCTTTAAGTCTTGGTTAATTGCGGCACGAATTAATTTAACTTGCGGTTCATCTACCTTAGTTAATACTTCGTCTGCCACTTTTAATAAAGAAATACTAGTATCGATGTCGTTATCTAACAATAACTTACGCAACGCATTAGTCAATAAGAAATCTGCTTCACTAAGCAACCATTCACTTGGTTGAGCATTATTATTGGCAATTTTATTTACTTGAGCTTGTAGATTAGCATAAGCCTGTTCTTTTTCAGATAAATTCTGTTCCAAACTAGTTAGCTTTTGATCATTGGCTTTTAAATCAGTGAGTAACTTCTCAAGTTGAGCATGCTCTTGTTCAAAATTTGGCATTTCTGCAAAAGTGCTACTGGCATTTACTGAGGTTTCCGCTCCACCTGAGATTTTTTGCTCAAGTGCGGTGACTTTTTGGTTAATTTTGTCCACTTCAAGTTGACCAAAATAATAGCCAGCGCCACCAAGTCCTAATGCAACTAATAAAGCTAATAAACCTAATCCAGAACCACCTTTTTTCACCACAATAGTTTCTGTAGTTGGTACTTCTGCTTTTACAGTTTCTGTTACACTTTCTGCTTTAGGCGTTGCTAACTCAGGTTCAACCCTTGCTTTTTGGTTTGCTGTTTCAGTGAATTCTTGCTTCACTTTTCCAGCGTCCATGCCCTCAACATTTTGGTTCTCAACCGCATTAGATTGAATTTCTTTTTTGTTACTCATACCAACTCTCTCTCTAAAATTAAGATGTTAATAACGTATTAGCTAATGTTTCTACTAAGGTTGCATTATCGACTTTAGGTGAAATAATAATATTTTCTTTTTGCCAACCCACCGCAACAGCTAAGTTTGCAATACGGCGACTAATAGTGACGAATTGACAACTTTTTAACCAAGCCTGTTCTCTCACGGGTACAAAATCAACCAACGAATTTAAAATTTCCGCACTGGTAACTAATACACAGTTAATACCAGACCTCTTCCATAAATCAATCTGCTCTTCATCATTGTATTCCATTGGCAAGCGTTGGTAACATTCTACCACATTAATTGTCGCTCCACGTAATTTTGCTTGTTCTGAAAAATGTTCACGTCCGCCGTTACCACGCAAAATAAGGATATTTTTATCAGTTAAATTTTGCATTGCTGGTAAGTTTAACACACCCTCACTGTTTTCTTGATTAAATGGGTAATGCACTGCAATCTCGCCATGATTGGCAAAGTATTCCGCCGTACTTTGTCCCACCGCAAAATAGTACAAATCTTCCCGCCAATGAAACCCAGTAGCTAACAAGGTTTCAGTGGCAAATTTCACCGCACTTTTAGATACGCAAAGAACATAATCGCCTGATTTTAACTGATTAATTTTATTCGGCAATTCATTCAACTCTCGCCCAGCAGAAATCGAAAAAAATGGCAAATGAATATTTGCAATACCTGCTTTATTAAGCATATCTGCTAATTGTTTACCCTGCTGGTCAGGACGCATAATTAATACAGCCATCATCGTTAATCCTGATAAATTTCCGCTAAAATTTTATCTGCCCCTTGGGCTAATAACTGCTCCGCAAGTTGTACACCTAAAATTTCAGCATTTTTGACCGCACTTTTGCCTTCTGCACGGATAATCTGTGAACCGTCCATCGCACCGACTAAAGCACGTAAATACAATTCATTATTTTGTATTACCGCAAAACCTGCAATCGGCACCTGACAACCACCTTGTAAACGCTGATTCATTGCTCGTTCCGCCAGCACGCAAGCCGTGGTTTCGGGATCTGCTAAGGGTGCTAGTAATTGTTGCATTCGATGATCATTAAGACGGCTTTCAATTCCCACCGCACCTTGTCCCACCGCTGGCAAAGAGGTTACTACATCAATAAAAGCGGTAATACGTTGTTCCAAACCTAAACGAATTAAGCCAGCGGAAGCCAAAATAATTGCATCATAATAGCCACAATCTAATTTATTTAATCTAGTACCTACATTGCCACGTAAAGCGTGAATTTGCAAATCTGGACGCAAATTTTTTAATTGACACTGACGGCGTAAACTAGATGTGCCAACTCTCGCCCCGTATGGTAAATCCTCTAAACAAGCATATTGATTAGAAACAAAGGCATCTCGTGGATCTTCACGTTGGCAAATTACGCTTAACGTTAAATCTGATGGAAATTGCATGGGGACATCTTTCATAGAATGCACGGCAATATCCGCCTCACCATTTAATAAGGCATTCTCTAATTCTTTGACAAACAGACCTTTTCCACCAATTTTCGCCAATGATGTATCTAAAATCACATCACCTTTGGTCACTATTTTAACTAACTCAATGGTTAAATCAGGATAAAGGGTTTGCAATCGATCCTTAACATAATTTGCCTGCCATAATGCCAAAGGACTTTGCCTTGTGGCAATTTTTAAATGCTTATTCATATTGTTCCAAATTACAAAATCATCCTAATTAGTCTATCCACTTTAATCCGAGAAAAACGTTTTAATAAACGTTGTACTGGGGCAGGATATTGTTCTATGGTTTCTAATTCAGAATAATGCCCAATAATTTTAGTATATTGACGAATTTCACTTAATTCTTGTGCTATTTTGGCTTGTAACGCTTGTTTTGGATCATAAATAAACAAACCATTCTCTGCATCTAAACGCCACGCACGTGGATTTAAGTTGTTACCAGTCAATAACACATATTTTTTATCCACCCAAATACCTTTTAGGTGATAGCTATGATCTTGATCTTTCCATAAACGGACTGTCAAATGCCCATTATTAATTTCATGCTCGAATTTTTTACAAAATGTACGTAGATTTTTCTCATATAAATAAGGTAATCCACCTGCCATTTTAAAAGGTTCTGACGGTGGAATATAAAAATCGTTAGCGGTTTTGTCACCGACAATAATTTCTACCTGTTTTCCGTCATTTAATAAATCACGGATTTTAATTTGTAACGTGCGAGGAAAATTAAAATAAGGAGTACAAATCACTAATTTTTCTTCCACCAATACAAATAAATCTTGAATAGTACGGTTTAACAGATTATCTCTTGCACCTAAACCAAATAAAGGCGAAATCAATAAATCATCATGAAATGGCACCGCACTTTCTAACCGATATTTTGCCCGAGCAATTAAATGGCGACGGAAAGATTTAATCTGATGCTTAATTTCTTTGGTGTTTGGACGCTGTTCATCATCTAAGGGAAATACGACATTCGGATCAGTTAAATACTGTTGGATAAATTGCACAAGACTATCCGCTAATGGCTTATTTTTAATTTTTTGATAGCGATCGTAGCGGTATTTATCTTGATTATGCAAATAAACATTATTAATACTGGCTCCACTGTAAAGCACCGTATCATCAAATACGAAACCTTTAATATGTAGCACACCAAACACTTCTCGGCTATTAATCGGTACACCGAAAAACATCGGTTCGTTGTGGTGTAATGCTCGCTGTTTAGCATACCAATCAGCGTTAGTAGTGCCTTTTTCCGCACCAATAAGATTGCGTTGGGCGCGATGCCAATCCACAAAGATTTTAACATCTAAATCTGGATTTTTCGCTTTTGCTTGATAAATCTCCGCCAGAATTTCTTCACCAGCTTCATCAAATTGCCAGTAAAGTGCGGTGAAATAAATGCGAGTTTTAGCATGACGGATCAACTCAATAATGGCTTGTTTAAATGCTTTCGGACCTGAAATAAATTCAATATCATCAGCTAATTGTGGTACATAAGCCATTTGTGCAATATGTTGTTTTGCTCTTTTTAGTCGATTAATAAACATAATATTTCTTCATTCTATCCAGCTTAATTTATTTAGTTTACAATAATTATATGAGAATAGGGTAGAAAAAAGCATTTTTTTGCTATAATAGCGACAATCTTACTTTATTAATGACCAAATTATGAGCAAATCTAAATCTTCCAATTTCAGTAAACCTACTTTTTCGCCACTTTCTGATGAAAAACGTTTCAAACCAACATTCAAACAAGAACACCCATTTAATGATCGTTCAGAAAGATCAGAAAAAAACGAAAAATTAACTAAAAATAAACCGCACTTTTCTAATAAAAATCGTCGAAATGAACAACAAAGTGATGAAAAACGTTTTTCTGATCGTCGTTCAAATAACACAAAACGCTCAAGCTATCAACAACCTGTATTAGAACCACAAATCACCGAAACAACCTTAGGTGGGGTAAAAGTGGTCATAAAATCAACAGGAATAAGCGATAAACCGAGAGAGAAAAAAACTGGAGCGTTATCTCCAAGAGCCCCTGAAAAAATCAAGAAAAATCGTGCAGAAGAAATGAAGATTTTTGGTGAAAATGCTTGTTTGAGTTTATTTGAACAACGACCAGAAACGATTGTACGAGTTTGGGCAACGGTGGAAATGGCACATAAAATCGGGGAGATTTTTAGTTATTTAGCCAACAATAAAAAAGTCTATCACGTTGTCGATCGAGCTGAATTAGAGTTAGTTAGTGGTTCTGAACATCATGGCGGAATTTGTATGTTAGTAAAAAAACCACGTACATTTACCTTGACTGGCTATGTGGATTTAGCTCGTAAAGCCGATTGTTTAATCATGTTAGACGGTGTGGCGAATAATCCACAAAATCTAGGGGGAATTTTGCGTACTTGTGCCTTTTATGGCGTGAAAGGTATTATTACCAGCCAACCTGAGATGTTACTCAATGCCAATACCGCTCGAGTTGCCGAAGGCGGTTTGGAATATGTACATATTTTACAATCCCATGACGGTGAAACTGCATTACAGCAATTACGCCAAGCTGGTTATCAAATTGTGCATATTAGCCATGAAAAACAAGCACAGAGCATTAATAGCCTACAATTACAAGATAAAGTTGTGTTTGTGTTAGCCAACGGCTGGGCGGTAAAAGAGGATACTAAGGTCAATTTAAGTTTAGCCAATCCATTAAAAAATGGCTTAAATGTCGCAGTAGCTACTGGAGTGTTGTTGGCGAAGTGGGTGGCGAGATAATTTCCAGCCCTGCACTGGCGTACAGGGTTAAGCATAGTGACGATGCTCCGCATCTTGTGTCATCTAGTAGCTACGGAGTAGCGTTACATTCGTAACCCCGTATGCAAGTACGGGGGCTATTATTACAACTTATCCGCATGATGAATTAACACAAAACGTTCCCAAAGTTCTTCTTGGCTTTCTATATGGTCAGGATCGAGAATAATACATTTAGTAATCGGGCAAACTTTTTGGCAGGTTGGGGTGTCATAATGCCCAACACATTCGGTGCAAAGATTTGGATCAATTTCATAAATATCATCACCAATAGAGATCGCATCATTCGGACATTCCGGCAGACACATATCGCAATTTGTGCATTTATCAGTGATGAGTAACGCCATAATAATCTCGTGAGTGAACTAAAAGTGGGCGATTATATAAAATTTTAACATAAATTTAAAGGTTAAGAAATGAAACAAAAACAACAGAAACAACTCGTTCAACTCATTATTGTCGCTATCGGCTTACTGATTTATTTTGCCATAAACTGGTTTAGAAGTGATGTTCAACACCAACCAACTCAACCAACCACCACAAAACAAGCTCAAAAACAAAACAATAGCAATGTAAAGGTTAATCAACAAAGTGCGGTGAATTCTGATTATGATTTTGTCATGTCTAACGATCCTATCGGACCCAATAAAAATGCTAAGACTGATTATTATATGCTTGCATTATCTTGGTCGCCTGCATTCTGTAATAATCAGCAAGAAAAATATGGCAAAAACCTACCTCAGTCTGCTCTTATGCAATGTGGCACACAACAAAAATATGGTTGGGTAATTCATGGGTTATGGCCACAAAATGCTAACGCTCAAAGTACGACTGATCACCCTCGATTTTGTCAAGGGGATTTACCTGCGGTGGATTATGCGATTATTCAAAATTATTTAACAGAAAGTCCTAGCCCAAATTTATTGCAAGGCGAATGGGAAAAACACGGTGCCTGTGCTTTTAAAAGTGCAGAAAAATATTTCAAAAAACAACAAGATTTATACCGCAGTTTAGTGTTACCCACAGAACAAATGAACAAAAAAGATTTATTCCGTTGGATAAAACAACACAATACCCAATTAAAAAACGCCTATTTAGCAGCAAGTCGTAGCGAATTATTTATTTGTTATGATTTAAATTGGCAAGTCATAGATTGCAAATAATTGACAATAATTTGATCTAAAGCAGTTACAATACACTAGAGATCTCGCTATAATAAAAAAGATTTACAGTTTTATTATTTTTAACAAAAAGAGGAAACATTATGTCAGTAATCAAAATGGCAGACCTTGATTTAGCCGGTAAACGTCTTTTCATTCGTGCAGATTTAAATGTGCCAGTCAAAGATGGTAAGGTCACTTCTGATGCTCGTATTCGTGCGACCATTCCTACCTTAAAATTAGCCTTACAAAAAGGGGCAAAAGTCATGGTAACTTCTCACTTAGGTCGCCCAACCGAGGGTGAAGCGTGCCAACCAGAAGATTCATTACAACCTGTTGTTGATTACTTAAACAACGTTTTAGACGTACCTGTTCGTTTAGTAACCGATTATTTAAATGGCGTTGATGTTAAAGAAAATGAAATCGTGGTGCTTGAAAATGTACGTGTTAATAAAGGCGAGAAGAAAAACGATCCTGAATTAGGTAAAAAATACGCCGCACTTTGTGATGTATTTGTAATGGACGCTTTCGGTACTGCTCACCGTGCGCAAGCATCAACTTATGGTGTAGCAGAATATGCACCTGTAGCTTGTGCTGGTCCATTATTAGCCGCAGAACTTGATGCGTTAGGTAAAGCATTAAAAGAGCCACAACGCCCAATGTTGGCGATTGTGGGTGGTTCAAAAGTATCCACTAAATTAACCGTGTTAGATAGCCTTTCAAAAATTGCCGACCAAATTATCGTAGGCGGTGGTATCGCCAATACCTTTATCGCAGCTGAAGGTAAAGCAGTCGGTAAATCACTTTACGAAGAAGATTTAATCCCTGAAGCTCAACGTTTAGCTAAACAAACCAAAATCCCTGTACCAGTAGATGTACGTGTCGGTACAGAATTTTCTGAAACTGCACCAGCCACTGAAAAATCAGTTGATGATGTAAAAGCTGACGAATCTATTTTCGATATTGGTGACAAAACCGCTGAAGAATTGGCGAAAATCATCAAAGCGTCAAAAACTATTCTTTGGAACGGTCCAGTAGGCGTGTTTGAATTCCCTAACTTCCGTAAAGGGACTGAAGTGATTTCCAATGCTATCGCTGAAGCCACTGCAAACGGAGCATTCTCCATCGCGGGGGGCGGTGATACGCTTGCGGCGATCGATTTATTCGGCATTAAAGATAAAATTTCTTATATTTCAACTGGTGGTGGTGCGTTCTTAGAATTTGTAGAAGGCAAAGTATTACCAGCCGTTGAAATTTTAGAGAAACGTGCAAACGGTTAATAACCCCATTCCGTAGGGGCGGATCGATGTATCCGCCCGTAAAAACAATCAAATTTAAATAAGGAAAAAACAAAATGGCATTATTAGATATCGTAAAACCTGGTGTTGTCACTGGTGATGATGTACAAAAAGTATTCGCTTATGCAAAAGCACACAACTTCGCAATTCCAGCGGTAAACTGTGTAGGTTCTGACAGTGTAAACGCTGTATTAGAAACAGCGGCTCGTGTTAAAGCCCCTGTTATCGTGCAATTCTCAAACGGCGGTGCAGCGTTCTATGCAGGTAAAGGCATTAAACCTACTTCAGGTACTCGCCCTGATGTACTAGGTGCCATCGCTGGTGCAAAACACGTTCACGCTTTAGCACAAGAATACGGTGTGCCAGTCATTCTTCACACTGACCACGCTGCGAAAAAATTATTACCTTGGATTGACGGTTTATTAGATGCAGGTGAAAAACACTTTGCTGAAACAGGCAAACCATTATTCTCATCTCACATGATCGATTTATCCGAAGAACCTATTGCAGAAAATATGGAAATCTGTAAACAATACCTTGCTCGTATGAACAAATTAGGTATGACTTTAGAGATCGAAATTGGTATCACGGGTGGTGAAGAAGATGGCGTGGACAACAGCGATGTTGATGAATCACGTTTATATACCCAACCTGAAGATGTGTTATTCGTTTACGACAGCTTAAACCCTGTTAGCCCACGTTTCACCGTGGCGGCAGCGTTTGGTAACGTACACGGCGTTTACAAACCAGGTAATGTAAAATTAAAACCATCTATCTTAGGTGCATCACAAGAGTTCGTGTCTAAAGAACGTAACTTACCTGCAAAATCCATCGACTTCGTATTCCACGGTGGTTCAGGTTCAAGCCGTGAAGAAATCCGTGAAGCCATCGGTTACGGTGCCATCAAAATGAACATCGACACCGATACACAATGGGCATCTTGGGACGGTATTTTGCAATTCTACAAAGCCAATGAAGCCTATTTACAAGGTCAATTAGGCAACCCAGAAGGTCCTGATTCACCAAACAAAAAATACTACGACCCACGTGTTTGGTTACGCAAAATGGAAGAATCTATGTCTAAACGCTTAGAAAAATCTTTCGAAGATTTAAACTGCGTAAACGTATTATAATTGTTTAAAATACGCTAAAATAACACCGCACTATTTTTAATGGTGCGGTTTTTTTATGCCCTGCACTAGCGTACAGGGCTAGGCATGGTGATGATGCTCCGCATCTTAATAAACTGACAAGCCACAGCGTGGCGTAATATGCTTAACCCCGTACGCAAGTACGGGGGGAAAATCGGAAAAATGACAATATTAACTTTTATCAAACAAAATAAAATGCTTGCCTTAACCAACTCTGCGGTTGGACTTTATTTTTTAACTACTTTGCTATTTAAAGGCTCACATAATATCGGCTTTGCGTTGTTAGTCGTAACAGGAATTATTTTTGCCATTTATCATTTTGTTAAAAAACAGCCTGTTGATTTTATTCCACAAGATAAATGGATCACCGTGAGCTTTGTGTTTTATGTCTTAGTCTTCGTCCTTTCATTAATATTTAATGGTGGAAAGATACGAGAACTAGATAATCCTAGCCGTGCATTACTAGTGTTACCGTTGATTGTTTTGTTTATACAATATCCACCCAAATTGAAATGGTTGATTCATATTATTCCTTTGGGAGCCTTTACTGCTGGTATCATAGCAATTTTTCATCGTTTTATACTTCACTATAGTATGGCTTTTGAAAAACAAATGCATATTCAAAGTGGTGATATTGCCATGTCATTAGGCATGTTCAGCTTCGCTATTGCCATTTATTTTTCGAGCAAAAAACAAGTAAAATTCACCGCACTTTATTTTATCGCTGCTTTATTTGGCATTTTAGCCAGTATCCTTTCGACCGCAAGAGGGGGCTGGATTGGAGTACCATTTATTTTGCTATTAATTTTCTGGACCTATCGTCAACAACTTTCAAAAAAATTACTGGTAACAATTAGTACAGGATTAATGTTAGTCATTGCAACAACGGTGTTTATTCCACAAACGAAGGTTATGCAACGTATAGATATGGTTAAATATGATGTGAATGAATACTTTATTAACCACAATGCAGACACCTCTATTGGGGCAAGATTTGATATGTGGAAAAGTGCATGGCTAATGGCGAAAGAAAAACCTATTTTAGGTTGGGGAAATGAAAATATTATTCCTAAACGCCAATTACAAGTAGAACAGAATCTCGTTTCACCTGTTGTGGTGAATTTTTCCCATTCCCATAATCAATTTATTGATGATCTCGCTAAACACGGTATTTTAGGCTTACTGGCTTTATTAGGTATCTTCTTGGTACCCTTACGTTACTTTTGGAAAAATATCATATCATCAAATTCTGCTATAAAATTAACCGCACTTTTAGGCACAATTCATATTATTTCGGTGATGTTTTATGGCTTGAGCCAAGCCTTTTTTGCCCATAATTCAGGGGTGATTTTTTATTTTCTCCTTACTACCATTTTTTATGGAACATTAAAAGAACAAATAAAACAAGCTCAACATTAAGGCGGATAATTCTCCGCCTAATTTTTAGCCCAAAATCATCAATGCCCACACCACCACAAAATTGACAATCGCCATAAAAACTGCCGCCGAACCTTGATCTTTAGCTCTGCCCGATAACTCGTGGCGTTCAGTACCAATACGATCAATAGCACACTCCACTGCACTGTTCAGCAACTCCGTTACCAATACAATTAAATACGCCCCAAGCATTAAAGCAATCTCAAATTTGCCATTGCCAAACCAAAAAGCAAGGGGAACAATAAAAATCCCTAAAAATAATTCGTGGCGAAAAGCTGCTTCATTTTTCACCGCACTTTTTAAGCCCTGCAAGGAATAGCGAGTAGAATTAATTAAATGGGTCAACCCCGTAGTTTTATCTGTCATTTTTATTCTCTTTGTTTAAATTCGTTTCACATCAATCACATCATCTAGTTGAGCTAGGCGAGCTAAGACTTTGCTTAACATCTCCACATTACCTAATTCCAACTCAAGATCTATGGTTGCCACCTGACGTTTTCGGTCGGTACGACTTGAAACGCCGCTGACATTAATTTTATCATTGGCTAATACAGTTGTAATATCACGTAACAAACCGCTACGGTCACTAGCAAGCAATCGCACATTAATATTAAATGAGCCTGAAAGTTCCTTTCCCCAAGTAGTTTCAATCACACGTTCTTCATTCGCCGTACGTAATTTTTTGAGTTGTTCGCAGTCCGCACGATG
Source organism: Lonepinella sp. MS14436 (assembly GCF_042470565.1). GTDB lineage: Bacteria > Pseudomonadota > Gammaproteobacteria > Enterobacterales > Pasteurellaceae > Lonepinella. The sequence goes on along the minus strand of NZ_CP170385.1, from coordinate 609,352 downwards.
AATGGAAATACCACGCCCTTGAGTAATATAACCGACAATTTTATCCCCTGGAATCGGTTGACAACAACGAGCAATATGGTGCATTAAATTACCAACGCCATTGACCACCACATAGCCTTGTTTTTCCGATTTTTGGTTAGAATTAACCGCACTTTTTTGGCTATTCTTTTGGCTAACATGGCGTAAAATTTCTTCGTCTGCCTGCTCTGCCGTTGGCTTGATTAATTTACCTTGCAAGAAATTAATCAACTGATGCAATTTAATATCGCCACTACCCAAACCATTATATAAATCATCAATTTGTTTTAAGTTATAACGTGGCAAGGCATATTGTTCCGCTTGTTTAAGGGTAAGATTCAGGCGACTCAATTCTGCTTCTAGCATTTCTTTGCCAAGTGGAATATTTTTATCCCGATCGAGTTTTTTAAACCACGCCATAATTTTTGAGCGTGCCTTTTGCGTATGAGTAAACCCTGAATTTGGATTTAACCAATCTCGGCTTGGGTTTGGATTTTTTTGAGTGATAATTTCGAGTTGATCACCCATTTGCAACTGGTAAGTAAACGGCACGATCCGTCCAGCCACTTTCGCACCAATACAACGATGTCCCACATCACTATGAATCGCATAAGCAAAATCTAACGGCGTAGAACCTGTTGGTAAATCTACCACTTCGCCTTTCGGTGTAAACACATAAACACGATCATCAAATACCTGTGTCCGCATTTCTTCTAGCATTTCGCCACTGTCCATAATATCTGCTTGCCATGCTAACAGTTTACGTAACCAAGAAATTTTTTCTTCGTAAGCAGACATTGAACCTGTAGTGCCTTCTTTATATTTCCAGTGAGCTGCTACGCCCAGCTCTGCGTCATTGTGCATTTGGTGAGTACGAATTTGCACTTCAATCGGCTTATCCCCCTCACCCAACACCACCGTATGAATGGACTGATAACCGTTCGGTTTGGGATTGGCAATATAATCATCAAACTGTTCTGCTAAATGTTGATAATGAGTATGTACAATACCAAGTGCGGTGTAACAATCCTGCAAATTGGGGACTAAAATCCGCACCGCTCGAATATCATAAAGTTGCTCAAAGGCAAGGTGTTTCTTCTGCATTTTTCGCCAAATGCTATAAATATGTTTCGGTCGTCCATACACATCTACACTATCGATAGCTTCGTGCAAATAGCCTGACAGTTGATTGACAAAATCTTGAATATATTGCTCGCGGTCTAAACGGCGTTCAGCTAATTTATGTGCAATAATCCGATATTGCTCCGACTGCAAATTACGGAAACAATAATCTTCCAACTCCCATTTTAACTGACCAATTCCCAAACGATTGGCAAGGGGGGCATAAATATTGCTACATTCTTTGGCAGCGGCAATTTTTTCCGCTTTTGAATAGCGTTTATCTGCATCACGCAAATAAGTAATCCGTTCCGCTAATTTGATGATCACACAACGGAAATCGTCCACCATTGCCAACAGCATACGGCGGATATTGTCGATTTGTAGATTATTATTGGACTGGTTGGCGTTCAGTTGGCGAATATTATTCATTTCCAACACACCTTTGACTAATTTACTGATTTTGCTCCCGAAATCTTCTTTAACTTGTTCAAGGGTAACGATTTTGGCATGCACGACTGGAAATAACATTGCGGCAAGTAAGGTATCCCCATCCATATTTAGACTATGTAAAATTTCCACCATTTCTACACCGTCACGCAAATACCAATGGCTATTTAAGAAAAGTTGATCGGCATTTTCTCTTGCATATCGCCAAGCTCGCATTAGATCATTAGCGACTGGCTCAACTAGACCTAAATTTGCACACCAGTGCTGAATACTAAAGTCCTTTGGATTTAATAAGTGAGAACCGCGTACCGCAACCATATTTTTTCCTTATTTTTTCTCAAACAACGAGATACTTTCCAAATGTCCTGTATGAGGGAACATATCGATCATTGCTACTTTGCTTAATTGATAGCCTGAATTTAACAAATTCTCCGCATCACGTACCAAAGTTGCTGGATTACAAGAAATATACAAAATTTTATCCGCTTGCAACTGGCAAATACTTTCCATAGCAAAAGATGCACCACTACGGGGCGGATCGAGCAAAATTTTATTAAATGGTGTTTTCGCCCAATGTTGGTTTAAAAACGGCTGATCCAAATCCCCTTGCTCAAATTCGACATTGCAACAGCTATTTTGTTCCGCATTTTTGCGAGCTTTCTCAACCATTTCTGCGACACCTTCTACACCCACTACTTTTTGTACTAACTGACTTATCGGTAAGGTGAAATTACCCATTCCACAAAATAAATCTAGCACGCAATCAGTTTTATTCAACGCCAACCAATGCAACGCCGTTGCCACCATCTGCTGGTTTAATAAGCGATTAATTTGAATAAAATCCCGAATATCAAACTGGAGCAACAAATCGCCAATTTGATAATAAGGTATCTCGCCACAAAGTTGTTGAATTTGCTGATCATCTTGAACAAACAACATCAATTTTTCCTGTTCCGCAAAATTTAACAGCAAACTGCGGTCTTTTTCACTCAAGTTTTTACTATAACGTAGTAACATGGCTATGCCATTGTCTGCTAAGGTTAATTCAATATGCCCGAGTAATTTGGGTTGAGAAAATTGACGTAATAATGTGAGAAGTTTCGGCAATAAGTTATCCAGTGCTGGTTCAAGTACATCACATTGCTGAATATTCACTATTTGCGATGAACTTTTTTGCCGAAAGCCGATGTCAAGCTGCTTAGTTTTAGGATTTACATTCACGCTCAACCGCACCCGACGACGATATTGCCAGCCGTCACCGACAATCATCGGCATAAACATAATGCCCTGCGGTTGCAATTTTTCTAAACGAGAAAACAACGCCTGTTGTTTAGCCAGCCTTTGCATTTCAAGCGGAATATGTTGACTCTGACAACCACCACAAGCCTGATACACTGCACACTGTGGTGCTTGCCGCTGTGGATTGGTATGTAAAATCTTCTTCGCGACCGCCCGTCCATACTGACGTTTTTCTTCTATAATTTCCGCTTGCACGGTTTCATTTGGCAAAGCATTTTCCACAAACCACGTCTTACCATTTACTTTACCCACGCCCAATCCCTGATAATCCAAAGATTGAATGGTCAATTCAAAGTGCGGTGTTTTTTTCGCTTTTTTTTCTGGAGTGTAAAATAATGCCATTGTGTTAAATTATTTTAAATATAAAATATTTTGGCTAAACAATTCCCGACTTTTCAAAGGATTATTGCCAAGATAGGGTTTCAACGCCATTCGAGTAAATCGTTTCGCCGCTTTCAGTACATCTGCATCGGTAAATTCCAACGCCTGAAATGCTAATAAATCTCGTCCATAAAAGGTTTGGTTATTTTTTATCAAGGACGCAATAAAACCCTTTTCTTCCCGATATTGATAGGTCATCGCTGCATCAATAGGCAAGCCAGACCCAGCACAATGTCCAAAATCTACGCCATAACCTAAAATTTGCAACAGCTGAAATTCAAAGGTTCGCAACGCAGGTTCAACATTCTCGGCTTGAGCCAACATCATTAAACATTGCAAATAATATTGGAATAATAAGGGATTAGGTGTTTCCTGTTCAATCACCCGACAAAGTAGTTCATTCACATAGAAGCCACTAAACAACGCCGTTTGTTGCAACGGCAAGGCAATCGCCGCTGGCTCGGCTTTAGTCAAGGTTTTCAATTCACCCCTACCTGTCCAGCGTAACAACAACGGTGTAAAAGGTTGCAATACACCTTTCCACGCTGACTGTTTCCGTCTTGCCCCTTTCGCTAACACCGTTAACCGTCCCGTTTCTTCAGTAAATAAATCCACTAACAAACTGGTTTCACTATACGCTCGGCGGTGTAAAACAAAGCCACGTTGCCAATTTTCGATGATCAAATCCTCTACTTAAAACATGAGATTATTTTAACAGAATTCTTTTACTGAGTAAGTAACGCTACGGCTAAATTTTTCACCCCTTTAAAATCCACTTTCCCCGTACCTAACATTGGGATCTCGTCCACTAATAAAACTTCGCTCGGCTGCATAATTGGAGGAACTTCAGCGGATTTTATGCGGTTTTTGATTTCATCTAAAGACAAATCGGATTTCACCAATAACACCACCATTTCACCTTTTTTCTCATCGGCAATAGCCGTGGCGGCATATTGGGTTTGTTCATCAAATAAGCTGGCGAGCTGTTGCTCCACCGCACCAAGGCTAATCATTTCACCACCGATTTTAGCAAAACGAGAGTAGCGATCGACAATGGTGATAAAGCCTTGAGCATCAATATGTCCTTTGTCGCCCGTTAGGTAATAACGTACGCCGTCTAGTTCACAAATCACTTCAGCGGTTTTTTCTGGGTCATCTAAATAGCCTTTCATCACCTGTCCACCGCCAATAATAATCAGCCCATCTTCGCCTGTTGGCAGTTCTTGCAAGCTGTTCGGATCGACAATTTTGATAATCGTCCCTGGTAACGGCAAGCCCACCGTGCCAACCTTACTAAAGGTAAATTCATGTAATGTATCAGGATCGAGCATATTCGGCATATTAACCGCAGCAACAGGAGCAGTTTCTGTTGCCCCGTAGCCTTCGAAAATTTCTAAACCAAATTTCATTTTAAAGGCTTCTTTGACATCGGCTTTTAATTTTTCAGCCCCAGCGATAACCATTCGTACATTTTGTAGCATTAACGGGTGAAGTTTTTTACTACGCACATACAAACGGAAGAAAGTAGAGGTACCAAATAAAATACTCACATTATGCTTGGCTGACATTTTACCTACGGCTGCACCGTCCGTTGGATCAGGCACACTGACCATTTTAATGCCTTCACATAATGGCATTAAGGTGGTAACGGTTAAGCCAAAACTATGGAAAATTGGTAAAGAATTTAAGATGACATCGTTTTTCTGGAAGTTAAGCAATTCGCCCACTTGTTTGATATTGGTAAGTAGATTTTTATGACTTAATTCAATACCTTTTGGTGTCCCCTCACTGCCACTGCTAAATAAAATAGTGGCAGTATCATCAAGTTTACTACAAGCAAAATAACGTGCAGTAATCCACCAAAGGGGAGCAAAAAGTGCGGTGAAAAATGCAGATGTTTTTTGTGATTTTGTGGCTGACTTGCTGATATTTTCAGCAAAAATCGTTTTACCCACAAGAATTTCAGTAAAATCAAAACCTTTATCTTGCAATTTGGTCAAGAATTTCTCAGCGGTAATCACCTTTTGAATATGGGCTTTTTCTAAAGCCTTTTGCATGGTTTGTTGGCTGAGTGTGTAATTTAAATTGACGGGGACTTTACCAAGTACAAATAATGCCATATTGACAATGGCTCCAGCTGATGAACTCGGCAAAAGAACACCGATATGTTTTTCATTGCTTAATTCTAATTTTAGTGCTTTAACGAATAACAGTACGGCAGTAATAAATTTTAAATTATTTAATTCCATGCCTTGTGAGTCAGCAATACAATCTTTAAACAAATGTCGTTTCGCAGTTTCAATCCATTGATATTGCAATGGTTTTTGTCTATCAATAAAGCGTTCCCAAGTACTGAATGAAAGTTCTACTACTTTTTGTTTCATCGCTGAGGCATCAATAAAGCCGTGGATTGGCTTGCCAAATGCGACCAATATTTTACGTTTTCCACGCTGTTTGGTCATTTGTTTATAGAAGCTATCTGCTCGAGAGAAACTTGAACCCCAAAGTCCACGTAGATAAAATGGCATAGTCACCACATTTTCAAGATCTTTTAGGATATGTTCAAAGCCTTTTTGGAATTGGTTGATTTGTCCGTTATAACTTAAATGCCCCTCAGGGAATAACGCCACGACTTCGCCATTTTGTAAACATTCTCGCACCGCTAGAATAGAATCTTTGCTGGCACCCGCACCAATAGGAATCACACGGAAAAACTTAAATAGCCATTTGAGATACCATTTATTGTAAATCGGACGATACATCACGAAACGAATCGCCCGAGGACTTGCAGCTTGTAAAATCATCCAGTCAATCCAACTGATATGATTACCTAATAACAATACTCCCCCACTTTGTGGCAGATTTTTTAGCCCGTCAACATGAAAACGATAACTGGTTTTCACAATCGGAATCATCAATAATCGAGCAAATAAATGAGGTAATTGCAGGATAGCAAAAAAGCTCCCCAATAGGCAGACGGCAGCGGTAAATAAAAATAATCCTGTGGTTGAAACACTTAATTTCACTAGCAAAATACTGAGTAGCAAAAAGCCCACCATAAAAATATTTTGCACAAAATTATTACCTGCCATAATGCGTCCACTGGTAGCCTGCGGAGCGAAATATTGGATAGTCGCATTTAATGGCACAATAAATAAACCACCAGCGACCCCAAAACCAAATGAACAAAGCATTAATAGGCTATTGTTGGTTGCCACTGTTAAGCCAAATAACGCAAAGAATAGTCCTAATGCCCCCACTGGTACAATACCATGTTCAATATGATAATCCGACATTTTCCCTGCAATATAAGAACCTAGCACTAACCCAATCCCACTCACTGCTAAAATCCCTTGAATAATCAAAGCATTATCTGAACCAAAGTTAGCTTTGTAATGGGCAGGAAAGGCTGCTGCAATGACTTGTGAAACACCCCAAAACAGGCTTAATCCGATAATGCTTAACCAAATATTTTTATTGGCTTTGGTGGTTTGAATATTTTCTTTTAAATACCCCAAAGACAGGTATTTTGCCATAGAAAATTTTTCTGCTTTTTCATCGGTATCTTGCGGATAAAACGGAATTTTCCAAGCAAAAACCGCTTCTAAGGCACTTAACACCACTAATGCCACACCCACCGCTGACACACTTTGCAACACTACATTCGGATCGTCAGATACAACATAAAATTGTTCAAAATAAAATGAAAATGCAAAGGAACTAAATAAAATCGCTACAATAGTTAAGGCTTGAATAACCCCATTGGCACTACCTAATTTTTCCGTTCCCACAATGGATTTGATAATGCTGTATTTAGCAGGTGAATAAATTGCACTTTGCATTGCTAACAACAGTGTAAAGCCAAATGCCCAATAAAATTGCCCGATAAAATAACAAACACAAATTAACCCACTAATGGCTACCGCAGCTAGGCTACTATAACGAATCACATTGGTACGGGAAAATTTTTCGTTGATAAAACTGGAGGGGGAAAAAAGAAAGATAAAGGGTAACAAAATCATGGTGTTAATTAATGCGGTTAAAATAGTTTGGGTGTCGCCCTCAAAGGTTTTTAACAGCACATTTTGAATGGTAATTTTATGTGCCAAATCCACACTAGCATTAATAAACATAATGGCTAAATAGGGTAAAAAGCCACGGATTTTAAATAGACTAAACATATTGAACGTTCCTTTTCTTTTTGGAATTTTGAGATAGTTTAAAAGAAATTTGTTGTTTAAGCTAGGGCTTGTTTCATTGCTAAAGTAATATTGAAAAAAACATCATTTTTTTTCACCACACTTTATTTTATTATAACGCTTTATCACAACCACACTTTGTTAATGGATAAGCACAACAATGAGAATACCCAGAATCTACCACCCTGAATCCTTAGAAAATCAATCCCAATGCCAACTCAGCGAAGATGCCGCCAATCACGTTGGGCGAGTATTGCGTATGCAGGTTGGCGAAAAATTAGAGCTGTTTGATGGCTCAAATTATATTTATCCTGCTCAAATTACCGAAAGCAGTAAAAAAACGGTCAGTGTCGAAATTTTAGATCGTCAACTTGATAACCGAGAAAGCCCGTTAAAAATCCATTTAGGACAAGTGATTTCTCGGGGCGAACGAATGGAATTTACTATTCAAAAATCCGTGGAATTGGGCGTGAATGTGATCACGCCACTTTGGTCAGAACGTTGTGGTGTGAAATTAGATGCGGAACGAATGGAGAAAAAAATTCAGCAGTGGCAGAAAATTGCTATTGCGGCTTGTGAACAATGTGGGCGAAATGTGGTGCCTGAAATTCGTCCGATGATGAAGTTGCAAGATTGGTGTGCGGAGCAAGATGGCACGTTAAAGCTCAATTTGCACCCAAGAGCCAATTATTCCATTAAAACTTTGCCGCAAATTCCTGCGGCTGGTGTGCGGTTGTTGATTGGCTCGGAGGGCGGTTTGTCGCCACAAGAAATTCAGCAGACAAAACAACAAGGCTTTACCGACATTTTGCTTGGCAAGCGAGTATTACGCACCGAAACCGCCGCTTTAACGGCAATTACCGCATTACAAGTGTGTTTTGGTGATTTATAACCGTTTTATATTCATCAATTTTCCCGTATAATGCGGTGCAAATTTTCATTATTTTTTGAGATAACTTATGACAACAACATTTAACGTAAAAACATTCCAAGGGATGATTTTAGCCCTGCAAGATTACTGGGCGAAACAAGGGGCAACTATTGTACAACCCTTTGATATGGAAGTGGGGGCTGGAACAAGCCACCCAATGACCGCATTGCGTGCCTTAGGACCTGAGCCAATGGCATTTGCTTATGTGCAACCATCACGCCGCCCAACAGACGGTCGTTACGGCGAAAACCCAAACCGCTTGCAACATTATTATCAATTCCAAGTAGTCATCAAGCCGTCCCCTGATAATATTCAAGAACTCTATTTAGACAGCCTAAAAATGCTCGGTTTTGACCCAACGCAAAATGACATTCGCTTTGTGGAAGATAACTGGGAAAACCCAACTTTAGGGGCGTGGGGCTTAGGCTGGGAAGTGTGGTTGAATGGTATGGAAGTGACCCAATTTACCTATTTCCAACAAGTAGGCGGTTTAGAATGTCGTCCTGTCACAGGCGAAATCACCTACGGTTTAGAGCGTTTGGCGATGTATATTCAAGGTGTGGACTCTGTGTACGATTTAGTTTATTCAGACGGTCCACTCGGCAAAACCACTTACGGCGATGTGTTCCACCAAAATGAAGTGGAGCAATCTACTTATAACTTTGAATACGCCGACACCGATTTCTTATTCCAATGTTTCGATCATTACGAAAAAGAAGCCAAAGCCTTGTTAGACTTAGAAAAACCCTTACCACTACCTGCTTACGAACGCATTTTAAAAGCCGCACACAGCTTTAATATGCTTGATGCACGCAAAGCGATTTCGGTGACAGAACGTCAGCGTTATATTTTGCGTATTCGCACGCTGACTAAAGGCGTGGCAGAAGCCTATTATGCCAGTCGTGAAGCCTTAGGGTTTCCAGGGTGTAAGAAGTAAGAGAGATTCGGAACGCAGTGAGTCCCGAATTGTGCAATCACTGATTGCACAGTCTAAATAGAGAAACAAAATGTCGAATTTGCCACAAACCAACAATACACTATTTAGCCAAATTGCCGAAATCATTCATCAGGCAAGAAACCAAGTTCGCCAAACGGTCAACGTGGCGATGGTGCAATCCTATTGGCATATTGGTCGTCTGATTGTGGAAGATGAGCAACAAGGCGAAAGCCGTGCGGAATATGGTAAATATGTACTGAAAGATCTTTCTGAACGTTTAACAGAAATGTTCGGTAAGGGATTTGATCAGACAAATTTACGTAATATGAGACGTTTTTATCTTGCATTTCCAATTCGAGAGACAGTGTCTCCTGAATTGAGTTGGTCACATTATTGCAAAATTATTCGTGTAGAAAACGAACAAGCACGCCTTTGGTATATGCGTGAAACCATTGCACAAAACTGGTCTGTTCGTGCATTAGATCGCCAAATTTCTGTACTATATTACGAACGTTTACTGGCAAGCCAAAACAAAACGCCAGTGATTACCGAAGCGGAACAGAAAACCGAAGAACTAAAAGAAACTATTGAAGATTATTTGCGTGATCCTTATATTTTGGATTTCTTAAATTTACAAGATGGTAGCTATCAAGAAGATGACGTTGAGCAAGCCATTATTAACAATTTGCAACTGTTTTTGTTGGAGCTTGGCAAAGGTTTTGCTTTTGTGGAACGCCAAAAACGAATTCGTTTTGATGATGAAGATTTTTATATTGATTTGGTGTTTTACAATTTCAAACTCAAATGCTTTTTGTTGATTGATTTAAAAATCGGCAAATTAAAACATCAAGATGTAGGGCAAATGGATACCTATGTTCGCTTGTTTGATCAAGAAATTAAAGGGGCGGATGATAATCCAACTATCGGTTTAGTATTATGCAGTGAAAAAAGCGAAGCGGTGGCGAAGTATTCGGTGTTGGCAGATAGAAAACAATTATTTAGTGCGAAGTATTTGCCGTTTTTGCCAACGGAGAAAGAGTTGGAAGAGAGGATTACCAAGGCAAGATTGTCCACGCAGCGCGTGGATAATGTGTGAGTGATTAATTACATATTTGCAGACACTATCTGCACAAAGTAAAATATACAAAAAATAAATTAAAGAGAAATAAAATAAATGACAACCCAAAACTTCCTAGTAGAAATCGGCACTGAAGAGTTGCCACCGAAAGCATTAAAGACCCTTGCTACAGCCTTTGCGGATAATTTCACCGCCGAGCTTAACCAAGCTGGTTTAACATTTACCCATTTACAATGGTTCGCTGCTCCACGTCGTTTGGCGTTGAAAGTGGCGGATTTGGCGACCGAGCAGCCAAGTAAGCAAATTGAAAAACGAGGGCCTGCGGTAGCAGCGGCGTTTGATGCCAATGGTAATCCGACCAAAGCGGCTGAGGGCTGGGCGAGAGGTTGTGGTATTACCGTGGATCAAGCGGAGCGTGTGGCGACCGATAAAGGCGAATGGTTGGTACATCGTGCAGTGCAACAGGGGCAACCGACTAAAGCCTTGTTAAGCGATCTTGTGGCTAACGCCCTAGCGAAGTTGCCGATTCCAAAACCAATGCGTTGGGCGGATAAGTCCGTGCAGTTTATTCGTCCTGTGCATACGGTAACAATGTTGCTAGGTAGCGAACTCATTGACGGCGAAATCCTTGGCGTGAAAAGCGGTCGCACTATTCGTGGACACCGTTTTTTAGGTGAGCGTGAATTTGACATTCAGCACGCTGATGAATATCCAGAAACTTTGAAAGAGCGTGGTCAAGTGATTGCCGATTTTAACGAGCGTAAAGCGATTATTCTGGCAAAATCACAAGAAAAAGCGACCACACTTGGTGGCGTAGCAGATATTGATGAAGACTTGTTAGACGAAGTGACTTCACTGGTGGAATATCCGAATGTATTAACCGCCAAATTTGAAGAGCGTTTTTTAGCTGTACCAGCGGAAGCCTTGGTTTACACGATGAAAGGCGACCAAAAATATTTCCCAATTTACAGCAAAGACGGCAAATTATTACCGCACTTTATTTTTGTTTCTAACATTAATCCAGCGGATCCAACGGCGATTATTGAAGGTAACGAAAAAGTGGTGCGTCCACGTTTGACGGATGCGGAATTTTTCTTCAAAACTGACTTGAAACAGCGTTTGGAAGACAGACTACCACGCTTAGAAACCGTGTTGTTCCAACAACAGCTTGGCACATTGCGTGATAAAACCGCTCGCATTGAACAATTGGCTGGTGAAATTGCGGCTCAAATTGGGGCGGACGTGACAAAAGCCAAACGTGCGGGCTTGCTGTCAAAATGTGATTTAATGACCAATATGGTGTTTGAATTTACCGACACGCAAGGCGTAATGGGTATGCACTATGCTCGTCATGATGGCGAAGATGAAGACGTGGCGGTGGCGTTAAACGAACAATATATGCCACGTTTTGCTGGGGATAATTTGCCAAATTCCTTAGTGGCGTGTTCGGTGGCGTTGGCGGATAAAATTGATACGCTAACAGGCATTTTCGGCATTGGACAAGCACCAAAAGGCAGTGCCGACCCATTTGCGTTACGCCGTGCGGCTCTTGGTTCATTGCGGATTATTGTAGAAAAAAATCTTCCGCTTGATTTAACTATTTTAGTTGAAAAATCCACCGCACTTTTTGGTGACAAATTGACCAACAAAAATGTGGTGAATGACGTTGTGGACTTTATGCTCGGTCGTTTCCGTGCGTGGTATCAAGATGAAGGCATTGCGGTGGATGAAATTCAAGCCGTGCTGGCTCGCCGTCCAACTCGTCCTGCGGATTTTGATGCCCGAGTGCGTGCGGTCTCGCATTTCCGCACGTTGGATTCAGCGGAAGCCTTAGCAGCGGCGAATAAACGGGTAAGCAATATTCTGGCTAAAGCGGATATTGAAATCGGCTGTATCGATCTTTCTGCCTGCGTTGAACCTGCGGAAAAAGCCTTAGCGGAAAACGTGGTCGCCTTGCAACAAGCAGTACAACCGTTAATTGCCAAAGGCGATTACAGTGCGGTGTTAGATGAATTAGCTAACTTACGCCAGCCAGTGGATAATTTCTTCGACAATGTAATGGTAAATGCGGAAGATCAAAAACTTCGCCAAAATCGTTTAGCGATTTTGAAAGCATTACAAGATTTATTCTTGCAAGTGGCAGATATTTCAGTATTGCAGTAATTTAAAATAGAGCTACAGCGTAGCGAAACTATGCTTAACCCCGTACCAAAGTACGGGGTCTTTTGTACTATCTTTCTGCCATTAACTTCTCAATCTCATCAATCTCTTTTGGCACAGCAGAAGTAAAGATTTTATTCCCTGTTTCGGTAATTAAAATATTATCTTCAATGCGTACGCCAATACCTTTATATTGTTCAGGTACATCCGATTTTGACGAAATATATAAGCCTGGTTCAACCGTTAACACCATGCCAGGTTGTAACGTGCGGTCTCTGATTTTGGAATTTCTATCCACATTGTGTGTGCCGTTGCTATAACTGCCCACATCATGTACATCTAACCCTAACCAATGCCCTAAGCCATGCATATAAAATTCTTTATAAGCCTGATTGGCTATAAGTTCTTCTACATCACCTTTTAAAATACCTAAACGGACCAAACCTTCGGTTTTAATTCTCACCACTTCATCATTGGCTTGTTGAATAGAATTGCCAGCCACTAAGATTTCAAGTGCCCGTTTTTGAGCTTTTAGCACGATCTCATAAATTTCCCGTTGTGCTGGGCTAAATTTGCCGTTGATTGGGAATGTTCTAGTAATATCGCCTGCATACATGGCAAACTCACAGCCTGCATCAATGAGCAATAAATCGCCGTCTTTGAGCGGGTGATCGTTTTCAACGTAGTGCAAAATACAAGCGTTTTCGCCACCACCGATAATACTATTATAAGATGCCCCTCTCGCCCCAAATCGACTAAATTCATGCAATATTTCACCTTCAATTTCATATTCAAAACGATTGGCACGGGCTTCTTTCATGGCACGAATATGGGCGAGTGCAGTTATTTGTCCTGCTTGTTGCATAATGCGAATTTCATTTTCAGATTTGAATAAACGCATTTCATCTAATATTGGTTGTAATGGGGTAAATTCTGTTACGCTTAATTCAGGCAATAAATTTTGCATAAACGTATCGTCAGCGGAGCGACCATCTAATCCTTGTAAAAAATAAACGGTTTTGGCACCAGATAATAAGCTAGGTAGCTGTTGTTTCAATTCACTGATATTAAACGCCCGATCGATTTGTAAGGCTTGCGGTGCTTTTTCAAGACCTAATCGTCTGCCGTCCCAAGTTTCTCGTTCAGGATCAGACGGACGGAGGAAAAGTGCGGTGGAAAATTGCTGATTTTTTTTACTTAACACTAAAACCGCATCAGGCTCATTAAATCCTGTGAGATACCAAAAATAGCTATCTTGACGAAATGGATAAGTACAATGGCTATTACGAAATACTTCTTTTGATGAAAAAATCACCGCACTTGAGTCATCTTCCATTTGTGCTAATAATGTTGCACGGCGTTGAATAAATTCTTCTTTTGGAATGGCGTTCATATAGGCTAAATCCATAATTTTCCTCCTAGTGAATAGTGGGTTTGGCTTTTTCAAATGGACGAAAATACGTATAAAACAAGGCAGCAATCGTCCGAACATATTCAATAATTTCTTCTAATGCTTCTGCTAATTCTTCAGGATCATCTTGCTCATCATACCCTAATTGGCAAATATCGTGCAAATCATCTATGGCTTCTCCGATCTCCCCTTTTTCTTGATCTAATTGGGTTTGTACCAAACCTAAGCCCAATAAAAAGTGATTAGCCCATTCACATAGGGCATCAGCTTGAGCAAAAATATCGGCAGCTTCATCAGGGAGTAATAATTCAAAATTAAAGCCGTCAATATCGCTTAAAGTGCGGTTAATTTTACTATAGATTTCAGTCACTTCTTTTAATAATTCGGTGGGATAGGCATGGTTGTCGTTGGTAAATTGATAAAGCAAGGGTTGCCAACTTTGATCGTCTAATCCACCACAAATTAGCCCGCTGAGAAATCCGTGCAATTCGGCGGCAGAAAGGGCAATACTAGCGGATTTAAGTTTTTGGTTCAGTTGAAAATAATCGATCATATTTTTTTCCTTTAATGAATATCCGTTAATTCTAACAGATTATTCATGACATAAAATCTTTCTCTGTGGCATAATAACGAAAAATTCAACGAATGGTGAAAATATGGCATTAAAAAAGATTGAATTAAATTTTTTGGGGCAAGTTTTTTTATTAAATGTTCCAGAAGAACAGCACGATGATTTACGAGAAGCAGCAAGATTACTTGATGTACGTGTAACCGAAATGAAAGAGCGGATGCAAACTGTACAAGTAGAGCGTGCGATCAATATTGTGGCATTAAATTTAAGTTTTGAGCTATTACAAGAGAAGCAAAAAAATGGTTTAATGGAAAAAGTATTGCAAGATCAAATTCAGCAATTATCTGCTTCCTTAGAAAATATTTTAACTCGTACGACAAATCACCAACCAGCGTACGAAATTCAATAAATAGACTTGAAATAACGCTTTTTGCTTAAATTAACGCTAGTCAAGGCAAGTGATTTGCGTTAGTATAAATAACCAAGATTACCTGAGATGTTCGCCAAAGGGTTACGTCCCTGAGCCGATATTTACATACTTCGAGTTAGTTCTCTATGTTGTTGGTGTGCAGGCTTAGTTTACCTAAGAAGCCTAAAAATGACTATAACTGACTCCCTTGAACCGTCGGGTTCAAGGACCGACCACCCGCAACGGCATCTCGGGGCTTTCTTAAAATTCATTTCATCAATACCTATGCAAAACGTTACACAAGATATTACTCAACTTCGCCACAATATACGTCAACAAATCCGTAAAATTCGACAAAATTTAACCGCACTTGAACAAGCCCAAGCGGAACAAAATATCACGCAACAAGCCCTTGCTTTAATTGAACAACGCCAAGCTAACAAGATTGCTCTCTATCTTGCTTTTGACGGTGAAATTTCTACCCAATTATTGATAGAAAACCTGTGGCGACAAGGCAAAAAAGTTTATTTGCCCGTGCTACACCCGTTTTGTACAGGACATTTATTATTCTTACAACATCGCCCCGATACGGCATTAATTAAAAATAAATTCGGTATTTTTGAACCGCAATTAAACGTACAAAATGTATTGCCAACAGAACAACTTGATATGATTTTCACCCCATTGGTCGCTTTCGACCAACAGGGTAATCGTTTAGGTATGGGTGGTGGATTTTACGACCGTACATTGCAAGATTGGCAACAGAAATCGTTTATTCCTATCGGGTTAGCACATCAATGCCAACAAATAGAAAATTTACCTGTGGAAAGCTGGGATATGCCGTTATTTAGAATTTTGGTGGGTTAACCTAATCTTTGTCTTACAATCTCAAACAAACAAACTCCAGTGGCAACGGAAACATTCAATGATGACACCGACCCAGCCATTGGAATACTAATTAATTGATCGCAACATTCACGGGTCAACCGCCGCATACCCTCCCCCTCGGCTCCCATCACCAACGCAATAGCACCCGTTAATTTACTTTGATAAAGCGTTTCGGTTGCTTCACCCGCCGTACCCACCACCCAAATATTGTGATGTTGTTGTAATTCACGCAAGGTACGAACTAAATTTGTTACCCGAACTAACGGCATCGTTTCCGCCGCACCACAAGCCACTTTACGAGCCACTGAGGTTAATTGAGCCGATTTATCTTTCGGCACGATCACCGCATCAACCCCAGCCGCATCGGCTGTACGCAAACAAGCCCCCAAATTATGCGGATCGGTCACACCGTCTAACACCAATAAAAACGGATTTTGCTTATGTTGCAAAATCTGATCAAGATCGTTTTCATTTAACTCTTTCGCAGCTTGCACGCGAGCAATAATCCCCTGATGCACTTCGCCTTGAGCCTTGTTATATAAACTTTGGCGATTTAAAAATTGGACGCTAATACCCAATTTATGTAATTCGTTTAACAAAGGTTGCAAGCGTTTATCCTCACGCCCTTTTAACACCAAAACTTCAATAACACGTTCTGGCGTACGCTCTAAAAAAGCACTTACGGCGTGAATACCGTAGATTTGTTCTGACATGATTTATTTTTTTCCTTTTTTCTTATCACTTTTAGCTACTGAACTGCGGTGTTTTTTGGTTGTGTTTTTAGCTGTTTTTTTCACCGCACTTTTCCCTTTCTCCATCTTCAAACTGCGGTTATTTTTTACCACTTTTTCGGCTCTTTTTGCTTTGGTTTTAGCGGTTTTACCTACACGGCGTGGTTGGCGTTCGCTTGATACAAGAGAGAAATCCACTTGGCGTTGTTCAAGGCTGACGGCTTCTACTTTGATTCTGACTTTATCCCCTAAACGATATAGCATACCGCTGTTCTCGCCAATTAAGCGTTGTCCTGCATTGTCGTATTGATAGTAGTCATTATCGAGAGTAGAAATATGCACCAAGCCGTCAATAAACAAATCATCAAGGCGAACAAATAAGCCAAAACCAGTGACTGACGAGATAACACCGTCAAATTCATCACCAACGTGGTCTTGCATAAATTCGCATTTCAACCAGTCTGCCACTTCCCTTGTTGCATCATCGGCACGGCGTTCGGTCATGGAACAATGGTCGCCTAATAAATCCATTTCATCTAAATTATAATGGTACCCGCCACTTTCTGTGGTTTTACGTTTTGCCCCTTTTTGTTTGGCTAACAGATATTTTATGCCACGATGTAAGGTTAAATCAGGATAGCGGCGAATAGGTGAGGTAAAGTGAGCATATTCCGTTAAGGCTAAACCAAAATGTCCAATATTATCAGGGTGATACACTGCTTGGCTTAAACTGCGTAACAACATGGTTTGAATAAGCTCTTGATCGGGACGTTGTTTGACTTGGTTTAACAACTAGGCATAATCCGCCGTACTCGGTTTATTGCCCCCTCGCAAAGATAAACCACATTCTGCCAAAAATGTGCGGAAAGCGGTTAATTTTTCTTCACTCGGACCTGCATGAATACGATATAACGCTGGCTCTTGGTGACGTTCCATAAAATTCGCCGCAGAAATATTGGCTAAAATCATACATTCTTCAATGATTTTGTGTGCGTCATTGCGTTCTTCTTTTTCAATCCGTTCGATACGCCCCATTTCATTGAAAATAAACTTGCTTTCAATGGTTTCAAAATCAATAGCGCCACGTAAATGACGAGCTTCTAGCAAGGCTTGATACATGGCGTGCAATTCCTTTAAGTGAGGAACAAGTGATTGATAACGTTGGCTTAATTCCGCATCTCCGTCTAAAATACGAGCGACTTTAGTGTAGGTTAAACGAGCGTATGAATTCATCACGGCTTCATAGAATTGATAGCCTTTTAATTCCCCTTTATTGGAAACTTCCATTTCGCACACCATACAAAGACGATCAACTTGTGGATTAAGTGAACATAAGCCGTTGGAGAGAATTTCAGGTAACATCGGCACCACTCGATTGGGAAAATAGACCGAATTTCCCCGATTGTGAGCTTCTGCATCTAAAGCAGTACGCAAACGCACATAATAACTGACATCGGCAATCGCCACCCATAAACGCCAACCGTTTTTTTCTTTACGACAATGTACCGCATCGTCAAAATCTCGTGCGTCTTCGCCGTCAATCGTGACTAACGGCAAATCACGTAAATTGATACGCCCTTTTTTCGCTTCTTCTGGCACTTCTTCACTGAGTTTTTTCACCGCTTTTTGGACAGCGTCAGGGAAAGTATGCGGAATATCATGATTGCGTAAGGCAATCTCAACTTCCATACCTTTTGCCATATTATCCCCCAGAATTTCACGAATAATCCCGACAGGTTGGCTAAAACTGGCGGTACGTGGTTTAAGTTCAACCACCACCACTTGCCCCATTCTTGCCCCCATGCGAGATTCATTAGGAATTAAAATATCTCGTCCAATACGGCTATCATCAGGCACCACATAACCAATGCCGTCTTCAAGGAAAAAGCGTCCAACAATTTGTTTTTTACGGCTTTCTAACACACGAACAATACGTACTTCTTGCCGTCCTTTGCGGTCAAATCCAGTGGGTTGAGCCAACACAAAATCGCCGTGCATCACCCGTTGCATTTGGTTATTTGGAATAAATAAATCTTTATTGGCTACCGCATTTTTAGCAGGGCTTTCGATTTCTAAAAAGCCGTAGCCATCACGATGCCCAATCACAGTACCCTTGATTAAATCTAACTTTTCAGGCAAGGCATAACATTTACGCTTAGTAAAAACTAACTGACCATCATTTTCCATTGCACGTAAACGGCGGCGAATACCCTCGATTTCGTCTTCATGGCGTAAACCAAAAGTTGCCACCATTTCTTCACGGCTCATTGGGGCATTATGCTCTTGAATAATCTGTAAGATAAATTCACGACTTGGGATAGGGTTTTCATATTTTGCTTGTTCTTGTTGAAAATTTGGATCCATAAGTGCGGTGCTTTTTTTCGCTTTTTTTATTTTTGTCATTATGTATCTCCGCAGGTTAAATGATTAAAATTTATGTAATATATTAGTTTGACACTCTGCTATCATGAATGCAAGGAAAAACCAATACAAATTGATTACAGATAAAATGATGGAGAATTGATGCTAAGAAAATACCCCTTATCGGGGTATTCTAAAGTAAGATAGGGCTATCTCTTAGTTCTTTGTTGTTGTGGCATATTAGCTCTTGGTTGTTGTTGTGGCATATTAGCTCTTTGTTGTTGTGGCATTTGTTGACCGCTTTGTGGACCACCTTGTGGGCGACCATTATTCATACCCAAACCACCTCGTTCACCGTGAGGACCACCGTGGAAATAACAAGCACTTAAAAATAATGTACTTACAATAGCGATTACAGATAATTTTTTCATAAATTGCTCCGATTAAAATAAAACAATGTCATTATCACTGACAACTTATAAGAACCTATTTTTAGGTAAAAGTTCAATAATTAATTGTTAATAAATGCCAGTCCCTGCTTAGTAATTTCTAGCACAGAGGTAGTTTCCCCCCAGTCACCTAATACAATTCGCTCATACTGCGGTGTCATTTGATGAATATGTTGTTTATGGGTATGTCCATGAATTAATCTTGTCACTGCAAATTTTTGCATGATTTGCAAAGTAAATTCAGGATTCACGTCCATAATCTCAACGGGCTTTTGTTGCTTATCCGCTTTGCTTCTGGAGCGAATCTTCTCAGCAATTTTTAACCGCAGTTTTAATGGTAAACATAAAAACAAACGTTGTCGCCATTTTTGATGCACTTTGTAGCGGAACTGTTGGTATTTTTCATCATCAATACAAAGGGTATCACCGTGACAAATCAGGGTTTTAGTGCCATATAAATCAATCACTTGATAATCAGGCAAAATCTGTAATCCGCAACTTTCAGCAAATTGTTGTCCGAGCAAAAAGTCCCGATTACCGCAAATAAAATAGCATGGAATACCTTGTTGCGTAATAGAACGAATTTGGTCTTGCACTAAGTTAATTAAGTCTGAACGTTCATCATCGCCGATCCAAAAATCGAAAAGGTCGCCCAGAATATATAACGCTTCAGCTTGTGGGGCTTGATGCTGCATAAAATCCACAAAAAGTGCGGTTAAATCGGGGCGATTTTCGCTTAAATGTAAATCGGCAATAAACAACGTTTTTTTCATTTAATGTCCTACCATTAACTGCCAACGATTAACTGCCAACAATGATTAACAGGATCAATTTCTAATTGTTGCTGATGATGTACATTCAGGGTTGAACGGTGTCCAACACTGATAATCGTGGTGTTCGGCAAACGTTCATGTAATAAACGATACATGGCATCTTCTAATCCCTCATCCATACTGGCAGAGGCTTCATCTAGGAAAGCAATTTTCGGTTGGGTAATCAATAACCGAGCGAACGCTAACCGCTGCTGTTCACCGAGTGAAAGCACACGAGTCCAGTCATTCTCTTGTTCCAATTTATCACTTAAATGTCCAAGTTGCACCGCTCGCATGGTATCTGCCGCTTGGGCTAAATCCACATTATCAGGGGCAGAATTTGGATAAAATAACGCATCAATTAAACGTCCTTGCGGTAAATAAGGTTTTTGCGGTAAGAACAGGGCATCTTGTTGGGGTAAATAAATATCGCCGTTGGCATGCGACCATAAGCCAGCAATAGTACGTAATAAGGTGGTTTTACCCGCTCCCGATGGACCTTTAATTAATAGTGATGAACCTTGTGGCAGATCGAAAGTTAAATCCGCAATGAGAGTTTCGCCCGTTGGTTTTTTCACCGAAACTTGCTCAAAACGCACCGCACTTTCTAGTGAATGTAATTTTACTTCGGTTGGTTGAGTCGCTTGTTCAATGGCTGAATGGAAGCCTGTTAAACGATCTAACACTGCACGATAACCAGCAAATTCATCATAGGCATTACGGAAGTAAGACAATGCTGATTGTACTCGTCCGAAAGATTGTGCGGTTTGAATTAAATCACCTAATTGAATCTGTTTACTAAAAAATCGACTGGCTTGAATAATAAATGGAAACACCACTGATACTTGAGAAACCATTAAGTTAAAGCCAGAAAGTTTTAGGGTCATATAGACCATTTTCCATACATTGCCGATGACTTTATCAAATTGTTTAAACAGGATATTGCGTTCCATGTTCTCACCACGGAAAAATGCAATACTTTCCGCATATTCTTTAATCCGAATCAATGAGTAACGATAGTTCGCATTTAAGCGTTCATTAGCGAAATTAAGTTGAATTAATGGTCGTCCGATGCGGAAAGCAAAGACACTGGTGACTAACACGTAAATAAACACCAAAAAGACCATGGCGTGGGGTACGGTAATTGAACCAACTGTCATTTCGCCAGATAAATTCCATAGAATTTGGGTAAATGCCACAATAGACACCACTGAAGAAATCACGCCCGTGGCAAAGCTAAGTGAACTTGACACATAGGATTGAATATCTTGTTGAATCCGTTGATCGGGGTTATCCAGTTGATTATAAATATATTGTGTTTTGTAATAGGCTTGTTCGCCAAGCCATTTATCCACCAGTTGTTGGTTTAATTCTATTCGCCATTGAATGGTAAAACGTTGTCCTAAATAATAAAGTAATAGTACGTTACTAATATTAATGGCAGCTAATACGGAGAACACCACCATTTGGATCCAGAACACGCTTTCATTACTATTTTGTAAAGCGTCATACATCGCCTTATACCATTCCGAGAACAAAATATCTAAACGCACCGCAAATAGGTTAAAAAAGACAATGATAATAAAATAAATTAAGGGTTTTACACTCCGTTTAGGCGACAAATATTCCCGTGCCAGTGACCAAAATTGTTGCCCCCAACGGGTAGTTTTGACTAAAAACCATAATACGGCGGTGAATACGATGGCGGTGATAGCAATCGCTTTTAAGATCCAAAATAAAGAAGTAATTAATTCTTGAAGGTAATCCATATTAAAATTAAAGCGTAAATGTTAAAATAATGCGTTATTTTTCAGCAAATAGGTAAATTAAGCAAGGAAAAATGTGATAAACGTCAAATTTTTTCATTTTGCTTATTTTATATATTAAGGCTTACATTATAATTGTCGGCAATTAATTTAATTGGGGGGCGTTATGTCTGATATTGCAATTACTATAAGCCTATTGTCGTTGGTAGCGGTAATCGGTTTATGGATCGGTCATTGGAAAATCAAAGGTGTTGGACTGGGAATCGGTGGAGTGTTATTCGGTGGGATTATTGTTGCACATTTTACTCATCAAAATGGTTTAATGCTTGATCCACACACCTTACATTTTGTACAAGAATTCGGTTTAATTTTGTTTGTTTATACTATCGGTATTCAAGTGGGTCCTGGTTTCTTTGCGTCCTTACGTGAATCGGGAATGAAATTAAATGGTTTGGCAGCGTTAATTGTATTGTTAGGTTCATTAATGGTGATTGCCATTAAATATTTTGCTAATGTACCGTTAGATGTGATTTTAGGGATTTATTCAGGAGCAGTAACCAATACACCATCACTGGGAGCTGGTCAGCAAATTCTAGCAGAACTGGGTATGACTAACATTACCGAAACCATGGGTATTTCTTATGCCATGGCGTATCCATTTGGGATTTGCGGTATTTTGTTGAGTATGTGGTTAGTGCGTTTATTTTTCCGCATTAAAGTAGATGACGAAGCGGCTGCTTTTAATAAGGCTAGCGGTAAGGATAAAGAAGTATTACAAAAAATTGATATCAAAGTGACTAACCCTAATTTACATGGATTATTACTAAAAGAAATTCCGGGGTTTGAAAGCCACGATGTACTCTGTACACGTCTAAAACGTGATGAACATATTGAAGTACCAAAAGGGGATTCTGAAATTCGCTTAGATGACGTATTGCACTTAGTCGGTGATACGCAAGCACTGAATAAAGTGCGGTTAATTATGGGTGAAATCGTTAATATCGAACCCTCTACCATCAAAGGGAATTTGCGTTCTGAACGGGTGGTCATTACCAATGAAAAAGTATTAGGTAAAAGTATTCGGGCTTTAGCATTTCATCAAAAATATGGTGTAGTAATTTCTCGCCTAAACCGTTCAGGTATTGAACTTATCCCAACCGCTCACACAACTTTGCAATTTGGTGACGTGGTACATGTTGTGGGTAATGCGGATGTTATTGATAATGTGATTGCTGAATTAGGTAATATGCAATCTAAATTGCAACACGTACAAATGTTACCTGTATTTATTGGGATCGGTTTAGGGGTGTTACTGGGTTCAATTCCATTCCATATTCCAGGTATCCCTGCTGCTTTAAGACTGGGGTTAGCTGGTGGTCCATTAGTCGTTGCATTAGTTTTATCCAGAATTGGTTCTATTGGTAAACTTTACTGGTTTATGCCACCAAGTGCTAATATGGCATTACGTGAAATCGGTATTGTGTTGTTCTTATCAGTGGTGGGATTAAAATCTGGTGGTAATTTCGTTAGCACCTTAACCGATGGTAATGGTCTGGAATGGATGGGGTATGGTTTCTTGATTACCTTTGTGCCATTAATGCTGGTTGGTGTTATCGCTCGCCTGTATGCCAAACTCAATTATCTTTCCATCTGTGGTTTGTTAGCGGGTTCTATGACCGATCCACCAGCCTTAGCTTTTGCCAATGCGATTAAAGAAGATCACGGAGCAGCGCCATTAGCTTATGCCACGGTTTATCCATTAACCATGTTTTTACGGATAATTTCACCGCAGTTACTGGCTATATTACTGTGGGCAATTTAACGCATTGTAATCACTATAACAAAGGGCGAATTTAAAATTTAAATTCGCCCTTTCAACTATAATCTAGCGTTTAATTATTGGTTTTCAATTTATTCCAATATTTCTCATAAATATCCACAGCATCGCCGACATCACCTTGGAAAACACCTTTTTCTACTTCTTCTGCAGGTGGGAATAATAATGGATTTGCCGCCTCTTCAGGTTTTAACAAGGCTTTCGCTCCTGCGTTTGGCATAGAAAATCCCATACGCTCAATAATGGTTTTCGCATGTTCAGGACGTAGCATAAAATCAATAAATTTATGTGCAGCTTCAATATTTTTTGCCCCTTTCGGAATGGCGTAGTTATCCATCCAGAAAATCGCTCCCTCTTTCGGATAAACAAATTTAATATCTGGATTTTCTTTACCTGCCATATAAGCCGAACCATTCCAAATCATACCTAATTCCACCTCACCTTGAATATAAGGTAATTCTGGCGTATCAGAATTAAACGCCCCAACATTTGGCAGTAATTTCACCAAACGTTCATAAGCCGCTTTAATCTCATCTTCATTGGTAGTATTGGGTGATTTGCCGTCTAACAATAAAGCAATATGAAATACTTCTCTTGCATCTGCAGTTAATAACACTTTACCTTTAAATTCAGGATTCCATAAATCACCCCAGCTAGTTACTTTGGCAGGGTCAATTTGGCTGGTGTTTACCGCAATACCCGTTAAACCATAAACATAAGGTAATGAATATTGATTATCGGGATCAAATTCTTTATTTAATAAATTTTGTGGAATTTGCGACAAATTGGTTAGCTTGCTGTGATCGATTTTTTCCAACATACCCTCTTTTGCCATTTTGCCAATGTAATAGCTTGACGGAAACACTAAATCATAACCCGCCTTATCCATTAACTTCAATTTTGAATACATTTCTTCGTTGCTTTCAAAGGTGGAATAATTCACATTTATTCCCGTTTCTTTGGTAAATTCTGACACTAAATCGGACGGAATATAGTCTGTCCAGTTGTAAATATACAGATCTTCCGCCCAGACTTGACTAGCAAAAAATGTGGTAGCGGAAAGGATTAAGGTTTTGATTGAACGAGAAAAGGATTTTTTCATTTACGTTTAGATTCTCCAAAAGTGCGGTTAAAAATCAAAAAGTTTTGTGCTTTATTTAAGCAAATAAATTATAGCATAGTTTGTAGATTGACATATTTCTTTATCCTTGTAAGATCGGTAGAAATAATTAACCAAGGCAATTTTATGCTGAACTTTGCACATCAAGAACATATCAAAACCTACTATTACGACAGCCGAAATCTCGACCTAAATCAACCGCACTTAGCAGAAAATTTATCCACTGATATTTGCGTCATTGGGGCTGGATTATGCGGTTTATCTACTGCATTAGAACTGGCGGAACAAGGTAAAAAGGTTATTGTACTAGATGGGGCAAGAATTGGCTTTGGTGCCTCTGGTCGTAGCGGTGGACAAGCCATTAATGGTTTTGAAGATGGCATTGATGAATATATTGAACAATTTGGTTTTGAACAAGCCAAAAGCCTATGGGAAATGTCCCTTGAAGCCATTGATATTATTGATGAAAGAGTACAAAAATACCAAATTCAATGTGATTGGAAAAAAGGTTACGCCACCTTGGCATTGAATCAACGCCGTATGGACGATTTAATCGCCATTGAAAAAGCCAGCCGAGAAGCCTTTGGTTATGCCTATATGCAGCTATGGGATAAAACCAAACTACAACAACATTTGGGTTCGGATATTTATGTAGGCGGTTTATTTGATAGCAATTCGGGGCATTTACACCCATTAAATTACTGCTTAGGTTTAGCCAAAGCCTGTTTAGAGTTGGGCGTACAGATTTTTGAGCAATCGCCTGTGTTGGATATGCAAACGCAAGGCAATCAAGTGGTTTTAACTACCGATAAAGCACAAGTATCTGCTCAACATGTCGTGTTAGCCACCAATGCCTATATTGCCAATTTACCTAAATCCATTCATCACGGCACCGCTCGTAAAATCTTACCTGTGGAAAGTTTTATTATCGCCACAGAACCGCTCGATCAAGCTACCGCAGATAGCCTGATTAATAATGGCATGTCGGTGTGTGATAATAATTTATTGCTCGATTATTATCGATTAAGTGCAGATAATCGCTTGTTATTTGGTAGTGACAGTAGCTCCAATAAAGATATGGTACAAGTGATGCGGAAAAATATGCTCAAGGTATTTCCACAATTAGAACAGGTAAAAATTGATTATGGCTGGGGGGGACCGATTGATATGACATTAAATTCGCAGCCTTATTTTGGGCGAATTGCCCCCAATATCTATTTTGCTCACGGCTATTCAGGACATGGAATTGCCTTAACAGGATTGGCTGGACGGATTATTGCCGAAAGCATTTTAGGTGATGATCACCGTTTACAAGTATTTGAAAAGCTCAAAATTCCATCTGTCTATGGCGGAAAATTAATTAAAAATTTAGCCTTAAAAATCGGTATTCCTTATTATAAATTTTTGGATAAATACCGCTAGTTTTAGCCATAAATTTATTCGCAAAGTGCGGTGGAAAAATTAACTTTTTTCATACCAAATCCGATTGACAAAAAACAGCATATTGCCCGATGGCGTGTTCACCCGCACTTCGTCATCTAACTGTTTGCCAATCAAGGCACGAGCCACGGGAGAATCAATGGAAATCCAATTTTGGGCAGGATCAAATTCATCACAGCCGACCAACCGATATTGTTTTAATTCACCGCTTTCTGTTTCCAATTCTACCCAAGCACCAAAAAAGATTTTGCCCTCTTGTTGTGGGTGGTAATCCACGATTTGCAACACTTCCAACCGTTTCATTAAAAAACGTACACGGCGGTCAATTTCACGTAAACGGCGTTTGCCATAAATATATTCTGCATTTTCACTGCGATCACCCATGGCAGCGGCTTCCGAAACGGCTTGCGTGACTTTCGGGCGTTCTTCTTTCCATAAAAATTTTAATTCTTGATCAAGGGTATTCCAACCTTGTCGGGTAATGTAATTGGATTTTGCCATTTCAATGAAATATCAGTAAAATAAGCCGAATTATAGCATCTCTACTACTTTGTGGCTATTGCCTAAACAAGGGAAAAGGGGTATATTCAGGCACAATTATTATTTCAATATTAAGGGGTATTTTTATGGGTGGTGTTAGTATTTGGCAACTGCTGATTGTTGTGGCTATCGTGGTGTTGTTATTCGGCACAAAAAAATTAAGAACCTTAGGTTCTGATTTAGGTGAATCGGTGAAAGGCTTTAAAAAAGCCATGGCAGATGAACCTAAAGATGCAGAATTTAAATCCTTAGATAAAACCGATACGGTTAAAACAGAAGATACGGCGAAACAAAAAGAACAGGCATAATCTGTGTTTGATATTGGTTTTTCTGAATTACTGTTGATTTTTATTGTGGGCTTGGTGGTATTAGGTCCACAACGTATGCCTGTGGCTATTCGGACAGTGATGAAATGGGTACGAACTATTCGTGGTTTAGCGGCGAATGTGCAAAATGAATTGACACAAGAGTTAAAATTACAAGAGCTGCAAGAAAGTATCAAAAAAGCCGAGCATTTAAATTTGAATACCCTGTCGCCTGAACTGGCTCAAACGGTAGAAGAATTGAAACAATCCGCCGAAAAAATGAAAGCCAATTTGGATAAACAAGCCAGTGATGCTAATCATGCTTTACAAGAACAAATAGATACTGTACGGAATGAGAACGTTCAAGAGAATAAACTAGAAAAAACCGAAAATTCCACCGCACTTGATGAAACCAATCAAGATCCTGATGATTTAACACAAAATATTGAAGACGAACTTTCTTTAGATGAGCAATTAGCACAATATATCGATCAATATCACCCTGCTGAAGATGCTCAACCTGTTAGCCAACAGGAGAAAAAATGATGAGTAATGTCGAAGAAACACAACCTTTAATCTCACATTTAATCGAATTACGTAACCGTTTGTTACGCTCATTTATTTTTGTCGCCGTGGTTTTTCTGGCGTTAGTGTATTTTTCCAATGATATTTATCATTTAATTGCCACACCATTGTTAGATGCAATGCCAGCAGGTTCTACCATGATTGCTACCAATGTAGCAGCACCTTTTTTCACCCCGATTAAATTAACCGCACTCACGGCGGTGTTTATTTCGGTACCTTTTTTGCTTTATCAGCTTTGGGCGTTTGTTGCCCCTGCATTATACAGCCATGAAAAACGCTTAGTTTATCCCTTGCTATTTTCTAGCACCTTATTATTTTATGTGGGCGTGGCGTTTGCCTATTATGTAGTGTTTCCATTGGTGTTTAGCTTTTTAACCAAAACCACGCCTGACGGCGTTGCCATGGCAACGGATATTAGTAGTTATTTAGATTTTGTGCTGACGCTGTTTTTGGCATTTGGTGTCTGCTTTGAAGTGCCAGTAGCCATTATTTTGCTATGTTGGGCTGGCGTAACCACGCCAGAAGATTTAAAAGCCAAACGCCCCTATATTATCGTAACCGCTTTTGTGGTCGGCATGTTGCTTACCCCACCTGATATTTTTTCCCAAACTCTACTAGCCATACCAATGTGTTTGTTATTTGAAGTGGGCGTAATTTGTGCCAGATTTTATCGCCCGAAAGATGATGAAAACGCCACAGAATGAGAACATTAGGCGGATCATATATTCGCCTTTTTTATTAAGAGATAGAGAACATGACAATCCAAATTTTTACAGGTTATCCTGAACGCCGTTTACGCCGTATGCGTAAACAGGATTTTAGTCGCCGTTTAATGGCTGAAAATAAATTAACTGTCGATAATTTAATTTATCCAGTCTTTATTATGGAGGGCGAAAATCGACGTGAACCTGTGCCATCAATGCCCAAAGTAGAACGTTTAACCATTGATCAATTACTCATTGAAGCAGGCTTGTTAGTCAAATATGGCGTGCCAGTGATTGCCTTATTCCCTGTGGTGGAACAAGAGAAAAAATCCTTAATGGCGGAAGAAAGCTATAACCCAAATGGGTTAGTACAACGAGCGGTAAGAGCATTAAAATCCGCTTACCCTGAATTAGGCGTATTAACCGATGTGGCATTGGATCCTTATACGCTACACGGTCAAGACGGTATTATTGACGAAACCGGTTATGTGCTGAATGAATCGACCTGCGATGTATTAGTTAAACAAGCACTTTCCCATGCACAAGCAGGAGCGGATATTGTTGCCCCAAGCGATATGATGGACGGCAGAATCGGCAAAATTCGCACCGCACTTGAACAGAAAGGACTAATTAATACCTTAATTATGGCGTATGCGGCAAAATACGCATCAAATTATTACGGTCCTTTCCGTGATGCCGTGGGGTCATCGGCTAACCTAAAAGGCGGTGATAAGAAAACCTATCAGGTTGATCCTGCTAACAGTAATGAGGGGCTACAAGAAGTGGCACTAGATATTCAAGAGGGGGCGGATATGGTCATGGTGAAACCAGGTATGCCTTATTTAGATATGGTATATCGGGTGAAACAACAATTTGGCGTACCAACCTTTGCTTATCAAGTTTCAGGCGAATATGCTATGCACTTAGCGGCGATTGAGAATGGCTGGTTAAAAGAAAAAGAATGTATTCTGGAAAGTTTACTCTGCTTTAAACGTGCGGGAGCTGATGGGATTTTGACCTATTTTGCCAAACAGGTAGCCGAGTGGTTGTATTTAGACGGAAAAAATAAATAGCATATAATAGCTGCAGTGAAGTTCACTGCAGTTCCGTTTTTACTTGGCTAATCCTAACTGACCGATCTTCACCCCTAAATTCCCTAAAGCAACAGGATCCAAATAATCTGCCAAGAATTTAAATAGCTCATTTAATTCGGTAAAAGTGCGGTTAATTTTTACTTCGTTTTCCACTTTACGCGTAAATTCATACTTAACCTCATCGCCGTTAATATGTGCAACCAGAGTAATATAAATGGTTTCAAAAAAGTGGCTAGTTGCCCCCTCTTCGCCTGGATCACTAATCCGAACATTCAAAGTATTGGTAAATAAAACTTCTGTTAATGCTGTCATATTTTTATTTCCTTTCTAATGTAATCTATTGTTATTAAAGAAAAACCCGATAATAAAATCTCTTTCAAAAGAAATCTTATTATCGGGCTTTTCAGTCCATTTAGCAGTATGTTTCGCCTTACGTTGATAACTGCCTTTGCCTTTGAGTTTTTTCTCAATTCGTTGGCGAAATAGTCGATCACTTAATAATGCTTGAATGGCATTATCTCGAATAATACCACGACCATGCTGATAAGTGGTTGTGCCTTGTGTTTCAGAAACAGTTGGCAAGTTTAGTTTTTTCTTTGCCATATTTTTCTCTCCCTTATGAATAAACTTGTGTATTATATATGTAATTAAATAAAATTTTAACTTATAATCAAGAAAAAATTGCTAAGGAACGAATTTATGTTTGAATTGCTAAGAAAATGGTATATGCGGCACTTTAGTGATCCACAAGCAATGGGATTAGCGGCTATTTTGTTGTTTTGCTTTATTGCTATTTATTTTTTTAGTGATCTCATCGCCCCTTTATTAATTGCCGTTGTATTAGCCTATTTGCTTGAATTTCCGATTCATTTTCTTACCAGCAAATTCTCACTCCCTCGCATTCTAGTCATTATTCTCATATTAGGTAGCTTTATCACTTTTGCCTCATTACTCGCCTTTGGTTTATTGCCCAATTTAATTAATCAAACCATTAATTTATTAAGTGATTTACCTAATATGTTCAACAAACTACATGAGTGGGCAATGCGTTTACCCGAAATTCATCCCGAATTTGTAGATGCCCAAATGATTGAAGGAATATTCACAGCTACACGTACTAAAATCCTTGGTTTCGGTGAAAGTGCGGTGAAATTTTCGCTCACTTCTATTGTAAACTTAGTAACGATTGGAATTTATGCCTTTTTAGTACCGTTAATGATGTTTTTTATGTTAAAAGATAAAAACACGTTAATTCATTCGTTTACCCAATTCTTACCGCAAAATCGTCATCTTGCGAACAAAGTCTGGCAAGAAATGCAATTACAAATTGCTAATTATATTCGAGGCAAACTGTTTGAAATTGCGATTGTCACGCTGGTAACTTATATTATTTTCCTATCCTTTGGTTTAAATTATCCACTATTGCTTTCTGTTGCGGTGGGGGTTTCGGTGTTAGTGCCTTATGTGGGAGCGGTGTTAGTCTGTGTACCAGTGGCTTTAGTCGCATTCTTTCAATTCGGCGATCATTCTACATTCTGGTATATTATAATTGCCTACGTAGTCAGCCAGTTACTTGACGGTAATTTACTGGTGCCATTTTTATTCTCGGAAGCAGTTAATTTACATCCTTTAACCATCATTGTCTCGGTGTTAATTTTTGGTGGACTGTGGGGATTTTGGGGCGTATTTTTTGCTATTCCGTTGGCAACCTTAGTTAAAGCTGTGATTAATGCTTGGCCATCAACAGAAGAATTGAATGTTATTGTAAAATAAGATAAAAAAATAGCACTGGAAAACCAGTGCTAATTTGCTATCTAAATAATTTATTTGACGCGAGAAACATATTCGCCTGAGCGAGTATCCACTTTGATGACTTCACCGATTTGAACAAATAAAGGTACTTTCACTACCGCACCAGTGCTTAATGTAGCTGGTTTACCACCAGTTCCTGCGGTATCCCCTTTCAAACCTGGATCAGTATCCACAATTTCTAATTCCACAAAGTTTGGTGGCGTAACCGAAATTGGTGTACCATTCCATAAGGTAATAATACAATCCGCTTGGTCGAGTAACCATTTTTCTGCATCACCAACGGCTTTTTCGTCCGCAGAGTATTGCTCAAAGGTTTCTGGGTGCATAAAATACCAGAAATTTTCGTCTTTGTAAGAATAGGTCAAGTTAAGATCCATCACATCAGCGGCTTCAACTGAAGTACCTGATTTAAAGTTCACGTCTAATACTTTGCCTGAAATTAATTTACGAATACGAGTACGCGTAAAGGCTTGACCTTTACCTGGTTTAACAAATTCATTTTCAACGATTACGCAAGGCTCACCGTCTTGCATAAATTTTAGACCTGGTTTAAAGTCTGTGGTAGTGTATGATGCCATATTTATCCTTAATTTAGATGTAGAGCTGTTTTAAAGTGTATATTTTACCCCAAAAACCCTTAATTAGAGAAGAACAAAAAACACAGAATTGGCTAGAAATTCTGGCGAATGCGGTTTCTGACCCCGAAATGTTATTAAGAATGCTGAATTTACCCGTGAATACCTTTGAAAAAGATATTCAAGCTCGCCGTTTATTTCCTATGCGAGTACCATTACCCTTTGTGCAAAAAATGGAAAAAGGCAATCCACAAGATCCGCTTTTTTTGCAAGTCATGACGGCTCAACAAGAATTTCTGGCGGAAAAAGGGTTTAGCAAAGATCCCTTAGACGAACAACAAGCAGTCGCTCCAAATATTTTACACAAATATCATAACCGATTGTTATTAATGGTGAAAGGTGGCTGTGCCATTAACTGCCGTTATTGTTTCCGCCGCCATTTTCCCTATAACCAAAACAAAGGTAATAAAGCCAACTGGTTGAAAGCATTAGACTATATTGCGGAAAATCCACAAATCGAAGAAATTATTTGGTCTGGCGGTGATCCCTTAATGGCAAAAGATCATGAAATAGACTGGCTCATAAAACAGCTAGAAAAAATACCGCACTTGCAGCGTTTGCGGATTCATACGCGTTTACCCGTGGTCATTCCACAGCGAATTACCGATGAATTTTGTCAGATTTTAGCCCAAAGCAGATTTCAAACTGTGTTAGTCACCCATATTAATCATGCCAATGAAATTGATACGATTTTTGCTGATGCGATGAATAAACTGAAAGCGATAGGTGTAACCTTATTAAATCAATCCGTGTTATTAAAACAAATTAATGATAACGCTAACACGTTGAAATCTTTGAATGAAAAATTATTTTCAGTGGGTATTTTGCCTTATTATTTACATTTACTGGATAAAGTGGAAGGTGCCAGTCATTTTTATATTTCTGATGAAAGTGCGGGGCAAATTTACAAAGATTTACAAAAAATCAGTTCAGGCTATTTAGTCCCTAAATTAGCTCGAGAAATTGCTCATGAACCCAATAAAACTTTATATGCTCCGTAGTTAATTCTAGGAAAATCATTAAAGATCCTTTAAAATAGATAAAATTCGACTGCACTTTTTTAGGGATTATTCTAACGTGCGTATTTTGTTTGGCATTTACTGAGGTAGTAACATCGTGGAAAACACACCAAAAAATAATTCAAATCAAAATGAATTGGATTTAGACTTAAACCAAGCTGATTCAGCCACTGTAAGAAAAGATGTTAAAATTGATCCATCTATTTTAAATAAAGTCACGGGGTTATTTGGCAAAAAGGAAACTTCGCAACCCAATCAATTTGCGGTGCGTAAAGAACCTACTTTTGGTACTCAGCCTAATCCTACTACAGCAGCACCGAATGCTGTGCCAAGTATGTCACAAAACGTAACAAATTATGCTACAAGCAGCACGCCACAACAGGAAAATTATCTAAAAACTACTCAAAATATTGAACAACCTGCTAACCGTGTGGATACAGTTCAAGCCCAACAAAGTGTAGCAACAAGACCTACCATAGCACAAACGGCAGCACAATCTGAAACAACAAATTCAGTAGAGAACACCACCACGTCAGCTACGCCAAATAATAGAGCAGAATTTGTTGAACCAGAACCAGAACAAAAACAACAACCAACGGCTGTTCCTCCTGTACAGGAAAAAAATAATAGCAAAAATCCTGAGAATTGGGGCATTATGCAAAAATTACCACCTAAACATCGTCGCTTATTTATTGCTATTGCTGGAGCAATCGCAATTCTACTCGCTTTATTATGGTTAAAACCAAGTAATAACACAGTAGAAGAAATTCAAGCAAATAATACTTCATCAACACCGATTGAATTCCAATCTCTTGATCCGAATAAACCGCTTGAAAATACTGAAGTGGCAAATAATAATGTTGTAACAGAACATACTACGCCAACAGATAATATGGTAGAAAATGTAAATCCAACCACACAAGCAAATGAACCAACACAATCGGCTCAACAAATACAACCGAACACGGTACAATCTAACGTTACTCCAGAACCAGTGAAACCAACTGAAACACAAACGATAGTACAAAATAAAGTTGAAACACAACAGGTTCAGACTCACAGTGTAGAACAAACTAAGAACGCTGAACCACAAGCTCAAGTTCACAAGATAGAACAAGCTAAGAGTGCTACACAACAAGCTCAAACTCACAAAGTAGAACCAACAAAACAAGCCGTCACAAAGACTAAAGCTGCTCCTGTGGTTGAAGCAAAACCTGTGTCATCAAGTTCACAAAGCAATGCCTCAAGCAATCAGACTCGCAATGTGACTAATGCAAACACAAGAACCTTAGTTATTCCAGCCAGCACATCATTATTCCAAGTATTCCGTAGTAATGGTTTAGATATTCGTGATGCAAACGCTATGACAAAAGCAAATGGTGCGGGTAATGTACTAAGTAGTTTCAAAGCCAACGATAAAGTTCAAGTTGCAGTAAGCCAAGGGCATGTTAGTACAATGCGTTTATCCAATGGTGCAACTTTTACGCGTCAAACTGACGGTACTTATAAGTACAGTAAATAAGGATAATACTGTGAAACGACTTTTACTGCTTACTTTTATTGGAATCACTGGCTGTACTGCAAATTCAGAATTATTATCAAGTAATAATACTCAACCGAAAGCTAATACTAATGTAGTGTTAGATAAAGCAATACAGAAAAGATCTGCTAGCCTTTATAAGTGTAAAAATGATAAGCAAGTAAGAGTCGTACGTATTATTAAAAGCAGTAAAAATACTAAGAAAGTAAAAACTGATGAGATTAATCTCACTTTTGAAGGTGTCACGGAGAAACTTAATGCGACACCTTATCAAACGGGAAAATTCTATACCAACATTCATTGGCAATGGCTAGAAAAAGCTGATAGTAGCAGCTTATACAATAGTATAGGTAATATTCTGGCGGAAGGGTGTATTGAGCAACAATAGTTAATTAAAAAAGTATTACTTATGCACAGCAGTAAATGGAATAATTTTTCTTCCATTGCTATCTGAAACTAACTGATAAAATTGTGGGTAATTAAAATCACGCTGTACAATATTATATAAATTATTCCCCGTACTATCCGCTTGTTGATAAATATAATTTATTTCCTTGATTTTTTGTTCTTTTTCTCCACTACAGTAGCGATAGATCTCAATATGATTTTCTTCATCTAAAATATACACATCAAATGAACCATCAACATTATCTTTAAAAAAGAATTGTAAAAAACCTTCACTGGCAAAAGCATCAATTTCAACAGGATAATTTCTGTTATGTGGTTGTGATGAAGAAAATTGGTGTTCAAAGTGCGGTGCTTTTTCATCAAAATTTGCGGTATTAGCAAATTCATCTCTATTTGATACTTGTATGTCTGGAATTTCTTGCCACCGCATTCCCCTATTTTCAAAAAAGAATTGCCAGTTTTTACCTGCAATACGTAATATATTTTGTGTATTTGAGGAAGAAATGGTTCCAACCTGAATTCCAATACATTTATTTACCAACGCAAGTAAAAGCTCATGCAAAGCACGCTGATAGTTTTCACTATAACAAAAAACATCGACACCCCTTGGGGAATCAGAACCTCGATGAATTTTATTAGCTAACACTTTTAATGCTAATAAAATGGCATTACTACCTTCAAAATGTAACGTTCTAACTTCATTCCACACATTTCGATAAATTAAATCAATACTACCAACCAGACTTTCCTCATTTTGCCCGAAACTAAATAAATCACCTTGCTGAATCCGACCTCTCGGCTGTATCAAATTCTTGGTGGGATCGGAAACTAAATTAACAAACACAGCTAAATGACGAATTTCACAAGGATGGTGCAATTCCTCATTGGTTGCTGCTGGCACGTTAATCGGGAAGAATTGCGTTAAATCAGCGACAAAAGCCTTGAGTTTGTCTAATGACACATTTCGGCTATATATATGCAGCTGTGTTTCAGGTGTCAATAACCCATTAAAATATGCCCATGAAACAAGTTTATGTAAATTCGGATTATATTCAATATGACGAGTATAAGCGGCAAATTCCGATATTTCAGGGGCATGATTAACCACATACCAACCTGGTTTAACCCCCGAATTAATTTTCGTCACTTCAATAAATGTTAAATGAGATTCGGATAAGTCATTAGAAATCAAAGGGTTGACCAAAGTTACTTTACCTGGTAATTCTTCAAATGCACTATATAACTTACGCGATAAAATACTAATATCTTGTGGCATAATATTAGCATCCACATGATTTTTCCGGGCAAATTGAATCAAGTTGCGATAGCTCAACATCAGCATTTGAATTAAATCATTGTAAGATCTTTTTACCATTTTAATTTTCCAAAATGGTCGCTGATTAAGCTCTTCAATAACATCTGTGGACCAACCCCATTGCTTGGTCAGCTCTGACAACAAAGAAAAACGCCAACTATTCGATTTGCTATACCATAAATCTTCCGTTGCTTTTATATAAAAACAACGCCGAACAAAATCTAACCGTTTGAAATCGCCTAAATAAGTGAGGTAATTGGTTACTCGCTCTAACATGGCAAGATAAGGATCAAAATGATGATCTTCGGTGCGATCAGTTAATAAATGAAATTTAAAATCTGATGAAATTAAATGAGTGTTCGGATATTCCCAAGAATAGGCTTCAAGCAATAAAATCTTGATGGTTGATTTATACGGGGAATCAATGCCTTTATAGAGATGCCATAAACTAGCACCAAAATACTCATTGGCAGAAAACGCCCCTAAACCACCGAAATCCACCCAGTCTTGTGGATCAATTTGTTTATTTAAAATCAGTTGCTCAACTTCTGTTTCATATTGCTTTTCGTCTTCTATCAATAAATGCGACCATAATAACGGTCTGCCAGCTAATCGAATGGCGGAACGATAAAATTCATCCAGCAACAACATATATTGTGCTGAACCACAGTTCTCTGATGTCATCGCATCTGAATAGCGGAAACAACGAAATCTTTCTTGATCCATAAGAAAAAAATTCACATCCACTTCAAACTGTTTTGCCCAATATTGTAAGGCAGAAGTTTTCTGAGTTAAAAGATTTCGTTCATGAATATTCAGATCTTCACGATGACAAACCCAAATATCTAAATCAGATGATGCAGTTTGTGAAATTGAAGCAATGCTTCCCATGACATATACGCCATAAATCGCATCAAAAGTGCGGTGAGAAAATCCATTAATTTGTGAATACGACAACTCTGGCATAACCCGAGTTAAGTATTCTTGCTGATAATCCGATAATTGAAATTGACTAATCCCCGTAGGGGAACCCACGACAAAACCAGGCAAACTGGGGTGGTTAACCTGTAATAATAATGTCACTAGTTTAAAGATATGCTGAAACTCGTTAGAGGCACCCGACAAGGCTCGTACCGTCCGAAAATGCTCTAGATCAGCTACTTGCTTTTTGGCAAATTCAATATCGTACTTCAAGAAAACACCTAATTTTTTCAATAGGTAACGTTTGTTACTTTATCATTTCGGGGCGGAGAAAGCAAATAATGAGGCGAGAAAGTCGTTGGCTTGTAAAGTGCGGTGGGAAAATGGGGGATTTTTGGAAATAATAAACCATTGGCATTATCTTTCCAAACTTGCCAGATCACCATAAAAACGACGCAACGATTCCAACGGCATTAACGATTGTTCGTGTTCACCTTGCCATAACTTTTCAGCTTTAAAATCAATCTCCTTTAACTTTTGAGCTAAGTTAGAACAATCCTTAAATTGTGCTTTAAATTCCTTTTTACTTTTTGTCTTGAAAATAGCATTGATATTTCGGCAATTTGAGCTTTTAACTAGCTCGTCTTCTAGGTTTAATGTTTGTTGCAAGAGAAAAACTGTAAATTTACGTTTTGTTAATTGCTGAATATTTTTCAAAAACCGTACGTTATTTTCAGTTATATCGGTATCATACACAATATAAATTTCATTTGCCTTTAAACGAGGGATTAACTTATAAATATCCTGATTCCAACAGTTGAACTTCTGCACTTTACCTAATAATTTCAATGTTTTTATCAATTTTCCTTCTGTTTCACCTTCCACAAGAAAAAGTACCGTTTTATTTTGACCTTTCTGTTTCCGCATGGTTTACTCCTTACTCGGGAAAAAGTAATTCATCAATTAAGCTGGTATCAGGAATCGTATAAAAGATGTTATTCTGAATATAATTTAATAGTGAACGATCATTCTTTTTGAATAATGTTTCAGGTTGTACAAATTCAGCGCTATCGTCTTCTTTGCGTACAAACAAGAAACTATGCACTGGCAAGTTCATATCTAAAACATCATAATTATGCGTAGTATAAATAAATTGCGAATAACGTCCCATGGTTTGAATGATCAAATTTACCATTGCTTGTTCTAACTCAGAATGGCTATATGCCATTTTTTCATCCAAGAAATAAGTTGCACAGGTTTGCTTATCAAATTTCTGGTTAAAACTCGCCATTTCTTTAATAAAAGCAAAAAATTCAGCCACTTGAATCGCATCAAAAGTCCCTTTAGATAAACGTTCTTGATTAACAATTTCCCCTGTTTTATTGATAATCACACTATCTTTATTTTTAAAACGAATCACGTAAGCTTCTAGCTCATCTTTATCCATTAACTCATTCACTGAACTGATTGATGGATCAAAATTTTTCAAGATATTTTCAAGAATATCTTTATTTAGATAACTATCTTTTTTAATAGTAATCTCGCTTTTATCATTATCTTGTGTATTTGAAAACATATAATAAAAGCAAAGATGATCCGAAATAATCGGTTTAATATCTTCGAACAAATAAGGTGCATTCGTATTTTGATGATAAATAGCACCATCAATTTTTGTCTCTCCACATTTCTCAACTAAACTCATTAAACGCTTACGAGCTGAGTAGGCTGTATCATTTGGGCGAATAGGCAAAGCCGAATACACAATATGCGGATAATTTTTAATATTTTCCGCAGTCTGTTTAATTTCTAAATAATGAATGGTATTGGTTGCGGGTAATACAAACTCAACTCGGATGATCGCTTCTTTCTCTTTATGATTGATTTTATTTAATAAATTGCTATTTGGGAAAAGGATAAAATGCTGAATATAGCGTAAAATTCTACCTAGTGATGTTTTCCCACTAGCATTTGCACCTGAAACAATACAAACTCGTTTAAAGCGAAAATTGGGGCGTTCTGCTAAATATTCGTCCGCAACACTCGAATTCAAGATCTTGCGTTTGAGCGTAAAATCAATACTTGTATTGTGAAAATTGTATAGATTGTCAATATAAAGATGAGTAAATAGCATAATATATCCATTTTTTGGAAATTAAAACCTATTTAATTGTACCATAAAGTATGAATAAGTGCAATTTTATTCTTGTTCTGCCCAAAAAAGCCCTTAGTTTAAATACTTGGGGCTTTTAATTAATACTTACTAATCATCCATCTCCGTCTTTGTAATTTCACCATTTTTATAAATAAAATGATAAAATTTAGAGGTTTCTCGCTCCTGTCTTTCTTGGGACTCAAACGGTCCAGCAAAACCATTCATATTGAGATAAATTTCATCTTTATATTTCACTATATTGATCAGTTCTTCCGCACAAGTCCCAAAGGGATCTGTTTCTTTGCCATCTTCTACAATCACATAAGAACGTGGACAACTTGTGCCATTTGAACCTGCATAAACATCAATCATTTTGAATGTATCGCCGTATTCATAGAAAGTGGCAATTTTTATAGGGTTATCAATATCTTCTAATCCAGCTTGAGCAAAATTAGCTATGCTTAAAATAGTTAATGAGATTAAACTTTTTTTCATAACTTTTCCAATTTATTATTTCTTGTGAATATTTATTAGGTGGAATAAATCCCACCTACGAGTCTTAACGATCAACGAATGATTTGTAGTTCAATACCGTTATTAGACTTTATTAGTTTAAAATAACCTTCTCCTTCTCGAACAGCACCGTGACTTGTTCTTCTTACTTTTACTTTACAAGTTATAACATCTGGGGAAGCACCAACAAAATCCCCTTCAACGCTATTTACTTCCACTTCCTCCAAAGAAATAATTTCAAAATCATCTGTTAACTCCCCTACCTCTTTCGTTTTTTTCAAAACTAATTCTTTTGCTTTAGATGAATCACATTTTGGTAAATCATCTGAACAGGCGGATAATAAAACGCTCGCTAAAATAATCAATAATAATTTTTTCATCAACTCATCTACCTAAATGTAAATATCCAATCACCTTGAGAAGTTTTAAATAATACCTCACGTAAATTACATTTGCCACCAGTTGCAAGTTTAGTCTGTTCACCGTATGTTAGTGTTCTCGGCTTTTTTAACTGACCACCATAATCTGCCCATGGAGCGGGACAATTTCCTCGATTTAATACCATATCATAAAGTGTAACTTGATCTGCCACTGCTGTAACTTCTAAATATGGCATAACTCCCATAGCTGTTTGTTCTTGGAAAGCTTCAACTTCAATAGGCGATTGAGCAGCTAAAGAGAATGTGCTTAATAACGCAACTAAGGGCAAAAGAAAATAATTTTTAATTTTTCTTAATTTCATAACACATCCTTAATTTAAACGTTGATAGCCCAAAACATTAACGATGTATTTTTCTTTCTTACTTTTATTTTTGGTAATTTCATAAGAAACAAAAATGTTACCTTGTGTAGTTGAAACATCAGCACCACATTGATACATTCCATCTATCTTCGTTAATTGCTTGCGTTCCTCTGCATTCCTAATATCTGGGGAAAAAACTAAAATGCCTTTATACTGTAATTGATTTGCCACTTCATCTTTAACGGCATCATCATCACACTTTGGCAAATTATCTGAGCAGCCTGCCAAAAGACCAACTGATAAAATAATTAAGAGTAATTTTTTCATATGTTCACCTACTTATTTTTATTAGACATATAAATGGTGATTGCATGAACAGGGCTGGCGACAATAACAGTTTCTTTAAAAGAACAACCTCCATTCATATACATATCCCCTAATAAATCATTACCTTTAAAGCCAACAAATAATGAAGCTGCAAAGGTTCCAATAATAGCCCCTAATATAACTAGAAAATCACTATAGATTTCTTCTCCCCAGGACATCAATCCTAGTCCAATTAGAGTCACAACAAAAGAAACCCCTGCTAATACCCAATGGCGTTTAAATAACGACCAAAGCACGGGAAAGATAAAACCTAACCAAGTAAAGCCTTGTTTAACAGCGTAAATTTCTTTTGTATATTCATTTTCATAAATTTTAAATTGCTTCATAGGTAAACTCTCATTAAAAATTATTTATAGGAAGGATTGTTAGTTATGTCAATAACTAACAAAGAGAGTATACTCTCTTGCAAAATCGTAATTTTTCCACCACACTTTTCCACAATAAAAAAGCCCTGAATATCGCTATTCAGGGCTTTTAGCCGTTAATTAATTATTTGACTAACTACTCATCATCCACCATATTCAACATTTCTGTCAAACTAGCAGTTGGGTCATCGGCGACCATGTTGTTAAACTCGGCTTCAATTTCTGCTTCATCGGCAGCAGAGAATTTAACCACAGGTTCTTCAATCACAATACCTGCATCACGGTTTTTCACACGGTTTTGGTGATAGGCAAAACCAGTACCTGCTGGAATTAAACGCCCTACGATCACATTCTCTTTCAAGCCACGCAATTCGTCACGTTTACCTGCCACGGCGGCTTCGGTAAGCACACGAGTGGTTTCTTGGAACGAGGCAGCAGAGATAAATGACTCTGTCGCAAGGGATGCTTTGGTGATACCAAGCAATTCACGTTCAAATTCCACCAATGGTTTGCCCTCGGCTTCACGTTTACGGTTGACGATTTTAATGCGTGCCACTTCTACTTGCTCGCCCTCTAAGAATTCAGAATCGTAGGCTTTGGTGATAATGGCTTTACGCAACATTTGACGCACGATGACTTCGATGTGCTTGTCGTTGATTTTTACCCCTTGTAAGCGGTAAACTTCTTGCACTTCGTTGACGATATATTCCGTCACGGCGTGAACACCACGCAAGCGTAAAATATCGTGTGGGGTTTCTGCACCATCAGAAATTAAGTCGCCACGTTCCACCATTTCGCCCTCAAATACGTTGAGTTGACGCCATTTTGGAATCATTTCTTCGTACGCATCGGAGCCGTCTGTTGGGGTAATCAATAAGCGGCGTTTGCCTTTGGTTTCTTTACCGAATGACACGATACCTGAAATTTCGGCTAAAATCGCTGGCTCTTTCGGTTTACGTGCTTCAAATAAGTCGGCTACTCGTGGAAGACCACCGGTAATATCTTTGGTTCCCACCGATTCTTGTGGAATACGAGCTAATGGATCACCGATATTGATTTCTGCACCGTCATCAAGCGTCACGATGGCTTTACCTGGTAAGAAGTATTGTGCCGCTACGTCTGTGCCTGCAATTAAAATATCGTTACCTTTGGCATCCACTAATTTAATCGCTGGACGTAAGTCTTTACCTGCGGTGGCACGTTCACCCACATCTTGCACTAAGATAGAAGATAAACCCGTCAATTCATCGGTTTGACGGCTTACGGTTAAGCCATCAATAATATCCACGAATTTCACGAAACCTGCTACTTCCGAGATGATCGGCATAGTATGCGGATCCCAGTTGGCAATG
Source organism: Lonepinella sp. MS14436 (assembly GCF_042470565.1). Classification (GTDB taxonomy): domain Bacteria; phylum Pseudomonadota; class Gammaproteobacteria; order Enterobacterales; family Pasteurellaceae; genus Lonepinella. The sequence continues at coordinate 566,596 of NZ_CP170385.1, read as the reverse complement.
GTTTCGCCTGCTTCGACATCGCTGCCGTCTGCTTTGTTTAAAATGGTACCATAAGGCAATTTATAATGCTCTTTGGTACGACCGAATGCGTCAATCACGGTTAATTCAGTGTTACGAGAAGTTAAAACTAATTTACCCTCGTTGTTATTGACGAATTTCACGTTGGCTAAACGAATCGTCCCGTTGTTTTTCACTTGAACGCTAGACTCTTTGGCTGCTGCAGATGCCGCACCACCAATATGGAACGTACGCATCGTTAACTGTGTACCTGGCTCACCGATAGATTGGGCAGCGATAACACCCACCGCTTCACCTTGGTTAATCAAGTGACCACGAGCCAAGTCACGTCCGTAACATTTGGCACAGACACCAAAGTCGGTGTTACAGGTTACCACAGAACGCACTTTCACGGTGTCCACGGAATTTTCGTCTAATACATTACAGAGTTTTTCGTCTAATAAGGTATTACGAGCGATTAACACTTCGTCTGTACCTGGTTTTAACACATCTTCGGCAGCCACACGACCTAACACTAATTCACGCAATGGCACTTTTTCATCACCACCTTCAATTAATGGTGCCATTACGATACCCTCGTGGGTACCACAGTCATCTTCAGTGATCACTAAGTCTTGTGCCACATCAACTAAACGGCGAGTCAAATAACCTGAGTTCGCTGTTTTTAATGCGGTATCCGCCAAACCTTTACGTGCACCGTGGGTAGAAATAAAGTATTGCAATACGTTCAAACCCTCACGGAAGTTTGCGGTGATTGGAGTTTCGATAATCGAGCCGTCTGGACGTGCCATCAAACCACGCATACCTGCTAGCTGACGAATCTGAGCCGCAGAACCACGTGCTCCAGAGTCAGCCATCATAAAGATGCTATTGAACGACGCTTGTTTTTCAGGATTACCGTCACGGTTAATCACTTCTTCCGTGGACAAGTTTTCCATCATCACTTTGGCAACACGTTCGTTGGCGGCTGCCCAAATATCGATCACTTTATTATAGCGTTCGCCAGCAGTGACTAAACCTGATTGGAATTGCTCTTGAATTTCTGCCACTTCTTCTTCTGCTGCCGAAATAATTTCGTATTTCTTCTCTGGGATCACCATATCATCGATACCGACAGATGAACCTGAGCGTGCGGCGTAAGCAAAGCCTGTGTACATAATATGGTCAGCGAATAGCACGCTTGGTTTCATACCCAAACGGCGATAGCTTTCGTTGATCAATTTTGAAATCGCTTTTTTGCCTAAGGTTTGGTTAAACAAGCTAAATGGCATCCCTTTTGGTGCGATCATCCATAAAATGGCACGACCAATGGTGGTATCCACTAAGTTGGTTTGTGGTTCAAATTCACCATCCGCATTTTTGCTGTATTCGGTGATACGCACTTTGACACGAGAATGTAATTCCGCCTGTCCTGTACGGTAGGCTTTTTCCGCTTCTCTCGGGTCTTGCAACAACATACCCTCGCCTTTGCCATTCACTTTATCACGGGTCATATAGTACAGACCTAATACCACATCTTGTGATGGTACGATAATCGGATCACCACTGGCTGGGGATAAAATGTTGTTGGTTGACATCATTAACGCACGTGCTTCTAATTGGGCTTCCAAGGTTAATGGTACGTGTACCGCCATTTGGTCACCATCGAAGTCCGCATTGAACGCCGCACAAACTAATGGGTGCAACTGAATCGCTTTCCCCTCAATTAATAACGGTTCAAAGGCTTGAATACCCAAACGGTGCAAGGTTGGTGCACGGTTTAATAAGATTGGGTGTTCGCGAATCACGTCCGCTAAAATATCCCATACGATCGCATCTTCACGCTCCACCATTTTTTTGGCAGCTTTGATCGTTGACGCATAACCACGGCTTTCTAATTTCGCATAAATAAATGGACGGAACAATTCCAACGCCATTTTTTTCGGTAAACCACATTGATGTAGGTGTAAGTATGGACCTACGGTGATAACTGAACGACCTGAATAGTCAACACGTTTACCTAATAAGTTTTGACGGAAACGACCTTGTTTACCTTTGATCATATCTGCCAAAGATTTCAATGGACGGCGGTTTGACCCTGTAATGGCACGACCACGGCGACCGTTATCTAATAAGGCATCGACCGATTCTTGTAACATACGTTTTTCGTTACGCACAATAATGTCTGGTGCGATTAAATCTAATAAACGTTTTAAACGGTTGTTACGGTTGATCACACGGCGATAGAGATCGTTCAAGTCAGACGTGGCAAAACGACCACCGTCTAACGGCACTAACGGACGTAAATCAGGTGGTAACACTGGCAATACAGTCATCACCATCCATTCTGGTTTGTTGCCAGATTGAATGAATGCTTCAAGTAATTTCAAGCGTTTGGTGATTTTTTTGCGTTTGGTTTCGGAATTGGTTTCTTGCAATTCTTCACGCAATACTTCGCACTCACGTGGTAAATCCATATCACGCAAAATCGCTTGAATGGCTTCTGCCCCCATCTTCGCTTCAAATTCATCTTGGAAACGGTCTTCGGCTTCCAAATATTGCTCTTCGGTGAGTAATTGACCTTTTTCAAGATCCGTCATACCTGGTTCGATCACAATATAGCTTTCGAAATAAAGCACACGCTCAATATCACGCAATGGCATATCTAATAATAAACCAATGCGAGACGGTAATGATTTTAAGAACCAAATATGTGCCACAGGTGAGGCTAACTCAATGTGTCCCATGCGTTCACGGCGAACTTTGGTTTGGGTCACTTCGACGCCACATTTTTCACAGATCACGCCACGGTGTTTTAAACGTTTATATTTACCACATAAACATTCGTAATCTTTTACAGGTCCGAAAATACGGGCACAGAAAAGACCGTCACGTTCTGGTTTGAATGTACGGTAGTTAATGGTTTCTGGTTTTTTCACTTCACCAAATGACCAAGAACGGATCATATCAGGTGAGGCTAAACCGATTTTAATCACATCAAAATCTTCTGCAGTTTTTGATTGTGCTTTTAAAAATTTAACTAAATCTTTCACAGATTTTGCTCCTATCGGAGTTAAACGTATTTAAAGTGCGGTGTAAAAATTGGATTTTTTAACCGCACTTTAGCGGATAATTTGCCTGTCGGCTTACTCTTCGTCTAAATCAATGTTAAGACCAAGCGAGCGAATTTCTTTCATAATCACATTGAAAGATTCTGGTGTGCCTGGTTCCATATAATGTGTGCCACCGACGATATTTTTATACATCTTCGTACGACCGTTCACATCATCGGATTTCACTGTCAACATTTCTTGTAAGGTGTAAGCAGCACCATAGGCTTCTAATGCCCAGACCTCCATTTCACCAAAACGCTGACCACCGAATTGGGCTTTACCACCCAATGGTTGTTGTGTAACAAGACTATAAGAACCTGTTGAACGAGCGTGCATTTTGTCGTCAACTAAGTGGTTCAATTTGAGCATATACATATAGCCGACCGTGACTGGACGTTCAAATTTTTCCCCTGTACGACCATCGTATAAGGTAATTTGACCTGAAGTCGGCAAGCCACCTAATTGTAGTAACTCTTTGATTTCACTCTCGTGAGCACCGTCAAATACGGGTGTCGCCAATGGCATACCTTTACGCAAGTTTTCGGCTAAACGCAATACTTCTTCATCAGTGAAGGTGCTGAGATCCACTTTTTGTGAACCGCCACCTAAATCGTAGGCTTTTTGGATATAGCCACGCAATTTTTCCACTTCTTGTTTTTGTTTAAGCATTGCATTGATTTGATCACCAATCCCTTTCGCCGCTAAACCTAAGTGAGTTTCCAAAATCTGACCGATGTTCATACGAGATGGTACGCCCAATGGGTTCAACACGATTTCCACAGGTTGACCGTTTTCATCGTACGGCATATCTTCCACAGGGTTGATTTTTGAGATAACCCCTTTGTTACCGTGACGACCCGCCATTTTATCACCTGGTTGGATATGACGTTTCACCGCAAGATATACTTTAACCACTTTTAACACGCCTGGGGCTAAATCATCACCTTGAATGATTTTGCCACGTTTCACTTCAAGTTTGTGTTCAAAGTCTTTGCGTAATTCTTCATATTGTTCGGCAAGTTGTTCTAATTGGTTTTGTTTCGCTTCATCGCTCAAGGTTTGTTCTAACCATTTTGCACGATCCATTTTATCCAATTCTTTTTCGCTTACGCCACCGTCAATTAATAGGTTACGCACACGAGAGAACAAGCCTGCTTCTAAAATTTCCAACTCTTCCACAAGGTCTTTTTTCGCTTGTTTGAGTTGCATTTCTTCGATTTCTAAGGCACGTTTGTCTTTCTCTACACCGTCACGGGTAAAGACTTGCACGTCAATAATCGTACCTGATGTGCCATTTGGTACACGAAGTGAGCTATCTTTCACATCAGATGCTTTTTCACCGAAAATCGCACGCAATAATTTTTCTTCTGGGGTTAATTGGGTTTCACCTTTTGGTGTCACTTTACCGACCAGAATATCGCCGCCTTTCACTTCCGCACCGACATACACAATCCCTGATTCATCTAGTTTGCTTAATGCCGCTTCACCCACATTTGGAATATCAGCGGTGATTTCTTCCGAACCGAGTTTGGTATCACGTGCCACACAAGATAATTCTTGAATGTGAATGGTGGTAAAACGATCTTGTTGCACGACACGCTCAGACACCAACATTGAGTCTTCAAAGTTATAACCGTTCCAAGGCATAAATGCCACACGGATATTTTGACCTAATGCCAATTCACCTAAGTCGGTTGATGGACCATCGGCAAGAATTTCACCACGCCCCACTGGTTCACCTAAATTCACACAAGGAATTTGGTTAATACAAGTGTTTTGGTTAGAACGGGTGTATTTAATTAAGTTATAAATATCAATCCCTGCTTCACCTGGAATGGTTTCATCTTCGTTGACTTTCACCACGATACGAGAGGCGTCCACATATTGGATTGTCCCACCACGTTTTGCTACCACAGCTACACCGGAGTCAAGAGCGATCGGTTTTTCCATCCCTGTACCGACTAATGGTTTATCGGAGCGTAACGTTGGAACGGCTTGACGTTGCATGTTCGCACCCATTAAGGCTCGGTTCGCATCGTCGTGTTCCAAGAATGGAATTAACGCAGCCGCCACTGACACCACTTGCTGGGTGGAAACGTCCATATAATGAATGTCTTCTGGGCGATATAACCCTGATTCACCGTGTTCACCACGTGCCGTAACAAAAGCATCGGTAAAGCGGAAGTTTTCATCAAGATTGGAGTTCGCCTGTGCGATCACATATTTACCTTCTTCAATGGCAGATAAATATTCGATTTCTTCGGTCACTTGACCATCGACTACTTTACGATACGGGGTTTCTAAGAAACCGTAGTCATTCGTCCGTGCATACACGGAAAGTGAGTTAATCAAACCGATATTCGGACCTTCAGGGGTTTCAATTGGACATACACGACCATAGTGGGTGGTGTGTACGTCACGCACTTCAAAGCCTGCACGTTCACGGGTTAAACCACCTGGTCCTAAAGCAGAAATACGGCGTTTATGGGTCACTTCCGACAATGGGTTGTTTTGATCCATAAATTGCGATAATTGTGATGAACCAAAGAATTCTTTCACGGCTGCGGAAATTGGTTTCGCATTGATTAAATCTTGTGGTGTTACCGCATCTAAGTCCCCGAGAGATAAACGCTCACGCACGGCACGTTCAACACGCACCAAACCAATACGGAATTGGTTTTCTGCCATTTCACCTACAGAACGAATACGACGGTTTCCTAAGTGGTCAATATCATCTACCTCGCCATGACCGTTACGAATGTTAATGAGTTTTTTCATTACATTCACAATGTCTTCTTTACTTAATACACCACTACCTTCTGCATCTTCAATACCTAAAGAACGGTTGAACTTCATGCGACCGACGGCAGATAAATCATAACGTTCATGTGAGAAAAATAGATTATCAAACAAGCCCTCAGCGGCTTCTTTTGTCGGTGGTTCACCAGGACGCATCATACGATAGATTTCCACTAACGCACTTAAACGATCATAAGACGGATCGACACGCAAGGTTTCAGAAATATATGGACCAAAGTCTAAATCATTGGTAAATAAGGTTTCAATGGTGGTGTAACCTGCTTGAGCTAATTTCGCTAATAGCTCTAAGGATAATTCCATATTGGCAGGACAAATAATCTCACCACTTTCTAAATCCACATAATCTTTTGCAGCGACTTTGCCAATGATATATTCGGTTGGCACTTCCACTTTGTCTATATTGTCTTTTTCTAAAGCACGAATATGACGAGCCGTAATGCGGCGACCACGTTCTACATAGACTTTACCATTAGCTTCAATGTCAAATGTCGCCGTTTCACCACGCAAACGCTCAGGTACTAATGCCATTAATAATTTATTATCTTGAACTTCAAATACCACTTTCTCAAAGAATAAATCTAAGATTTCTTCAGTGGTGTAGTTTAACGCACGCAAAATGATGGTCGCTGGCAATTTACGGCGACGGTCAATACGAGCGAATAAGTTATCTTTCGGATCAAATTCAAAATCTAACCAAGAACCACGATAAGGGATAATTCTTGCGTTATATAATACTTTCCCAGATGAATGGGTTTTACCTTTGTCGCTATCAAAGAACACACCTGGACTGCGGTGTAATTGTGAAACGATAACACGTTCTGTACCGTTGATCACAAAGGTACCGTTTTCCGTCATCAATGGGATTTCGCCCATATAGACATCTTGTTCTTTAATATCTTTGATGGTGCCAGGTGCCGCATCACGGTCATAGCTGACTAAGCGTAATTTTACACGCAATGGGGCGGCAAAAGTGGTACCACGAATTTGACATTCACGCACGTCAAACACAGGCTCACCTAACTTATAGCTGACATATTGTAATTCTGTACTACCGTTATTACTCACGATAGGAAATACAGAACGAAATGCGGCTTCTAAGCCTTGTTGCCCTTCAGGATCTCTTTGGATAAATTTATCGAAAGAATCTAATTGGATTGTTAATAAATAAGGTACATTTAAAACTTGCGGACGTTTGCCGAAGTCTTTACGAATACGTTTTTTCTCGGTATAGGAGTAAACCATTGGGGTTCCTCTGTAATTTTTTAGTGTGACCGAATTGCAACAGTTTAAAAGTGCGGTGAAAAAATAAAAATTTTTGCCGACCTGTTACAATGATTTGAATCCGTTTGTTAGATACCGCACTCTGAACCTTACTTCTGATGAGCGGATTGTCATTAAGCTAACAGCTTGATTTAACTTAATTTATCGACAATGAAACGGTGGTTTTATTTATGCTACCTTGATAGCACAAAATGGCTGACGGTATTCCGTCAGCCACTTTCCCAGAAAATCTGGTTTCCGAAGTGGAAAAAGTGTCAATCAAAATTATTTGATTTCTACTTTCGCACCAGCTTCTTCTAATTCTTTTTTCAATGCTTCCGCTTCTGCTTTAGCAATGCCTTCTTTTAAGTTAGCTGGTGCAGATTCAACTAAGTCTTTCGCTTCTTTTAAGCCTAAACCTGTTGCACCACGTACTGCTTTGATCACAGCAACTTTGTTTGCACCCACTTCAGCAAGAACTACATCAAATTCTGTTTTTTCTTCTGCTGCCGCACCTGCTGCACCTGCTGCTGGAGCTGCTGCAGCTACTGCTGCTGAAACACCGAATTTTTCTTCCATCGCTGCGATTAATTCAACGATTTCTGATACTGTTTTTGAAGCAATTGCTTCGATTAGTTGTTCGTTAGTTAATGACATAACAATCAATTCCTAAAGTAAATAAGTTGATAAACGATTTAAGAAGTGCTTTTAAAATTAAGCCGCTTCTTGTAATTTGTCGCGTAATGCTGCAAAAGTGCGAACAAGTTTGCCTGCCGCAGCTTCTTTCATTGTACCCATTAAACGTGCAATCGCTTCTTCGTAAGTTGGTAATGTTGCCAAGAAATTAACGTCTTGGATTTTACCTTCAAAGGCGGCACCTTTAACTTCAAACTCTTTGTTTGCTTTCGCAAATTCAGCAAATAAACGTGCTGCTGCACCTGGATGCTCATTTGAAAATGCAATCAGAGTAGGACCAGTAAACGCATCTTTTAAACATTCGAATTCTGTCCCTTCAACGGCACGGCGTAATAAAGTATTACGAACCACACGCATTGAAACGCCAGCTTCACGAGCTGTTTTGCGTAACTCAGTCATTTTATCCACAGTCACACCACGGCTGTCCGCAATTACTGCTGATAGGGCACCTTTGGCTGCTTCATTTACTTCAGCAACAATTGCTTGTTTGTCTTGAAGATTTAATGCCATTGGCTTTTAGCTCCTGAATACACTCCGATTTCTCGGAATTAAACTACCTAATAGGCTATTTGAATATAAACCATTAGGACGACTTCGGTGTACAGAAGCAGAAAATTCTTTTTCTGTTCACCATCTACGTTGGATATTAAGATTACCTATTTAATGTAACCACCGACGGTCTTGGACGGGGCTTGATGAGGCAAGCACCATCAGTATTTCGCTATAAATAGCAAAATTAGGTCGGCAATTATAGACGACTTTCACCTGCTGGTAAAGTCATTTCTATAAAAAAGTACGGTAAAAAAAACCGCACTTTTCCAAACCAAATAATCAATTAAAGTGAAGACTGATCAACAGCCACACCTGCACCCATAGTGGTAGAGATGCTTACTTTCTTGATAAAGATACCTTTAGCAGTGGTTGGTTTAGCTTTCACTAACGCTGCTAAAAGTGCTTGTAAGTTTTCTTTTAATTGTTCTGCAGAGAAATCCGCTTTACCGATAGTGGAATGGATAATACCATTTTTATCATTACGGTAACGAACCTGACCAGATTTTGCGTTTTTAACCGCTTCTGCTACGTTTGGTGTTACAGTACCGACTTTCGGGTTTGGCATTAAGCCACGTGGACCTAATACTTGACCTAATTGACCAACCACACGCATTGCATCTGGAGAAGCGATAACAACGTCAAAGTTCATTTCGCCTTTTTTCACTTGTTCAGCAAGATCTTCCATACCCACTAAGTCTGCACCAGCGGCTTTGGCTGCGTCTGCATTAGCACCTTGAGTGAACACTGCAACACGCACTTCACGACCTGTACCATGTGGTAACACAGTGGCACCACGCACGTTTTGATCTGATTTACGTGGATCAATACCTAAGTTCACTGCCACATCAACGCTTTCTTTGAATTTAGCGGTTGCAAATTGTTTTAACACTGCAATGGCTTCGTTAATTTCATACGCTTTAGTAGAATCTACGCCAGCTTTGATTGCTTTCATTTTTTTAGTCAATTTAGCCATTGTATTATTCCTCCACCACTAAGCCCATTGAACGAGCAGTACCAGCGATTGATTTCATTTTGGTTTCGATAGTTGCACCAGTCATATCGGCTGCTTTAGTTTCAGCGATTTGACGAAGTTGTGCTTGAGTTACTGTACCCACTTTATCTTTGTTCGGTTTACCTGAACCAGATTTAATACCTACAGCTTTTTTCAATAATACTGCAGCTGGTGGAGTTTTAGTAATGAATGTGAATGAACGGTCTGCATAAACAGTAATTACAACTGGAATTGGTAAACCTTTTTCTAAGCTCTCAGTACGAGCGTTGAATGCTTTACAGAATTCCATAATGTTCACACCTTGTTGACCTAATGCAGGACCAACTGGTGGTGATGGGTTAGCCATACCAGCTGCTACTTGTAGCTTAACGTAGGCTTGGACTTTTTTTGCCATTTTTAAGTTTCCTTATATTTGGGTGATAACGCTGAAAATCAGCTCCCCTGTGTGTTTCCTTGCGAATGCAAGCGTTAAAAAGGGTTGCATTTTAATCAAATACAACCGAGATTTCAAGTCTAAGGTTGATAAAATCAACAAAACTTTAGAAAATAATACCGCACTTTGCTCTGAGAATAAGAAAGTGCAGTAAATTTAGTGAGCTTTTTCTACTTGACCAAATTCAAGCTCAACTGGTGTCGCACGACCAAAAATAGACACAGATACTTTAACCCGACCTTTTTCATAATCCACTTCTTCCACGGTACCATTAAAGTCAGCGAATGGACCTTCAGTAACACGCACTTCTTCACCTGGTTGGAAAGTGTTTTTAGGACGTGGTTTATCCGCATTTTGTTCTACTCGGTTTAAAATAATATCGGCTTCACGTTGGCTAATTGGCAAGGGCTTATCTGGGGTTCCGCCAATAAAACCCATCACACGTGGCACACTACGTACCAACTGCCATGTATAATCATTCATTTCCATTTGCACTAACACATAGCCTGGAAAGAATTTGCGTTCGCTTTTACGACGTTTACCCGCCACGTTTTCAATCACTTCTTCGGTAGGTACAAGCACTTCACCGAACTGATCTTCCATGTGGTTTAACTTAATATATTCACGCAATGTTGTGGCTACTCGACCTTCAAAACCAGAGAAAGCCTGTAATACATACCAACGTTTTTTAGCTGTTGTCGTTTCTGTCATAGGATTAGAATCTCAAGTTGGTTAAGAAATCAAGGACGCTAATAATAATGCTGTCAAACGCCCATAAAATTAATGAAACAACTACCGTCACGCCTGCCACAATTAATGTGGTTTGCATTGCTTCGGAACGCGTTGGCCAAACTACTCTACGCATTTCAACACGAGCATCACTAAAGAAAGCAAGAGCTTTTGCCCCCTGATTAGTAATAGCTGCCAAGCCTAAAGCAACGGCAATTAATACAACAATACCGACCACACGAATAGCGGTTGAATACTGTTCTGCAAAATAAATATTACCTACCGCAGCGACAATGATTACAACGATAGCTAATAACCATAATAAACGGTTTAAACCAACGGATTTTTGCCCTGTTGTTTGCTCAGGTGCATTTTTCTTTTTCTCGGTTACAAGAGCCATAAATTAACCTATCAATGAAATATAAAATTCGGGACATTTTTAAGAACGAGCGATTGTATCACTTTCTTCACTATTTTCATATCAAATTTTTAGCTGCCCCGAATTTTTCTGTTTATTTTTGTTCTGGAATATTCGCCAATACTTTGGTCAATAGCTCCCAATAAATTTGTACAGCAGGAATATGCACTTTCTCATCAGGGGAATGAGCATTCTCAATGGTTGGTCCAAAAGACACAATTTCCATCGTTGGATAAGCCTGTTTAATTAAGCCACATTCCAACCCTGCATGAATGACTTTAATAGTTGGTTCAACACCTAATATTTCCGCATAAATGCGTTGGGTTAAACGCAAAATATCGGTATCTGGGTGAGGTTCCCAGCCAGGATAATTGCCAGAAAGTGTTACTGTTGCACCACATAAAGATGTCAAAGATGACAATAAACTTGCCACATATTGCTTACCACTTTCAACTAAAGAGCGAATTAAAATCAGCCCTGTTACTTCATCGTCTTCGGTTTTTAACACACCGATACTGCTTGATGTTTCCACCACGCCATCAACGACATCACTATAACGATCTACCCCATTCGGCAAAGCATTAAGCAAATGTATTGCTTTATGAGTGGAGGCTTGATCAAAAATAGTTTCTGGATTATCCACTGATAAAACCGAAATGATCGCTTTCGGTTCCGCAATAGCCAGTTCATTCTGTAAAAAATCTTGGAAATTTTGCACCGCAGTTTTTAAGGCGTTTTCATCATCTACACAAACAATCGCGTATGCTTCACGTGGAATTGCATTACGCACCGAACCGCCTCGGATTTCCGCTAAAGCAAATGGAAAGGCTTGAGTTTGTTCAATATTTGCTAAGAAACGAGCAAATAATTTAATCGCATTCACTCGATTTGTATTAATTTCACTGCCTGAGTGACCACCACGTAACCCTTTTAAAGAAACTTGATAGGTTTTAGTAAAAGTATTTTTCTCCCGTTGAATCGGTAAACTTACTTTCGCATCTTCACCGCCAGCACAACCAATATAAACCTCACCTATTTCTTCTGTATCAGTATTAATCATCAGGCTTGATTGCAACCAGTTGGCTTTTAAATTATGTGCCCCGTCCATGCCAGCTTCTTCAGTCATCGTACACAATACTTCTAATTCTGGGTGAGCTAAATCTTCACTGTCTAATACCGCTAATGCTGATGCCAAACCGACTCCATTATCTGATCCCAAGGTTGTCCCTTTGGCTTTTACCCACTCACCATCAACATAAGGTAAAATTGGATCGGTTAAAAAATTATGGGTAGAACCTTCATTGGCTTGCGGTACCATATCCAGATGGGCTTGCAAGGCGACTTTTTGACGATTTTCCATACCTTTGGTGGCAGGTTTACGAATTAATACGTTACCAATTTGATCACGTTCTACAAAAAAACCTTTCTCATTCGCCCAATCCACAATAAATTTTGCAACTTTTTCTTCGTGATGTGATGGACGTGGAATGGCACAAAGGCGATCAAACCATTGCCATAAACGTTTTGGTTGTAATACTTGAATATCTGACATAATAAATTCTCCTTAAAAAACCTTTCAATTATGGATCAATTTCTGGATTTGTACAAACATTCCTGATATTTCTATTATTTTTCGCAAAAAGTGCGGTGTAAAAAATAAAAATTCTGGTATTCACTACGGGGAAAATGGTATCCTTACGCAATTTTTAAATTTCTCTCAAATCAGTTAAGGGTAAAATTATGAGTGAAAAATATGTTGTCACTTGGGATATGTTCCAAATGCACGCTCGCAAACTAGCTGAGCGTTTATTACCAGCAACACAATGGAAAGGCATTATTGCCGTCAGCCGTGGCGGTTTATTTCCTGCTGCCGTATTAGCACGTGAATTGGGTTTACGTCACGTTGAAACCGTGTGTATTTCAAGCTACGATCATGATCAACAAGGCGAATTAAAAGTCTTACACGCTGCTCAAACGGACGGTGAAGGCTTTATCGTTGTCGATGATTTAGTCGATACGGGAAACACCGCTCGCGAAATTCGCAAAATGTATCCAAAAGCAAAATTTGTCACGGTTTTTGCTAAACCTGCTGGTGCATCATTAGTCGATGATTACGTCATTGATATTCCGCAAAATACGTGGATTGAACAGCCGTGGGATTTAGGCTTAGGATTTGTTCCTCCGATTGTACGTAAATAATTACATAAAATACTTGTTAGGGCGGACCTGTGTGTCCGCCCTTGTAATAACTAAATTCGCTATATGATTGACTATATAAAACTATCCCCCTCTGAAATAAATGCCATTATTTTAAGCCTAAAAGTGGCATTTTGGGCGAATATTTGGGCATTACCCTTTGCGATTGCGATTGCGTGGTTATTAGCTCGCAAAACGTTCTGGGGTAAATCCTTACTTAACGGCATTGTTCATTTACCGCTTGTGTTACCGCCTGTGGTAATCGGTTACTTACTACTGATTTCCATGGGACGCAATGGGTTTATCGGGAAATATATTTCGCAATGGTTTGGTTTTACCTTTGGATTTAGCCTTAATGGTGCTATTTTAGCTTCCGCCGTGGTCGCATTTCCCTTAGTGGTACGTTCTATCCGTTTAGCCATTGAAAGCATTGATATGCGTCTTGAACAAGCCGCACTAACACTCGGATCTTCACCATGGCGAACCTTTTACACCATCACCTTACCTTTAGCTTTCCCTGGTATTTTGGCAGGTATGATTTTAGGCTTTGCTCGTTCCCTTGGTGAATTTGGGGCAACCATTACCTTTGTGTCTAACATTCCCAATGTTACGCAAACCATACCGCTCGCCATGTATTCCTTTATCGAAACCCCAAATGCCGAGGGTGCAGCAGCTCGCCTTTGTTTAATTTCCATTATTATTGCGTTACTCTCGCTGATTATTTCCGAATGGCTCGCCAAACGGACACAACAAAAATTGGGGCAATCTGATGCTAGAAATTAATGTAAGTAAACGCTTAGGCAATTTTGAATTACAACTTAACGCCCAAATTCCAAGCCAAAATGTTACCGCACTTTTTGGCTTATCAGGTTCGGGAAAATCCACCGTGATTAATTTAATCAGTGGCTTAATTCACCCTGACCAAGGCTATATTAAATTAAATGAGAAAATTTTAGTGGATACGGCTAAAGGCATTTGTTTACCACCCAATAAACGCCAGATGGGCTATGTATTCCAAGATGGGCGTTTATTTCCACACTATTCCGTAAAAGGCAATTTGCGTTATGCAATGAAAGCTAAAAGCGGAAAAAGTGCGGTGGAATTTGACCGAATTGTGCAACTACTCGGCATCGAACATTTGCTTAATCGCTACCCAATCAGCCTGTCTGGCGGGGAAAAACAACGAGTTGCCATTGGACGAGCCTTATTAAGTCAACCGGAAATGTTGCTGATGGACGAACCCTTATCCGCCCTTGATTTACCGCGTAAACAAGAGTTATTAAGCTATTTAGAAAACCTCGCTCAACAAATCGCTATTCCAATTTTGTATGTCACCCATAGTATTGATGAACTCACAACATTGGCAGAGCAAGTCATCTTAATAGAAAACGGCAAAATGATTGCTTTTGATAAGGTGGAAAATGTGGTTAATTCACCCTTGTTTGAGAAATGGAAAGGATAAAAACAGGCAAAAAAATGACCGCACTTTGTACACTTAAACAAGTGCAATCTTTTTGCCTATTGATTTGTAATTATTGCCACTTACAATCAATAGATACAATCGCTGTTGGCATGCCAATAAACTGAATATCAAATTTTAAACTTGGTTCAACCTTGGTAGATGCGTTATGTATTCTAAAACTAAATTGCCAAGAGCCTATACCAAAATTTGTGTAAATACCTGTTTCTGAGATAATAACCAAAAACAGGTATTTTCATTATGAATGAACAATAAATGAAATTATTGGCTAACGAACTCGCCAAAAACCTCAAAACGCCAGAAGATCTCAATCAGCTTTCTCGAATGCTGAAAAAAATCACCGTGGAAACCGCTCTCAATACTGAGCTTACCGAACATCTCGGTTATAAGAAAAATCAGCCAAGAAAGGCTAAAAATAGCCGAAATGGTTATAGTCAAAAAACTTTGCTCACCGATGAGGGAGATATTGAACTTAACATTCCCCGAGATCGTGAAAGCACCTTTGAACCCCAAATTATTAAGAAAAATCAAACTCGCATTACGGGTATGGATGAGCAAATCATTGCCTTATATGCCAAAGGGTTAAGTAATCAAGAGATTGTTGATTCGTTTAAGGAATTTTATGATGCCGATGTTTCACCTAGCCTAATTTCTCGGGTGACTGATTCAGTCAAAGAACGCATTATTGAGTGGCAAAATGAACCCCTTAACGCGGTGTATGCCATTGTTTATTTGGATTGTATCGTGGTGAAAGTTCGCCAAGATGGTCGGATTATCAATAAATCGGTTTTTGTCGCTTTGGGCGTGAATCTGGAGGGACGCAAAGAGCTGTTAGGGCTGTGGATCGCCGAAAATGAAGGGGCAAAATTTTGGTTAAACGTACTAACCGAGCTTAAAAATCGTGGCGTACAGGATATTCTGATTGCTTGCATTGATGGTTTAAAAGGCTTTCCTGATGCGATTAATACGGTCTTTCCTGAAACGAAAATTCAGCTTTGTATCGTGCATATGGTTCGTAATAGTTTGAAATATGTCACTTGGAAAGATTACAAAGCCGTAACCATGGATTTAAAGCAGATTTATCAATCACCTACGGAACAGGTCGCCCTACAGGCACTGGCTAATTTTGAGCAAAAATGGCAAGCAAAATACCCCTTAATCGCCAAAAGCTGGCAGACTCATTGGGCGAATTTAGCCACGATTTTCAGCTATCCTGAAGATATTCGCAAGGCAATTTACACGACAAATGCGATAGAATCGTTAAATAGCGTGATTCGACGAGTGATTAAAAAACGAAATGTCTTCCCGACAGACGAATCCGTGATTAAAATAGTCTGGCTTGCGATTAAAGATGCGTCTAAAAAATGGTCAATGCCAATCCGAAATTGGCGAGCAGCATTGAACCATTTTGTGCTAGAATTTGGTGATCGCTTAAATGATCACCTTTAAGTGAAATTGGTGTTTACACAAAATATGGGATAGGCTCATTGCCAACCTTCATCTAAAATCATCTCAACCGTATTATTGCTATCGGGTTTAAAATCACAATGAAAAATACGAGTAGGTAAGTGAACAATCGGTACAATCATTTTTGCCTGTGCTTTTTTAGACGGCTGATTTAATGTGCCTCGCAAATTAAAACTTTGTATAGTGGTGAGTTGCTTTTTATCTACACTAATGGCTTTATAAAAATCAAATTCCCCTAATAAATATTCAACCATTTTAGTTGGTACAAGCGAACCTTGATGATGATATTGATGATTTATTTCATCAATAAAGGCTCGCAAAAGTGGAGCATAAATATGGCTTTCTTTATTGTCTAATTCTCGCCATTTCACTCCTTTATTTTTAAGTTCTTTTAAACGTTCAAAAATAGGCTTCGCCGCTTGCCAATAATTAGCTGAACAAGATAAATTAAACCATTTTTGAGCAAAATCTATGTTTGGCGATAAGCGACTATGTTTAACCGCAAAATGGTTATGTTTTACACTTAGACCTATCATCCACGCAATATCATCACGGCTAATCAAAATATCTCGTACATCACCTTGTTCTCCCTTATTATCAGTTTGAATACAAAGGGTTACAGGTTTATTCTCTAAAATCAACGGTTCTAATTCAAAAATTAAATTAACTCCAGCCAAAGCACTTTTTTGGTATAAAGATTGCATAAGTGGATCTAATAATTGCCAAGATTTTTTGGCAGCCTGAAAACCGTTAGCCTTATCTACGTTAACAATAATATTTGCGTTTTTGAGTTCTTGCTCCAGCATCAAAATATAAGCAAATTCGTAAGCTCTACCTTGATCATTACTTTTACTACTCATTGTATAATCCCTTATTCAAAAGCCTGTTTGATTGCCGTAGCAATATCAAAAGCTAACTCCACAGGTACAGCATTACCCACCATTTTATAACCGTCATTCAAACTATTATAATAAAAAATAAAATCATCAGGAAAACCTTGCACCCTAGCACATTCACGCACACTTAAACGGCGATATAAATGTTCTTTACCCTCCACAAATTGATTTAAGTTTAAAGCGACTTTGGGCATAACTGGAGCTTGTGGGTGTAATTGACATTGTCGCCCAGATGCTTGCACTGTGAAAGCAGGTTCATGCCATTGACGCACTCGGTTACGACTCATAAAAATAGTAGAATATGAACCAACAAAATATTCGTGATTAGGAATTTTACAATTATCACCATTGGTTTTATTGCCGTCTAAGGCAGGGATTACATTATCCTGCAAATCACTAATAATATCTTTAAAAACTAATTTTTTTACTCGTGGCTGTGGTACAAAAAAATCAATATTTAAATCTTTTCTAAATCCCACATAAAACACTCGTTTACGGTCTTGAGCAACCCCATAATCTTTGGCATTTAATAAAAAAATATGCACGTTATAGCCAGCATTTTCAAATTCTCGCACAATATCCTGTACAGCCTTGTTATGACGCTCTGCCATCATGCCTTTCACATTTTCAGCTAAAAAGAATTTAGGTTTTTTGTCTTTTAAAATTCGGATATATTGATAAAATAATTTGCCTCTTGGGTCATCAATACCACGTAACGCTCCCCCCTCACTCCAAGATTGACAAGGTGGTCCTCCAATAATGCCATCACACTCAGGAAACTCATCAGATGAAATTTGACTAATATCACCCTTAATCAATTTGGTAGAATGATTCTTCTCATAAGTTTGGAAAATATTCTTATCAAATTCATTGGCAGCTACAACATTAAATCCTGCTTTTTGAAAGCCCAGATCTAGACCACCAGCACCTGAAAATAAACTAATTAAATTCATAATATCTCTTGAAAATAGCTAAATTTAGCAACTATTTTACTTATCTGCTATAAATGTATTCTGTAATTAATTCTAATAATCGCACTTGTCTTTTTACGCTTTCACATTCTCTTTTAAGAACGCTAACAGTTCATCTTTTGCAATCATCTGCTTTTCCCCTGTACGGCGGTTTTTATATTCAATTTCGCCATTCGCTAGGTTTTTCTCACCAATCACCACTTGGTGTGGCACGCCGATTAACTCCATATCTGCAAACATAACACCAGGGCGTTCTTTGCGATCGTCAAAAATCACATCGACACCTTGCGATTGTAAAGTGCGGTATAAATCTTCGGAGAATTGTTGTACGGTTTCAGATTTGTGCATATTCATTGGCACAATCGCCACCGTGAATGGGGCAATTTCATCGCTTGACCAAATAATCCCACGCTCATCATGATGTTGTTCAATAGCCGCAGCCACCACACGGGTGACACCGACACCATAGCAACCCATCGTCATCACCAACGGTTTGCCGTCTTCGCCTTGCACGGTGGCTTTCATGGCTTCGGAATATTTAGTCCCCAGTTGGAAAATATGCCCCACTTCAATGCCTCGTTTAATTTGCAATGTGCCTTTTCCATCTGGACTTGGATCACCCTCGACTACGTTACGCAAATCAAAGATTTCAGGCAACGCCACATCACGTTCCCAGTTCACATTGAAATAATGTTTGCCGTCAATATTCGCTCCCACACTAAAATCAGACATTAATGCCACTGAGCGATCAATCACCGCTGGAATCGGTAAATTCACGATACCGAGTGAACCCACACCTGCCCCAATTTTGGCTTTAATTGTTGCTTCGTCAGCAAATTCTAATGGATCAGCGACTAACGGGTGTTTTTGAGCTTTAACTTCATTTAATTCATGATCACCACGTAAGATTAAGGCGATTAACGGCTGTTCTTCTGTAGCCCCTTTTACAATCAAGGTTTTGGCGGTTTTCTCAATCGGCAGATTAAACTGTTCTACCAATTCCGCAATGGTTTTGGCATTTGGCGTATCCACTAATTCCATCGCTTTAGTTGGTTGTGAACGTTCACCTACCGCCACCGCTTCCGCTAATTCAATATTGGCAGCAAAATCGCTTTCGGTAGAAAATACCACATCATCTTCACCGCTTTGAGCCAGCACTTGAAACTCATGTGAGGCAGAACCACCGATTGAACCTGTATCCGCTTGTACTGCACGGAAATCTAAGTTTAACCGATTGAAAATGTTGCTATAAACCTGATACATCACATCATAAGTTTGTTGTAAACTTTCTTTCGTGGTGTGGAAAGAATAAGCGTCTTTCATCACAAATTCACGGGAACGCATTACACCAAAACGTGGGCGAACTTCGTCACGGAATTTGGTTTGAATTTGATATAAATTCAACGGTAACTGTTTGTAAGAACTGATTTCACGGCGAACTAAATCGGTGATCACTTCTTCGTGAGTAGGTCCTAACACAAAATCACGTTTACCACGATCGGTAAAACGCAATAACTCCGCACCATAATCATTCCAACGCCCTGATTCCTGCCAAAGTTCGGCAGGTTGCACCACAGGCATTAGCACTTCAATGGCACCACCTTTGTTCATTTCTTCACGAATAATATTTTCAACTTTTTTCAATACTTTAACACCTGTTGGCAACCAGTTATATAAGCCAGATGCCATTGGGCGAATCATACCTGCTCTTAGCATTAACTGATGGCTCACCACTTGAGCATCATTCGGGGTTTCTTTTAGCGTTGAAAATAAATATTGACTTGTACGCATTGGTATTCCTAATTATTTTATCTATTCAAAAAAATTTGCGGTATTCTATCATTAAATCTGGCGATTGTGATAACCGCTTAATAAATCTTGCCAATTTTGCGTACTAAATTGAATTTTCATACGTTCAATTTCCTTATGAAAAGAACGCTGTAACCGTTCAAGATTACCTTGTTTCCAAAAATCCCCTGATTTTTCACCGCACTTATCAAAATCTAACAACCAACATTTTTGCCCTGTTTCTGTCTGTTGGAGCAAAATATTATGGGCGTTTAAATCCGTATGGCAAATTTGTAAATCGTGCAACTGGCGAATTAAGCCGCCAATCTGTTGCCAAATTTCTGAGGGCAAGGTTTGATGTTGTAAAAGTGCGGTTAAATCCTGAGCATTTTCGATCTTTTCCATCAAAATATCAGCACGATAACAAATACCTAACTTGCCTTTTTCAACGACCGCCATAATCGGCTTCGGCACAGGTAAACCAGCCAAGTATAATTTTTGCAACAAACGTAATTCGGCAAAACTGCGTGTTTGTGAAAGTGCGGTAAAACGGTAGCGATCTCGAATAATTTTGCTCCATAATCCGCCACGATAATAATGACGTAAGCTGGTATTAACACCGAACAGATCATCGGTTTGTAAAAAATAAGTGGTGCCACGTCCTTTGGCGGTGCCTGAAACTCGCTCTTTTTTTAACCAGTAATCTGGACTAAAAAATTGACGATAATTGAGTTCAGCATAACTGTCATTCGCTAATAAAAAAAAGCAATTTTGATCTTGTCGTTCAATCATTTTATATTCCTTGTTGGCGTTCGCATCATTCTACTTTAAAATAGTCATGTTTCGCAAAAAATAAGGATCTTTTTTTATGCCCCTTTTTAGCCAACAACACCCTCCTAAATCCCTATGCGTTCTACGCCTTTCCGCCATTGGTGATATTACGCATACTTTAGCCGTGGTACAAGAAATTGCTCGTTTTTATCCTGCTTGTCAAATCACTTGGATTGTGGGAAAGGTGGAGTATGCTTTATTATCGCAAGTCATGCCTGAAAATCCGCTTATTGATTTAGTTATATTTGATAAAAAAACAGGTTGGCGAGGCGTTTTTGCTTTATGGAAACAGCTAAAAAATCAATCATTTGATGCGTTATTAAATATGCAAACGGCTTTCCGTGCATCTATTTTATCTTTAGGCATTAAAGCCAAATATAAAATCGGTTTTGGGAAAAAGCGCTCAAGAGAGGGACAATGTTTTTTTGTTAATCAACGAGTGAATGATCCTGAAAATCCTCATGTGTTAGACGGTTTTATGGCATTTGCCGAAAAAATTGGCGTAGCAAAATTTACCCCTCATTGGCAATTAAACCTTTCTTTGCCAGCACAACAAAAGGCAAAAACCTTTATTCAACCAAACCAACGCAATCTGATTATTTCCCCTTGCTCCAGCAAAAAGGAAAAAGATTGGTTGATTGAACGCTATGCGGAACTCGCCAATGTTGCCACTCAACAAGGTATTAACGTGATTTTATGTGGTTCTCCTGCTTCACGAGAAATGGAAATTTGCCAAAAAATCACCGCACTTTGTGATAATCAGATAACCAATGCGTGCGGAAAAACGAGTTTAGCTGAATTGACCGCTTTAATCCAACAAGCAGATTTAGTGATCGCACCCGATAGTGGTCCTGCTCATATTGCCACCATGGTGGGAACACCTGTTATCGGTCTGTATGCTTATCATAATCCTTGGCGAACAGGTCCTTATCATAATTTGGATAATGTGATTTCGGTCTATGAGCAAAATGCGTTTAAAGAATTTCATAAACTCTCTCAAGAATTGCCATGGGCAACCAAATTATCGGGTAAAAATTTGATGGCGGAAATTGAAGTGAAAGATGTGGTGAATGAAATGCGGAAATTGGGGTTTTAAAGCAAGTTAGGGTACGTTTGAACGCACCCTAATCCTGTTCTTTACCCTGCTTGTTACAAGGTTTTAGCTAATTTTTTCAAATAGTCTTTGAACGGTTTGCCTAATTTTTCATGTTGTAAACCATATTCTACAAAGGCTTGCATATAACCAATTTTATCACCGCAGTCGAAAGACTCTCCTGTCATGTGGAAGGCTTCTACAGTTTCGTTTTCAATAAGCATATCAATAGCATCAGTTAATTGAATTTCATCACCGACACCAACTGGCGTTTTTTCTAATAAACGCCAAATTCCCGCTGAAAATACATAACGCCCTACTACTGCAAGATTAGACGGTGCTTTTTCTACACTTGGTTTTTCTACCATACGAGCAATTTTGGCACTTTCACCACCAGCAAATTCCACACCGTCACAGTCTGCAATACCGTAACTACTCACGTCTTTTGGATCCACTGGGGCAACCATAATTTGGCTATTGCCCGTTTCTTTAAAGCGTTTGATCATCGCGGCAAGATTTTCAGTTTTTTGGTTAGCTGTAAAATCCGCTAACAGCACATCAGGCAACACCACGGCAAAAGGCTCATTACCCACCACAGGACGACCACATAACACGGCGTGTCCCAACCCTTTGGCATTACCTTGACGGACGTGCATAATAGTGACATCTTTCGGGCAAATAGCACGCACTTCTTCCAATAACTGGCGTTTTACACGCTTCTCTAACATCGTTTCTAACTCAAAAGATGTGTCGAAATGGTTTTCAATAGCATTTTTAGAAGAATGCGTCACTAGCACGATTTCTTTTACACCAGCGTTGACACATTCGTTGACTACATATTGAATTAATGGTTTATCCACTAAAGTAAGCATTTCTTTTGGAATGGCTTTGGTGGCAGGTAACATTCGTGTACCTAAGCCAGCCACAGGAATAATGACTTTCATTTTTTGTCCTTATATTTTGCCCCCCTTCGTCCTTCGGACACTTCCCCCCACACGCAGGGGGAAGAAAACGATGACTTATGTTATCGGGTAAAATTATTCGCTCCCCCTACTTGTGGGGGGAGCTGCCCGAAGGGCTGAGGGGGCTAACACTATTTATTGACGCAACAACGCCAAAATCTCATCCGTTTTCTCTTGCATCAACACTTTATCCCCACGGGTTTCAAGGTTCAAACGCACCACGGGTTCAGTATTTGAACTACGTAAATTGAAACGCCAGTTTGGATATTCAATGCTAATGCCGTCAATTTCATTGACACTTACCGCATCTTTTTCATAGGCAGCACGGACACGAGCAATCGATGCTTTAGCATCGGTTAATTTGCTGTTGATTTCACCTGGTGATGGATAAGTATTAATGCTTTCTGTCACTAATTGACCTAAGGATTTACCTGTTGTGCTAACTAATTCCATCACTAATAACCAAGGCACCATACCACTATCACAATAGTAGAAATCACGGAAATAATGGTGTGCTGACATTTCGCCACCGTAAACCGCATCGACTTCACGCATTTTTTCCTTAATGAAAGAATGACCTGATTTCGACATGACAGGTTCTCCACCGTTAGCGGATACTAATTTCTCAGTATTCCAGATTAAACGTGGATCGTAGATAATCTTCGCCCCTTTTTGTTTTTGGGTGAAAGCCTGACCTAATAGACCGACCACATAATAACCCTCAATGAAACCACCGTTTTCATCAAAGAAGAAACAACGGTCGAAGTCACCGTCAAAGGCAATCCCCATATCGGCTTTGTGTTTTAATACCGCATCAATGGTGTCTTGGCGGTTTTCGTGTAAAATTGGGTTAGGAATACCATGTGGGAAAGTACCGTCTGGATTATTATGCACCTTAATAAATTCCACTGGCACACGGCGAGCTTTAAATTGTGCTTCAATCGCATCCACTACATGACCTGCTGCACCATTACCTGAGTTAATCACTAATTTTAATGGTTTGATATTATCTAGGTTTACATAAGAAAGTAAACGTTCAACATAATCGCCAATCACCGATTGTTGTTTATATTGACCACGTTGCGTTACCGCAGGGAAATTATTTTCTTCCGCTAAACGTTGAATGTCAGCGAGTCCTGTGTCTGCACTAATTGGGCGAGATCCTTCACGCACTAATTTCATGCCGTTATAATCCATCGGATTGTGACTTGCGGTGACTTCAATACCACCATCAGCTTTTAAGAATGAAGTAGCGAAATAAACTTCTTCAGTACCGACTTCACCTAAATCAATCACGTCAACGCCAGAATCTAATAAGCCATTTGTTACTGCACTTTTCAGCTCTTTACTGGTTAAACGTACGTCACCACCCACCACAATATTTTTTGGCTTTAAGAATTGACCAAAGGCACGACCAATGCGATAGGCAATATCAACATTTAGTTCATCACCTAAACGGCCACGAATATCGTAGGCTTTAAAGCAAGTTAATTTACTCATAGATTCTCCTTATTCAACCTCTGAATGTTTTTCATTTTGAGATTGCTTGATACGTTGATAGATTTCTTCCCGATGAACGGAAACGTCTTTTGGTGCTTTTACACCGATTTTTACTTGATTACCACGGACATTTAACACTGTGATTTCAATATCATCGCCAATGAGTAAGCTTTCACCCAGTTTCCTTGTCAAAACTAGCATATACTTCTTCCTTTTATATGATTATATCTGTCTTGTGCCATAGTCTGTGGATGTTTCACTTTGTCTTCCGTTAGAAAGAAAAATAAAACCTCCACAATACCTATCAACTTCCCTATTGATAACCAGTCTTATAAATTAAAACAAGACATGCATAATGCGACACTTACAAATTTACTTTTAACCAATCTAATGCAACATTTAATGCGTTAGCTACATTTTCAGGTTGTACGCCACCAGCCATCGCCATATCTGGACGACCGCCACCTTTGCCCCCTACTTGTTGAGCCATTAGATTGACTAATTCACCTGCTTTTACTTTGCTTGTAATATCTGCTGTAACACCCACAATTAGATTAACCTTTTCTTCTACAACAGAAGCAAAAGCAATCACAGCAGATCCGAGTTGATTTTTCAAATCATCTACCATCACACGCAATGCTTTGGTATCGATACCATCCAATCGTTGTACGATTACCGAAATTCCATTAATTTTCACCGCACTTTGAGCTAAATTCGCTCCTGCTTGTACGGCAGCTTTTTGTTTTAATTGTTGCAATTCTTTTTCTGTTTTCTTAGCTTTTTCTTGCAACTGATAAATTTTCTCTGCTAATGATGTGACATCAGATTTTAATGCGTCCGCTACTTGTCCTAAAATAGCTTGTTGATTATGCAACCAACTCATCGCACCCTCACCTGTAACGGCTTCCACCCGACGAATGCCCGCAGCGACTGCACTTTCTGACACCAATTTAAATAACCCAATATCCCCCGTGCGTTGTACGTGTAATCCACCACAAAGTTCAATCGAGAATGGACTCATGGTAACAACACGAACCACGTCGCCATATTTCTCTCCGAACAACGCCATAGCACCTTTTGCTTTGGCTTGTTCAATCCCCATTTCTTCGGTTAATACAGGGTGATTAGCTCGAATATGGAAATTGACGATACGTTCCACTTCCGCAAGCTGTTGTTTACTAATTGCTTCAGGTTGCACAAAGTCAAAACGTAAACCCACATCAGACACTAACGATCCTTTCTGTGCTACATGCTCGCCTAATACTTGACGCAATGCAGAATGTAATAAGTGAGTTGCACTATGGTTTAATCTAGTATGCTGACGACGTTCATTATTCACAATCGCATCAACACTATCGCCTACCGACAATGAACCTACCGTCAATTCACCAATATGTCCAAACACTTGACCATATTTTTGAGTATCTTTCACATCAAATTGACAATTATTATTGACCAACTCTCCGCTATCACCAATCTGACCACCCATTTCCGCATAGAATGGGGTATTTTCTAAAATAACCACCGCACTTTGTCCTGCGGTAATACTATCCACTGATTTGCCGTCATGGAAAAGTGCGGTGACTTTTGCCTGACTTTCTGCTTTGTTATAACCTTCAAATTGGGTTGTACCATCGACACGAATAACATTGTTATAATCCATACCGAACTGGCTGGCAGACTGCGCTCGCAAACGTTGAGCTTCCATTTCTTTATCAAAGCCTGCTTCATCAATTTGAATATTGCGTTCACGACACACATCAGCGGTTAAATCCAATGGGAAGCCGTAAGTATCATATAATTTAAATGCCACTTCACCAGACAATACGCCGTCTTTAACATTTACCAAGGCATCATCTAATAAAGTCAAACCACGCTCTAAAGTACGAGCAAATTGTTCTTCCTCCAAACGTAACAGTTTTTCTACGTTGGCTTGTTTTTCTTTCACAATTTTCGCTGCATCAGCCATGACCTCAATTAAAGTAGGCACCAATTTATAAAAGAACGTTTCTTTAGCACCTAACAAATGTCCATGACGAACTGCACGGCGAATAATACGGCGTAATACATACCCACGCCCTTCGTTAGATGGAATCACGCCGTCAGCAATTAAATAAGCACAAGAACGAATATGATCGGCAATCACACGTAAAGATTTATTGGTTAAATCTTTAGTACCGATAATTTCTGCTACTTTGGCAATTAAGGTTTGGAAAATATCAATTTCATAGTTGGAATTAACATGCTGCATAACGGCAGTCATACGCTCTAAGCCCATACCTGTATCGACAGATGGTCTTGGCAATTTTTCTAATGTCCCATCAGCCAAACGGTTAAATTGCATAAATACAATATTCCACACTTCAATATAACGGTCGCCGTCTTCTTCAGGCGAACCTGGTAAACCACCCCAATGTTGCTCACCATGATCGTAGAAAATCTCAGTACAAGGTCCGCATGGTCCAGTATCGCCCATTGCCCAGAAGTTATCAGAATTGTACGCACCACCTTTGTTATCGCCAATGCGAATAATATGTTCTGCTGGCACTCCCATTTGTTGATGCCAAATATTATAGGCTTCGTCATCGGTTTCATACACGGTAACATACAGTTTTTCTTTTGGTAAACCTAACCACTGCGGAGAAGTTAAATATTCCCAACCAAAAGCAATGGCATCTTGTTTAAAATAATCACCGAAACTGAAATTCCCCATCATTTCAAAGAATGTATGATGACGAGCAGTATAGCCCACATTTTCTAAATCATTATGCTTTCCCCCTGCTCGCACACAACGTTGTGCAGTAGTGGCACGAGTATAAGCACGTTTTTCTAAACCAAGAAAAACATCTTTAAATTGGTTCATTCCAGCGTTAGTAAAAAGTAAAGTGGGATCGTTTTCAGGCACAAGAGAACTACTTTCTACTACCTGATGACCTTTACTGTGAAAAAAATCTAAAAAGGATTGTCTAATTTCTGCTGTTGTTTTCATAAATAATAATTGTTGTTTAATGTAAATAAATTACTGCTATTGTTACACATTTTTTGTCTTTATAGAATGGCTTTCTTGCTTATTTTTTTGCTCTTGCTAACAAAGCATCTTGTACTGGTGGTGGCACAAATTGTGCCACATCACCATGGTGTAAATAAACCTCTCTTACCATAGTAGAAGACACATAAGACCAGCATTCACTCGGTGGTAAAAATAAACTTTCTACCCCATTGGTCAAAGCACGATTTAAATATGCCAACTGCAATTCATACTCAAAATCTGCGGTTGTTCGAACACCTCGAATAATGGCTGTTATCTCAAGCTGCTGTATTACATTTGCCAATAAATCAGAAAACCCTATAACCTGCACATTTGGCAAGTGAGCAATCGATTGCTTAATTAACTGAACCCGTTGTTCTAATTCAAATAATGGTTGCTTCCTTGGATTTTCAGCCACCGCCACAATAACCTCAGAAAAAAGCACCGCACTTCGGCTAATAATATCTAAATGTCCATTCGTCATCGGATCGAACGTGCCAGGGTAAATCACACTTGCCATAAATTATTTCTCTAAATAGGGACGTAATAAATCTAACAATCGTTGTAACGCCCCACGATTTTCAATTAATACTTCATATCCTGCATGACCAAATCGTTCCCGCAGAGAAATTGAAGATAGAAATTGTTCAACTGCATGAGAAAGTGCGGTGTAATTTGAATTAATTTCTAACACACCTTGCACTTCACGTAAATTACAAAATACTTCAGGAAAATTAAACGTATATTTGCCACTAATCACGGGAACTTTGAATGCCAATGGCTCTAGCGGATTATGTCCACCATGTTTAACCAAACTTCCACCGACAAAGGCGACATCAGATACGCCATACATTAACATAAGTTCACCCATCGTATCACCTAATAAAATTTGAATTTGTGAATTCGGGGCAATCTTTTCACTACGGCGACAATAACTAAATTTCTCTTTTTCAATCAAATTTGCCACTGAATTAAATCGTTCAGGATGGCGTGGAGCTAATATTAATAATAAATCAGGAAATTGTTGTAATAAAGCACGATGTGCTTGTAACACAATTTCTTCTTCCCCTTCGTGGGTACTGGCTGCAATCCAAACAGGTCTATTACCAATCCATTCCTGATCTAACATTTTAATATTATTTAATAATTCGTCTGAAATCACTAAATCATATTTAATATTACCTGTTAACGCTAATCTGCCATGATAACCCAAATCCATATAACGCTGTCCACTAATACTATCTTGGGGAGCAATTAAACAGATCTCGTTCAAAACATTCTGAATATGATTTTTCACACAAGCATATCGTTTGGCTGAACGTGCGGATAAACGTGCATTCGCCACAATAAACGGGATATTACGCAGCTTTAGTTGATGAATAAGATTAGGCCAAATTTCCGTTTCAATCACAATACAGGCTTTCGGCTGAATAAAATTGATGAATCTTGTTACTGCATCAGGCAAATCATAGGGCAAATAAAAGTGATGTACTGAATTACCAAAAGCCGCTTTCACACGAGCTGAACCTGTTGGTGTTACCGTGGTCATGGTAATGGGTAAATCAGGATACTTCTCTTGAATTTGACGAACCAAGGGCGTTGCTGCGATAACCTCGCCAACAGATGCGGCATGAATAATAATGCCATTAGCTTGTGGTCTTTCTGAAGTTGCATAAAACAAACCGTAACGTTCATTTATACGCTTACGGTAATTGGGAGATTTAATACTACGCCCCAACATAAAAAGTAAAAGAAGCGGTTGCAATAAATATATTGCACACGTATAAAGCCAACCTAGCATAAATAAATGCCTGAAATTAATGGTATTATTTTTATCGTAGGGGGTATATAAAATATACACCCCCACAGATTAATTAAGCTTTCGCTACAGCAGCTGCTTTCACAATCACCGCAAATGCTGGGGCTTTTAATGAGGCTCCACCTACTAATGCACCATCAATATCAGGTTGGGTAAATAATTCTGCGGCATTCGCATCATTTACTGAACCACCGTATTGAATAATCACTTGATCTGCCACAGCTTGTGATTTAGCTGCAATATGATCACGGATAAATTTATGTACCGCTTGAGCCTGAGCTGGAGTGGCTGATTTACCCGTACCGATTGCCCAAATAGGTTCATAAGCAATGACTGCACCATTAAAGGCTTCCACTCCTAACGCATTAATTACTGCATCAATTTGTCTTGCACAGACTTCTTGGGTTTTACCCGCTTCGTTTTCTGCTTCAGATTCACCAATACATAATACTGGTACTAAACCTGCTTCTTTTAATACACCGAATTTTTTCGCCACAAATTCATCACTTTCTTTATGATAAGTACGGCGTTCTGAGTGACCAATAATAATATATTTTGCCCCAAAATCTTTTAACATCGCGGTAGAAATATCACCCGTGAAAGCACCTTGCACGTTGACATCGACGTTTTGAGCACCTAACGCAATCGCACTACCCGCAATCGCCGCTTCTGCTTCTGCTAAATACATCACTGGGGGAGCGATTGCTACGCCACAACCTGTTACACCTTGAAGTTCTTTTTTTAAGTCCTCAATTAATTCTTTAGTAAATGCTTTACTGCCGTTTAATTTCCAGTTACCCATAACAAGTGGTTTACGAACTGCCATTTAAATTCTCCTTAATACCTTAGTTGATTTAATAAAAATGATTATATTTAATATAACAAATTTTTAGCTGAATTTTCGTTTTTTTTCACGTTTTTTTGATCTAACAGGTGATTATTCTTTCTTTACAGAGTACAATCTACTGTATAAATCTGTTACTTTTTAATCAATAAGAACTTAATATTATGCGTATTTTCAAAGCTGAACAATGGAACTTAACTGTGTTACTGCCACTTTTTGAAGAATACCGTTTATCACACGGCATGGCAGAAAACCCAGAAAGAACCCACACTTTTTTAAATAACCGTATTCGTTTTAGCGAAAGTATTTTTTTCTTAGCCTTTGATGATCAACAAAAAGCTGTCGGCTTTATTCAACTTTACCCTCGTTTGTCCTCGTTACAACTGCAACGCTATTGGCAACTGACCGATATTTTTGTACAAAATAATCCACAAAAAACCGAAATTTACACCGCACTTATTGAAAAAGCGAAAGAATTTGTTTGTTTTACACAAGCCAAATTACTCACTACAGAACAGGATCAGCAACAGCAGAATATCTTAGAAATGGAAGGCTTTCGGCTCAATCCGAAAAAGGCGGTATTTGAATTGAATCTAAACCAATAGTTTCATTATCTCTGGCGGTATCACTTTCGGAGCTAAAATAAAAACTTGTTTATGCCGATTCAATTCGCCCTTTTCTAACTGAATAACACTTTTCGGTACTTTAAACAGCTTGCTCAAATATTTTAATAAATGAGCATTCGCAGCCCCATCAATCGGCGGTGCAGTAATGCTAATTTTTAATTCATCATCATGTAAACCTACAACGGCATCACGACTTGCCTTGGGTTGTAACAAAATCCGCAACCGCAAGCCGTTTTCTACTTTCTCTATTGCTGACATAAAAACTTCGTTAAATCACACCGCACTTTACACAATTTTCCAAATGCCATAAGGAATAATGTCATACATCACTTTATCTAACCAAAACAGCACAAACGCTAATACCATTGGGGAAAAATCAATCATGCCAGTTTTCGGCAATAGACGACGAATCGGACGCAAAACAGGTTCACCTAATTGATACAGCAAATAAGATAAAGGATCATTGCCCCGTCTAAACCAACTTAAAATTGCCCCGATAAAAATCACATATAAAATCATTTCGCCAAAGATCTTTACCACCGTTAATACGCCAACCACGATAAATAAACCGAAATTTTCCACCACTCCATCAAATGACCAAATGCCACCTAAAATGGCTAATAAAGGATATTTAACCAAACCTAACACGAAAACAAAAATCAATGCAGCAATATCAATATTTTTACTTGCTTTGAATGTTTTACGGATCGGATTTAACACAGGATCAGTTAATTTCACTACCGCTTGCGAAATCGGATTATAAAAATCTGCCTGACAATATTGCAACCACATACGCAACATCACCACCAACAGATACACACCTAAAATACTGTTTACTAAATATTGAATTGAATTCATGGACTAACCCCGAAATATAATTGAATTATCCGTAAAGATAAGGGTTAGCTTAGGGAAAATCAAGAGGATTACTGATCTAACACCTTTATTTATCGTCAAAGTGCGGTTTATTTTCTTTATTTTTTATTTTTAGCTATAATACCCCCGACAATTAACAGGGAAAAATTATGACCGAATACAATAAATTACGTATAGAATGGGATTGTCGCCGTGGAATGTTGGAATTAGATAAGGTGATTATGCCGTTCTACCAACAACATTTTGAGCAGTTATCAGAACAACAAAAACGAGTGTTTATCCGATTGTTGGCTTGTACGGACTTACAATTATTTTCTTGGTTTTTTAATCGTACCGCGGCAACTGATGCAGAATTACAAGCCATGGTGGACTATATTCATCAGGCGTTACAATTATCCAATTAAACTTTTTTGGGACGTTTTATAAGATTTTTGAACTTTTTAAAAAACGGTTACTCTAACTGAATACAACCGCTTGCTGTTTTATCGCAAGCAACAAGAGATAATATGACTGAACAGATTACCGATCAGGCTTTAGTAGAAAGAGTACAGCAAGGGGATAAGAAAGCCTTTAATTTGTTGGTTTCTCGTTATCAAAACAAGGTAGCAGGCTTATTAACACGTTATGTACCACGCAATGATATTCCCGATGTGGTGCAAGAATCCTTTATCAAGGCATATCGCTCAATGGATTCTTTTCGTGGTGAAAGTGCTTTTTATACTTGGCTTTACCGAATAGCAGTAAATACTGCAAAAAATTATTTAACGGCACAAGGTCGCCGTCCACCAAATGAAGATATTTTGGCAGAAGATGCTGAAAGTTATGATTCTGGTACAAATTTGCGTGATGTGGATTCGCCCGAGAATGAATTGCTTTCGGCAGAATTAAAGAAGATTGTTTTTGATACTATTGAAAATATGCAAGAGGAATTGAAAACAGCCATTACATTGCGTGAGCTAGAAGGTTTGAGCTACGAAGAAATCGCTGAGATTATGGACTGTCCAGTAGGTACAGTACGTTCTCGCATCTTCCGAGCAAGAGAAATTATTGAAAATAAAATCAATCCGCTGTTACAACGATAAGAACCGTAACAACGATAAAATAAACACTTAATTGGGGTATTATTATGCAAAAAGAGTTACTTTCCGCCTATATGGACGGTGAACAAGTAAGTAACGAATTCACTGCTACATTATGTCGTGATGGCGAATTGCAACAAAGTTGGGCGAATTTTCATACCATTCGTAGTGTAATTCGGAAAGAAAGTGCGGTCTTTTTAGGGGCAGATTTCACGGCAAAAATAGATGCCTTAATTGCAGCAGAAACACCGTTACAAATGTCACAACCAATACCAGATGAGGTGCAAAATTCGCCATTTATGCAAAAATTAAAGGCTATGTTTGCTCCATTAACGCAAGTTGCCGTGGCTGCAGCGGTTTGTTTAGTAGCGGTGTTAGGTGTACAAACCTTTAATGCTAACCAAGCAGAAAAATCTGCTGATACACCAGTATTGCAAACTTTACCATTCAATAACGGTGTACAACAAGTTAGCTATAATGCACCAAGTAAAGATGTCATTACTAATGAACAAATCGAACAGAAAAATAAACGGATGGGAGCAATGTTGCAGAATTACGAATTGCAACGCCGTTTACATGCTGACGGTGTGAACTTAGGTCAACATCAAAAATAGTTTATGTATTATTCTATGATCACCACCAGTTGCGGTGGTGATTTTGTTTTAAATGAATGGTAATATGAAAAATAAACAGTGGTGCTGATCTATGCTAAAAATATTCAAAAATATAACCGCACTTTCTCTGCTATTCTCACTATCTAACGTGGTATTTGCTGAAGAAAACCTTACTCCACAACAATTAGTTAATTCAATGACCCAAGCACAAGAGAAATTGAATTATCAAATTTCTTTTGTACAAACTAATGCCATAGATTTACAGGCTTTCCGCTATAAACACGTTAAGTTAGACAATAAAAGTTACGCCCAACTAACCACATTAGAAAGTGGTAAACAAGATATTATTCGTCGTGATAATTTAGTCAGCTATTTTCAAACTAATTTTACCCCCTTTACTATCCAAGCAAATCATATTGTAGATTATTTGCCGACTATCTTATCCGCTAAGATAGATAAATTAGCGGAAAACTATGATTTTTCGACTTTAGGACGCAATCGTGTAGCGGATCGCTTGGTGCAAGTCATTAAAATTATGCCAAAAGATGATTTCCGTTATCAATATGTACTATTTATTGATGAAGAAACCCATTTATTATTACGCAGTGATTTGCTTGATCGCACTGGTAATTTATTAGAAAGTTTTCATGTGGTGAATTTATATATTGGTGATGAAATTAATGGGTTGGCTGAACAATTAAATGCGATTCATTTTCCACCGCTACTCACTGATGATTCAAATAAAAAATTGTCGATCACACGTTGGCAGACAAAGTGGTTGCCTAAAGGTTTTACTTTAGTAAGTGAAAACACTGACCCAGAAGATACTGACGGTAATAATATTATTGAAAGTCGCTTGTATAGTGACGGATTATTTTCTTTTACCATTTATGTGGCGGATAAAATTATCAATGAAAATCAAGATCATCTGTGGCAACAAGGGGTGAATACCATTTATAGTGAAAATATTGGTGACAAAGAAGTCACCCTTATCGGTCAAATTCCATCTGCCACAGCAAAACGGATAGTACAAGATTTACAATTTAAATAAAGGTCTTCGGTCATGATAACAGAAAGTGCAGTCGTAATTGATTATCAAGCAGGGGTAGCAACGGTGAAATGCCAGTCACAATCTGCGTGCGGAAGTTGCTCTGCCCAATCCGCTTGTGGTACTTCTGCCCTTGCTGAATTAACCGGTAAAGTGGGAGAGCATATTTTTACGCTAGACACTATTACCCCATTAAGAATCGGGCAAACCGTAGAAATTGGGTTAGAAGAGAGATCGCTACTATTTTCTGCATTATTGTTGTATTTAGTCCCATTATTAACGATTTTGGTCACGACTTTTATTGGTGAAAAACTATTTCAGCAAGAACTAATCCATGCCATTTTTATCTTTTTTTGCACCGCACTTTCATTGGTAGTTATACGTTTTTATGCGAAGAAATTACAAAAAAAATCGGCGTTTAAGCCGATTTTGTTGAGGGTGGTTTAGATACCCCGTCCTTGTGTACGGGGCTAAGATAGTGACGATGCTCCGCATCTTAGTTAGGTTGAGATTGGTTGCTCGGTTTACGCCGTTTGCCAATATTTTTACTGTCTTTATGACGAATTTTTACCTTTTTCTTTTGCTCGTCTTTTTTCTTCTCTTCTTTCTTCGCTTTAATCCGTGCCTTGGCTTTTTTGCTGACAGATTTTACTTCACCGTCTTTTGGGGCTTTGGTACGAGGTTCTAACCCTTCAATAATTCTAG
Source organism: Lonepinella sp. MS14436 (assembly GCF_042470565.1). Classification (GTDB taxonomy): domain Bacteria; phylum Pseudomonadota; class Gammaproteobacteria; order Enterobacterales; family Pasteurellaceae; genus Lonepinella. The sequence goes on along the minus strand of NZ_CP170385.1, from coordinate 531,743 downwards.
GTTTCAGCAATTCTTCGGTGTAACGTTTGATTTTGCCTAATAGGCTATAATCATGAGCTTCTACGAAAGATACAGCGGTACCTTTTTTACCTGCTCGAGCCGTTCTTCCAATACGATGTAAATAAGTATCTGCACTATAAGGTAAATCAAAATTCATAATGTGACTGACATCATCAATATCAATACCTCGTGCTGCTACGTCAGTTGCCACTAACACGGTAACAATGCCATTTTTTAGCTTATCAATGGCATTATTACGTTGGGTTTGAGCCATTTCACCCTCTAAATAGGTGCTACGAATATTCCGTTTACGCAAGGTTTCTGATAACTCACGCACATCTTCACGACGACGCACAAACACAATGCCACGGCTGACTTGCTCATTTTCAATAAAACGAGCAAGCAATTTGGTTTTATGTTCAACATTATCGGCATGATAGTACCATTGATTAATTTTTTTGCGTTCACGGCGACTAGGTTCGGCATCAATTTGCAGTGGGTCTTGTAATAAGCGTTCGGCAAAATCGGTCAGCAATTCGCCCTCAAGGGTAGCGGAAAATAACATGGTTTGTTCACGCCAGCGGGTTTCGGCGGCAATTTTCTCCGCATCTTGCCCAAAGCCCATTTGCAACATACGATCCGCTTCATCAAAAATCAAAATTTCTACTGAACGACAATCAAAATTTTCTTCTTTAATATACTGTAATAGCCGCCCAGGGGTTGCCACCACTAAATCTTGGTTTTTATTAAACACTTCACCATGATTTTGATATGCCACACCGCCTGTAATAGTCGCAATACTCAAATGGGTAAATTGAGCTAATTCTTCTGCTTGCTCTGCCACTTGCATTGCCAGCTCGCGAGTGGGGGTCAACACTAAAATCCGTGGTGGACCAGGTTGACGGCGTGGATTGTCTAATAAATGCTGAATAGCGGGCAGTAAAAATGCCACGGTTTTACCCGTACCTGTCGGGGCAGAACCTAATATATCACGCAATTCCATGGCAGCAGGTATGGTTTCCTGTTGAATGGTCGTGGGGCGAGTGTAACCTTTTTTCGCAATGGCTTTGAGCAACATTGGCGACAGGTCAAATTCATCAAAAGTCGATAGCGACATAATATTCTCTAATTTCGGTTAATGTAAAAATTATGCTAAATTATACCGCACTTTCGTTCAATAAGGGGATTTATGTCAGGCTTTAGCTTTAAACAATTTCGTATTCAACACGACAAATGTGCCATGAAAGTGGGGACAGACGGTATTTTACTTGGAGCTTGGGCGGATATTCATCATGCGAAACGAATTTGCGATCTGGGGACAGGAACAGGTTTAATTGCTTTAATGCTGGCACAACGGACTGATGAGAATACACAAATTATTGGTATAGAAATCGATCCTTGTGCGGCGGAACAAGCTCAAGAGAATGTTAAACAATCAAAATGGCGGCATAAAATTCAGATTATTCAACAAGATATTATAGAATTTACGCAAAACTGCGGTGAAAAAAAGCAACGTTTTGATTTAATTGTGGCAAATCCCCCTTATTTTGCACAAGGCATTGATTGCCGAAATGCACAACGCAACATCGCTCGTTATACTCAACAATATGATCATTTAGCTTGGTTAATGGCGGCTAATCAATGTTTGAGTGAACAAGGTAAAATTCAATTTATTTTACCTGTCGAGCAAGCAGAAAATCTAATAAAAAGCTCCGCACTTTATTGCAACCAGCGTTGTGAAATCATACCTAAGCAAGGCAAAATACCGCATAGAATGTTACTCTCTTTTGAACGCATGGAAAAAGAGAAAAAAGTGAGCCAACTGGTGATTTATGATCAAAATAATCAATATACCCATGAATTTGTTGAATTGACGAAAGAATTTTATTTGAAAATGTAAGGGGACGTTTATCCGTCCCCTAAAACTATTATTGACCGTAATAGGCATTCGCCCCGTGTTTACGCAAATAGTGTTTATCAAGCAATTCTTGTTGCATTGAATTAATTTGCGGACGAATTTGGTGGGTGACGAAATTCATGTAAGCGACTTCTTCTAAAACTACCGAATTATGCACGGCATCATGTCCGTCTTTACCCCAAGTGAAAGGTCCATGAGAATGTACTAACACACCTGGTACAGCTTTAGCTTCAATACCACGTTTACGGAAAGTTTCCACAATTACTTTACCCGTTTCTAATTCATATTCACCTGCGATTTCTTCAGGGGTCATACGGCGTGTACAAGGTACAGAACCATAGAAGTAGTCACCTTGTGTGGTGCCTAAGGCTAAAATATCTTCACCTGCTTGAGCCCAGCCCACCGCATGACGAGAGTGAGTATGTACTACGCCACCGATATCAGGGAATTGACGATAAAGCTCTAAATGCGTTGGGGTATCGGAAGATGGTTTTTTATCGCCATATACACGATTACCTTGTAAATCCACAATCACAATATCTTCTGCTGTCATGGTGTCATATTCCACACCTGATGGTTTAATTGCCACTAAACCTGTCGCACGATCGATTTCACTCACGTTGCCCCAAGTGAACGTGACTAAACCGTATTTTGGCAAATCTAAATTTGCTTTCAAGACACGCTCTCTGAGTGCTTGTAATTCAGGTGTTAAGGATGTTAATTTAGTCATAGTGTAAAGCCCCCTTCTTTCATTTTTTGTTCGATCCAACGGCGAGCATTAATAATCTCTGCTATCGGCTCATCTGATTTTTCAGTCCACATTTCAATTAAAAATGCACCACGATAATTTAATTCGTTTAAAATTCTAAAACAGTTGACGAAATCTACACAGCCGTCACCAAATGGCACATCACGGAATTGCCCTTTGCAGGTTTCAGTCACTTTGTAAGTATCTTTTAAATGGATTTTAGAAATCTTATCAATGCCTAAGCGTAATTCTTGTTCTACATTGTCATTCCAAGCGGTTAAGTTGCCTAAATCTGGGTAAACGGTAAACCATGGATTTTTAATGATGTCGTCCCATTTTTTCCAACGAGAAATCGAACTCATAAATTGCGTATCCATAATTTCGACCGCAATGGTGACTTCGTTACTTGCGGCTAATTCTACTGCCCATTTCAAGCCTTCTTCAAACAGACGCAAGGTTTCTTCGTCTTGCTCTTCATAATATACGTCATAACCTGCTAACTGAATCGTCCGCACACCAATATCCACCGCTAATTGAATGGCTTTTTCCATAATCTCAAAGGCTTTTTGACGAGTCGCAGGATCTTTGCTACCGAATGGAAAACGGCGATGACCTGATAAACACATTGATGGAATAGTCACGCCTGTAGTAATAATGGATTTTACCAACTGGATACGTTCTCTTTTTGTCCAATCCAAACGAGCAAGACGTTCGTCTGTTTCATCTATGGAAATCTCCACAAAATCAAAACCTGTGGCTTTGGCAATAGAAAGGCGATCTTGCCAACTAATGTTTTTTGGTAAGGCTTTTTCGTAAATACCAAGTTTATGTTTTCTCATAACGTTTTCCTTCTATAAGCATGCCTAAGGCGGTTAAGCCAGAATAATTTTTAAACCTTTATCTCTTAACTTTTGAATAATTTGAGGATCAGCCTCTTGACCTGTAATTAGAGTATCAATCTCATCAATGCGAGTGAATAACATACCGACTTTATTACCCAATTTAGAACTATCTAACAATACTACATAGCGATCGGATTTTGCTGCCATCTGTTTCTCTGAATTGGCAATAATCATATCCGTTTTAAATAAACCCTCTTCAGTAAACCCTCGACCACTGGTAAACATAATGTTGGCAGCATAATAATAGTTATAATCTGGACTAAAGGAAATCGTAATATCTTTCTCGGCATTATATTGCCCCCCCATAATGCCTAAATCTTTATGTTTTTGCTCAATTAAATAATTGGCTAATGACACATAGTTAGTCAAAATCTGTATCTTACGTCCACATAATTGTTGCCCTAATAGCATCATGGTCGAGCCACAAGTAATTAATACGCTTTGATCATCTTTACACATATCTGCCGCCGCTTTAGCTATACGTTCTTTTTCTTCGCTATAAACAAGCGTTCTTATTTCTGTATTGATGGTTGAATTATTAACATATTCCGCACCATTACGTACTTTTTTCAATAATCCTAATTCATTTAATTTATTAATATCACGGCGAACAGTCGCAGGAGATACTTTTAATTGTTCTATAATATCTTGCGTAGAAAGCATTTTTTGTCTATGCAATAAAGCTAACAATCGTTTATGTCTATAATTTTCGTTCATCGTTCTTCCTGAAACAGAACCTATAATAAATTCACTTTCTGCCCACATTTTAGAATAGACCAATACTGTGGACAGAAAGTGTTTTATATATTAAAGCATAGATTTAAATTGAATATTTGGTTCTTGCTCGAAGCAATCATCAAAACCACGAGGGTGGTGATATTCGATTAAATCTTTATCACGAGGATAAACATATTTACCACCTACTTCCCAAATGAATGGGTGGAATTTGTATTGTAAGCGGTCTTTACGCATACGCCACAAATCAATGATTTCTTGCGTACTTGCCATAAAGTTTGTCCAAATATCATGGTGAACAGGAATAATGACGTTAGTACGTAAACATTCTGCCATACGAAGTAAGTCGATAGAGGTCATCTTATCTGCAATACCTACTGGGTTTTCACCATAGTTATTTAATGCCACATCAATATCAAATTGTTTACCATGTTTAGCAAATTGAATTGAATAGTGTGAGTCCGCACCATGGTAAATATTACCACCTGGTGTTTTGAACACATAGTTCACAGCTTTACGACCCATTTCTTCATCAGATGGGCAAAGACCTGCTAATTCACCATTTTGATTTTCAGCCCCTTCAACTGGTAAGGTAACTAAACAAGTACGGTCGAATGAATCTAAAGCGTGAATTTCAACGTCTTTCAATTTCACTACATCGCCTGGTTTAACGGTGATTAAACGATCTTCTGGTACGCCCCATTTTTTCCAAATTTCAGTACAATGCCAAGGACCAACGAATTTAACATGATCTAATTTTGGATTGTTGACGATCGCGGCAGCAACGTTTACATCAATATGGTCACTGTGATAGTGAGAAGCTAAAATGAAGTCAACTTCATTAATTGCAAATGGATCAAGCACCATTGGTTGAGCACGCAAGTTAGGTTGTAATTTACGTACACCTGCCATATTTGCCATTTGGTGACCACGTACCATATCTTTTACTTTCTTAGTGCTTTTACCACGGCTACACCATAAGTCCATACAGATATTGGCTCCTGCTGGTGTTTTAATCCAAACACCCACGCAACCTAACCACCACATAGCAAAATTGCCTTCTGGTACAACTTCCTGTTCAATTTCTTCGTTTAACCAAGTACCCCATTCAGGGAAGGTAGAAAGGATCCAACTTTCACGGCTAATTTCTTGTATTTTGCTCACAATAAGCTCCTTATAAGAGTAATGAAATAATCATGTTCAATCATAAACAATCACAAAATTTTGTAAAATGTTTTTTCTTTTTTTTGTGATCTAGCTCACCTTTTTTATGCGATTTTTTATAAATTAGGCATAAATTAAAGATAAAATGACCAAGCATTTAACAAAATTTAAACAAAAATCCCCTAGAATCCCATTTTTAGTAAAAATGGTGAATAAAACAGCAAAATGATAACTTTTTTCAAAAATTTTGTGATCTCGCTCACAAATAATCAAAAATAATCTTTTTAAACTTGTATTTTAGGATTATGATTAATCCGTTCGCACTGTTTTAACGCTTTATTGTACAAAATAGTGGTACTCACCAGCTCAATAAACTGAGCAAAATGTAAAAATAATTTTATTCCACTTCGGAGAAGTATATATGGACGCTCTCTATAATCTATTTTTAGGCTTTAATAATCAGGTATTATCTAAAGCACCATTCCTCCTCGGGATCGTTGCTTGTTTAGGTTATATCTTACTGAAGAAAGATACGACAACTGTTATTAAAGGTACAATCAAAACCATTGTTGGTTTTTTAATGGTACAACAAGGTTCTGGCTTCTTAACCTCCAGTTTCAAACCTATCATTGACAAACTTTCAGAATTCCACCACTTAACGGGTGCTGTTATTGACCCTTACACCAGTATGCAATCTACCATTCAAACCATGGGTGAAAACTATGGTTGGGTCGGTTATGCTGTGTTACTTGCATTAGCATTGAATATCTTATTAGTGGTGTTAAGACGTGTCACGGGTATTCGTACCATTATGTTAACTGGTCATATCATGTTCCAACAAGCTGGCTTAGTTGCGGTGTTCTACATGATTATTGGTGCCTCTATGTGGGAAACCGTGATTTATACTGCGGTGTTAATGGCTCTCTATTGGGGTATTTCCTCTAACATTATGTATAAACCAACCCAAGCTGTTACTGGCGGTGCGGGTTTCTCCATTGGTCACCAACAACAAATTGCCTCTTGGGTAGCAGTTCAATTAGCACCAAAATTAGGTGATCCAAAAGATACCGTAGATAATATGAAATTACCAAAATGGTTACATATTTTCCACGATAGTATTTCTGCCACAGCGTTAGTCATGACCGTGTTCTTTGGTATTATCTTACTTTCTTTCGGTTTAGATAATCTTCAAACCATGGCAGGTAAAACCCACTGGATTATGTATATTATCGAAACAGGTATGAAATTTGCGGTAGCCATTCAAATTATCGTGGTTGGTGTGCGTATGTTCGTAGCGGAATTATCCGAAGCGTTTAAAGGTATCTCCGAACGTGTGATTCCAAATTCTGTATTAGCCATTGACTGTGCGGCAATTTATGCTTACTCACCAAATGCCATGGTATTCGGTTTCATGTGGGGTGCTATCGGTCAATTTATTGCGGTCGGCTTATTACTTGCTTTCGGTGATAACTTCGGGGTTGAAGTACTAATTATCCCAGGCTTTATCCCAATGTTCTTCTCTAACGCCACTGTGGGTGTATTTGCGAACAAATTTGGTGGTTGGAAAGCGGTTATCAAAATCTGTTTAGTGATGGGTATGATTGAAGTGCTAGGCTCTGCTTGGGTAATTCAATTATTAAAATCACAAGGTACCGAATTCAACGGCTGGATGGGTATGGCAGACTGGGCATTATTCTGGCCACCAGTATTACAAGGTATCGTCAGCATTCCATTCTTCTTCTTCGTTATCTTAGCTCTTTGCTTAGTCTATATGTTCTTCGCTTCACGCAAATTACGTGCTGATGAAGCTGCAGCGGCAGCTGCTGGTAAAACCCTTGAACAAATGGACGGTTACGGTGTAGAAGAAGAAACTGTTGCTGAACCTGTAGCAACCACTAGCACACAAGCCAATGCTGACGCCAAACCTATCCGTATCTTAGCGGTCTGTGGTTCTGGTCAAGGTTCATCAATGATGATGAAAATGAAAATTAAACAATACCTAGACAAACGTGGTATTCCAAATGTCATGGACTCTTGTGCGGTTACTGATTACAAAGGAAAACTTTCAGGTATCGACATCATTGTTTCATCTAAACACCTTGCTGGTGAAATTAACGGTGGCGACAGTGTATCTGTATTAGGCGTACAAAATATGCTTAATCCGAATACTTTTGGTGATGAATTAGTTGAATTAATCAACAAACACACCAACAAGTAACCTTATCCCCCCAGCCGTTTCGGCTGGGGTTTCCTCATACACAACTAAAAGGAAGGAAATTACAATGTTAAAAGAATCTCTCATTGCCAATAACTCAATTAAGTTAAACCAAACAGCGAATAACTGGGAAGAAGCAATTAAAATCGGTACTGATTTATTAATTGCCTCAGGTGCGATTGAACCTCGTTACTACGATAATATTATCGCTAAAGTAAAAGAAATGGGACCTTACATCATTCTTTCCCCAGGATTAGCTATGCCACATGCTCGCCCAGAAGAGGGAGTAATTAAAACTGCATTTGCTTTAGTCACCTTAACTAAACCAGTAGTGTTTGAGGGTGAAGATGAACCTGTTAGCGTTCTGATTACCCTTGCAGGTAGTGATTCCGATCAACATATGCAAGGCATTATGGAAATCACCCAAGTATTAGAAGATGAAGATCCAAACAGTGAAACTGGTGTTGATTTGAAAAAACTCTTAAATTGCAAAACCAGCGATGAAGTGATCGCAGTGATTGATGCAGCATTAAATTAAACACCTTTTGCTTTAACTTAGTGTGTAAGGGTGTATTACATACGCCCTGATATTACCCAAATTCTAATACCATTTAACATTATTGTTTGGGCGTATGAGATACGCCTTGACAAACATACAGAGGAAAAAATTATGTCTAAACCATTATTACAAATCGCCCTTGACTCATTGAGCTTAGAAAAAGCCGTTGCCGATGCAAAACAAGCAGAAAGCGTGGTTGAAATCATCGAATGCGGTACCATCCTTGCTTGTGCTGAAGGTATGAAAGCAGTGAGTACCTTACGTGCTTTACACCCAAATCACATTATCGTGTGTGATTTAAAAACCACTGACGGTGGTGCGATCTTAGCTAAAATGGCATTTGAAGCTGGTGCCGACTGGTTAACCGTGTCCGCTGCTGCTCACCCAGCCACCAAAGCCGCTTGTAAAAAAGTCGCTGATGATTTCAACGCAGCTCACCCTGAATTAAAAGTGAAAAAAGAAATCCAAATTGAAATCTACGGTAACTGGACAGTAGAAAAAGATGCTAAAGAATGGGTTGAATTAGGCGTGAAACAAGCCATTTACCACCGTTCCCGTGATGCAGAATTAGCAGGCAAAGGCTGGACACCAGAAGATGTCGAATTAATGAAACAACTTTCTGCCTTAGGTCTTGAACTTTCTATTACTGGCGGTATCGTACCTGAAGAAATTCACCTATTCAAAGAAATCAAAAACGCCAAAGCCTTTATTGCTGGTCGAGCATTAGTGGGTGAAAAAGGCAAACAAACTGCCGAAGCGATTCGTGCTGAAATTGAAAAATATTGGGCATAATTAGAATTCGCCTAACCATATAATAAAAGCACCGTACTTGATGATATTATTAACCATAAAAGTGCGGTGCTTTTTTCTATTATTTTCGAGAATAGCCAATTAGGCTTCTTTCTTAACTAATTTCGTCCAGTTGTAATAACCATAAATGGAGTTCAACAAATAACCGCTATACATAATATACATTGCGGGGGTTTCTGCCCATAAAACAATAGAGAGAATATTTAACACAATCCACAACGCCCATTGTTCACGATAACGTAAAATCATCAATAATTGTGCAGCAAAGGTAATAATCGTGGTGGTACCGTCAAGCGATGCCGAACTGCCCCCTGCCGCATTCACCGCTTGAATAAAGAAGAATGAACATACTGCAATACTCACTAATAAAATCAGCCAACCTGTTGGGGTTAAGGCTTTCGCAATCACTTCCTCATTCCCCTGTTGGTCATTTTGCATGTTGGTTTTCCACATAAAATAACCAATAAATTGGGCTGGAATATACACATATAGCGTGGTATTCATTTCACCGATAAAATTATTGCCCCAAGCTACATAAAAATAAGTATAAGCAAAAATAAGCCCGAAGAAGTAGTTACTGATTTTTCCTTTACTGACGAAAATCACACATAGCAATCCCGCAATGCCTGAGATCATTCCCAATGGTGACTCTGGTGCTTGTACATACGCCCAAATTTGAGCCCCAACAAAAACCACAATCCATAGAGCTTCAATCGTATTCCAACCACCAAAGAATTCTTTTTTAATGGCATTAACATAGTTCATAACAGGCTCCTCAATATTAATAACAAACAGATGAATTTTTGCACCGCACTTTAATGAAGTCAAGGATAAATTACAAAATAGTAAAAATTAACCATATAAATACATTTTAAGGAAAATATTTTATACATAGGATAACTTGTTACCTTTGGCAAATATTTGATAAAATACGTTCCCTTAATTTACCATAACAAGAGTGTCCCCCTATTATGTCATTTGCTATCGGTCAACGTTGGATCAGCGAAAGTGAGAACGATCTCGGTTTAGGTATCATCACCGAACTTAATCACCGCAGTATCACGATTTCTTTCCCAGCCGCACAAGAAACCCGAATTTATGCCATTGCCACTGCCCCTTTAACCCGTGTGATCTTCAAAAAGCACGATCACATCACACATCAACAAGGCTGGCAGGCAAAAATCGTGGATACGATGATGAATAATGACATTGCCCTGTATTTAGTCCAATGTTTAGATAATGGCGAAGAAATGGTGATCAAAGAAATGGAACTCGCCAGTCATATCAGTTTTAGTCAACCACAAGATAAATTATTCGCAGGACAAATCGATCGCTCGGATCGCTTTGCCTTGCGTTATCGTGCTTTACAACATCAACAGGCACAATTTCAATCTCCCTTACGTGGGCTATGTGGTATTCGAGCAGGCTTAATTCCCCACCAACTGCATATTGCCAAAAAAGTAGGGCAACGTATTGCACCACGAGTATTGTTAGCGGATGAAGTTGGGTTAGGTAAAACCATTGAAGCTGGCATGATTTTACAACAACAAATTTTTACCGAACGTGCCGATCGAGTATTAATCCTGCTGCCAGAAACTTTGCAACATCAATGGCTAGTGGAAATGCTACGCCGTTTTAACTTGCATTTTTCGTTATTTGATGAAGAACGTGCTGGCGATTTTTCCGCAACCGAAGATGAACAAGAGCGAAATCCTTTTGATGCGGAAAACCGCATTATTTGTTCCATTGATTGGTTGGTGGCAAACCCAAAACGAATGCAACAGTTAATTGCAAGCCAATTTGATATGTTGATTGTAGATGAAGCACATCATTTACAATGGTCGCCTGAAAATCCAAGTACAGCATATCAGTTAGTAGAAACCTTAGCTCAACAAATTCCGTCTGTATTACTCCTCACTGCCACGCCTGAACAACTCGGACAACAAGGGCATTTCGCCCGCTTACGCTTATTAGATAATGACCGTTTTTACGATTACCATGCGTTCTTACAAGAACAGCAAAATTATCAACCTGTTGCCAAGGCAGTACAAACTTTACTGACAGAAAAATCGTTAAGTGCGGTGCAAAAAAATGCCATTTCTGATCTGTTATCCGAACAAGATATTGAGCCACAATTTAAGGTATTAGAGAGCCATAACGAACCAGAAAAAGCCAGCGTTCGACAAGAACTCATTCGTCATCTGATTGACCGTCATGGTACCAGTCGATTGTTATTTCGTAATACCAGATCAGGCGTAAAAGGCTTTCCGCAACGGATTTATCATCAGATCACCCTTGAATTACCTAAGCAATATGAAAATACCATGAAAGTGATGCGTTCTCTCGGTGAAAAGGTTGAGCAAGGTTTATTTTATCCAGAACAGCTGTTTCAGAAAATGAATGACAATGCCAAATGGTGCGAATTTGATCCCCGTTTTGATTGGTTGGTCACGTTCTTAAAAAATCACCGCACGGAGAAAGTGTTAGTGATTTGCAAACTGGCTCAAACTGCAATTCAGTTAGAGCAAGCCTTGCGAGAAAAAGAAGGGATTCGTAGTGCGGTATTTCATCAAAATATGTCGATTATTGAACGAGATCGAGCCGCCGCTTACTTTGCGGATCAAGAACAAGGTGCTCAAGTATTACTCAGTTCAAGTATCGGTTCAGAAGGGCGAAATTTCCAATTTGCGCAACATTTAGTGCTGTTTAACTTGCCAAGTAATCCTGATTTATTAGAACAATGTATCGGGCGTTTAGACCGAATCGGGCAAACTAAAGCAATTCAAATTCATGTCCCTTGTTTTGCTCAAACGCCACAAGCCTTGTTAGCCGATTGGTATCATCAAGGCTTAAATGCCTTTGAACAAACCTGCCCAATGGGGGCAATGTTATTTGAAAAGTGCGGTGAAAAATTACAACATTTTTTGCAACATCCCACCGCACTTGATGGTTTTGCCGATTTCATCAAAGAAACAGCGAAACAACGTGCCAAGCTAAAAGACGAACTCGAAAATGGACGAGATCGCTTACTGGAATTAAATTCCAACGGTGGTATTCAGGCTCAACAGTTAGCAAATCAAATTGCCGAGCAAGACAACAGCCCTGAATTAGTCAATTTCACCTTAAATTTATTCGATATTATTGGCGTAGAACAAGAAGACTTAGGCGAACAATCCATTGTCATTACGCCCACTGGCACAATGTTAGTGCCTGATTTCCCCGGTTTAAAAGAAGACGGTATCACGGTAACATTTAGCCGAGATGTTGCCTTAGCTCGTGAAGATGTCGAATTTCTCAGTTGGGATCACCCCATATTACGCAACGGCATTGACTTCGTCTTGTCTAACGACATCGGCAAAACGGCAACTTGCTTGTTAAGCAATAAAAAATTGCCAACGGGGACATTATTATTAGAATGTATTTACGTAGTGGAAAGCCAAGCTCCAAAAGGCTTGCAGCTAAACCGTTTTTTACCACCCACACCTGTACGCTTATTGTTAGATAGCAAAGGCAATAATCTCGCTCCCAATGTGACATTCGAACATCTTGAAAAACAGCTTAAACCGATGGACAAAACCATGGCAAACAAAATGGTGAAAATGGTTCGCCCCAATTTAGAACAAATGCTCAAGGCTGGAGAAAACTTGATGATGCTTGAGTCTAAACAAATTATTACGCAAGCCAAACAGCTGGCAGATAAACAATTAAGCGAAGAACTAGAACGCCTAACCGCATTAAAAGCCGTCAACCCGAATATTCGCCAAGATGAAATTGACAGCTTAGAAACAATGCGCCAACAAGCATTACAACATTTACAACAAGCTCGCTGGCGATTGGATAGTTTGAGGGTGATAGTGAGTCAATAAAAGACCCAATACGATGATCTGTCTCTCAATCTTGGATACTTTCCCAACATAGGGGACAGATCACCGTATCGCGTAAAATTAACGTGCCGGCTCTACCGCATAATTCTCTAAAACAGGCACCGCTTTAATTAATTTGCTGTCTAGCATAAACTGTGCCACTTGTTGATACAATTCTTGGTTTAACTGACGAGTGTTATCAGTAAGTAATGGAATAGTGTCTTGCCAAGCACGACGATTGAGTTCGTTGTTTAACTCTTGTGGCTTGTAATTGACAAAATCTTGCCAAGCTTGATCTGGATTTTGTTTAATATAGGCTGTTGCCTGTTCAATGGCAGTGAGAAATTTGTTAATGTTGACATCATTTTGTTTTCCCGCTTGTGCCACAAAAATCAGTTCTTCATAACTTGGTACGCCATATTGCTCAGGGTAGAATAATCTGCCTTGATGTCCTTCAAGGTTTAATTCGTGCAATTCAAAATTACGAAATGCGCCGATCACCGCATCGACCTGTTTACTTAACAAGGATTGCGATAACGCCCAGTTTACATTGACTAATTCCACATCATTGCGAGTAAGTCCTACTGTACTAAGCATTCTTTCCAATAAAGAATCTTCAAAACCACTGACGGAAAAACCGATTTTTTTACCTTTTAAATCGGCTAAACTTTTAATTTGGCTACTTTCTAGTACTGTTAATGAATTAAGCGGTGTGCCAATGATGGTACCAACTCGCATCAAAGGTAATCCTTGCTCTACTTGCATAACTAGCTGAGGCTGATAATTTACCGCAAGATCACCCTGCCCTGAGGCGACTAATTTAGGTGGCATGGACGGATCAGTCGGTTCAATAATCTCTACATCTAATCCCTGTTGCGCAAAAAATCCTTTTTGCTGTGCAATAATAATATTAGCGTGATCAGGGTTAACAAACCAATCCAGCAACAAGGTCAGTTTTTCAGTAGCTTGTGCTGAGAATGCCACTCCCAATATCGCCCAAACCGCGGTTAAAAATGTGAAGATTTTTTTCATAAGATGTCTCCTAACGTAAATGGCTAGCCCAAGGTAGCCAAAGGTTTAACAATTTATCTACTATAAAATACAAGCAGAGCGTAACAACTAATAAAACCAACAACGCAGCAAACATTAAATCGACTTGCATACGTGCATTGGCGTGTAACATTAAATAACCTAACCCTTGTGATGAACCGACCCACTCACCCACCACTGCACCAATAGGTGCAATGCTGACGGCAATGCGTAACCCTGATGCCAGAGATGGAAGCGCGGCGGGTAAACGCACTTTAAATAACATCGACCAAGGAGAAATTTGCATCGTTTGTGCTAATTCCAACCAAGCTTTTGGCGTATTGCGTAAACCATCATAACAAGCCGCAGTAACCGGAAAATAAATAATTAATATTGTCATAGCAATTTTTGATGCCATTCCATAACCAAACCACACCACCAACAAGGGGGCAATAGCAAAGACAGGAATGGCTTGTGAAATCACTAATAACGGCAATAGCAAAGAACGAAGCCATTTGGATAATGCCAGTAATAAAGCGGAAATCAGCCCTAATATTAACCCTAACAGCAATCCAAGTAGAATTTCAAGGCAAGTGACTTTAGCATGTAACCATAACAAATCCGATCGTTCCGTCACTTTATTCCCCACGTCCATTGGACTTGGCAATAAATAATGCGGAAGTGCTAAAAAATACACCGCACTTTGCCAAATAAGACAAAGAGAAAAACCAAGTAACACTATTTTTAACAAGGACTTCATGGATTATCTCCAAGTAATTCACGAAATAATCGTTGTTCCAGTTGCCATAATTGCGGATCTTGTGAAAACCTTGGTGCGGTACTTTTGGGAATAATAGGATCAGATAATTGTGCAGGATGATTTTTCAATACCAAAATACGATCTGCCAAACGCAATGCTTCTTGTGGGTCATGGGTAATTAACAGTACGGTTTTATCTTTCAGTAACTGCCTAGCAAGCTGTTGTAACTGCAATCTTGTCACTGCATCTAGTGCAGAAAAAGGCTCGTCCATTAAAATTAAGTCTGCTTCTAACATCAGTGTGCGAGCCAATGCCACACGTTGCCTCTGCCCGCCTGAAAGTTGATAACAGGGTTTATGTTTGTGAGCCAACATATTCACTGCTTGCAATAAATCTTCGGCTTTTCGTTGGGTTTTGGGGTTGGTTTTACCTTGTAAATGTGCCTGTAATTGCACATTATCCAACACCGAAAGCCAAGGGAAAAGACTGTCTTGCTGTGCAAGCCAAGCTAACCTTGTGTTTTCTGCCAGCATAATTTTACCTTGATAATCTTTTTCTAATCCTGCAATCAAGCGTAAAAGCGTAGATTTACCAATTCCTGATGCACCTAGCAATGCTGTCCATTGGCGAGAAGCTAAACTAAAATTAAAATCACGGAAAATCATTTGATCTTCAAAAGAGAAACAAAGTTTATGAATTTCAACCATATCCATCACACACTATAAATAAGTATCATTATACTAATATAACGATTTACTAAAATCAAAACTAAAATCATGCTAAAATGCACCACACTTTTACCTAAACACTGAAACATTATGGCGTTAATTGACTACAATCCCCCGACTGAACCTTGGCTTGATATTGTTTACCATGATAATCATATTATGGTGGTCAATAAACCCAGTGGTTTGCTTTCTGTGCCGGGCAATCAACCGCAATATCGTGACAGTGCCATGAGCCGCATTAAAGATAAATACGGCTTTTGTGAGCCTGCACACCGCCTTGATATGGCAACCAGCGGGATTTTACTGTTTGCTATGAGCAAAGCTGCCGACAGCGAACTCAAACGTCAATTTCGTGAACGAGAAACGGAAAAGCATTATCAAGCCTTAGTGTGGGGACACATTAAAGCCGAACGTGGCATCGTGAATTTGCCGTTAATTTGTGACTGGGAAAACCGCCCACGTCAACGGATAGATTTTGTCTATGGCAAACGTGCCGTGACGGAATTTGAGGTGTTAGAACGTTTGCCGAATAACAGCACAAGAGTAAAACTTACCCCGATTACGGGGCGTTCCCATCAATTACGTTTACACATGCTGGCGTTAGGGCATCCGATTCTAGGCGATAAATTTTATTCGCCACCACAAGCCAAAGCCATGTCGCCGAGATTATGCTTGCATGCGGAAAGTTTAACCATTCATCACCCAATAACCAAGGAAAAAATGACGTTCAGCCGTACTGCTGAATTTTAATCATATATAGATAGCTAAATTTTATTTTTAAAGGAATATAAATGAAAATTGATGACAAGATAGTCGAAAACCTAATTTTGAACACGGTAAGAAATGAAGTTGTCCCCGCTCTAGGTTGTACTGAACCGATTTCCTTAGCTCTCGCCTCCGCCGTAGCTCGTTACCATTTAGGGCATTTACCTGAACGCATTAATGCCAAAGTATCCGCCAATTTAATGAAAAACGGCATGGGCGTCACCGTACCCGGAACTGGTACACTTGGCTTGCCTATGGCAGCCGCCATTGGGGCAATCGGTGGCAATCCTGATGCAGGCTTAGAGGTATTAAAAGATATTACCCCAGAGCAAGTAACACAAGCCAAAGCCATGTTGACAGAAAATCGGGTGGCGGTTTCAATTCTTGAAACAGAACATATTCTTTATTCGGAAGCCTGTTTATCTTATGGCGATGATCGAGTTTGTGTACGCATTGCCGCCCATCATACCAACATTATTTATATTGCCAAGAACGATAAAGTCATTTTTTCCCAACCTTGTGCGGCAGAAACGGATAATCTGAATGATATTTTTATCACCATTTCTGCACAAGATATTTTTGATTTTTCAATGAATGTCGCCTTAGAAAAAATTGAATTTATTGATGAGGCAGAAAAACTCAATTCAGCTTTGTCACAAGAGGGGTTACGCCATGAATACGGTTTGCATATCGGACGCACCTTGCAAACTCAAATCGGTAAGGGGTTACTCAGTGATGATTTAATGAATCGTATCATTATTGAAACCACCGCGGCATCCGATGCTCGTATGGGGGGAGCAAATCTTCCCGCTATGAGTAATTCAGGATCAGGCAATCAAGGAATTACCGCTACCATGCCAGTGGTTGTGGTGGCTCGTCATTTAAAGGCTAACCACGAACAGCTTATTCGTGCTTTGTTTCTATCACACTTAATGGCGATTTATATTCATAGTAAATTACCAAAACTTTCTGCCTTATGTGCAGCGACCACCGCTGCCATGGGCAGTTGTGCGGGTGTCGCTTGGTTGCTGACGGGGAAATTTGAAACCATTAGCATGGCAATCAGCAGTATGATTGGTGATATTAGTGGGATTATCTGTGATGGTGCAGCAAATAGCTGTGCTATGAAAGTGTCCACCAGTGTAAGCTCGGGTTATAAATCTGTCTTAATGGCGTTGGATAATACCCAAGTGACAGGCAACGAAGGCATTGTTGAACATTCCATTGACCGTTCCATTGATAATCTGTGTAACATTGCATCACGCAGTATGCAATATACTGACCGTCAGGTGATTGAGATTATGGTGAGCAAGCCTAAACTTTAAATCTAGTCCGATAAAGTGCGGTGGGAAAAACCTTTAATTTTTTCACCGCACTTTCCCCTTGAATTAGGCTATAATAGGGTCATATTGAATTATTGAGAACTATTATGACCCAAATTGCCCCAAACCCTCTCGTCCTTGTGGACGGTTCGTCTTATTTATATCGTGCCTTTCATGCCTTTCCTCCTTTAACTAATTCGCAAGGTGAGCCGACTGGGGCGATGTATGGCGTGTTGAATATGATCAAAAGCCTAATTTCGCAAGTGCAACCAAGCCATATTGCGGTGGTGTTTGATGCTAAGGGTAAGACTTTTCGTGATGAACTGTTTGAGCAATATAAATCCCATCGCCCACCGATGCCTGATGAATTGCGGTCGCAGATTGAACCGTTACATCAGATGATTCGGGCATTAGGCATTCCGTTATTATCCATTGAAGGCGTGGAAGCTGATGATGTGATCGGTACGCTTGCCATGCAGGCGGCAAGTGTGAGGAAAAATGTGTTAATTTCTACTGGCGATAAGGATATGGCACAGCTGGTTAATCAGCATATTATGCTGATTAATACCATGAATAATAGTCTGTTAGATCGTGCTGGTGTGATAGAAAAATATGGCATTCCACCTGAATTAATGATTGATTATTTGGCGTTAATGGGCGATAGCTCGGATAATATTCCAGGTGTCGCTGGCGTGGGTGAAAAAACCGCATTGGGCTTGTTACAAGGGATTGGGTCAATGACGGAAATTTATGCTAATCTCGATAAAGTTGCCGATTTGCCGATTCGTGGGGCGAAAAAATTAGGCGAAAAATTGCTATCTGCCAAGGCAGATGCGGATTTGTCCTATGTGTTAGCCACCATTAAAACCGATGTCCCGTTAGAAGTGAGCCATAATCAACTCCAAATCGGTACAGCGAATAACGATCAACTTGCTGAATATTTTGGGCGATATGAATTTAAACGTTGGTTAAATGAAGTATTGAACGGTAAAAGTTCCGTGACTAATCCAACAGAGCAAACGGTAAAGATTAATCCTTATCAGGCGACAGCTAATATTGCCAAAGAAGAAAAAATTGAGCAAAGTGCGGTGAAAAATTCGGTAAAAATTGACCGCACTTTATATGAAACGATCACCACAGAAACACAGTTAAATCAGTGGATTAAACAAATTGAGCAAGCCAAATTAGTGGCGGTGGATACCGAAACTAACGCCCTTGATGCCATGCAAGCGGAATTAGTTGGTATTTCCTTTGGATTAGAAAATGGCAAAGCCTGTTATATTCCCTTAGGGCATTGTCAGCAAGTGGCTGTGCATCATGAGAATGGACAAGGTGATTTATTCGCCGATGCCCAAAGCCCTGAAATGCAATGGAAATTAATTGAAAATCAATTAGATAAACAATATTGTTTAAACCAATTAAAACCCTTGTTAGAGAACGCTAACATCAAAAAAATCGGACAAAATATTAAATATGATTTAACGATTTTTGCTAACCATGGCATTGCCGTGCAAGGGGTGCAATTTGATACCATGTTAGAAAGCTATGTGTTAAACAGTACAGGGCGACATAATATGGACGATTTAGCCGAACGTTATCTCGGGCATCAAACCATTGCGTTTGAAACCTTAGCGGGCAAAGGCAAAAACCAACTCACCTTTGATCAGATTGAGTTAGATAAAGCCGCCGAATATGCGGCAGAAGATGCCGATGTGACCATGAAGTTGCATCAAACCTTATGGCAAGAATTACAGGCGACACCTGAGCTGATTACGTTATTTGAACAAATTGAATTGCCGTTAGTCACGGTGCTTTCTCGCATTGAACGGCACGGTGTGTTAATTGATAAGCAAGCGTTGGCAACACAATCTGCGGAAATTACCTTGCGATTGAATGAGCTAGAACAGCAGGTGCATCAAGAAGCAGGCGAAACCTTTAATTTGGCATCCACCAAGCAATTACAAGAAATTCTGTTTGAAAAGCTCGCTTTGCCAGTCATTGCCAAAACCCCGAAAGGTTCGCCATCCACCAATGAAGAGGCGTTGGAAGCGTTAGCTCAACAAGGGCATATTGTGCCAAAATTGCTGATTGAACATCGTGGTTTAGCCAAGTTAAAATCCACTTACACCGATAAATTACCTTTGATGATTAACCCCAAAACAGGACGAGTGCATACCTCTTATCATCAGGCAGTGACTAGCACAGGACGGCTTTCATCCAGCGATCCCAATTTACAGAATATTCCTATCCGCAATGAAGAAGGGCGTAAAATTCGCCAAGCCTTTATTGCCAGAGAGGGCTTTAAAATCGTGGCAGCGGATTATTCACAAATTGAATTACGCATTATGGCACATTTATCGGGCGATCACGGTTTAACTAATGCTTTCCAACAAGGCAAGGATATTCACCGTGCCACCGCAGCGGAAATTTTTGGCTTGCCACTAGACGATGTCAGCAGTGAACAACGGCGTAGTGCCAAAGCGATTAACTTTGGTTTGATTTATGGCATGTCAGCCTTTGGTCTTGCTCGTCAGCTTGGTATTGCTCGGGGTGAAGCACAAAAATATATCGATTTATATTTCCAACGCTACCCAAATGTACAAACCTTTATGACGGATATTCAAGCCAAGGCAAAAGCTCAAGGCTATGTGGAAACCCTATTCGGTCGCCGTTTATATTTGCCTGACATTCATTCCAGCAACACCATGCGAAGAAAAGGGGCGGAGCGTGTGGCAATTAATGCACCAATGCAAGGGACGGCGGCGGATATTATTAAAAAAGCCATGATTGCCTTAGATAACAAAATTCAACACAATCCAGATATTATGATGATTATGCAAGTACACGATGAATTGGTATTTGAAGTGCGGTCGGAAAAAATCGAAGCATTTAGCCAACTGATTAAAACTGAAATGGAAAATGCGGCTCAATTAAGCGTGCCATTAATCGTGGATGTGGGTGTAGGCAATAACTGGGACGAAGCACACTAATGAAAACGATCAGCAATGAAACGGGCTACTGGTTAATTCACCAAGCCCAACAAATTTATTTCCCCAACCATGAATTGCCTTTTGGCAGTGCGAAACAATTAGGCTTAATCGGTAAGCAAGCCACCCAAATCGGCGAATGGCATAATGCACCACTGTATTTGGTGCAAGAAGAAACAACCAATAAAAACACGGCAAATGAACAACGAGAATGGACAACTTTACGTGCTTTATTAGGTTTACCTAAAACACAATTTTATTTGCTCAATCGTGGCATTGAACTCAATCATTTCTTTAAAACCCATCAATTTTGCGGAAAGTGCGGTGAAAAAACCGTAGTAACTTGCGATGAATGGGCGGTGCAGTGCCAAAATGCTGCTTGTCATTATCGAGCCTATCCCGTGATTTGTCCGTCTATTATTGTTGCCGTTCGCCGTCATGATGAGATTTTACTGGCATGCCATCAACGCCATATCCGTAGCGATGGGAGTGCTGGATTATATACCACGCTGGCAGGTTTTGTGGAAGTAGGCGAAACCTTTGAGCAAACCGTAGAGCGTGAAGTGTTTGAAGAAACAGGGATTAAAGTGAAAAATATCCGTTATTTTGGTAGCCAACCTTGGGCGTTTCCCAATTCCCAAATGGTCGGATTCTTAGCCGATTACGACAGTGGCGAAATTCAGTTGCAAGAAGCCGAAATTGTGGATGCCAGATGGTTCAAATATAATGAACCCATGCCTGAATTACCACCACAAGGGACGATTGCGTTGGAATTAATTAAAGCCACATTGAAAATTTGCGAGCAATCCCCAAATTAACCCTATAACTTAATTAACAAAAACATAAGAAAATATGCAAAAAATCAAAATTCTCTTTGTATGTCTTGGCAATATTTGCCGTTCCCCTATGGCTGAATATTTAATGCGAGATAAAATTCAAAAAGCAGGTTTATCCGATTTTATTGAAACGGATAGTGCTGGTACATCAGGCGAAAATGATGGTGATGATATGCACTGTGGAACCGCCGATGTATTAGATCGCTTAAAGATTAAAAGTCATGATTTTGTCAGCCGCAAAGTGCGGTTAAAAGATCGAGAGAATTTTGATTATATCATCGCCATGGATAACCATAATTTATACGATTTACACCGCTTATTTGGCAAACAACAAAATATTTTTGCTATCGCCAGCCTTTGTCCTGATTTAGCTTATGATCATATTCCTGATCCTTGGTACACTGGACGTTTTGATGAAACCTATCAATTACTTGAGCAATGTTGCAATGCCCTATTAATTAAAATCAAACGAGAACATAAATTACCATGAATTTGCAAAATCACTTATTAATCGCAATGCCGACCATGGACGATGATTATTTTCATCGTGCGGTGATTTTTATGTGTGAACATAATGACAAAGGTGCCATGGGATTAGTCTTAAATCAACCAACAGATTTAAGCCTTACCGAAATGGTGGCAAAATTGCGTTTTATGATGTCTGATGACAAAGTTTATCCACTGGATTATGTGGTGGCTGGTGGACCTGTTAGTATTGAGCGTGGTTTTATTTTACACACCCCAACAGCACAATCTTTTCTACATAGTTATAAAATTAGTGACCGTTTACAGCTTACTACCTCTGCCGATGTAATTGATACTTTCGGTACACCAAATGCCCCTGAAAAATATTTGGTTGGCTTAGGTTGTGCTAGCTGGGTGAATGGTCAGTTAGAGCAAGAAATCGCTCAAAATATGTGGTTAGTTATGCCAGCAGATGAGCGGATTATTTTTGATGTAGCTTATCAAGATCGTTGGACAGAATCGCTAAAATTATTGGGGATTGATAGCCATAATTTAAGTGGTAAGGCAGGATATTGTTAATGGGGATCACTGTTCTCGCCTTTGATTTTGGCACCAAAAGTATCGGTTGTGCAGTGGGACAATCTATTACTGGCACCGCACAAGCCTTGACCGCCTTTAAAGCACAAGATGGTATTCCAAATTGGGATGCTATTGAAAAATTACTCAAAGAATGGCAACCCGATCGCCTTGTGGTCGGTTTACCACTCAATATGGATGGCACCGAACAGGCTCTCACCTTACGAGCCAAAAAATTTGCCAACCGTTTACACGGGCGTTTTGGTTTACCTGTGGAATTACAAGATGAACGCCTTACTACCGTGGACGCGAGAGCAGAAATTTTTCAACGTGGCGGTTTTAGAGCTTTAGATAAAGGTAAAGTAGATGGTATTTCGGCTTGTTTAATTTTAGAAAGTTGGTTTGAATTACATTCAGCAGAATAAAAAACTGCGGTGAAAATCACCGCAATTTTGCTTAAATTGAATAATCTTCTAATACCACTGCTTTTGTTTGCATCAAAAACTGTTTGGTTCGTTCCTGTTGTGGTCGTTCGAAAAAATCTTTAGCATTGTTAGTTTCCACGACTACCCCATCTGCCATAAAAACGACCCGATCCGCTACATCTCTAGCAAATTGCATTTCATGCGTCACAATAATCATCGTCCAACCCTCTGCCGCCAACAGCTTTAATACTTGCAACACTTCACCCACCCATTCGGGATCTAACGCTGAGGTAGGTTCATCTAACAAAATTAAATCGGGTTGCACCGCTAAGGCACGTGCAATCCCCACACGTTGTTGTTGACCGCCTGACAGTTGCGATGGAAACAGTTGAGCTTTATCTTGTAAACCTACTTTGGCTAACAATGCCATGGCTTGTTGTTTAGTTTGTTCGGCATTTTTCTTTTGTACAATCAGTGGTCCTTCCATCACATTTTCCAACGCAGTACGATGTGGAAACAAATTATATTGCTGAAACACCATGGACGACCGACGGCGTAATTGTAATTCTTGTTTTTTGCTGATTTTATGGGAAAAATCCAATTCCAGACTGCCGTCTGTAAAGCGTAATGTACCTTGATCGGGTTGCTCCAGCAGATTTAAACAGCGTAAAAATGTTGTTTTGCCAGAACCTGATGGACCAAGAATAGCAACCACTTCACCTTTTTGAATAGTCAGATCAATGCCTTTTAGGACTTCATTGCCTTTAAAATGTTTATGAATATTTTTAATTTCTAACATTATCTTGATCCTAAATATGTCGTGATAAACGGGTTTCTAAACGCCCTTGTAATAAGGACAATGCAAAACAGACAACCCAATAAATCAAAGCGGCTTCACTATAAATCAAAATAAATTCATAGCTCATTGCGGTGATATTCTGAGCAACTCGGAATAAATCTGTGACTAACACCAAAGAAGCTAAAGAGGTATCTTTCACCGTGCTAATAAAGGTATTTGATAAAGGTGGCACCGAAATTCGCATGGCTTGTGGCATAATATTACGTACAAACGCCTGACGATAATTCATTCCAATCGCATAAGACGCTTCCCATTGCCCTTTTGGAATAGCAAGAATAGATGCCCGAATAATCTCTGCCGCATAAGCACCGATATTCAATGAGAAAGCAATAATTGCAGTTGGAAAAGGATCTAAGGTTACGCCCACACTGGGTAAACCATAGAAAATAATGAAAATCTGCACTAACAGTGGTGTACCACGAATAATCGACACATAAACCCGACAAAGTGCGGTGAAAAATCGGTGTAAAAAGGAATGAGATTGGGTAGTACGAACAAGCGCCACCAGCATAGCAATCATTACCCCACCGACAAAAGAAAATACTGCCAGTGGAATGGTATTGATAATGGTCGCTTCTAACATAGGCAAAAACGAGCTGATTGCTAAGTCAGCTCGTTCTTCCGTCATAAACGGTAATTGTGCCAATAAATTATTCAGTAATGTCATCGCCGAACCATTTCACTGAAAGGGCTTTTAATGTACCATCAGCACGCATTTCGGCAAGAGCTTTGCTAAATTGTGCTGCCACATCTTCGTTACCTTTTAGAAAAGTGAACGCAGAACCTGTTTTTTCATCACTTTTCACGGCAATTTTTAACCCTACATCAGAGTGTTTTTTGAAATAATCCAATACCGCAATTTGTTCATTTACCGTGGTGTCCACACGACCTTGCTTAACTAATTCAAGGTTTTGAGCAAGACTGTCCACAGTCACTAATACCGCCCCATTTTGTTTCGCTAAAGCCGTATAGTTACTGGTTGCTGATTGTGCAGATTTCAGCCCTTTTAAATCGGCAAAAGACTTGATTTTATCGTTATCGGCTTTGGTGACAATCACCGCTCTTGAATAATTATAAGAATCCGAGAACGTATATTTTTTAGCACGTTCAGGGTTTGGACTCACTTGGTTGGCAATCACATCAAAACGCTTGGCGTTAAGCCCTGCAAACATGCCATCCCACGCAGTTTCTTTAAATTCGACAGTGAGATCTAAACGTTTAGCGACTTCATTCACCACATCAATATCATAGCCTGTTAATTTATTATTTTCGTGATAAGTAAAAGGGGCGTAAGTTCCCTCTGTTCCTACACGAATCACTTTAGTTTTGGCAATTTGATCGGCTAAATCGGAGGCTTGTGCTGCTTGAATAGCAAAACCTAAGGTAAGACCAGCTAAAATAGCTTGGGTAAATAATTTCATGAATGATCCTTAATAACTTTGTAAATAAATTGTTGCGATTATAAAGAAGATTTTCAGTGTATCATAATAACAATATGATCTTTCATATAAAAAAATATTATAAGAAAAAGCACCGCAGTTTTTAACAAAATACGGTGCTTTTCAACTATTTATGCTTAATTATTCTTCTTTTAATGGTACTACTAACATATCAATAGTCACGACATTCATTAATTGGCGAGTAGAAGACATCAATTTACTCCAGAAATCTTGGTGATGACCCGTTACCAATAAATCAACGCCATATTGTTCAATCGCATCAGCAAGCACTTGACCTAGATCGCCACTACCACTAAGTTTTTCACTGATTGGATAACCTGCCTGATCAGCTAATTGTAATAAGGCTTGTTGAGTCTCACTTGAAATGCGATCTTGCATAGATGACATATTAACATCAATTAAGCCAGTATAAAGATCAGAGAAATTAACATCAACATGGATAATTGACAGTTTAGCATTATGCCGTTCAGCAATGGACACTGCTTTTTTCAACAATCTTGGGCTTTCATCAGAAAGGTCAACAGCAACTAAAATATGTTTATACATAACATGCTCCTTAATTTCTCAGGTTGGATTTATTATCTGTGGGTATATTAACACCTATATTGTATAAAAAATGTGTAGTAGATCACATTTTTGAAAAAAACAAAAATTTATTATAAGAAATAAGGGGTTTCAACATATCTTTAACACTCCATATCGCTATAAACCAGTATTTACAGCGACCCCTATTTATAGTAGGATTTATCTCTAAGCCAATGTGCTTGCTATGTTATGTGGTATTGTTTTTTAATACACTAGAAGTGCGGTCAGAAGTTTACTATTTTTGACCGCTTTTAATTTATTTTCTGTACTAATTTAAGGAAAGCCAATGAAAAAATTTAAACTCAGCGTAGTCAGTTTAGCACTCATATCTGCTACAGCTTATGCCGAGAATACAACTGAACTTGACGCTATCAATGTGACGGCGGAACAACAAGTTAAGCAATCTTTGGGTGTTTCAATCATTCATCACAAGGAACTTGAGCAAAATCCCGTAGAAAATGATCTCTCCGAAATTATTGCCAAGCAACCTGGTGTTACCTTGAGTACCAATGCACCAGGTGGAGCGCGTGGCAATAAACGCCAAGTTGATATTCGTGCAATGGGACCTGAAAATACGCTCATTTTAGTGGATGGTAAACCAGTCAAATCTCGCAATGCTGAACGTTATGGCAGAAATGGCACACGTAATACACGTGGTGATACTAACTGGGTACCTGCTGATGCCATTGAATCGATTGAAGTGCTGCGTGGTCCAGCGGCTGCCCGTTACGGCTCAGGTGCAATGGGTGGTGTGGTCAATATTAAAACGAAATCCCCTACCGAAGAATATCACGGTAGTCTTGATTTTTATACCGAACAACCCGAAGATAGCAAAGAAGGCTACACCAATCGCCTTGGTTTTAATTTTAGTGGTCCATTAATTAAAGATGTATTGGGTTTTCGTTTATATGGTAATACCGCCAGAACAGATGCCGATGATATGAATATTAATGCCAGAGAAGTGGCTCAGACGAACAGTGCGGCAACCACATCAAATACCCTTTATGCGGGACGTGAGGGCGTAACCAATAAAGACGTATCGGGTCAATTAGTGTGGAATATTACATCAAATCAAAAATTGACCTTTGATTCATCATATAGTCGTCAAGGCAATATTTATAACGGTGATACACAAAATAGTTCAGTATTAGTCAACAGCACTCAAGCTATCAGTAATGATCTTGCCTTACTCAGAGCGGAAACTGCCACCCTTTACCGCCAAAGTTATAGCCTCACACATGAAGGTAAATGGGGTGCTTTTGATAGCCGTACTTATTTCACCTTTGATAAAACCAAAAACTATCGTTATCCAGAAGGATTATTAGGTAGCACTGAAGGGGCTTATAACGGTTTAACTAAGTCATCGAGTATTTTGAAAAATTATCGTTTTAGTAATGAATTATATATTCCGTTTACTATAGGCAGTTCAGCACATACTGCCACGTTCGGGGTTGAGGCATCTCGTTCTGCTTTAGATGATTCAGCATCAATGACTCAAATTATGTCAACTTATGGCGTAATCCCATGGTTAGACAATAATAGTCGTAGTGGTAAAGTGGCACAAAATGAGTATGCTGCTTTCTTAGAAGATAATATTTTATTATCCGATAATAAAACTATTGTGACACCTGCCGTACGTTTTGATTACAGCACTAATTCAGGCTCAAACTGGAGTCCATCATTAAACCTTTCTCATCAAATCAATGAGAATTGGAAATTAAAAGGTGGGGTTGCACGTGCCTATAAAGCACCAAACCTATACCAATCTTCACCGAATTATTTATTGGTCAATGCAAGTAATGGTTGTCCGATTGATAGTGCGAATATTTGGTCAAATCCGAATGCACTGAATGCCACAGGCGGAACAGGGACAAGAGCAAATCCATACACCAACAGCAATGCGGGTGGTTTTGACTGGGGTCGTGCTTGCTATTTCCTAGGTAATGAGAATATCAAACCTGAAACCAGCTGGAATAAAGAAATTGGGTTTGAATATACCAATAATGGCAAATTGCTATCTCTTGCTTATTTCCATAACGATTACCGCAATAAAATCGTGTCCAATGGTGATTTTGTCGGTACGGTTGATGCCCCAACCAACGGTTATGTGCGTGAAATCCGTACTGAAAACACGGAAAATGGTATTCCTGTTTATCGTACCTATACCGCAACCAATGTATATCGTTGGGGAAATGCAAAACGTGCTTTAATTGAAGGTGTAGAAGGAAACCTAACCTTACCATTCTTTAATGATACATTGACACTTAGCACCAACTTCACCTATATGATTAAAAACGTCAATAAAGATACTGGCAACCCAATTTCCAGCGTACCGAAATACACGATTAATAGTACGGTAAACTGGAAAATCAATGATCAATGGGATATTAATACTAGCTATACGCATTACGGCAGACAAAAAACCGTGGTCAATCCTGAAAACTTTATGCAAGTCATTTATACCACGGGAGAAAGTATTGTTAAACAATATCAGTTAGGTAGCTATGGTATTTGGGGAGCTAACGTAGGTTACAAGTTCAACGATAATTTTAGCTTCCGTGCAGGTGTAAATAATCTCTTAGATAAACGCATTTATCGTAATGCAACAACCGCTCGTACCTATAATGAACGTGGTCGTTCTTATTATGCAAACTTGCGTTATGCTTTCTAATACAAAGTTAAATATCGGCACCGTAACTGCGGTGCTTTTTTTATCTTTTTTGAAAAAAGATAGATTTTTTATTATGATGATTAGAAAAATTAACCAAGGAAAGACACCATGGCATATTCAATAAAAGATTTTACTAAACTCATTGCTAAATTAAGAGATCCAAACGGTGGTTGCCCGTGGGATTTAAAACAAAATTACCGCTCAATGATTCCCTGTTTAATTGAAGAAACCTACGAAACCGTGGATGCTATCGAAAAAAATGATGACACCAATCTACGCGAAGAACTAGGCGATCTGTTATTACAAGTGGTCTTTTTCAGTCAACTAGCGAAAGAAGATGGCAAATTTACTTTTGATGATGTGGTTGATGAAGTGGCAAATAAAATCATTCGCCGTCACCCCCATGTTTTCGGGGATAAATCAGCTAACAATGAACAAGAAGCACTTGCGAATTGGAACGCGATGAAAGCCCAAGAAAAAGTTCCCCAAAATGCACCGCAGTCTATTTTAGATCATATTCCCCATGCTTTCCCTGCCTTATTACGAGCAGAAAAATTACAGAAAAAATGTGCTAACGTTGGTTTTGATTGGACGGATATTAACGATGTGCTTAACAAGGTACAAGAAGAGCTGGAAGAAGTTAAACAAGAACTAAATCAACCACAGTTAGATCAAACTAAAATCCAAGAAGAAATGGGGGACTTATTATTTGCTACGGTCAATTTAAGCCGTCATTTAAAATGCAATGCTGAAGAAAGCCTACGCCAAGCCAACCACAAATTTGAACGCCGTTTTCGTGCCGTAGAAAATAAGTTACAGCAACAAGACAAAACTTTCGAACAAAGCAATCTGATAGAAATGGATATATTATGGGATGAAGTGAAGAAAGAAGAATCCCTAAAATAACGCTCCAAACTGCGGTGGAAATATTGAAATTTTCCACCGCACTTCTTCTCTTAGGCAATCAGCCTATTAAACATAATCCTGTGCCATTTTACCAGCCGCTTCTACCACTACTGCGACAGCTTTTTGCTCAGTGCTATGAATGGTGGCTTCATTCGGAATTTCTTGTTGAGTACGATTCACAATCACACCAGCGATCATGCCTGCACGTAACCCTAACGCACTACACATAGTGAACAATGTGGCAGATTCCATTTCAAAATTCATCACATTGAGTTCCTGCCATTGTTCGAGTGAACCACGAAAATGACGGTAGATTTTACCCGAAAAAGTGTCATAACGTTCTTGCCCAGGATAGAACGTATCAGATGATGCCGTAATACCAACATAAGGTTGCACACCTTGATTTTTTGCCGCAGCAAAAAGGGCATTGGTACAATCAAAATTAGCAACAGCAGGATATTCCAACGGTGCAAAATGGCAACTAGCTCCATCTAAACGCACCGCACCTGTAGTAATCAGTAAATCCCCCACATTAATATGCGGTTGAATTGCACCTGTCGTGCCAATACGTAAAAAAGTACGTACGCCTAATTGAGCCAATTCTTCTACACAAATAGATACCGAAGGTCCACCAATGCCTGTGGAACAAACCACAATAGGTTGTCCACCGACATAGCCCAACCAAGAAGTAAATTCTCGGGTAGAAGCCAAAAACTCAGGATTATCCATTAATTTAGCAATACGCTCACTACGAGCAGGATCACCTGGCACAATCGCCACTTTCGCCCCTTTTAACATGGCTTTAGTTAAGCCCAAATGAAAAACTTCTGACATATTGTTCTCCTTTTTATTATGTGATTATTAATTTCTCACTGCATTATAGTGTCTTGGTAACAAACACGACTATTTTTTCTTAGCTTCACTCGAAACATAGCCAATTAATTGAGCAAAATCAATGGAATTTTGTTGTGTAATAACTGGTGTTCCCGTTTCTTTTTCCAAACTTTCTCGAGCAACCTTAGCAACATTTCCACCACGTTGTGCAACTGCTTTATTTTCTTCAAAACCATCAGGGTGGGTTATTTGAGTAATATCTTTGGTGGCAGCTTCTGCTAACATATTCAATACAAGCTCTGTGGTTGACATATTGTCACGTAAATTTTCTTTGTTTAACCCTTTGAAATTCTTATATTCTCTCGTTGTCATACCCGACCAAGCCCGAGTAATCTCGTTAGTGAGCATCGCAAATTCTCGCCCAGCTTTCACGCCATGATCTTGCCAAGCATCAGTTAATTCTTTACGCACCTGAATGGCTTGCAAACGCTGATTAATCCATTCTCTCGAATAACCTTTTTGCAGATAAGTTTGTAATGCTCGATCAATGGTCAGTTCTGGATCAATAATTTCATCAATTCTCTCTTTCCCCACCTCGGCTAACCACATTTTTAACGGTTCTGCTTTAGGGCTAGGAATGGATTGAATAATGCGGAAAATACCTGTCATATCTGCGGCATCAGTTTTATACATCTTGCCATCTAAAGCTCTAAATTTCAGTTGTCGACAAAATGTCGACAACTCAGATTTTTCTTCATCAGACATCCGTTTTTTAACACGATACCAATAATCGCGGGGATTGGGGCTTTCCGTCAATGCCTGCACAACATCTACGATACTAAAAAACCATTCTTCTTTTTCAGCATCCCAAATAGAACGAATTTGACTGTTTTCAAATAATTTAATGTTACTCATTTTTCTAATCCTATCTTACTTATTACGAGAACATATTATAATAGTTATTTAAACAGTAAAATACTGTATATTCTATTTTTAGGAATCAAGATCACAGAAATACACAAAAAGTGCAGTAAATTTCACCGCACTTCCGAATAATTAAATCGTATTAATTTCTCACAGCATTACGCCGTCTTTGCAATATATAAACCAATACCAACAACACCACACAAGCAAGTGAAATCATAAAGAGTGTACCAAAAAAGCCATTCCATTTGAATTTTTCGATAATCAACGATAACGGCAAACCTGCTATTGATGCACCTACGTAAGCAAATAAACTCACAAAACCTGTGGATGCCCCTGATGCGTATTTGTGTGAGTTCTCCGCAGCAGCCATGGCAATCAAAAATTGTGGACCAAATATAAAGAAGCCCATTAAAAAGAATAACGCAGACATTAATACTGAACTATCTGTTGGTACTAACCACAAAGCAAGTGCCACTGAAATAATGCCTACTACATAAATAATATTCATTTGAGTGCGATTGCCTTTAAAGAACTTATCTGACCCCCAACCAGCAAACAATGCCCCTAAAAAGCCGCCCACTTCAAAGAAAGCAATCACAGAGTTGGCTTGCAATAAATTGTAGCCATGGGTTTCGGTTAAGTATAAATTGCCCCAATCGTTGATCCCAGTACGAATAATATAGACAAGCCCATAAGAAATCGCCAACGCCCAAATAATGTTATTTTTGAACACATATTGTTTTAAAATTTCCCACGTGGAGAGTCCAACGCCCTCACTTTCGTGAGCTTTCTCCGCCACATCATTTCGCCATTCACCAACTGTCGGTAAGCCCATTGAGGCGGGGCGATCACGTAATAAGAAACAAAGCCCAAAACCAATCACTACAGCAATAGATCCAGGAATAATCATACCGTATCGCCATCCGAGTGATAGCGTAATTGCCCCAGCCAAAATAGGAATTAACGCACCACCCACATTATGCGAGGTGTTCCAAATTGCCCACCATAAACCCCGTTCATTACGAGAATACCACGTGTTAAGAATTTTAGAACAAGGTGGCCAGCCCCAACCTTGGAAAAAAGCATTAATCATCCATAATGTGACAAACATAAAAATGGACGAACTCATGCCAAACAGAATATTGACAATCCCCGTTGCCATCAAGCCAATACCCATAAAATAACGAGGGTTAGAACGGTCGCCTAATACGCCAGACAAGAATTTTGATACACCGTAAGTTAAATAAAACGCCGTTCCCATCACGCCGATATCGGCTTTTTGCAAGCCAAGATCAGTGAGCATTGCAGGCATTACGAAGTTAAAGCCCTTACGAGTGAAATAAAATACTGCATAGCCAATATAGCTCACTATCATTAAATGCAATCGCCAATAGCGGTAACTTTTATCAATTTCTTCTTTAGTTTTAGTGACAGGAAGATCGGGTGCTTCAGTGAAAATATTCATAATTATCTCCTTATTGCTTAATGTTATAATTCTAACAAAATTAATTTTGTATAGTATAAGTCAGACAAAATGTTATTTTTGTGACAAAGATCACAGAATTAAAAGATTTTTACGGTAAAATAAAATTAACATAATCACAAAAAACAACTATAGGAGAAGTTAATTATGCAACCTAATGAATTAGCAAAATTTATCGACCACACAGCGTTAACCGCTGAAAAAACGGAAAAAGATATTGTGCAACTCTGCCAAGAAGCATTAGAACATCATTTTTGTTCGGTGTGTATTAATTCGGGCTATATTCCGTTGGCTAAACAACAGTTGGCTGGTTCTGATGTGAAAATCTGCACAGTGGTAGGTTTTCCATTGGGAGCGAATTTGTCGGCGGTGAAAGCCTTTGAAGCACAGCAAGCTATTGCTGCCGGGGCGGAAGAAATTGATATGGTGATTAATGTGGGTTGGATTAAATCGGGTAAATGGGAAGATGTGCAAGCAGATATTCAAGCTGTATTGAATGCTTGCAACGGCAAAATCTTAAAAGTGATTTTGGAAACCTGTTTGTTAAGCAAAGATGAAATTGTTAAGGCGTGTGAAATTTGCCGTGATTTGGATGTGGGTTTTGTGAAAACATCCACAGGCTTTAACAAAGGTGGGGCGACGGTGGAAGATATTGCGTTGATGCGTCAAACCGTGGGCGAAAAATTGGGCGTGAAAGCTTCAGGTGGAGTACGTGATACCGAAACGGCGATAGCCATGATTAAAGCAGGTGCTAGCCGAATTGGAGCAAGTGCAGGGATTGCAATTATCAGCGGTTTGCAAGATAATCAGGGGGATTATTAATCTCTTACCATAAATGGATCTGTTATGGATAAAAAAAAGCAATCACGTATTCAAAAGTTAGAATTTTTGATCAAGCAAATGGACAAAATCCATCTGCGAGATGCTGCGGATATTCTTAATGTGTCGGAAATGACCATTCGCCGTGATTTAAATTCCAGTACAGGCTCATCTGTTGTATTGCTCGGTGGTTATATTGTGAAAGATCCACAGAAATCCAATGAGAATGGTTATTTGATTTTTGAGCAAGAAACTAAACATATTGCCGAAAAAATGCAAGTGGGAAAACTCGGGGCAGAATTAATACAAGAAAATGATGTCGTATTTTTTGATTGTGGCTCGACAATTCCCTTTATTGCCTCTCAAATTCCTTCTTCACTAAAATTCACCGCACTTTGTTGTTCAATCAATACCTTTTTAATATTGCAAGAAAAGCCAAATTGCGAAGTGATTTTGTGTGGTGGTCATTATTCACGACATAATTCTTTTCTTACTCCGATTCAATTAAGTACCGAACTAGATGCGATTTGTACGAACAAAGCCTTTATTTCGGCAGCAGGCGTAGATATGCACCAAGGGATAACTTGTTTTAGTCTGGACGAAGCCAAAACCAAACAAAGAGCAATGGCAAAAACCCAACGATCTATTTTGATTTTTGACCATTCAAAAATAAATAAAGTGCAACAGGCTTATGTGGGGGATATTAGTCAGTTTGATTTATTTCTTTGTGATCAAACACTTCCAGAAGAATTTTCTATGCTAAATCAATTATAACCTAGATTTCTTGCTGTTTTCGTTGTCAGAGAGAAAGGCACCCTAAGGAAAGCATTATTCTATTGAAATAGAATGATTTTTCCTACTTTTAATATTTATCTTCGTAAACCTAGAAAATAAAATGCTTCGTGGAACTTATCCATATCAAATAAATATTATTCAATAATTGCGAACTATCTTCTTGAACGGTAAACTAACATACTGAGAGAAATAATTTTTTACAGGTTGAGTAAGATGAAATTTAGCAAGAAATTGCTGTCTTTGTTAATATTGAGTTATTTATTGAGCTACCCTGCAATTACCTTGGCAGAACAACAAGGTGATTCATCTAATGCTATGCAAAATACAGCAACAGCAGAAAATCCGTCTGAAAATACACAACAAAATACTGAATCACAAGCAGTTACACCGAAAGTAACTGTGCGTTTGCAAGGTATCCAAGATGAAAAATTAAAAGAGAATGCACAAATCTATATTAATGAAATTGATGCGGAAGAAGCAGACGGTTCAGAGCGTTATCAAGAATTAGTTCGTGCGGCTATCTACAAAGGTTTGCGAGTTTTTGGTTATTATGATTTCCAATTAAAATTCACCTTAGAGCCGAATGGAAAAGAACTGATCGCAAATGTTGAATTGGGCAAGCCAGTGCGGATCGAACAAGCGGACGTGCATATCGAAGGTGATGCGGCAAAAGATGAAGCCTTTTTGACGTTAAATAAGACTCTGCCGAAAAAAGGTGATATTGTTAATCACGAAAGCTATGACGATTATAAAAGTGCGGTGCAAAAATTAGCCGTTCAACGGGGCTACTTTGATGCAGATTTTTCGGTTCATCGTTTAGAAGTGATGCCATCCACCTATCAGGCTTGGTGGCGTTTATTATTTGAAAGCGGTGAACGTTATCGTTACGGTGAATTCCGTTTCCAAAATTCACAAATTCGTGAAGATTATTTACGCAATATGCTAACCCTACAACAGGGCGAACCCTATTTGTTGAATGATGTGTTACAAGCAAATAATGATTATACATCAACAGGTTGGTTTCAGTCGGTAATGATGAAACCGACCTTAAACGAAGAAAATAAAACCGTTGATTTCGATGTGTTGATGTATCCGAAAAAGAAAAATGCCATGGAAGTGGGATTGGGTTATTCTTCAGATGTAGGTCCTCGCTTGCAGTTAGGCTGGAAAAAACCTTGGATTAATGATCGTGGACATAGCTTTTCATCTAATTTCTATATTTCTGATCCGAAACAGACCATTGAGATGTCTTACAAAATGCCACGTTTGAGAAGTCCGTTATATCAATATTATCAATTTAGTGCAGGCATTGAAAACGAGGATGACAGCAGTACCGATACTAAATCTACCGCCATTACCTTTGGGGCATTACGTTATTGGGATCATCCTAGTGGTTGGCAATATTCATGGGGTGTTCGAACTCGTTATGATAAATTTACCCAAGCAGATGTAGAAGATAAAACCTTTTTACTTTATCCAACCGCAAGTATTAGTCATAAATATTTGGAGGGAGGGCTATTTCCAAGTTGGGCACATTCCATCAGTTTAACCGCAGATTGGGGACAAAAAATGTGGCTGTCGGATGTGAATTTTATCAGCCTACGAGCATCAGGTGCAGTGATTAAAACCTTTGCCGAAAATCACCGTTTTGTAGGACGATTAGATCTGGGTTGGTTACATACCGATGACTTGAACCGAATGCCTCCAGCCATGCGTTTCTTTGCAGGGGGCGATCGCAGTGTACGAGGTTATGGTTATAAGAAAATTTCCCCTAAAGATCGCAATGGCAAACTAATCGGGGCATCACGTTTAGCCACCGGATCCCTAGAATATCAATATCAAGTGTATCCAAACTGGTGGCTGGCGACTTTTTATGATGCAGGGTTAGCTGCAAATTCTTATCGTACCGAAGAATTACGTTACGGAGTGGGTGTTGGTGTACGCTGGGCATCACCAGTAGGAGCGGTTAAGTTTGATATTGCCACCCCAGTGCGAGATAAAGATGACAGCAAAAATATTCAATTTTATATTGGATTAGGGGCGGAGATTTAGTGATGACAGAACCAGTTCAACAAAACACACCACAACAAGCCAGTAAAAAAGAAGGTAAAAAAAGCAAAATTTTACACCGCAGTTTAGTCGCAATAGGTGTGTTAGCTGGCATTACCGCACTGGCTGGCGTAGGCATAGCAAGTATTTTAGGCACAGAATCTGGCACGCAATGGGCTGTCGGATTAGCAGAAAAATATGTGGATGGCTTAACTATTGGTGCAGTACAAGGCAAATTACAAAATGGTTTGTTACTGAAAGATGTGCAGTTTCAATCTGATGGTGTACAAACCAATGTCGCTCAGGCGGAATTGCAATTCGATTTTGGTTGTTTACTGAAAGCGGATATTTGTATTGAAAATTTACATTTGCAACAGCCAGTTATTCATCTGGATACCAGCAAATTACCACCGTCCGAACCTGAACAAGAAAAAGAAAATGGTGAAATGCGGCGGATTACCTTACCTGTTTCTATTGCGGTCAAAAATGTAGCAGTAGATAATCTGGCGTTAGGTATTGATAATAATCAGCTACATTTAGGAAAATTCCAAACTGCGGTGTTTTTAAATAATGAAAATGGATTAACCCTTGAACCAACACAACTTAATGATCTCACCTATATTCTAACTAGTTCAAGCGAACCAAAAGACGAGCTTAAACCAGCACAACAAACTAGCGAGCCAGTAAACTGGCAACAAATTGAACAAAGTTTAACGCCAGCATTATTAGCTAACGTTACCGAAATTGTCTTACCATTTGATATACACATACCAGATATTTCAGGTAAAAACTGGCAATATCAACAAGTTACCGATGGTAAACTGGTGCAACAAGTTGATGTGCCAAATGTACAAGTTCAAGCAGATGCCACGGGAACACAAGTCGCATTGCAAACCTTGCAAATTAACAGTTCCATGGGGAATGTTCAGGCTCAAGGGAATATGCAATTAGATCAGGATATGCCGATTAATTTAACGCTACATTCCGATTTAAACCAGTTCAAGCAAGGTAACGAGATTTTATTACCACAATCCACGCTGGATCTTGCCATTACAGGAAATCTGAAAAAAAGCACCGCACTTTCATTAACCACACAAGGTGTCGCCAATGCCACACTAACTGGTGATGTACAACTCAATAACGAAAAAACACCCCTTAATTTAACCCTTGCCGTGTCTGAATTTAGTTACCCTTTTAATAAAACGGACGATCCTCTCAAGGTGCAAAATGTAGATTTAAACATCACGGGTAATTTACTCGATTATGAGGTAAGCCTAAATGGTAAAGCCAAAGGCATGGGGACACCAAATACGGATTTAGCTTTGCAAGCTAAAGGTGGCATTTCGCATACGGATATTGAAAAATTGCAAGTTAATGCGTTAGATGGTTCACTGGGTTTAGTGGGAAAATTAAATTGGCAAAACGGCGTAAAATGGCAAGCCGATACGCTGTTGAATAAAATTAATTTAGGGGCATATTTATCGGCTTTCCCTGCGGTATTGTCGGGCAAATTATCCAACTCTGGGCAAGTGCAAGAAAATCAATGGGCGATTGCCGTACCTGAATTGGATATTCAAGGTAGCTTGTCGAAAAATCCATTAAGCCTAAAAGGTAGCCTCACATCTGACCATAAAATATTGCTTAATACATCACAAATTAGCTTAGATTATGGTGTAAATCATATTGTGGCAAAAGGCAAATTAAGCGAACAATCAGATTTTGCTTTAGACATTAACGCCCCCAATTTAAAAGGCTTGCTACCTGATTTATCTGCATCTTTATTAGGCAAAGCACATATTAAAGGCAATATCACTGAACCCAATTTAGACGTGGATTTAGTCGGCAGTAATATTCAATTCCAAGACTTAAAAATCGCCAATGTTACAGCCAAAGGGAATGTGAATACAGAACAACAAATTCAAGGCAATTTGAATGTAGAATTGAGTGGATTAAATCAAGGCGAGATTAAATTAACCAGTGCCAAACTCACAGCATCTGGTAATGAAAAATCGCACCAGTTACAGTTACGTTCCAGTGGTGAACCTGTGGCAGGGGGATTGAATTTATCGGGCAGTTTTGACCGCAGTTCACAAGTGTGGAAAGGTACTTTAAGCCAAGTGGAGATTAATTCTCCGATTGGAAAAGTGATAAATAGCCAAAATATTGATGTGGCGTTTGATAACAAACAAACCCTTGCCACCATTTCCAGCCATTGTTGGAAACATACGGAAATTGATTTATGTTTTCCACAAACCTTTAAGGCTGGCAAAAATGGTGAAATTCCCTTTGAGTTGAAACGGTTAAATTTAGCTCTAGTGAATAAACTAGCCGAGCAAGATGGTTTATTACAAGGCACTTTACGCAGTAATGGTACCGTGGCATGGAATGAAAATAAACCGTTAAAACTAGATTTACAGCTAGACGGTGACGGTGTGAATGTAGCCAAAAAAATTGACTACCGCACGTTTAAACTCGCTATTCCAAAATTGGCAGTCAATACGCAGTTAGACAATAATAATTTGGTGGTGCAGTCAGATATTCA
The DNA here is from genome assembly GCF_042470565.1 of Lonepinella sp. MS14436. GTDB lineage: Bacteria > Pseudomonadota > Gammaproteobacteria > Enterobacterales > Pasteurellaceae > Lonepinella. Next base: position 493,006 of record NZ_CP170385.1, on the reverse strand, counting down.
GATTCAAAATAATGGTCGTATTAATGCTGACGTAAAAATCAATGATATTATCAATGCACGTAAATTATCGGGAGCATTGAATATTGATGGTGTCAACTTAAATATCATGAATCAGTTATTATCCAACGGTGAGCAAATTTCAGGTATGGTGGCATCACACTTGACCTTTGCTGGTGATTTAAATGCCCCACTGTTAAATGGTTCGTTTAATATCAATCAGGTAAAAGCCAAATTAAAAGCCTCGCCAGTGGAAGTTGCTGGTGGTACAGTAGCATTAAATTTCTATGGTAATCGTTCCACCTTGCAAGGCGATGTGCAAACCACGGACAGTCGTTTAGTGCTAGAGGGGGATGCAGATTGGAAAAATATTGAGCAGTGGAACGCTCGAATGAATGCTCAAGCGGATAAATTTTCACTGAATATTCCGTCTATGGCGAAACTACAAATAAGCCCGAATGTAACCGTGAAAGTTACGCCAAAATTATTGGCATTAAGTGGTAATATTGATATTCCTTGGGCGAGAATTGCAGTGGAAAGTTTACCTGAAAGTGCCGTGACCGTCAGTAGCGATGAAGTGATTCTGGATCCCCAAAGTGCGGTGAAAAATCAGAATATTTTTGCCACCAAACAAATGGCAAGCACTACCGAATCTGGCATGTTAATTAGCTCTGATTTGATGATTAATATTGGCAAAGATGTGAATCTGCAAGCCTATGGTTTAGAAAGTAATTTAGAAGGAAAATTATCCGTTAAACAAGAGAAAGGAACATTAGGTTTATACGGACAAATCGATTTAAAAAAAGGACGTTATTCTTCCTTTGGTCAGGATTTGTTAATTCGTAAAGGGCAAATTAGTTTCTCTGGATTACCCTCTCAACCCCTGTTAAACATTGAAGCCATTCGCAATCCAGAAGCCATGGAAGATAGTAAAGTGATTGCGGGGATTAAGGTAACAGGTGTGGCAGACTCACCAACTGTAGATGTTTTCTCCGATCCAAGTATGCCACAGGATCAAGCGTTATCTTATATTTTGACGGGTCGCTCATTAGAAAATAGTGGTGAATCTGGTTCAAGCGGTTCTGTGGGGGCTGCTCTACTCGGCATGGGATTAGCAAAAAGTGGTAAACTAGTCGGTGGTATCGGTGAAACCTTTGGTATTCAAGACTTAAATTTGGGTACATCAGGCGTAGGCGATAGCTCAAAAGTGGTGGTAAGTGGTAGTATTACGCCACGTTTAAAAATTAAATACGGCGTGGGATTATTTGACGGTTTAGCCGAAGTAACCTTGCGTTATCGTTTATTTCCACGATTTTTCTTGCAATCAGTATCTGGGGTAAATCAAGCCTTTGATGTGTTGTATGAATTTGAATTTTAACTTTTTTATGATGGTTGTATGAATAATATTAATTTAATTACCAAAGCCACCGCACTTTCCAAAGGCGAGCAACATCAAGTCAAGGAAATTGCTGCTATTGACTTGGGATCAAACAGTTTTCACATGATTGTGGCACGTATTGTCAACGGTTCGATCCAGATTTTATCTCGCTTAAAGCAAAAAGTGCAGTTGGCAAAAGGATTAGATGAAAACGGTGTATTGGATCAGGACGCTATTACTCGTGGGGTAAATTGTTTAGCCTTGTTTGCTGAACGTTTGCAAGGCTTTCCTGCTGAAAATGTGAATGTGGTTGGCACTTATACGCTACGAAGTGCGGTGAATAATGCAGAATTTTTACGCCAAGCAAGTATGGTGTTTCCTTATCCAATTAATATTATTTCAGGGCAAAGCGAAGCCAAAATGATTTACGCTGGCGTATCACATACCCAACCCGAAAGCGGTCGCAAGCTGGTGATTGATATTGGCGGTGGTTCAACCGAAATGATTATTGGTGAAGACTTTGATCCGATTTTGGCAGAAAGTCGAAATATGGGCTGTGTGAGTTTCGCCAAACAATTTTTCCCAAACGGTGAAATTAACCAAGAAAATTTTGAACAGGCTCGATTAACCGCCTTAAGTCGGATTGCTGATCTGGCAACACCCTATCGTCAGTTGGGCTGGCAATATGTATTGGGTTCATCAGGCACGATTAAAACTGTTCATCAGGTGATCACCGCCACGCTCGATCCAGACGGGATTATCACTGCGGGTCGACTAGATTTTCTGATTGAACGTACACTAAAAGCCACACATTTTGATAATTTAAAACTGGCAGGCTTAAACGAAGAACGAGCAGATGTTTTTGTACCAGGGTTAGCTATTTTGAGTGCGGTATTCGACACTTATCAAATTGAACAAATGCGTTATTCTGACGGGGCATTGCGTGAGGGCGTGATGTACAGCTTAGATAAAAATTTTCAAGTGAAAAATATCCGTCAACGTACGGCTGAAGCCTTAGCGGAACAGTTTAATATTGATCGTATTCAAGCGGAACGAGTTAGCAAAACCGCTGTGCAATTATCTCAACAATTCCACGAATGGCAAGCCAGTGAATTTGCCGAAGAAATGCAAGAAATCTTACTTTGGTCAGCCTTATTGCATGAAGTGGGTATTGTGATTAACCATAAAAATATGCAGAAACATTCGGCATATATTCTATCCAATATGGAATTACCTGGCTTTGATAAGGAACAGCAACGTTTGTTATCAACCTTGGTACGGTTACAATTAAACGGCTTTAGTTTGAACGATATTACGCAATTTTCTCGCTACACACCACAAGACATTCTGGCGTTAATTCGTCTATTACGTTTAGCCATTTTGCTGAATCGTTCTCGTCAAGCGACAGAACACACCAAGCAAATTGCGTTAAAAACGCACCGCACTTTATGGCAACTAGCATTTGAGCCGAATTATCTTGATCGCAATCCATTAGTTCAACAAGATTTGAAATTAGAACAACGATATTTGATTGAGATTGGATTGGAATTAAATATTGAGTAGCAAACAACTAAGGTGCGTAAACACGCACCTTAGTTTTATCTTTTGAATAGATTTTATTCCACTGTCACTGCTTTTGCGAGGTTTCTCGGTTGATCCACGTCGGTGCCTTTAATAATCGCAATATGATAAGACAATAATTGCAACGGTACTGTGTAGAAAATTGGAGCAGTAATTTCATCTACTTTTGGTAATACAATGGTTTTAAAACCTGTGGATTCTTCAAAACCTGCATCATGATCAGCAAACACATAAAGCTGACCACCTCTGGCACGCACTTCTTCAATATTAGATTTCACTTTCTCCAATAAATCATTTTCAGGGGCAACCACTACCACTGGCATTTCGCTATCAATTAAAGCAAGTGGACCATGCTTTAATTCACCTGCCGCATAGGCTTCCGCATGAATATAAGAAATTTCTTTTAATTTCAAGGCTGATTCCATGGCAATAGGATAATATTCGCCACGACCTAAGAATAAAGTATGGTGTTTTTCAGCAAAATCTTCGGATAATTTTTCAATTTGTTTATCAAACACCAACGCACTTTCAATTTGAGCAGGCAAACGTTGTAAAGCCTGTACAATGTGGTGTTCTTGCTCTTCGCTAACATGACCGTTTAAACGACCAAGTGCTACGTTCAACAATAATAAACAGGTTAATTGCGTAGTAAACGCTTTGGTGGAGGCAACACCAATTTCTACACCAGCTTTAGTCATAAAAGCAAAATCCGATTCACGCACTAAAGACGAGCTTGCCACGTTACAAATCGTCATGGCTGCCATATAACCCGATTCTTTGGCTAAACGTAATGCAGCTAAAGTATCTGCGGTTTCACCAGATTGCGACAAGGTAATTAATAAGCTATTCGGACGAGTCACGAATTTACGGTAACGAAATTCTGATGCAATTTCCACATCACAACCTACCCCAGCAATGGACTCAAACCAGTAACGAGCTACCATACCCGCATTGTAAGAGGTTCCACAAGCGACAATTTGCACGTGTTGTACTTTAGATAAAATCTCTGCTGCATTTGGGGCAATAGACTGAATATCCACTTTGCCGTCTTTAATACGACCATCTAAGGTGTTAATAATAGCCACGGGTTGTTCAAAAATTTCTTTTTGCATATAGTGACGATATTGCCCTTTATCCGCCGCATCAGCTTCAAAATTACCCTCGTGAATTTCACGTTCTACAGGTTCACCAGCACGATTAAAAATCGACACATGACGGCGTGTAATTTCAGCGACATCGCCCTCTTCTAAATAAGCAAAACGATGGGTAACACTTAACAATGCCAGCGGATCGGAGGCTAAGAAATTTTCCCCTACGCCATAACCAATGACCAACGGTGAACCAGAACGAGCCACGATTAAACGCTCAGGATCTTGTTCATTCATTACCACTGTGCCATAAGCACCACGTAACTGCACGACAGCCTTTTGGACGGCTTCTAATAAGGTTTTAGCACGACGAAATTCCCATTCCACTAAATGTGCAATAACTTCGGTATCAGTTTGTGATTGGAACACATAACCATGTTGCTGTAATTGTGCTTTTAATTCTTGATAATTTTCAATGATTCCATTATGCACCACCGCAATATGACCTGAACGGTGTGGGTGAGCATTAATTTCGGATGGTTCCCCATGGGTTGCCCAACGTGTATGTGCAATGCCAGTCCCCCCTAATAATGGTTTGGCATTTACTGCATCTTCAAGGGATTTTACTTTGCCAACACGGCGAACAATCTGCATTTTTTTGTCTTCACCTAATACCGCGACACCTGCTGAGTCGTAACCACGATATTCTAAACGGTGTAAACCATCAATTAAGATTTCTGCCACATCACGTTGTGCTACTGCACCTACAATTCCACACATAGTTTGTTTTCCTTATAAATTAAAAATTTTGTTCGGCGACAACCAGTTGTACGCCTAAATCCTGAATAAATTGTTTATCCTGTGCTGATATTTGGTTATCGGTTATCAACACATCTATTTGATCCCAAGTTAATTCTAAATTCGGCATCCGTCTGCCGATTTTTTGGCTTTCCACCATTACAATTACTTCACGACTAACCTCCGCCATCACCTGACTTAACCCGATTAATTCATTAAACGTGGTCGTACCACGTTCTAAATCAATGCCGTCCGCTCCGATAAATAGTTGATCAAAATCGTAGGAACGTAACACTTGCTCGGCGACCTTACCTTGAAAAGACTCGGAATGAGGATCCCAAGTCCCCCCTGTCATTAATAAAGTGGGTTCATTCTCTAACGAACGTAATTCTGTTGCCACTGAAAGGGAATTGGTCATCACTACCAAGTCTTGTTTACCATCCAACTGTTTAATTAACGCTGCCGTGGTGCTACCACTATCCACAATAATTCGATTATGCTCGCGAATCCGTTCCGCTGCCATTTTAGCAATGGCTAACTTTTGTTGTGAAAACAATTCATCTTGCTCCAAAATGTCTTTCGGCATTAAAATTGCTCCGCCATAACGGCGAAGTAAAAAACCGTTGCTTTCTAAAGCGGTGAGATCTTTACGAATAGTCACTTCGGAGATTTCAAAGAATTGCACTAACTGCTCAACACTAACTTCGCCCTGTTGTTGCAACAGCTGCATAATATGTTGACGACGTTGTTGAGTGTTTCGCTGGTTCATATTTCGTTTCATTAGATCTTTTGTCAAAATAAGTTTCGAACCGAAATTATATAGCAGATTATTTTAATGTAAACAAAAAATTTTGGATAAATAAAAATTTAAAAAAAATCACCGCACTTTTCAATCATAAAGCACGGTGATTTCTGCAAGATTTGATATTTATAGCAACCCTTTCAACGCACTAACAAACTGCTGATAACGCTGATATTTTTGCTGATAAGCGGCATAATATTGCGAATTAGGTTGATACACTTGCATATCTGCTTGCAATACCGCAGGCTGTTCAGTCAATCCATCGGCTTGCATTGCCATTAATGCAGCCCCTAAACAACCTGTTTCTTCTACATTTGGCACTTCTAATCGCATAGCGGTGAGATCCGCTAACATTTGCATCCATACTGCCGATTTTGTCGGTCCACCCGTCACTCTTAATACATCGGCTTGTGGAAAACGTTGCAACATACGTTCTAAGTGATACATCAGGCTGAACAACACCCCTTCATACACTGCTTGCAATAAGTGCATTTGAGTATGATGTGCTTGCATACCGTAAAAACCAGCTTGCATACCTAAACCTGCATTTGAACCATAGAGAAACGGCACGAATAACACCGAGCTAGTGGCAGGCGGTAATTGGCTGATGCCTTGATTAATTTCCGCATAATCCACATTACCAAACTGTTTTACAAACCATTCTAAATTGCCTGACGAAGTTGGACTGGCTTCATGCACAATAAATTGGTTCGGTGTAGCATAGCGTCCATACACGAAAGGTATCGTTTGTTTATCATCAATTTCAGCGGTAATACCACTCACCACTGACCAAGTACCTAACACCGCATTAAGTTTCGTTTCATCATCTAATTTGGCACAAAGTGCGGTGGAAACCACATCAAATAATCCACCAACCACGGGAGTCCCTACGGCTAAACCTGACAATTCAGCAGCTTGTTGGGTAACATAGCCTGCAATTTGGTTAGATTTAATAATCGGTGGTAATTGAGAGAAAATTTCTCCAATTCCCAGTAATCTTGCTAGTTCAATATCATATTCGCCCACTTGCATATTATACAAATTGGATTCGGAAATATTGGATTCTTCACAGTGTAGTTGCCCCGTTAAACAGAATCGCAAATAGTCATGGGACATTAATACCGCCCCGATATTAGCATAACGCTCTGGTTGATGTTCTTTCACCCAACGCAAAATCGACACAGGGTGTCCTGTCCATAAGGTTTGGCGAGTGATTGGATAGAGTTTTTGTGGAATACCGTCTGCTTGCCATTGTTTGACAATTTCAAGAGAACGTTGATCAGAGGAAAGAATGGCACGCCCCAAAGGTTGCTTTTGTTTATCTAACAAAAACGCCCCTTTGCCCTGTGCAGAAATGCCAACGCCTTTAATCTGGCTCGATTCTACGCCACTTTGTTGAATGGTTTGACGTACTACCTTGGCACAGACTTGCCATAATTGCTGCATATCTCGTTCAGCGTAACCTGCTTGCTCGCTGATCACAGAAACGTTTTCACGCTGAATGCCGTAAAGTTTGCCTGTTTGGTCAAATAAGGCGGCTTTAACAAAGGTGCCACCACAGTCTATGCCTAAGTAGTAATTCATATTATTGTTCTCGTTATCTTGGGTTTGAACGCCCCCTCAGTCCTTTGGACAGCTCCCCCCACAAGCAAGGGGAGCGAAAAGGGCGATACGCATCGTTATTTTGCTAACGCATCAATCGCTTTAATCAAATCATCGCCATTTTTGTCGATAAAGGATTTACGTACTTTTTCTTCGATCACGGCTTTGAATGGGGCTTGATTGATGGTTTCAGTGACTTCAATCCCTGCTTTACGTAAATTTTCCACGATTTCTTTTTCGTTTTTCACATTAAGATCACGTTGGAATTGTCCTGCTTCTTTAGCAGCTTCCAATAAATCAGCTTGTAATTCAGGTGAAAGCGAATCAAATTTGGCTTTGTTCATCACCACAATTAATGGGGTATAACCATGGTTGGTTAAACTTAAATATTTTTGCACCTCAAATAATTTTGATGACCAGAAAATCCCGACAGGGTGTTCTTGTGCATCAACAGCACGGGTTTCCAAGGCAGTATAAAGTTCCGCGAGTGGCATTGGGACGGGATTACCACCTAACAAACTAAAGGTTTCAATATACATTGGATTTTGGTTAGTGCGTACTTTCAATCCTTTAATATCGTCAGGCTTGGTGACTGGGTGTTTTGAGTTCGAAAATGCACGAAAACCTACGTCCCAAAACGCTAAACCTTTTAAACCTTGTGTTTCAAGGGATTTTAATAAACCTTGCCCAATTTCGCCATCTAAAACTTTAACAACGTGCGAACGATCTTTAAAAATAAACGGAATATCAATCACATTGATCTTCGGTTCTAATCCTGTAAAGTTAGATGAGCTGGACATTTCAATGTCAATGGTACCACCACGCACACCTGCAATCATGGCTTGTGCATTGCCTAACGTACTATCAGGGAAAAGTTTTAATTTGATTTCCCCTTTGGTTTTTTCTTTTAGTAATTCATCAAATTTTTTCGCCGCAATATGCTGGCTGTCGCTACGTGGTGCTTCATAACCAAAACGTAAACTGGTTTCAGCCACCGCATGACTCACTGTAAACATCGTCACTGCGGCGACAAAAGCACTTAAGGTTTTTAAATTAAATCGTTTCATAACATTCTCCGTTTAACAGCAAGTTGGGACTTATTCGGCGAAGTGCGGTACAAAAAATTGTAATTTTTTCACCGCACTTCTGTTTGCTTGCTATTGAGCTAGGGCATCAATCGCTTTAATTAATTCATCACCATTTTTATTGATGAAAGATTGACGTACTTTTTCTTCAATTACCGCTTTGAATGGTGCTTGATCAATGTCTTCAGTCACTTCAACACCAGCTTTACGTAAATTTGCCACAATTTCAGTTTCATTTTTAATGTTCAAATCACGTTGGAATTGTCCAGCTTCTTTGGCAGCTTCAATTAACGCTGTTTGTAATTCTGGTGTGAGTGCATCAAATTTCGCTTTATTCATCGCCACAATTAACGGGGTATAACCGTGATTGGTTAGGCTTAAGAATTTTTGTACTTCATACAGTTTATTTGACCAGAAAATCCCGATTGGGTGTTCTTGAGCATCAACAGCACGGGTTTCTAATGCCGTATAAAGTTCCGCTAATGGCATTGGTACTGGATTACCGCCTAACAAGGTAAAGGCTTCAATGTACATTGGGTTTTGGTTAGTGCGTACTTTCAGACCTTTAATATCTTCAGGTTTAGTCACCGTGTGTTTTGAGTTAGAGAAAGCACGGAAACCTACGTCCCAGAATGCTAACCCTTTGATGCCTTGTGCCTCAAGATCTTTTAATAACCCTTGACCGATTTCACCGTCTAATACTTTGAATGCGTGCGTACGATCTTTAAAAATAAATGGAATATCAATCACATTAAGTTTTTCCACTAACCCTGTAAAGTTCGGTGAACCAGACATTTCAATATCAATGGTACCACCACGCACGCCAGCAATCATGGTTTGCGAGTTACCTAAGGTACTATCTGGGAAAAGTTTTAATTTGATTTCCCCTTTGGTTTTTTCTTTCAATAATTCATCAAATTTTTTCGCCGCAATATGTTGGCTATCAGTGCGTGGTGCTTCATAGCCGAAACGCAAGCTCGTTTCTGCACTGGCATTAGTTGCCACCAACATGGTTGTGGCAGCAACAAAAGCAGCTAAGGTTTTTAAATTAAAAAGTTTCATAAGATTTCTCCATTTGAGAGTTAAGTAAAATGAATTGTTTTTACAGCATCCAACCCAATGGCACTAAAATCAGTGAAGGGAAGAAAATAAACAAGAATAAAACTACAATCATCATTAGCATATAAGGCATAATACCTCTTGCTGCTCGGTCAAACGGCAGTTTTGATACACCCGTGATGACATTTAACACATTACCTACTGGCGGTGTAATTAAACCAATAGACGTATTCAGAATAAACAACACACCAAAATACACAGGATCGATACCCGCTTCTTCCACTAATGGCATTAACACTGGGGTTAAAATTAATACGGTCGGAGTTAAATCCATCACCATACCAATAATAAATACCGCAAACATAATCACAATTAACAACAATGTTGGGCTATCAATTAATGGCTCAAGTAATTCGGTCATCATTTGTGGTAATTCAGCCACAGTGATTAACCAACCTGTTACATTGGCAGCCGCTACCAAGAACATCACCACTGCGGTGGTTTTGCCTGCGGCTAAAATAATGCGATAAAGGTCTTTGATTTTCAGCTCACGATACACGAATAAGGAAATCACTAAAGCATAGAATGCTGCTACTGCCCCTGCTTCGGTTGGGGTGAAAATACCTGAACGGAAACCGCCGATAATAATCACTGGTAACAACAATGCCCAAACACTATTCTTAAAGGAAATACAAAGTTCTTGTTTAGTGGCTTTGGAAAAGGTCATTAAGTTTAAGCGTTTAGCTTGCCACCACCACAATAAGCCTAAGAATATCCCCATCATCACACCGGGGAAAATCCCCGCTAAGAATAATTTGGTAATGGAAACCCCACTGGCTACACCGAATACGATAAATGGAATACTTGGTGGAATAATCGGGGCAATAATACCCGCTGTCCCAATTAAACCAGCAGATTTATCCATTGGATAGCCCGTGGTTTTCATCATTGGTAATAACATGGCAGCCACCGCGGCAGTATCAGCCACTGCAGAGCCTGATAGGCTTGCCATAATCATAGCGGCGATAATGGCTACAAAACCTAAACCGCCTCGTTTATGACCCACCAGCTTCATCGGTAAATCAATAATGCGTTTGGATAAACCACCCTCATTCATAATTTCACCAGCCAGAATAAAGAATGGAATTGCCATTAACGAGAAACTATCGGCACCGCTCACAATTTGTTGGGCTAAGATTTGGGCATCAAACAAATCTAAATGCACCATTAACGCAATGCCACAAATCAATAGGGAAAAGGCTACTGGAATACCGAGTAGAATCGCACCTAATAAAACAGAAAGGAAAATTACAACGGTCATTTGGTTTCTCCTTTGAATACGAGTCCAATTCTAGTCACTAAACGAGCAATAATTAACACACCAATTAATGCACCAGCAACAACCGCAGCAAGGTAGGTTATACCTTGTGGCAATCTTGAAATCGGAGCATAATTCGATAGATTTAGTTGAAACTGTATCCAACCGCCCTCTACGATTAAATAGCAACAAAATAGCATGGCGATGTCTGTCACAATACCCAATAAATTACGTCCTTTTTCTGATAATTTATGGGTTAAAATTGTCACACTCACATGGTGATTTTCACTAAAAGCCAGAATTGCCCCTAAAAAAGCCAACCAAACAAACATATAACGGGAAACTTCTTCAGTGATGTTGATACTGCTATTAAAGCCGTATCGTAATACCACATTAAGAAAAACGAGAATTGACATTGCGGTGAGAATTAACACCACCACAGCTTCAATCGCTTTTCCAACCAATAACGCAAAAGATTTCATTATTGCCTCCTACAGTTCACTCACTGCTACTTTTACCACAATTTTACGGATCAACCCTGTTTCATTTTCAGCACAAGCACCACGGTGAGCATCTTCTGGAAAGAACACCGCAAAATTGCCTGCTTGACACAGAATTTCTTGCTCATTTGGAATAGATTGATAAAACAGAATATCTTTTTCCGCACTATATTCTTCTGCCACAGGGTTATTGCCTAAATCAGGTGCGACCGCCATACGTTCGCTGCCTTTATGCCAATATTGCACATCTAAATATTTACGGTGAACTTCGGGCAGATAGGCTGATTTTGGCTGGGTTTGTAAATCTAACACTTGTACATAACTGTCGCCCTGTAATGGATAGCGACCAGCGGGAAGAGAATCAAAATCGGTATGTTTAAGATAATTCAAGGCTTGTTGAATCGCTTTCGGATAACGGTTCGGCTCGACTTTAGCAATATGACCAAAAAACATAATAGTATCCTTAATGTTGTAAAATTCACGAAAAAGCCACCGCACTTTGAACAAAAAACCAAAGTGCGGTCTAAATTAGAGCGATTTTAATTTTGCCCAAACCGTATCATCTACTGGAATACCATTAGCTTTATTATCGGCTAAAATCGTAGTGAACTCGTGACCTGGTAAACGAACAGGTTGATTTGGATCGACAGGCTCTGCGGTACGCACATAATCCATAATACGATTAAGTTTTGCATCTTTGGTTTTGCTATCAATCAGACGATCCACTTCAATCGCAATAAACACTTGGGAAACGCAATATTCATCATCTTTATCTTCGGTCACCGCCGCGGTAGATTCACCATTAGAAAGCAGTGTTGCAATCATATCTAACACGATCGACAAACCTGATCCTTTCCAGAAACCCATTGGCATTAGACGGCGGTTCTTCTCTACAGTGGCAGGATCACGAGTTGGATTATTATCATCATCAAACCCTGCGTCCACAAAGGTTTGGCGACCTTGTAAACGATGCACTTCTAACATACCGTAAGAATACATAGAACAAGACATATCCACCATGGTAATTGGGCTAGTTGGCACCGCCACGATTAACGGATTAGTTCCGATACGACATTCTTTCGAACCCCAAGGTGGCATTACCGCTAATGCGTTAGTCCAGCACACCCCGATATAGCCTTTTTCTGCTGCTTGCCAGCCATAAGCACCGCCACGCATCCAGTGGTTTGCATTACGTAATGCCACTACACCGATACCATTTTTTGCGGCTAATTCCATCGCTCGATCCATCATTTTCTTAGCTGTTAAGTTACCAATGGCTTGATGAGCGTCCCATTGTTCAATCGCCCCTAAAGATAATTCTTTAGTCGGCTCGGCTTCTGGTTTAATATCGCCGTTTTCGAGTTGTTGAATAAAACGTGGGAAACGGTTTACCCCATGAGAGTAGGCTCCCGCTTGCGTTGTGTCAGCAAATACTGTTGCACATTCTTCTGCAATATCTTCACGTACTTTACGAGAAAGTAAGACACGTTTAAATTCTGCTTTTAATTGTTCATAAGAAACTTTCATGTAGCACCTCAATTTTTTAAATTTCGAATTGTAAAATCACGTTTCATAAATTACACTTATAAGGTAGCAAAGTCAATTTGATACAAAAAATAAAAAACAATATAAATCAATATGTTACTATTTAAATTTCAGAAATGTGAACTAGATCGCATTTTTTCAGAAAGATATTTCATAATATGAAACGCCATCAGGAAGTTGGAGATGATGATGATAAATGAAGAAAAAAACACAGGGAATCAAAGCCTTATTCGTGGACTAAAACTATTGGATCTATTGAGTGATTATCCTAACGGTTGTCCATTAGCCAAATTAGCCGAATTATCGCAACTGAATAAAAGCACGGTACACCGTTTATTGCAAGGTTTGCAAGCAGAGGGCTATATTAAACAAACCAACACTCAAGGCAGTTATCGCTTAACTACTAAATGCCTTAATCTCGGTCAGAAAACGCTTTCTTCCTTTAACATCATCAATTTGGCATCGCCTTATTTAGAACAACTTAACTTAACCCTTGGCGAAACGGTGAATTTTTCCAAACGAGAAGACGACCACGCCATTATGATCTATAAGCTCGAACCGACAACAGGTATGTTAAAAACAAGAGCATATATTGGGCAATATTTACAGCTATATTGTTCTGCCATGGGAAAACTTTATTTAGCTTATGAAAATAACACAAGCTATGTCGTTAATTATTGGCAATCGCATCAAGATACTATTCAGCAATTAACCAAAAATACCATTACAGATTTACACTTAATGCAACAGGAATTAGCGGAAATCCGACAAATTCAATTTGCTATGGATAAGGAAGAAAATGAGCTAGGCGTAGTTTGTGTGGCTTGTCCAGTTTTCGATGCTTTTAATAAAGTGGAATATGCGGTGTCGATTTCTACATCCATCTATCGGCTTAGACAAATGGGAGTAGATTTTTTATTAAGTGAAATTAGAAAAACCGCCTTATTGATTTCAAAAGAATTAGGGTTTGTGGCTGAAATCTCCACCTAAAACAAGAAAGTGCGGTGAAAACTAGAATAATTTTCACCGCACTTTACTAAGATTAATCAAATAGTTAGACTATTACAAAATTTCTTTCGCTTTTGCCACCACGTTTTCTACGGTAAAACCAAATAATTTGAATAATTGGTCGGCTGGGGCAGATTCACCGAAACCGTGCATTGCCACAATACGACCTTCAAAGCCCACATATTTGTACCAGAAGTCTGCGGTTTGTGCTTCAATCGCTACACGTTTGGTAATGTGTTTTGGTAACACGCTTTCACGATAGGCTTCGTCTTGTTTGTCGAACACGTTGGTGCTTGGCATAGAAACCACACGCACTTTTTTGCCTTCGGCTTTTAACACTTCTGCGGCTTTCACGGCTAATTCCACTTCAGAACCCGTAGCAATTAAGATCACATCAGGGTTGTTGCAACCGCAATCTACTAAGATGTAACCACCACGAGCCACGTTAGCTAATTGCTCTGCTGTGCGTGGTTGTTGTGCCAAGTTTTGACGAGTGAAGATTAAGGCACTCGGACCATCTTTGCGTTCTACCGCAGATTTCCATGCCACGGCTGATTCCACTTGATCCGCAGGTCGCCATGTTTCTAAGTTTGGAATTAAACGTAATGCCGCTGTTTGTTCCACAGGTTGATGAGTTGGACCGTCTTCGCCTAAACCGATAGAGTCATGGGTGTAAACGAATAACGCACGTTGTTTCATTAATGCTGCCATACGCACTGCATTGTGAGCGTATTCAAAGAACATTAAGAATGTTGCACCATAAGGAATGAATCCACCGTGTAAGGCAATACCGTTCATAATCGCCGACATACCGAACTCACGCACACCGTAGTTGAGGTAGTTGCCGTCCACATTGGTGGTTGCACGAATGGGTTTTGAACCTGACCATAGGGTTAAGTTTGAACTAGCTAAGTCTGCTGAACCGCCTAAGAATTCTGGTAAAATGTGTGCATAGGCTTCAATCGCATTTTGTGAGGCTTTACGGCTCGCAATAGAAGCAGGGTTAGCTTGTAATTTTTCCACAAAGGCTTGGCTTTCGGCTGCCCAGTTGGCTGGTAATTCACCGCTCACACGGCGTTTAAATTCTGCTGCAAGTTCTGGATAGGCTTTTGCATAAGCGGCAAATTTTTCGTTCCATGCCACTTCCGCTGTTTGACCTTTGGCTTTCGCATCCCATTCTGCATAAATATCCGCTGGGATTTCAAATGGGGCATAATCCCATTCTAATGCTTTACGGGTTAAGGCAATTTCTTCATCACCTAATGGCGCACCATGGCAATCGTGCGAAGCTGATTTGTTTGGTGAACCGTAACCGATAATGGTTTTACAGATAATCAAGGTTGGTTTATTGGTTTCTGCTTGAGCTTTTTTCACCGCTTCGGCAATTTGTTGTGGATTATGACCATCAATCGCTGGGATCACTTGCCAACCGTAGGCTTCAAAACGTTTTTGGGTATCATCAGTGAACCAACCGTCAACATGACCATCAATGGAAATATTGTTGTCGTCATAGAATGCGATTAATTTGCCTAAGCCTAACGTTCCCGCTAATGAACAGGCTTCGTGTGAAACCCCTTCCATTAAACAGCCATCACCTAAGAACACATAAGTAAAGTGATCCACAATATCGTGACCTGCACGGTTAAATTGACCCGCTAAGGTTTTTTCTGCGATCGCCATACCCACTGCATTGGTGATACCTTGACCCAATGGACCTGTGGTCGTTTCTACCCCTGGGGCATAACCATATTCAGGGTGACCTGGAGTTTTAGAATGTAATTGACGGAAATTTTTTAAATCTTCGATAGAAAGATCATAGCCTGTTAAATGTAACAAACTGTAAATCAACATCGAACCATGTCCATTAGATAACACAAAGCGGTCACGATCTGCCCATTTTGGATTGGTTGGGTTATGTTTTAAAAATCCACGCCATAATACTTCGGCAATGTCCGCCATACCCATCGGGGCACCAGGGTGACCTGATTTTGCTTTTTGAACAGCGTCCATACTTAAAAAACGGATTGCATTTGCAAGTTGTTTTTGCGTTGCCATTGTTTACTCCTGATTAATGAGATTGAATGAATATAAACTGATTTTTATTTTACCTGATTTTTCAGGGTAAAAGGTAAATTAATACGATTGATTTTATAGATAGCATTTAAAATGTGATCAAGATCACATTTTTATGGTGTATTAAGGGGGATTTGGAGTAAAAAGTGCGGTGAAAAATTTCAATATTTCCCACCACACTTTAACCAATAGGAACAAATTGGCTATTCAGGTGTAATCCAACTGACTTTCCAGCTACCCGTATTTTCAGGCACTAAAGTCTTGACTAAATAAGGTAAAAGCTGTTTCATTTGGCTTTCTAATTGCCATGGTGGATTAATCACAATCATGCCACTGGCGGTCATACCACGCTGATCGCTATCAGGACGAACTGCCAATTCAATTTGCAGAATTTTGCGAATCCCTGTGTCTTCTAACCCTTTGATGATTCGTTTCGTTTGTTGGCGTAACACCACGGGATACCAAATGGCGTAAATACCTGTGGCAAAACGTTTATAACCCTCCACAATGGCTTGCACCACCAGATCATAATCTTCTTTCAATTCATAAGGTGGATCGATTAAGACCAGACCACGGCGTTCTTTGGGGGGAAGCGTAGCTTTAAGCTGTTGAAAACCGTTATCTCGTTTAGTGGTAATATTGTCGTATTCCTTAAACGTGTTACGCAATAACGGATAATCAGCAGGGTGTAATTCGGTGAATAATGCCCGATCTTGTTCTCGCAACATTAAAGCAGCAATAAACGGTGAACCTGCGTAATAGCGTAATTCTTTGCCGCCATAATTGAGCTTTTTAATTAAATTCACATAACGTTGGATTTCTTCAGGCAAATCTTTTTGTTCCCAAAGACGTGCAATACCCTCAAGATATTCGGCTGTTTTTTCGGCTTCTTCACTGAATAAACGGTATTTCCCCACACCTGCGTGCGTGTCTAAATAATAAAAGCCTTTGTCTTTTTGTTGCAGATTTTCAATGATCAACATTTGTACAATATGCTTAAGTACATCGGCGTGATTGCCTGCGTGGAAACTATGGCGGTAACTTAACATGGGATACCCTTTTTGCTTTGATTTTAACTTTTCTAAATAAGCGAAAACCCTGATGACTTTTTACAATCATCAGGGCTTTAGAATATGGCTCCTCCTGCGGGACTCGAACCTGCGACATATGGATTAACAGTCCACCGTTCTACCGACTGAACTAAGGAGGAAAAGATGGTGCCTCGAGGCGGAATCGAACCACCGACACGGGGATTTTCAATCCCCTGCTCTACCGACTGAGCTATCGAGGCGTAACGCTTACTGCGTCAACACGGGGCGTATTAAACCGTATTTACGCCTTTCGGTCAATAGTTATTTTACAAAAAAATCTGAAATTTGTCTGTTTGCTTGTTTAATATGCAAAAAATCCTCAAAACGCCCCGCACTTGTACGTACGGGACTGATCTTATCTCACTCTGCGATAACTCTGTTGAGCCTTATCTACTTTCAGCAAATAATTACGAGCCTGTGATGACGGATGAGCCGTGGTTAAAATACGATACACCTGTTCTGGCTGCATACGATTAATTTGATAAATCGCTTCATCTCTATCATAACTAAATACACGTAATACCGCACCAGCACCACTGTTATACGCTGAAATCATGGCATAACGCATAGAAGTTGGATTTTCAATACCTGCTAAATAATCATTTTTTAACAACCATAAATAAGATACACCAGCGTCCACATTTTTAGCTGGATCAAATAAATAACTCTTACTTGGTTGACCTGAAAGTCCTTTCATTTTAAATACATCTCGACCCGCACTATGTGGCACAACCTGCATTAATCCTAACGCATTTGCATAACTAATCGCATAAGGGTTGAAACTTGATTCAGTTTGCATAATGCCTAAAATCAAACTCTCATCAATACCATATTGACGAGATGATTTACGTACAAATGGCAAATATGCTCTAGCACGCACATTAACGTGATTCGCAATCATTTGAATACTAACAAACTGCACAGATCGCCCATTGCTTAATGTTCGTTTTTGTAATCTATTTTGAATTAAATAGCTGGCAAAATTATTCGCCGTATTAAGATCTCTAATAGGTTGACCAAAGTTATTGACAACCTGACCAACTAAGAATGGACGAGTACTGATAGGTACATCACCCGAAGCAAATAAATCAATCCCTTTTGCATCAGACCCCATTAATAAAGTATGCACAATAGCACTATGTAAACGATTCACGTCCGCTAAGGTTTCAATATTAATTTGACCTTCCTCAAAGCTAATATGGCTACGGGTATAATAACTATCAGTATATTTTACATAGTCTTTACGACTCGCCACTAACAGCTCATTTACGCCCCAGATCTGGTCAATATTCTGTGAAAATTGCCCAGTAAGTAAATCTAAACCATGCGTATCCTTAGCAAAGGCATCATCATAATTACGATCTTGATTTGATGAACAAGCATACAAAAAAGGAATAATCGCCAACACGGCTAATTTTTTTAAAGAAATCTTCATCATATTTATTTTATTTTGATTGTGGAACATAACCTTCAATATGCACCTCTTTTCCTTCAAACAAAAAATTCACCATTTCTTGCTCTAATAACTGACGATGCTCAGGGTTCATCATATTTAATTTTTTTTCATTAACTAGCATGGTTTGCTTTTTCATCCATTCGCCCCAAGCCTGTTTACTGATATTATCGAAAATACGCTTACCTAATTCGCCTGGGTAAAGCTGAAAATCTAATCCTTCTGCCTGTTGCTTTAAATAAGCACAAAATACGGTTCTTGCCATTATAATTTTCTCTTATAAAATTCTGTTAATAAATTCTTGACTGGCGTAGCGAGTCCAATTTGATCTGGATTAGCTGGATCATACCAATATTTGTTACTTGGTGATACAGTAAATTGATATTCTGCTGGCTTTTCTGCAATTTTTTTCCATTTCGTGCGATCTTCGTCACATTTTTTGCCATGAAGTTCCGCATAAATTGGATAAATATCTAAATGAAAATGACTAAAAGTATGTCGAAATGCCGTCCATTCTTGATATTGGTGAATACCTTGTGTAGCTAAATATTGTAACAATTCTGTTTTGGTTGGAAATTGTGGAAAACAATACAGCCCGCCCCACAAGCCAGAATGCTCACGTTGTTCTAATGCGACTTTGCCTTGACAGCTCAAAATTAAAAAATAACTTGTGCATGCTGGTAAGGTCTTTTTGGTTTTTTTATTTGGGTAATCCATCCAACAATTTGTTAAATTTGCACCGCACTTTTGACTAATTGGACACAAATCACACTTCGGTTTTGAACGCGTACAAACCATTGCCCCAATATCCATCATCGCCTGATTAAAATCCGCCACTCGATCTTGCGGTGTCACTTGCTCGCTTAATGCCCATAATTTACTTTCGACTTTCTTGTCCCCCGTCCAACCATCAACAAGAAAGAAACGAGATAAAACACGTTTTACATTACCATCTAAAATAGCATAGGGCTGATTTAACACCGAAGATAAAATAGCACCAGCGGTACTTCGCCCGATACCCGACAATGCCAGTACTTGCTCAAATTGCGTAGGAAATTGTCCTTGATATTCATCACGAATTTGCTGTGCTGCCTTGTGCAAATTTCTGGCTCGAGCGTAATAACCTAAACCAGTCCACAAATGCAACACTTCATCAAGGGGAGCATTAGCAAGTGCGGTGATATTTGGAAAAGTTTTAATAAACCGCTCAAAATAAGGGATTACCGTTGCCACCTGCGTTTGTTGTAACATCACTTCCGACAACCACACCGCATACAGGGTTTTATCCTGCTGCCACGGCAAATGCTTGCGTCCAAATCGGTCAAACCAATTTAGTATGGCGTTGGCAAAAGGAGGTGTGGAATGGGATTGAGCGGTCATAACGTTAAAAATGCGATTAAATGGGAGTGAATTCTAACACAACCGAAAAAGATATCCAAAACTGTAATTATTGAACACTAGCTGACACGGTGTGAAGTTCAAAAGGATATATGCAGGCGGTGTAGACGTGTAAAAGAAAAGCTATCTAAAACCTTTAAAATATGCTAAAACTAAAATAAGCATTTAAGGCATTCATTCACTGCACCATCAAGGAGCAATCCCATGCAATACACCCTTTACCCCCCCCCTTTTAATGTGGCAGAAATGTCGTTTGGGTACTCAAAGAATGCGGTGCAGACTATCAAGTCAAGCTGGTGCAGTTTGGCGAACAGATGAAATCTGCCGAGTATCTGGCGGTTAATCCGCAAGGACAAGTGCCTGCCTTAAAGGTTGGCGATACGGTTTTAACCGAAACGGTTGCCATTTTGACCTTTTTAGCCGAGCAGTTCCCCGACAAAGGGCTGATACCGCCCGCAGGCAGCATTGAACGTGGCGAATTTTACCGCTGGCTGTGTTTGTCCATTCATTTGGAATACGCACTGATGGATAAATTTATGCAGGTAAACATTGATGCCGACCGCCAAAAAATGATTGGCTACGGCAATCCTGATGTATTACTGGATACCTTACGTCAGCATTTGAGCGGACGCACATTTATCCTTGGCAATCAGTTTAGCATCTTGGATTTACATTTCAGTAGCTTGATTATTCAATTCACCCGCAAACAGCACGTGCTGTCTGCCGATGACAGCATACTGCAACACTACGCCACCGCCCATTTGGCACGCCCCGCCTTTGCCGAAACCATGGCTTGGGCAGAGCTGGCGGTAAAAGAAATGGCATAAGGCAATGTAAGTCGGACACTTGCAAGCCTGTGGCACGCAAGCAGTCCGACAAGCCTTAACGTCTTAATTAAGGTCGGATTTAACAATCCGACCCAGCACAAAAAAACGGAGCAATCATGGCATTTACCGCAGAAGAATATCAATCCCTGCTTGCCGTCAAAGGCATAGGCAAAACGTTTATCAGCCGTCTGGAACAAATGGGCTTGGACAGCGTACAGGAGTTGGCAACGACTGATGAAGAAGAGATTGTGCACCAAGGTGCTTATTTGACAGGCTCAAGCTGTTGGAAAAACTCCCCCCACCAAGCCAGACAAGCCGCCCGCAATGCGGTTGACTGGGCGAAAGCACAATTAAACGGCGTGGCGATAGAGTTTAGAAAAATTTGAAAAACCTTTCAGGTTACCTGAAAAACACGCTGAAAAATCACCGCACTTTTCTTTGCTAAATTAGGCACTTTTTGAATACATTTGTTGCATAAATCACCCATGGGACTTGTCCTTAAGTGTCTATCTAAATAGACTCTGATTTGATTTTTCTTAAATTTACACCGCACTTTGAAATCCGTATAATGACCGCCAAATTTTACGAGCAATGAAAAAAGAATGGAACAACAAAAAAATACCCTTGCCGATCAAAAACGTAAAACCGTGGAAACTGCCGAATTTACTGAAGATGGACGTTATAAACGTAAAGTGCGGAGCTTTGTGTTACGTACAGGGCGGTTGAGCGAATATCAACGCCAAATAATGAATGATAATTGGACAAGTTATGGTTTGGATTATCAAAATGAACCCTTTGATTTCACTAAGATTTATGGCAATAGTCAGCCTGTGGTATTAGAAATAGGTTTTGGTATGGGAAAATCCTTAGTGGAAATGGCTGCCCAAAATCCCGATAAAAATTATCTGGGGATTGAGGTGCATACCCCTGGTGTGGGAGCTTGTTTAGCTTATGCTTTAGAAAAAGGGGTGAAAAATTTGCGAGTAATGTGCCATGATGCCACGGAAATTTTGCGTGATTGCATTGCGGAAAATTCGCTGGGCGGTTTGCAGTTATTTTTTCCTGATCCATGGCAAAAAGCGAAACATCACAAACGCCGTATTGTACAACCGCAGTTTGTCGAAAATGTTAGCCAAAAATTACAATCTGGTGGTTTTATTCATTTTGCTACCGACTGGCAAAATTATGCCGAACAGATGCTAGATGTGTTACAATCTATGCAAAGTGCGGTGGGAATTCGTAATGTTTCCTCAACGGGTGATTATATTGAACGCCCCGATTTCCGTCCCTTAACCAAATTCGAACAACGTGGTCACAAATTAGGTCACGGTGTTTGGGACTTATATTTTATTAAAGAATAAGAGCTAACAAGGCTCTAATAGCATAGGAGAAAAATATGGCTATTCAACGTAACGCTCGTCAGCGTAAAAAAATGCACTTAGCAGAATTCCAAGAATTAGGCTTTTTAGTCAATTGGCAATTTGCTGAAGGTACAGCTATCGAGCAAGTAGATGAAATCGTTGATCGCTTTATCCGTGAAGTCATTCAACTAAATGGGTTAGCTTATGAAGGCAGTGGCTATTTACACTGGGAGGGTTTAGTCTGTTTAGAAAAAATCGGAAAATGTGATGAAAAACACCGCACTTTAGTGAAAAACTGGTTAGAAAGCAATGGATTACAACAAGTCGAAATCAGTGATTTGTTTGATATTTGGTGGGACTATCCGACTAAATAATCAGGTAGAAAAAGAAATAGGGCTGGTTAGCCGAGCCTATCCCACATTTTGTGTAAACACCAATTTCACTTAAAGGTGATCATTTAAGCGATCACCAAATTCTAGCACAAAATGGTTCAATGCCACTCGCCAATTTCGGATTGGCATTGACCATTTTTTAGACGCATTTTTAATCGCAAGCCAGACTATTTTAATCACGGATTCGTCTGTCGGGAAGACATTTCGTTTTTTAATCACTCGTCGAATCACGCTATTTAACGATTCTATCGCATTTGTCGTGTAAATTGCCTTGCGAATATCGTCAGGATAGCTGAAAATCGTGGCTAAATTCACCCAATGAGTCTGCCAGCTTTTGGCGATTAATGGGTATTTTGCTTGCCATTTTTGCTCAAAATTAGCCAGTGCCTGTAGGGCTACCTGTTCCGTAGGTGATTGATAAATCAGCTTTAAATCCCCTGTCACGGCTTTGTAATCTTTCCAAGTGACATATTTCAAACTATTACGAACCATATGCACGATACAAAGCTGAATTTTCGTTTCAGGAAAAACAGTATTAATCGCATCAGGAAAGCCTTTTAAACCATCAATGCAAGCAATCAGAATATCCTGTACGCCACGATTTTTAAGCTCGGTTAGTACGTTTAACCAAAATTTTGACCCTTCATTTTCTGCAATCCACAGCCCTAACAGCTCTTTGCGTCCGTCCAGATTCACACCAAGAGCGACAAACACGGCTTTATTGATAATGCGTCCATCTTGGCGAGCTTTCACCACAATGCAATCCAAATAAACAATGGCATACACCGCGTTAAGGGGTTCATTTTGCCACTCAATAATGCGTTCTTTGACTGAATCAGTTACCCGAGAAATTAGGCTAGGTGAAACATCGGCATCATAAAATTCCTTAAACGAATCAACAATCTCTTGATTACTTAACCCTTTGGCATATAAGGCAATGATTTGCTCATCCATACCCGTAATGCGAGTTTGATTTTTCTTAATAATTTGGGGTTCAAAGGTGCTTTCACGATCTCGGGGAATGTTGAGTTCAATATCTCCCTCATCGGTGAGCAAGGTTTTTTGACTATAACCATTTCGGCTATTTTTAGCCTTTCTTGGCTGATTTTTCTTATAACCAAGATGTTCTGTAAGCTCAGTATTGAGAGCGGCTTCCACAGTGATTTTTTTCAGCACGCGAGAAAGCTGATTGAGATCTTCTGGTGTTTTGAGGTTTTTAGCTAATTCATTAGCCAATAATTTAATTTGTTGTTCATTCATAATGAAAATACCTGTTTTTGGTTATTATCTCAGAAACAGGTATTTACACAAATTTTGGTATAGGCTCAAAAATGCAGGAGGAGCCTATGAGAGCCTATAACAAATTTTGTTATAGGCTAAAGTGTTTATCACTTACACCCAGCTAGATCAAATAATATATCTCTCATATCCTGAATAAATTTAGGAATATTATGCACTTCTTTAATATAATTTATACCTTGTCTTGCCAATGTTTTTCTTATTTCATCATTTTTCATCAAGAAATGGATTCCTTCTACATAACGTTCTATGGCATCAAAACCATCTCCCAAGACTTGCCCAGTATAAACACCAAATTTTTCCGTTAAATTTTCAGGATTTTGGTTACTGACTAATAATGTTCCATAAGACAATGCTTCTAAGAATGAAACTGGTAAGGCTTCATGAATTGAAGTATTGACAAGTATTTTGGCATCTTTCAAAAATTGTTCTTTTTCTTCGCCATCAACATGTCCAGCAAAATATAAATTTGGAATATCTTTATATTTTGCCATAATCTCTGCATTCTTTGCTGTATCATGGAAAGATTGACCTAACATATAAAACTCATATTCAGGACATTGTTTAGCAATTTCAGCAAATAACCAACCTCGTTTCACGGATTCAATACGTCCTAAAAAAATAATCATATCTTTCTTTTCGTATGTATTGAGATTAAAGTCTTTGTTAATCTCAATTGGATTAGGCAAATATTGAATATTGACATCTTCATTCAAACGATAGAGTTCTTTTGCCTTTTCATTTAGGAAATAACCTTGTGAAATAAACTTTACCCTATCTTGTTTATATAATTGATGAATATAATCATATAATGCTTGATCGTAATAGCTTGGTTCAGGATAAAGCTGTACAGTATGAATTTCCTCCCAATCAGTTTGGGGTCTCGGATCTTGAATCCAAAATAATAATTTCTTTCGTTGGTCTGGTTCCAATTTTAAAGGTAGTATAAAAGTAACTTCAATACTTAAATAAACATCATAATTTTGTTTTTTTAGGAATTGTTTCGTAGCCCACTGCTTCTTTGGTATTTCATATACATTAATACCATCTACAATATGTTTTTTAGCTAAAATACCAAAATTACGTGATGTTGTTTTCAATAAAACATCAACTTGTAAATCATCTGAAGGTAAATATTCAGCGACAAGTCTTCTCGCTAGGAATCCATATCCACCATATCCCGTTTTAACTGCACCGAAATATTCATTAATTAATAAAGCAACCTTTATTTTTGTTTGTTTGTTTTCCATTTTAGCCCTATTTTCCAACGAGTTTATCTAATACACCAATGAATTTTCTTCGAATTTCTTGTTCAGAAAATTTTTCCAAATGTGTTTTCATATTTATCTGCATCTTTTCTATCATTTCAGGATTATGCAATAACTCAATCGTCTTTTGAACAAACTCATCTTTGTTGTTTAATGTCACTAAAGCACCACAACGCCCATTATCAAGTATTTCACTTGGACCTGTCGGACAATCCATTGCAACTACGGGAGTATTTAACAATAAACTTTCCAGTAATACTGTTGGCAATCCTTCTTTTGCTGAAGTATGTAGAAAAAGTGTTGCATATTTGATATAAGGATAAGGATTTTCAACTTCACCAAGTAAAATACATCTATTCTTTAAATTTAACTTTTCTATAAGATGCTTTAAATAATTACATTCTTCACCGTTTCCCAAAATATAAAGTTTTTCTGTTCTTCCATACTTAACTAGTTCTGCGTAAATTTCAATTAATTTATCATGTTGTTTTATTTTATCTAACCTAGCTACTTGGGTAAAGAAATGTTCTTTTCTTAAACCAGCATAGGGTAGAATATCAGCTTGTTCTACTATATGACTTATATTCAACGGATTAAATATAAGTTCAAATTTATTGGAAGAAATATTGGTAAGAGAAATCATTTGTTCTCTCATCGCATTAGAAATGACAATAATCTTACTATATCTAACTAAAATAGAAATGTCTTTTTTCAAATAATGATTATTTTTAGGTTCATAAGCTAAATGTTGCCATCGAATAATTGGTACAGAAATACGATTAAATTCAATATAAGGATCAAAATGTTGACTAAAATTTATAACAACATCATAGTCATTCCCAACAATTTTATCTGTTAATTTCTGTTTTCTAAGTATTTTTTCTTTTCTATTAAACAGCTTATATTTTATACGATTTAAGACACTTTCTTTTCTTGCAGAATAAATTGAATCACGTTGTTTTTTGTGATTTCTATCAAAAATATAACTTATTGGGAATTTTTTAGGAATTTTGTTGTGAAAAGCATTATCTTCTGTATCAAAATCAATCAAAATATCTATATCTAAGTTAGGTTCACCCTGTAACAGTGCTAAATAATTTATTAAAATACGTTCAACACCGCCCATAATCAACCATTTATGCAAAATTAAAATTTTCATTCTTTTTTCTCTAATCTGCTCAAGTATAATGACACTACTATAACTATAAATTAATATTGAAATTTTTGATAGACTAAACTAAAATTCATTCCAAATCAAGACGACTATATACTTCTCTAATTTAATGAAGTCAGGTAACTATGCTACAAAAAAACATCCCGCCAATTTTCATTATCAGCCTTAAAAACTCTCCTCGCCGAGAAGCAATTGCACAGCGTTTTACTGCCTTAAATATTTCTTTTCAATTTTTCGATGCTGTTTATGGTAAAACACTGGGTAAAGAAGAGTTATCACAAGTTGATTATGAATTTTACCCTAAAAAATACCTAGCCAAGAAACCCCTTACTATTGGTGAAATAGGCTGTGCAATGAGCCATATTAAAGTTTATCAGTATATGGTTGAGCAACATATTGAACAAGCTATTATTTTTGAAGATGATATTATCATTCACCACGACTTTACAAAGATCATTTCAGATGTGTTGAAAAGAGTCCCATCTAGGCGAGAGATTGTTTTTTTAGATCATGGTAAAGCTAAATCTTGGTTGTTCAAGCGTAAACTATTTGAAAATTATAAATTAGTACGTTACCGTAGTCCGTCAAAAACATCTAAGCGTTGTATTATTATGGCAAATGCCTATTTGCTCACTCTCAATGGAGCAAGAAAATTATTAGATAATGCCTACCCCATTAGAATACCTGCAGATTATTTAACGGGATTATTACAATTAAATAGGCTCAATGCCTATGGTGTTGAACCACCTTGTATTTTCCGAGGAACTAGTGAATCAGAAATTAATAAACTTGAAGATCGATACAATTAAATGAAACTCAAAACTCTTTTACAAAAAATCCGCCTGACTATAGGTAAACTATTACTAGACAAAATACATCACAATCCCGTAAATTTGCCTATCAAAAAAATCCTCTTTCTCCGCCAAGACGGAAAAATTGGTGATTATATTGTCAGCTCTTTTGTGTTTCGTGAACTAAAAAAACAGGATCCTGAGCTATATATTGGAGTAACTTGTACTAAAAATAATGCCTATTTATTTTCGGATAATCCTTATATTGATCAACTACATTTTGTGCAAAAACGTAGTATCTGGGATCGGATCAAGTGCGGTCTAAATTTGCGGAAATTTCACTATGACGTGTTAATTGATCCTACGGTACTATTACGTAACCGAGATTTACTGTTTATTCGCCTAATTAACGCTTCAATCAATGTCGGTTATTTAAAACAAAATTATCAACTTTTTAATATCAATATTGATGATCCCAATTTACATTTTGCTGACGTTTATAAAACAGCATTAGAAAAAATAGGATTTACTGATATTAATACGCAATATGATATTCCCTTTAGTCCGTCAGCTAATACTGAAACCATTGATTTTATCCAGAAAAATAAATTAGAAAGATTTATTACCTTGAATTTCTTTGGTAATGGGTCGGCTCGCCAATTTGATGACAAACATATCGTTGCAATACTTGAATATTTGGCAAAAGAAAGTAGCTTGCCAATAGTCGTACTCACCTATCCCCCAGTAACAGAAAAATTAAAAAAATTGATAGCAATGGTCAATGGTCAATGGTCAATGGAGAATAATACCTTTTTTGCAAAAATTTTTATTAATGAAAACACAAAAAGTATATTTCATACCATTGAACTTATTCGCTATTCTGATTTGTTAATTTCACCTGATACTGCCACCATTCATATTGCAGCAGGTCTAAATAAACCGATTATTGGTTTTTACAGTCAAGGTCAACAAAATTGGCTAAATTGGCACCCTAATAATCAAAATCGAACTGAAATTGTACACTACCAACATAATATCAATGAAATTTCACCAGAACAGATTAGTCCAGAATGGATAATATAAACATGAATTTAACCTTACTCACTTTCGGCGAACGGCTTGAAAACCATTATCAAGCCTGTTTTGCCATTTTAACTTTTTTGCGAGATCCGCAAATTGAAAAAGTGATTGTCATCACCGATCGCCCAGATTTTTACCGTGTTTTTGGTGATCGTATTGAATTTATTGAAATTAACCAAACCACCTTACAGAAATGGCAAGGAAAATATCACTTCTTTTGGCGAGTGAAAATTAAGGCGTTGCAGACTGTTCAAGCCCAATATCCCGCTCAACATTTGCTCTATGTGGATAGCGATACTTTTTTAGCCACGCCATTAACGGAAATGCAACACCAGCTTAATCAGGGGCAAACATTTATGCACTTAAAAGAAGGTATATTAAGCGAACAATCCAATCGAACTTGGCAAAAAATGCACCGCACTTTAGTAGGAAAAACCTTTGCCAATATTGAAATTAGACCTGATAGTGTGATGTGGAATGCGGGTGTGGTTGCTTTACCCGCAGAAAAGGCTCAAGCAATCCTTGCACTCGCATTACAACTCTGTGATGAAATTTGTGGTACAGATTGTGAACGTAAATTAGTGGAACAATTTTCTTTTTCTGTGGCGTTAAATCAGCATCAACCTTTACAGCCCTGCAATACAATTATCGGACATTATTGGGGCAATAAAACCGAATGGAATAATATGATTGCAGATTTTTTTGTGAATGCTCAATTAAAAAACTTATCACTACAAGATTGTATTGCATTATTAGCAGAAAAAGACTGGAATGAATTACCTTTAAGCAAGAAACAACGCAATACTAACGCTAAACTCAAGAAATTCATTGATTGGATTTTTCCAGATAAAAATATTTATTATTTTAAGCAAAAAGTGCGGTAATTTTTACCGCACTTGGTGGCATTTGGTTATTTTCTCGCATTATAAACTTTCATTGCCTCTGGCAATAAACGTTGTAAATTTTCTTGGCGAGCTTCATCACTTGGGTGAGTAGAGAATAAACTTACTACTTTACTTGAACCACCTTGTGCCTGCATTTTTTGCCAGAGTTTTGGGGCAGCTTGTGGATTATAGCCAGATTTTGCCATTAACATTAAGCCGATTTCGTCTGCTTCTGTTTCATTGCTACGAGAATAGGGCTTATTAGTGATTAAATCGACTGTTCCGCTACCTAACCCTTGTAGATCAACACCAAGTGCTGCTCCTGCCCCGACTTCAACGGCTGCCCCAAGTACTGTAGTAAATACACCTAAATTACGTGATGATTTGCCATGTTCTTTTAGTGCATGAGCCATTTCATGTCCCATCACTGTCGCAATTTCATCATCGGTTAAGGATAATTTATCCACTAGTCCCGTGTAAAACATCATCTTACCACCTGGCATTGCCCAAGCATTAAGATCATCACTTTTTACTACAGCAATTTGCCAGTTAAATTTTGTACCAGTATTATTTTCTTGTTCGGCATAGGGTTGCATCACGTGGAAGACTTTTTGTACCCGTTTTGATGTGGTAGAACTGGTATCTAATATGCCTTTTTGTCTTGCTTGTGCTAAAACTTGAGCATATTGGCTCTCAGCTTGTTGGTTTATTTCCGTACTGGTTGCACAGCTCACTAAAACTGCAACCGCAAAACAGGTCGCAAATATTTTCTTTTGGCGTTTTAACATCTGATTTCCCCTAATGTTACAAAAAAATACCGCCTTACCAAAATAAGACGGCATCACTGAGTTAATTATTTTTTCGCACGCTCAAATGAGTCTAAAATTTCTTGACGAGCTTCGTTTACATCGCCCCAGCCTTCCACTTTTACCCATTTACCAGCTTCTAGTGCTTTATAGCTTTCAAAGAAATGCTGAATTTGAGCTTTTAATAACGCAGGTAAATCGCCCACATCTTTAATGTGATCGTATTCTTTGCTTAATTTAGTATGCGGAACTGCGACCACTTTCGCATCACCACCCGCTTCATCTGTCATTTTTAACACGCCCACTGGACGGCAACGAATCACGGAACCTGGTTGTAATGGGTATGGCGTTGGCACTAACACATCAACAGGATCGCCATCTGAAGATAAAGTATGGTTTACATAACCATAGTTAGCTGGATAGAACATTGCGGTTGCCATAAAACGGTCAACAAATAATGTGCCAGTTTCTTTATCAACTTCGTATTTAATTGGATCTGAATTGGCAGGGATTTCAATCACGACATAAATATCATCTGGTAATTCTTTGCCTGCTGGTACACTTTCTAAGCCCATGTTAATCTTCCTTTTGTCAATTAATGTGAATAAACAATTTGATTATAGCGATATTTAGTTGGTTTTGCTACAAAGTGCGGTTAGAATAATGAAAAATTTTTATCCTACAAAATGAGAATATTATGCCAACCATCAGCGTTGCAATGATTGTGAAAAATGAAAGCCAAGATTTGGCGGAATGCTTAGACACCGTAAAAGATTGGGCAAATGAAATCGTGATTTTAGACAGCGGTAGCACCGATAATACCGAACAAATCGCTCAATCTTACGGGGCAAAATTTTATCAAAATACTGATTGGCAAGGCTTTGGCAAACAACGTCAGCTCGCTCAACAATATGTCACCAGTGATTATGTATTATGGCTTGATGCCGATGAACGTGTTACCACCGAATTAGCACAATCTATTCAAACTGCGGTACAAAAGAATGCCGAAAATACGGTGTATCAACTTAACCGTTTAAGTACAGTTTTCGGACGTGAAATCCGTCATTCTGGTTGGTATCCTGATTATGTAGTACGTTTGTATAAAACCGATTATGCAAAATACGGCGATGAACTGGTTCACGAACGAGTACATTATCCAAATAGTACAAAGGTTGAAAAACTAACAGGCAATTTAGCTCATTTTACCTATAAAAATATTCATCATTATTTAGTGAAATCCGCTGGTTATGCCAAAGCTTGGGCGGAACAACGTCAGGCACAAGGCAAAACAGCCAGTCTTTTTGATGGTGTTACTCATGCTGTAGGTTGCTTTGTGAAAATGTATTTACTGAAAGCTGGCTTTTTAGATGGTAAACAGGGATTTTTATTGGCGGTGTTATCCGCTCATTCTACTTTTGTGAAGTATGCGGATTTATGGGTGAGAACGCAAGTGAGATAATACTTCCCACAAATTACTTTTCTTAAAAAATGGAGAAAGTATTATTTTTTGGGAGCTTCAACACTTTTTAGCAAACTATAAGCAAATGCACAGACACCAACCGCTATAAATGCAAGTACAGTAAGACCAATACTTAACCACATAATTTAATTCTCCCGTATTTTCGGTAAACTAGATTTATATTGACGAAAAAAACGTCCACCTAGTAAGAAAAAATAAGTAACAACAATTAAAGCCACTGTACTCCAAGCCTTAAATGCTGCTTCTCCTTGTCCAAATATTACCACAGGGATAGCTAATAGCAAATAGGTATATCTCCTTTGAATATTGCAATCACTATCTATCTCATATACACTTCCCCCACTTTATTTTTATTTATCAAATTTTATGCCACCATTAAAAAACGATCGCTATTTAAAAGCCTTATTGCGTGAACCTGTCGATTACACCCCTGTTTGGCTAATGCGACAAGCTGGACGGTATTTACCAGAATATAAAGCGACTCGAGCGAAAGCGGGAGATTTTATGTCGCTTTGTCGTAATGCGGATTTAGCTTGTGAAGTAACATTACAACCGCTTCGCCGTTATGCGTTAGATGCCGCTATTTTATTTTCTGATATTTTAACCATTCCTGATGCTATGGGCTTGGGGTTAAGTTTTGGTGTGGGTGAAGGACCAAAATTTGCTCGTCCAGTAGAAAGCAAAAGTGCGGTGCAAAATTTGCCAATTCCTGATCCCGAAGTCGAATTACAATATGTCATGAATGCAGTGCGTACCATTCGCCGTGAACTCAACGGCGAGGTGCCATTAATTGGTTTTTCAGGCAGTCCGTGGACGTTGGCGACCTATATGGTGGAAGGTGGCTCAAGCAAAACCTTCACTAAAATCAAAAAAATGCTGTATTCCGAACCGCAGTTATTACGTCAACTATTAGATAAAGTAGCTGATTCGGTGATTTTATATCTCAATGCTCAAATCAAAGCAGGGGCTCAATCTGTTATGGTATTTGATACTTGGGGTGGCGTGTTGGCACATCGGGATTATGTCGATTTTTCATTGCAATATATGCACAAAATTGTAGCGGGTTTAATCCGTGAAAATGAAGATCGCAAGGTACCTGTTACTTTGTTCACTAAAGGCGGTGGCTTATGGTTAGAACAGATCGCAAACACTGGCTGTGATGCGATTGGTTTAGATTGGACCGTAGATATTGCGAAAGCAAAAGCTCAAGTAGGACATAAAGTTGCCTTACAAGGCAATATTGATCCATCAGTGTTATATGCCCCACCTGAACGCATCATACAAGAAGTGCGGTCAATTTTGGCAGACTTTGGCACAGGCTCTGGGCATGTGTTTAATCTCGGGCATGGCATTCATCAAGATGTGCCTGTGGAAAGCCCAAAAGTGTTGGTGGATGCCATTCACCATTATTCCAAACCTTATCATCAATAAAAGGAACGGCTATGCGAAACCCTATTCATAAACGCCTTGAACATTTCGAAAGTTGGCAACATTTAA
Organism: Lonepinella sp. MS14436; assembly: GCF_042470565.1. Taxonomy (GTDB): domain Bacteria; phylum Pseudomonadota; class Gammaproteobacteria; order Enterobacterales; family Pasteurellaceae; genus Lonepinella. Next base: position 460,371 of record NZ_CP170385.1, on the reverse strand, counting down.
CTTTTATGGCTTGTCTATGTGAACGGATGTATCCGAACTTTCAGCTGTTCTGCCAAATGACGGAACAACCAGAACAAGCCAAAACCTACCAAAATATCTTAAATCTGGTATGGGAATATTTAACCGTGAAAGATGCCAAAATTAATTTTGATAATCAGTTGGAAAAATTAGAAGACATTATTCCCGATGTCAATGATTACGACTTTTTCGGTGTCGTACCAGCGTTGGATGCGGCGGAAAGTTTAGGTGAATTATTGCACGCTATCATTGCGGGTTCAACTTTAGAACAAGCGATTAAAATTAGTCAGCTTTCCTTACAAACAATCGCAACCTTGTTAGAAACCGAACAAGAACGTGAATTCTCGGAAAATGATCTTAAAAGTGCGGTGGAAATTCAACAAGAATTAGATGTGCAATGGCAAATTTACCGCACCTTAAATGAATGTGAAAAGCGTGATGTGGATCTAATTTTAGACCTAAAAAATGAGATTCGTAGTGCTAGAATATCAAATATTGGTATAGAAATTAACCAATAACGCGATCTTTACCACAAATTTACAAAATAGTGCTTGCTTTCGCACAAACTTTGTTTAATCTATACGGCACTGTACTTACACTTACAGTTACTGAAATCTGGTAAACAAAGGCTTTACCGCAACATTTAATAAAACATTATAAGGTTTTTAATTATGAATAAAACAGATTTAATCGATGCAATTGCAGCAGAAGCGAAATTAACTAAAAAAGATGCAAAAGCAGCATTAGAAGCTACTTTAAACGCAATCTCTGGCAGTTTAAAAGCTGGTGATCCAGTACAGTTAATTGGTTTTGGTACATTCAAAGTAAACGCTCGTAAAGCACGTACAGGTCGTAACCCACAAACTGGTGCTGAAATCAAAATCAAAGCATCTAAAGTTCCTGCTTTCGTTGCTGGTAAAGCATTAAAAGATCAAGTAAACGCATAATTTTTATTATATGTATTGTCTAAAAACCCTGCCAACTTGACAGGGTTTTTTTATTAGAAAATAATTAATATCAACTAACTAATCACATTTTCCGCATTTATCTCGCCATGTTCACCAATAAAACGCACCTCTGGTGAAAGATAAACATCAAACTTCGCTGCTACCGCTTGACGAACATGATGAGCTAATTCTATGACATCAGAACTGGTAGCATTACCCGTATTCACTAACACTAATGCCTGTTGTTGATGTACCATGGCACCACCAATTTGATAGCCTTTTAAACCGCATTGATCAATTAACCAGCCTGCAGCCAGCTTAACAAAGCCATCTGCTTGTGGATAATTTGGAATAGTTGGATATTCTGCTTGTAAATCGTGGAATTGACGAGCAGTCACCACAGGATTTTTAAAGAAACTCCCCGCATTCCCGATTTGCTTTGGATCAGGTAACTTCGCTTGGCGAATCGCACAGACTTCAGCAAAAATTTGTTGAGCTGTCACCGTATTCGCATCAAGATTGGCAAGTGATCCATATTTCAACACAGGTTGCCAGTTTTTGGCTAATTTTAGCCCGACAGCAACCACCACAAAACCCTCTGCATATTGATGTTTAAATACTGAATGGCGATAAGCAAAACCACAGTCTTCATGACTTAAACGAAATACTTCGCCTTGGTTTAAATCTAATACTTCGACATAATCACAAACATCTTTAAATTCAACACCATAGGCACCGATATTTTGTATCGGTGCAGAGCCAGCACAGCCTGGAATTAAGGCTAAATTCTCTAAGCCCTGAATGCCTTGTGACAGCGACCATTGCACTAAATGATGCCAATTTTCGCCCCCTGCAACGTGCAAATAGTGAAAGTCATTATCCTGTCTATGTTCAATGCCTTTTAACCGATTGATTAATACGGTACCGTTAAAATCTTGCACAAATAAGACGTTACTCCCCTCACCTAACAACAATACAGGCTGACTATCCGCTTTTGCCGTTGACCACACTTGCGTAAATTGCTCAACTGCGGTGATTTCTACAATATTTTTTGCCTGAACATCAATGGCAAAGGTATGATAATGACGTAAACTTTGCATTAGACAGGTAATCCTTGTTGTTTTAGCACAGATTGCACACCAGCATTTTGTCCTACTCGTTGATAATGAGCTGTTAAATGGTGTAAATGACTATAATCCAAACCAATCGCTTGGCTCCAACGCAATGTGATATAAAGATACACATCAGCAACAGAAATTTGCTCGCCGAAGAATTGGTGTTGACTTAAATATTCATTGGCAATGGCGTATAAACGCAATAATCTCTCTGCCAATTCTTGACGATATTGTTTAACTAATTCTTCATTACCTTGCAAATAGGCAGGCACATTAAAAATACGCCCAAAGATCGGGTGAATATCTGCATTACAAAAAGCCAGCCATTTAATCGCTTTCGCTTTATCTTGCACCGTTTTACTGCCAAAAATCTTAGCATCTGGATATAAATTATCTAAATAGGTTAGAATGGCAACATTTTGTGATAAGGCAAAATCACCATCCACTAATAACGGCACTGAACCCTGTGGATTTAACGCTAAATAATCCGCCTGTTTAATAGCTTCCCGACTCATTTCGACCGCTTCGTAAGGCTGTCCAATCCACTCTAACGCAATATGTGGCACGGTAGAACAAGAGCCTTTTAAATAATATAATTTCATATCAATTTCTCCTTTTTATCTCTACTTTTTTATCATTATTTACGGCAATAAACGTTCTAATTGCCATAAATTCTCATAGCTCTCACGCTGCCGAATCAAATGAGCCTGATCACCATCTACTATGATTTCTGCGGTACGTGGTCGAGAATTATAATTTGAACTCATGCTCGCCCCATAAGCACCAGCGGAACGTTGCACTAAAAAATCTCCTTGAGCTATCGCCAATTCACGTTGTTTTCCAAGAAAATCTGAGGTTTCACACACAGGACCAACAACATCATAAACGGCTTTTTCACGTGCCAAACTGCGATCCGCTTCAATAATATTCATATAAGCCTGATACAAAGCAGGGCGAATCATATCGTTCATACCTGCATCAACAATCGCAAAGTTTCGGCTTTCGTTGGTTTTAATATATTCCACTTTAGTCACTAAAATCCCCGCATTCGCCGTGATTGCACGCCCTGGTTCAAGGATAATTTCCAAATCACATTGTTGCAATTTTTCAAGTAATGCTTTGGCATATTCAGTCGGATGTGGCGGTGTTTCGTTGGTATAAGGCACACCTAGACCACCACCTAAATCTAGGTGTTTCAGCTGAATACCGTCTGCATTTAATTGTTTCATTAAATGAATTAAACGATCGGCAGCATCTAAAAATGGTTGTAATTCAGTGAGTTGCGAACCAATATGACAATCCATTCCAACAACTTGAATATGGGCTAATTGACTAGCTTGGCGATATACATCTTGAGCCTGTTCCACGCTCACACCAAATTTATTTTCTTTCAATCCAGTAGAAATATAAGGGTGCGTATGTGCATCTACATCAGGATTAACACGTAACGAAATCGGTGCAATTTTCGCCATTTTACCAGCAACTTCATTAATCCGATAGAGTTCAGGCAGGCTTTCTACATTAAAACAACGAATCCCGACTTCCAACGCACGAGCAATTTCTATTTCTGTTTTCGCTACACCAGAGAATACCACTTTCGCAGGATCACCGCCCGCTTTCAGCACACGCTCTAATTCCCCTTGCGACACAATATCAAACCCCGAACCCAATCTTGCCATCGTTTGCAACACAGCAATGTTTGAATTTGCTTTTACCGCAAAGCAAATCAGATGCGGATGATCACCAAAAGCCTTATCAAAAGCATACCAATGACGCTCCAAAGTTGCTTTAGAATAGACATAAAGTGGCGTACCAAATTGCTGTGCTAACTGACTTACAGGCAATGCTTCAGCAAAAAGTTTATTGTTCTGATATTGAAAGAAATCCATTTAGAAATCCTATTTTTGTTGGGTTTGTTGGGTATTCTCTTGTGGGTAATATAAAGGTCCTTTCACGCCACAGCCTGTTATAAAGGTTGCTAGCACTAAAAGTGCGGTTAAAAAAGTGAGTTTTTTCATCATTATTTTCCGTGTTAAGTATTTTAGTTATTTTACACTATTTTGTTTGAATAAATGGTAGTATCTATTATTTTTTAAGCAATTTATTTAATCGTCTTTTTTGCTTGACAGAAAGGTGAATAAACTGATTACTAGAAAAATATTTCTCTTTTAGTAATTGGATAAAATTGATTTCTCGAACGCTTATTCCAGTATTGATATTAGAAAAACGACCATAATTGAAAGAAAGAATATAAGCTATATTGCCTTTAACAATACATTGCAATGATGTGAAACTATTGATTTCTATCGAAAACGGTGATCGTACAATGTCATAACTATCTAAAATGGTCTCCACATAAAGTAATGCTTCATCTGATAATAAAGCCATAAATTCATCAATTTTTGAATCCTTAAGAGTAAGCCACTTCACTATAAAATACCTCATCAATGGCTTTTTTATTCTCTAGATATTCTAATCTCTCTGCTCGTTTTGCTTTAATTTTATCTAGACTAATTTCTTCAAATAAATCATTATCCATCCCATGATGCCATAGCTCAGTAAGATATTGTTCTTGAGTTTTGGTTAATTTCATACCCCCTCCTATCTGATGTTCGTAAAAGTAAAAAATGACTCACCATTTTTCCTATTTCAAGAGATAAGTATGCCTTAAAATAACCCCTAATTCAAAACTAAATTTGTGATCTGCACTCCAAAATTTGATGATTATTCTTATTTAATCGTGAATTTGGTAGAAATTCCCCCTATCCTTAATCACAGAAAATATCTATAATTCATCTTTAAAATAATAGATCTATTAAGAGAACAAAAATGAACCTAGCTGAATTTCATCAAAATATTGAACAAGTGTGGGATCATATTGAAGAACAATGTGATGAGCAAGATGTGGACGTAGATTTTGAACGTCAAGGATCGGTGTTTACCATGACTTTTGGCAATCGTACACAAATTGTCATTAATAAACAAGAATCCATGTTAGAACTCTGGCTGGCTAGCCGTTTAGGTGGTTTACATTTTGCTTGGAAAGATAACGACTGGATTAACCACGATGGTAAACGCTTTTATGATTGTTTAAGTGAAGCCTGTGCAGCTCACGGTGAAGAAGCGACATTTGGCTAATGGAATCGCTGTCTTCCTTTGATTTGAACGACAATAGTACGGTGCCAAAAAAACACGATTTTTCCACCGCACTTGCTGATCCTTTACAAGTATTAAAGGATGTATTCGGCTATCAATCTTTCCGCAAAGGGCAACAAGAAGTCATTCAATCTGCATTACATGGACAAGATAGCCTTGTCGTGATGGCGACAGGGAACGGGAAATCCCTGTGTTATCAAATTCCAGCCTTGTGTTTTTCAGGTCTAACCTTAGTTATTTCACCATTAATTTCCTTGATGAAAGATCAAGTCGATCAACTGCTGGCAAACGGCATCGCTGCGGATTATCTCAATTCCACACAAACCTTTGAACAGCAGCAACAGGTGCAAAATAAAGCCATTTCTGGTCAACTCAAATTACTTTATCTTTCCCCTGAGAAGGTGATGACAAATCACTTTTTTTCTTTTATTTCCCATTGTTTAGTCAGCTTTATTGCTATTGACGAAGCCCATTGCATCTCCCAATGGGGGCATGATTTCCGTCCTGAATATGCTCAACTCGGCGGATTAAAGGCTACTTTTCCCAATGTGCCAATTATGGCATTAACCGCCACTGCTGATAACACCACCAGACAGGATATTTGGCAAAATCTTCGTTTAAATCAACCGCACTTATATGTAGGCAGTTTTGATCGCCCGAATATTCGTTACACCTTAGTCGAAAAATTCAAGCCAATGGAACAGCTCTGTAATTTTGTGGCGGCACAAAAGGGCAAAAGTGGCATTGTATATTGCAACAGTCGCAATAAATCGGAAAAAGTCGCTGAAGCCTTAAAAAGGCGTGGGGTATCCGCAGATTTCTATCATGCAGGCATGGATTTTGCCGAACGTGAACGTGTGCAACGAGCCTTTCAGCGAGATAATATTCAAGTGGTGGTTGCCACCATTGCCTTTGGTATGGGAATTAATAAATCTAACGTGCGATTTGTTGCTCACTTTGATTTATCTCGCAGTATCGAAGCCTATTATCAAGAAACGGGGCGAGCAGGACGAGATGATTTACCTGCCGAAGCGGTATTATTTTATGAACCCGCCGATTACGGCTGGTTACACAAAATGCTACTGGAAGAACCTGAATCGCCACAACGAGATATTAAACAACACAAACTAGAAGCCATCGGTGAATTTGCCGAAAGCCAAACTTGTCGCCGTTTAGTATTACTCAATTATTTCGGCGAAAATCGTCAAACACCTTGCAATAACTGTGATATTTGCTTAGATCCACCGAAAAAGTATGATGGCTTAATGGATGCACAAAAAATCCTTTCTACTATTTATCGCACGGGTCAACGCTTTGGTATGCAATACGTGATAGGCGTTATGCGTGGCATGAATAATCAACGTATTCGTGATTACCAACATGATAAACTAAGCGTCTATGGCATTGGCAAAGACAAAAGCAAAGAATATTGGCAATCAGTGATTCGCCAATTAATTCATCTCGGTTTTATTCATCAAGTCATGAATGACGTTGGCGTACAATTACAACTCACCGAAAGTGCCAGACCAATTTTACGTGGTGAAATCCCTTTAGAGCTGGCAACGCCACGCTTATCCGCTATTGCAACGGTTTCTGCCCCACAACGTAGTGCAGTGACCAATTACGATAAAGATTTATTTGCTCGCTTACGTTTTTTACGCAAACAAATTGCCGACCGAGAAAATATTCCGCCATATATTGTATTTAGTGATGCGACCTTACAAGAAATGTCCCTGTACTTACCAACCAATAAAGTGGAAATGCTACAAATTAATGGCGTAGGGGCAATTAAATGGGAACGATTTGCTCAACCGTTTATGGCGATTATTCAAGAGCATAAGGCAATTCTCAATAAAGCATAATATACAACAAATTAGATAAAAATTAGTCAAAAAAACCGCACTTTGAGCAATTTACCCAAAGTGCGGTGAGAAAATACCGAATATTTAGCTTAAATTAAGCTAAATATTTCTCTAAATCTTCGCTACCACCGATGTACTGACCACCAATAAAGACTTGTGGAACAGATGTTTTGCCTGTAATAGCACGTACAGAGATAGTTGAAGCATCACGACCTAATACGATTTCTTCAAAGGTATAGCCTTTCACTTTTAATAAACCTTTGGCTTTCGCACAGAATGGGCAACCTGGTTTAGTGAAGATAGAAACTGATGGTTTGGCTTCCCATTTTGGATTTAAATATTTGATCATAGTATCGGCATCAGATACTTTGAACGGGTCGCCTGGCTCTTGTGGTTCAATGAACATTTTTTCTACTACACCATTGCGTACTAACGCAGAATAACGCCATGAACGTTTGCCAAAGCCTAAATCTTCTTTACCAACAAGCATACCCATACCTTCGGTAAATTCACCATTACCATCTGGAATAACGGTAATATTTTCTGATTCTTGGTCTGCTTTCCATGCGTTCATAACGAATGTGTCATTAACAGACATACAAATAATATCGTCAACACCTAACGCTTTGAATTCACATGCTAATTCGTTGTAACGTGGTAAGTGTGTTGATGAACAAGTTGGGGTGAATGCACCAGGTAATGAGAATAACACAACAGTTTTGTTGTCGAATAATTCTGCTGATGTTACATCAACCCATGCGTCGCCTTGGCGAGTGTGGAATGTAACTTGAGGAACTTTTTTTCCTTCCATATTTGACATAATTTTTTCTCCGATTTAAGTAGTTAGTTGTTTTTACTGGGTGGATTATAGGTAATTTTATGGTATAGTTACAATCAATTAATTCTATTCTTTTAATTGTTCATATCTATAAGGAAGTTTTTTTATGAATATTCGTGATTTAGAATATCTGGTGGCACTTGCCGAATATAAACATTTTCGGCGTGCAGCGGACGCATGCCATGTTAGTCAGCCTACATTAAGCGGGCAAATTCGCAAATTAGAAGACGAACTCGGTATTATTCTATTAGAACGCACGAGCCGTAAGGTGCTATTTACGCAATCGGGATTGCTGTTAGTAGATCAAGCCAAAACGGTATTACGTGACGTTAAATTACTCAAAGAAATGGCGAGTAATCAATGCAGGGATATGACTGGTCCACTACATATTGGGGTGATCCCAACGGTTGGTCCGTATTTATTACCGCATATTATGCCAGTATTAACACGAGAATTTCCAGAGCTAGAATTATTCTTATACGAGCAACAAACCTCTCGTTTGATCGATCAATTAGAAACGGGCAATTTAGATTGTGCCATTGTTGCTTCAGTAGAAGAAACTCAACCATTTATTGAAGTCCCCGTTTTTACGGAAAAAATGTTGATTGCCGTACCCGACCAACATAGTTGGGCAAATGAACAACAAATCTCACTTGCTGCATTGAATAATAAAGAAATTCTTATGCTAGATGATGGTCATTGTTTAAGAGAACAAGCGCTTGGATATTGTTTTTCTGCGGGTGCCAAAGAAAATTCCCATTTTCAAGCCACAAGTCTTGAAACCCTACGCAATATGGTCGCAGCCAATGTCGGGATTACCCTAATGCCACAGCTTGCTGTGCATAATGAAAAGGAACGTCAAGGTGTAAAATATATCCCTTGTATCGATCCTGAACCGAAACGTTCTATTATACTAATTTACCGTCCTGGCTCGCCATTACGTCAACGTTATGAACGTATTGCTCAAATGATTAAAAATACAATTCAACCAATTTTAGAAGAGAATTAATATGGCAGGAATTCGTGCTTTACAAAAAGAAAAAACACGGCAAGCCTTAATTAATGCTGCTTTTAACCAGCTAACGGCTGAAAAAAGTTTTGCTAATTTGAGCTTACGTGAAGTATCAAGAGAAGCGGGTATTGCTCCTACTTCCTTTTATCGTCATTTTAAAGATATGGAAGAATTAGGTTTAACCATGGTTGATGAAGCGGGTTTAACCTTACGACAATTAATGCGACAAGCCCAGAAACGCTTGCGTAATGGTGGTAGCGTTATTGAAATTTCGATTGATACTTTTTTTGAATTTATTGAAAATGATCCTAACGTTTTTCGTTTATTATTGAGAGAAAGTGCTGGAATTTCTTTGCTTTTTCGCACCGCAGTTTCCCGTGAAATTAAACACTTTATCGAAGAATTAGGCGAATTTATTACCTATCGTTTTAATTATTCAAGGTATATCGGTTATATGCAAGCTGAAGCCAGTGTCACGCTGACCTTTAGTGCCATGTCAAAAGCCTTAGATATGGATGAAAAAGATCGCGCAGAATTAAAAAGACGTGTTATTTTACAACTCCGAATGATTGCCAAGGGGGCGCAATTTTTCGCTGTAAAAGAAAAAGATAAAACGACGGATTAAGCCAAATTCAGCAGATGAAAGCAAAAAGTGCGGTGCTTTTTTGACAGATTTTGCGTTATAATAGCTACAGATTAAGGCAACCTTCCCGTTGCCTTTTGTTTTCTTATAGGTATAACAAAAATGTTAAATAAAATTTTTTCTTGGTTTGAAAATCGGATTGATGCCTACCCTGATACGCCTCCCAAGACACCTGAGAAAGGTTTATGGCGTTTCTTATGGTCAAATTTAGAAGGCACTAAAACGTGGATCGCATTGTTTGCTTTTTTAACCATTGGTATTGGTGTTATTGAAGCGTTAATGTTTCAATTTATGGGGAAATTAGTAGATTGGCTTGGTGCTTATACACCTACAACATTATGGGCGGAAAAAGGACCCTATTTAATTGGAATGTTTGTTGTTTTAGTCTTAAGCATCGGTTGGACATTGCTCACCTCAATGGTTCGTTTACAAACCCTACAGGGCGTATTCCCAATGCGTTTACGCTGGAATTTTCACCGTTTAATGCTAGGACAAAGTTTAAGTTTTTATCAAGACGAATTTGCAGGGCGTGTTTCGGCTAAAGTCATGCAAACCGCTCTTGCGGTGCGAGATACCGTTCTCACAGTGGCAAATATGGTAATTTATGTCGGAGTTTATTTTATTTCCTCAGGGGCGGTATTAGTCGCTTTCGATAGTTGGTTCTTAGTCCCCTTTATTTTGTGGGCGATTATCTTTGGCTGTATTTTATACTTCCTTATTCCTAAGTTAGCCAAAACCGCAGAACACCAAGCCGATGCTCGTTCGCTTATGACAGGACGAGTAACCGATGCTTATTCCAACATTGCCACAGTAAAACTCTTTTCACACGGCGAACGTGAAGCTGCCTATGCTAAAAGATCGATGGAAGAATTTATGCGGACTGTTCATGCTCAAATGCGGTTAGGCACAAGCCTAGATGTATTAACTTATGCGAGCAATATCTTCTTGACTTTAAGCACCGCCGTTTTAGGTGTGGTACTTTGGCAACAGGGTGCAGTTGGTGTCGGAGCCATTGCGACCTCCACTGCCATGGCATTACGCGTAAACGGTTTGGCACATTGGATTATGTGGGAATCCGCCCGCTTATTTGAAAATATCGGTACAGTGAATGACGGCATGGAAACTCTATCAAAACCGCATACTATTCTGGATAAACCCAATGCCATCGCACTACAGGTAACACAAGGTGAAATTCGTTTTGACAACGTAAACTTCGCCTATTCCCCTGAAAAACAATTACTCCAACAATTTAATTTAACCATTAAGGCAGGGGAAAAAGTCGGTTTAATTGGACGTTCGGGTGCGGGAAAATCCACCATCGTCAATTTACTATTACGTTTTTACGAACCTCAACAAGGCACCATTACGATTGACGGGCAAAACATATTAGACGTACAACAAGAAAGCCTGCGTAGCCAAATTGGCTTGGTGACGCAAGACACTTCATTGTTACACCGTTCTGTACGTGAAAATATTATCTATGGTCGCCCCAACGCTACCGAACAAGATATGCTTAATGCCGCCCAGCGTGCCGAAGCAGCAGATTTCATTCCGTTATTGAGTGATGCAAATGGTCGCCGAGGCTATGATGCTCACGTTGGCGAACGGGGCGTAAAACTTTCAGGCGGACAACGCCAACGTATTGCCATTGCTCGCGTAATGTTAAAAGATGCCCCAATTTTATTGCTTGATGAAGCCACCAGTGCCTTAGACAGCGAAGTTGAAGCGGCGATTCAACAAAGTCTTGATAAAATGATGGAAAACAAAACCGTGATCGCCATCGCCCACCGTTTATCCACCATTGCCGCAATGGATCGTTTGATTGTGTTAGATCAAGGACAAATTGTAGAACAAGGCACCCACGCTGAATTGTTGGCTCAAAATGGCTTGTATGCCAAATTATGGCAACATCAAAGTGGGGGATTTTTGGCGGAGTAGTTTTTTACTCGAAATAAAGAAAGTGCGGTGTAAAATCTTTGTTTTTTAGTCACAATCCTTGCTGGGATTGTGAGGGGTGTTGCCCCTGTTACCAAGCAAAGTTGAAAATTCGGAATTTTTACACCGCACAATTCGATTAACCAGCAATAACGTTAATCATCACGCCCCAAAATCTGATTAATCTCGGCTTTATATAACACCGCTTTTGCACCGAAAATAGCTTGAATACCGCCACCGACTTCAAGCACTTCAATCGCTCCGACAGATTTGATGGTTGCTTTATCGACTTTCTTCACATCCGTAACGGAAACACGTAAACGAGTAATACAAGCATCGACATTTTCAATATTGTCTGCTCCACCAAGAGCTTGGATAATAATTTTAGCATTCTCGGTTAAATCTGTTACGCTGCTCTCCGTATTATTGGTTTCACTTTCTTCACCACGTCCTGGCGTTAAGATATTAAATTTACTAATAAAGAAACGGAAAGAGAAATAATACAATGCAGACCATACAGCCCCCTGGAATAACACTAAAATCCAGTTGGTATGTTCATTGCCTTGCAAGATACCAAATAATAAGAAATCAATAAAACCACCAGAGAACGTATTCCCGATGCTAATATTGAGATAATCCGCTACGAAGAAAGAAACGCCATCTAAAAAGGCATGGAACACGTATAACAACGGGGCAATAAATAGGAACATAAACTCAATCGGTTCAGTGATACCTGTAATAAATGAAGTTAATGCGGTACTCAAAAATAAGCCTGCGAATGCTCCACGGCGAGCTTTTGGCACAGCATGATACATGGCTAAACAGGCACCAGGTAAACCAAACATCATGGTAGCAAAACGCCCTGCGAAGAATCTTGTTCCTTCGGTAAATAAGCCTAGATGATTTGGATCAGCAAGTTGAGCAAAAAAGATTTTTTGCGCCCCAACAATAGTTTCGCCATTCACTATTTCCGTACCGCCTAATTCGGTGTACCAAAATAGTGGATAAATCATGTGATGTAACCCTACCGCACCACATAATCGCATTAAGAAGCCATAGAAGAATGTACCAATTTCGCCCATGTCAGCAATGTTTTGACCAGCAATCGTCAGCCAATTTTGGAAAGTAGGCCAAATTAAGAAGAACACAGCCCCTACAAAAATAGCACTAAATGCGGTAACAATGGGTACAAAACGAGAACCGCCAAAGAAACCTAATACCTGTGGTAGTTGAATATTATGGTAGCGATTATGTAACGCCACGGAGATCAAGCCCATGACTAATGCCCCAATAACCCCTGTATCAATGCTTTTAACTTCAGATGCAAAAATAGGGATTAATGCTGAAATCGTGCCAGTCATGATTAAATAACCCACCACAGCGGCTAACGCAGCGACACCTTTATCACGTTTGGCTAAACCAATCCCCAACCCAATACAAAGCAATAGGGATAAATTAGCAAAAACCACATTGCCTGCGGCTGCCATAATGGTGAAAATGCCCTGTAAAGTGGCATTATTCAACACAGGATAGGCTTGAACAGTGGCTTGATTAGATAACGCCCCACCAATACCAAGCAATAAACCAGCGGCAGGTAAAATAGCGATAGGCAACATAAAGGCTTTGCCTACTTGTTGAAGTGTTTTGAACATAGAAATCTCCTTTTGATAGAAATTAACAAAATCATTTTACTCCAAAAATATGCGGAATGGTGAATTTTTTATTCGTTTAGCTAATACAAAACCGCCCAACAGCGGTTTTATATTTAATTACAATGGTTTGCTTACTAACCAACCAGTTTAGTGATGTAAGATACCAAGGTTTGTCCACTTAACACTGCCATTGATACCACCACTAATCCGCCAACAATCGTCATCCATAATGGGTGTTTATAATCCCCAACAATTTTGGTTTTATAAGCAGCTAACAAAATTAAACCAAGAGAAATGGGTAAAATAAGTCCGTTTAATGTGCCGACAAGCACCAACACTTGAGCGAGTCGCCCTAAATCTGCCTGAATAACACAAGTGATTTTAGGATAGCCACCTGTCGTTTGGGTATCTGCCATTAACACAATAGGCTGACCACTTGGTGGCACTTGAACCGTGCCAAATTGCACCGCGTGGGAAAGCATTTCCAATGGTTTTTTCAAGCTCAACGCCTCACCCTCAAAACGATAGCCTTGTCGATTACTATTACTTTGTAAACACCAAGATTTTTGCCACCAATGATATTGAGAGGTTTTAGTAAAGGCTTCATATTCAGAAGATGGCAACGCATGCAGTGTATCCGTGAGTAAAATCGGTGCAATGCCAATGTTCGAAAGCACTTGGCTTTGGGGGTTCAATGGCAGTTGATCCCCCTCTTGCAAGGCTCTCCCTTGCCAACCACCAAGCTGGGTTTTCAAGTCAGTACTGCGAGAGCCTAATTCAAGAGGCACATCAAAACCACCTTGTACACACAAATAACCATACATACCATAATTCGCTTTGACAAATTGTAAAATTTGCCCTGCTCGCACAGGGTAACGCCAATAGGAATACACTGGCTCATTATCTAAATAAGCCTCATAAAATGCACCCGTGATACAAAAACTGCTGTCTTGTTCAAATTGCACAGTCATACTGCCTAAAGCAATTTCAATCGCACAAGCATTTTGCTGATTGGCAAGTAATAGATTACCCGCCTTTAAAGCAAGGGTATCCATAGCACCGCATTGTCCAATACCTAAAGAGCGAAAACCAAAACGCCCCAAATCCTGTAAAGTAGCAAAGGTCTGAATTTTTAGAATTTTCATCATAACTGCACGCTCTCTACCACAAATTGCACCGTATCCCCTGCTTTCAATAAGGTCGGCGGATAATTGGACTTATCAAATAAAGGTAAATCCGTTCGCCCTAAAATTTTCCAGCCACCTGGTGAACTAAAAGGATAAATACCCGTTTGACTGCCACCAATACCCACAGACCCAGCAGGCACAAGCGTTCTCGGTACTTCTCGCCGTGGTGTATGCAAATGTTCAGGCAAACCACCAAGATAAGGAAACCCTGCCTGAAAGCCAATCATAAACACGGTATAAATCGGTGCGGTATGCCGTGTAATAATATCCTGCGGTAACACCTTATGGAAAGTAGCAACGTCCATCAAATCTTGTCCAAATTCTCCGCCATATTGCACTGGAATTTGAAAATGTTTCCCTTGATATTGTTGGTTTTCTACCTGACTCCAATATTTTTTTAGTCGTTCACTAAAAACCATAAGATCCGCACCAAGTGCGGTGAAAACAGTGAGATTATTCATGCCAACAATGACTTCACAAATGCCCTCTTGTTGATTCAATAAACCCGCAAATGCCCACAACTTACGCTGCTTATCTAGTTCAGCGGGTGGAGGTAAGGCACAAACTAACGCATTTTCACTTATTACCGCAATATTTAACATTTTGTTAAATCCTCGTTAAAACTGTATTTTCTATAAATAAATGGGATTGAGGGACTTGTCAAGGAAATCGTAAAAAGCAGGAATAAAAAGTGCGGTGAAAAAATAAATTTTTTTTCACCGCACTTCACCATTCATCTTGGTTTCTTAATCTTCAATCTTTCTCGATTTTCCCTTAATAATCTTCATCATTTCTGCAATTTGGGGCTTCAGTTCCTTGAACAATGGATTATCACGATGTTCCATGACCACCTCGGTCATTAACTTCAATCCCACCGCAAAACGTTGTGCCATTTCTAAAGTAAAACCGTCACGCTGTTGTGTTCTTTCAATAATTGCAAAAATATTATCATGATTGGGAGCGGAAAAGGTGATTTCTTGATTCACTTCGTTACCCTCATGATCACTGAGGTATTTGACATTGACTTGATATTGATGTTGTTTCATACTGCCTCCTTTTGAATTATCTTGCTGCTTTTCTAGTTTACCATGCCATTTGCAAAAACTCTGCAATATGATAATGCTTTATGCCGTCAAGATGTTCATTCCACCATTCATCCATGGTGATCACATATTTAGGATGGTTATCTTGAATGGCTTGTAACGGTGAAAATTCACGTTGTACTGTGTCTTGATTCTCCAATTTATAGGCTACTTGCAAATAAATTTTTTGTTGCGATTTTTGTGCAATAAAATCAATCTCTTTATCACCTAATTTACCAATATAAACCTGATAACCTCGGCGTTTTAATTCTAAATAAATAATATTCTCCAATAGTCCTGCGATTAAGCTAGAACGAAACCCCATCGTTGCATACAGCAAGGATATATCACCTAAATAAAATTTCTCTTGTGTTTTTAAAATCTCTTTTCCCTTAATGTCAAATCGTCCAACTCGATGCAAAATAAAGGCACTCTCTAACGCATTCAAATAATTATAAACCGTATTTAAATCTATTTTGCGTTGCTGGCTTTTAAAATAATCCGCCACATTTTTGCCTGAAAAGGTATTCCCCACATTATCAAAAGCATAACGAATAATCCGTTCTAATAATTCCACATCACGGATTTTGTGACGTTGCACGGTATCGCGTAAAATGACCGAAGTATAAATATCTTGTACAATCTTATAAATAGTTTCTTCATTAAAATCAGCAGTATGCACGACTGGAAAGCCCCCTTTTCGTAAATATTCATTAAAATAGGGCAAAGGTAAATAAGGTTGATCAGAATAATACTGCTTAAATGCGAGAAACTCTTGAAAAGAGAGCGTAAAAATAGGGATCTCAATATAACGCCCAGCTAAATAAGTAGAAAGTTCTGATGATAATAAGTGAGAGTTTGAACCCGTAATATATAAATCAAGATTAAAATCAACCATTAACGCATTGACCGCCTTTTCCCAGTCAATCACTTCTTGAATTTCATCAAATAAGACATAATATTGTTGATTAGTTTGAATACTATCCTTAATAAAGGCGTAAAGGGTTTGTGCGGTTTTTAACTCTGCGGTCACGAAACTTTCAAAGTTAAGATAAATAATTTGCTCTTTCGTTACGCCATTTTGTATTAATTCATCTTGCAGCATTTTTAATACTGTTGATTTACCTGAACGGCGAATACCTGTAATCACCTTGATAAAAGGTTTATTAATAAAAGGTTTAAGTTGAGCAAGATAATTGGGGCGACTAATCATGTAGAATCATTTTGGTTATAACCATAATAATCGCATTATACATTTATATTTTTGTGGTTACAACCATAAATAACATGTAAAAATACAGCTTTTTCATGGTTATATTTAGATATTTAAGCGGGCAGGTTTTGTGTTTAATGAGATAATGGTTCTTTTCTCAAACTTTTAACTAATTGTTTTAACACATCAATTTCATTTTTTTTGGCAACAAGTAATTCGTCTTTTAAGGCAAGTTCTTTTTTCAAATAGGAGATTTCTATGGCTAATTCTGTTTGATTTGAACCGAAAATATTTAAACTATGATTGTTTCCTCTTTCCGAAAACAAGACTACATTTTTTTCGCCTAAAGACATCAATTCAATAATATCCATATCTAACACTTGCACGATTTGCTCTAATTTAGGCAGTGATAAACGTGTTTCGCCACGTTCAATCTTTGAATAACCATTAGTGGACATACCCAGCTTATCTGCCATTTCTTCTTGCGACCAATTTTTGTTCTCACGCAGAAAACGGATCTTTTCATTGACTTTCATATAACCCCCACTATTTCGGTATAAATCACTACTTGGGGTTGATTGTAGCATCGGTGATGAGAATGGCATAATTTTATTTAAATAATCTTGTATCCCAGACTTCGGTAGCAAGGCAATATCGTTCCTGTACGAAATTCAGACGTTAAAATAGAGAGGTAGAATAGAATGTATAAAATAGCCTTATTTCTCAGAACCCAAGCAAATCCCAATTTTTTTAGAAATATCGTTTTAGATTGTCTAAGTGAAAAATACAATACTTATATTTTATGTAGTGCATTTTTTCAAGAAAATAGTTTTAGTACAAGTGCTGAAATTATTAATAAATTGAAATTAAATATAAATAAACACCTAGATATTTATGGATTATATCGTGGTAATTGGAGTAAGCAATTTAATACCAGTTGTAATAATATCGTCAATTATGCTAATCAAAATAAAACAAAACTTTCTGTAAATTGTTACCAATTTAAGCCAAACTCTCACGCAAAAATATTTATGGCAAAAGAAAATAATACTCCCAAGTTAGCTATTATTGGTAGTAGTAATTTGAGTGCTGGGGCTTTTGCAAACAGAACTTCTAAAGAAAGATGGAATCAAGAAAGCGATGTTATCTTCTGGAATAATCAATGTAGCATTTCAAATAAAATCATAGAAAATGTAATAAATAAATTACCTATAGAATTAAAACCATTTATTTACATCTCGAATTATAACTCAGACCACATCAGAAAGGACATTTCTTGCCAAAAAAAACTTGAGCGTTTAGAACAGTTAATGAAGAATAACTCTATCAGAATTCCAAAAAATTAAGAAATGCACCAATCTAAATCCAACATAAGGAAATTAAAATGTTTAAAAAATTACTTTTAGCAACACTAATCGGAATGTCTTTTCCCACATCATCTTATGCAAATGAAATTAATGATCTCACAACCAAAGCCGAAGCAGGAGATTTTTTTTCTCAAATTTCACTGGGTTTTAAATATGAAATAGGAGAAGAGGTTGAAAAAGATCCTGTTAAAGCAGTTTATTGGTATCAAAAAGCCGCTGAACAAGGGGATGCAACAGCACAATTTAATCTTGCTTTAAAATATTATGATGGGCAAGGGGTAAGACAAGATAAACGGCTTGCTAAAGAGTTATTTGGTCAATCCTGTGATAATGGTTATCAAAGAGGATGTAATAATTACCGCAAATTGAATGAACAAGGATATTAACAAAGAAATTATAATGTACAAATTTTTGATACTGATATTATTTTTCATTATACCTGCCCACGCTAACCAAATCGACCAACTCAAACATCAAGCCGAGCTAGGCGATACCAATGCTCAAACGATGTTAGGATCGAGATATTTTATTGGCGATGGGGTGGAAAAAGATTATAGGTTGGCGTTGAAATGGCATAAAAGTGCGGCGGAAAAAGGGGATGTGGATTCACAGAATATTGTGGGGGTGATTTATCAATTAGGCTTAGGCGTGAAAGAAGATCATTCGCAGGCGTTCTTTTGGTTTAAGCAAGCTGCCGAGCAGGGCGATGCCCCATCACAGGCGGAAATTGCTGAAATGTTGCTCAATGGTGATGGCGTGGCGAAAAATGAACAGCAAGCGTTGATGTGGTTTCAAAAATCCGCTAATCAAAATCATCCCAAAGGGTTATTTGGTTTAGCGGATTTGTATCTTTCTGGCAAAGTGGTGGAACAAGACGAACAAAAAGGCTTTCAGTTAATGAAACGAGCTGCCGAAAAGAAAGAACCTTTTGCCCAGTATGCGGTGGGATTTTTATATGAAAAAGGCATAGGCACTCGCCAGAATAGAACGGTGGCAAAAGAATGGTATGGACGATCTTGTGATCGTGGTTTAAAAGGGGGTTGTCAGGCTTATCGTAAACTTAATGAACAGGGATTTTAAGCCACCACGATTTAATCCGCTTCCACAAACCCCAATGCCGTTTCCACTACGTCCACCCCAGCATTCGGCTTGCAGGCATTTTCACTTAAATGTCGTCGCCATTGTCTTGCCCCTTTGCAGTTTTGGAATGCACCGAGCATGTGGCGAACAATATGATTTAAATACACACCCTGACTGAGTTGGCTTTCAATATAAGGGAACATATTCCGCACCGCTTGATGAGCAGTGATTATCGGTGCGTTAGGGTCAAATAAGGCTCGATCAATTTCGCCTAATAAAGACGGATTTTGATAGGCTTCACGTCCTACCATCACGCCATCAACCTGTTGCAAATGGGTTTGTATTTCTGCAATGGTTTTAATGCCACCGTTAATGCTAATCCAAAGGTGCGGGAAATCTCGTTTGAGCTGATACACTCGCTCGTAATCTAAAGGTGGAATTTCACGATTTTGTTTTGGGCTTAAGCCAGAAAGCCAGGCTTTGCGAGCATGTACGATAAAATCCTGACAGCCCACGGCTTGCACTTTTTGCACAAAATCACACAGAAAATCATAGCTATCTAACTCATCAATGCCAATTCTGGTTTTCACCGTGACAGGAATTTGCACTGCACTTTGCATAGCTTGCACACAGTCTGCCACTAAATCTGCTTTTGCCATTAAGCATGCGCCAAACATGCCGTTCTGTACACGATCAGACGGACAACCCACATTTAAGTTGATTTCTTTATAGCCCCGTTGTTCGGCTAAAATCGCACATTGTTTGAGCTGTTCAGGGTCGCTACCACCTAATTGCAAGGCAACAGGATTTTCCGCTAAATCAAAATCTAAATGATCATATTTGGCGTGAATAATCGCTTGAGCCGTCACCATTTCCGTATAAAGCAAAGCGTGTTGGGTAAATTGACGATGAAAATAACGGCAATGGCGCGTCGTCCAATCTAACATCGGTGCCACGGAAAAACGTCCACGGTAATAAGGTGTAGGAAAGTGCGGTTGATTTTGCATAAGTTTTTGAATTATCCTTGTTCTTGAATACGCTGACGAAAACGTCCAGCCGCAAAATGATAAAACGGTTTTGGCATAATTTGACGTGACACAATAGTCGATACAATCCCACCAATTAATAACCAGATTAACACGGGTTGACTACCTGTCATTTCCATAACGACAACCGCTGCAGTCACAGGTGATTGCGTGGCACCTGCTAAAAAGGCTGCCATACACAATAACACCAATAAACGACCATCTACGAGCTCACCAGTGAAACTAGAAATCTGTGAGCCGATTCCAGCTCCCACTGTCAATGCAGGGGTAAAAATACCGCCAGCAATCCCAGTCCAATAGGTCGCAACCGTGGCAAATAATTTGGCAATGCCTGTCGTTTCTGGTTGAATCAGTTGCCCATCTAAGGCTTGCGTGACCACTTCATAACCCGTGCCATAGGTTTGTCCGTTAGTATAAGTGCCTAATCCCGCAAGAATTAGACCTAAAATTAATGCCATAGTAACGGGGTGATGGCGAACCCAACCACGAATCAGAGCAGGTACTACACCAGCTACACCTTTCGCCAATAAACGAGCAAAAATCCCCCCTAAAATTCCACAAATAACACCGCACATTAGCACCCAAAGCAAAATATCTTTTGTATTTGTAGCACCTTTGTATAATGGAAAATAAGGGTTGTTACCGTCAATCGCCACTAAAATAAAACCCGCTGCAAGAACGCCTAATAACACACGACGTTCCCAACGCAAAATTACCCCACGCCCCAATTCTTCAAGGGCAAAAATAACCCCAGCTAACGGTGCATTAAAGGCAGCTGCTAAACCACCACCTGCACCAGCTGCCATTAATTCATTGGCATTCAACCCACGAAACGCAATATTATGATGATGACACCAATTCCCCCAAGCCAACATCACCGCTGCCCCCACTTGCACCGAAGGACCTTCACGCCCCACGGAAGCACCAAATAACATGGCTAAAAAGGTTAATGGGATTTTCCACAAAGTTTGCACAAATTGTACTAAATAGGACTTTCTCGCACCATGTGGCAAGCTCAATGCAGCAATGACTTGCGGAATACCACTGCCACCCACGTAAGGCGTATATCTCGGTGTAAACCAAGCTAACAACGCCATACCCAAAGGTAATACTAACCAAACTGCAAGGGGATATTTAGCCGTCCAAAGTGCGTTCCATTCCAGCCCTAATTCTGCTAATTTCGCAAAACCAAGAGAAAATAAAGCAACTAAACTCGCCCCAATCAACAGGCAAGAAAATTCAATGGTTTTTCGAGAAATGCGGTGCGTTTGGCGTAATTTTTTATGTAACAGGTAACGAATATTCATAGCGATCAATATACATAAGAGATGTCTTTCATAGGGAATTATATTAGCATAAATTCAGTGCTAGAACTGGTCTATTGTTACGCATATAGATAAAAAAACTGTGAACCATCTCTCATTTTCAAGGTTTATTGCTTTATTTTTTAGGTATTTTGCGACAGTATTGCACATATTTTTTATCATATAACAAGCCATGCACAACGAACAGCTGACTCGCCTTTCTTATATCATTCTAATGGGCTTTGGTTTCCCCATTATGCGGTTTATGAGCATTCATTTTGAAACCTTAAATAATAATGCCGTCAGATTCTTATCAGGTGGATTATTTTTCGTATTGATTTGTTTGGTAAAATTTAGACAAGAACTGAAAAAAATATGGGTAGAGCCGAAGATTATTGTTAGCCTATTGCTATTAGCGGTATTTATGACGGGTAATATGTATTTTTTTATTAATGGACTAAAATACACCTCCGCTTTAGCTGGCAGTATTTTTGGTATTTTAGCGATGCCATTAGCCATTATTATGGCAACCATTTTCTTTCAAGATGAACGCCAACGAGCTAAACAAAAACGCTTTTATGTCGGCAGTCTGATAGCGATTATAGGTTCGCTAATCTTTGTTTTTTATAGTAATAAAAATGCACAAAACAGCGATTTTCTACTCGGTTCACTGTTTTTAGCCACCGCTATTTTTATTCAATCTATTCAAAATTTGTTGGTAAAACAGATGGCAAGAAAATTGCACGCTATTGTGATTAGTGCCTCCACCGCCACCCTTTCAGGATTGCTTTATCTTATGCTTGCCATCCATACCAATAGCATTGAACAACTGCAACAGGTCAGTCAAGGGTTATTAATTGGCTTAAGTTTGGCTGGGATTTATGGCATGCTGACAGGCATGTTAATGGCATTTTATATCGTACAAAAACAAGGGGTGGTGGTGTTTAATATTATTCAATTAATCATTCCCCTTTCCACCGCAGTTATTGGCTATTTCACTTTGGGTGAAAAGATTAATCTATATCAAGGAATGGGCGGAATAATCGTGATTTTAGGTTGTATTTTAGCCTTGAAAAAGATAGGCTAAATAATTAACAACCATGTTAATGATTATTTTAATAAAAATAAGGAGATACTATGACAACAATTTTTAATCTTGCACAAAACTGGTTAGCACAAGATCCCGATGCAGAAACCAAAGCAGAATTAAGTCAATTAATTGAACAAGCACAAGCTGGTGATAAGGCTGCCACAGATGAACTCAAAGCCCGTTTTGACGGACGTTTGCAATTTGGTACCGCTGGCTTACGTGGACGTTTACAAGCTGGCTCAATGGGGATGAACCGTGTTCTCGTGGCTCAAGCAGCAGGCGGTTTAGCCAAATTTATTCAAGGTTATGATGAAAAACCCTCCATTGTTTTAGGTTATGACGGTCGGAAAAATTCTGACGTTTTCGCTAAAGATACCGCTGAAATCATGGCAGGAGCAGGGATTAAAACTTATTTATTACCCCGTAAATTGCCAACCCCAGTGTTAGCCTACGCTATCCAACATTTTGACACCACCGCAGGTGTAATGGTGACTGCCAGTCATAATCCACCAGAAGATAATGGCTATAAAGTGTATTTAGGCAAAGCCAATGGTGGCGGTCAAATTGTTTCACCTGCCGATAAACAAATTGCTGCCTTAATTGATGAAGTCGCCCTTGGTAATATTCAAGATTTACCACGCAGCCAAGATTACATAGTGTTAGATGATGAAGTCGTCAACGCCTATATTGAAAAAACGGCAAGCCTAGCTAAACAGCCAAAAGCCGAGATTAACTATGTTTATACGGCTATGCACGGTGTCGGTTATGAAGTGTTAAGCAAAACCTTGACTAAAGCATGTTTACCACACCCCCATTTAGTCACTGAACAAATTCAACCCGATGGCTCATTCCCAACGGTGAATTTCCCTAACCCCGAAGAAAAAGGGGCATTAGATTTAGCCTTTAAATTAGCCAAAGCGAAAAATGCAGAATTTATTTTAGCTAACGACCCAGACGCAGACCGTTTAGCTGTGGCAATGCCTGATGCTCAAGGTAACTGGAAAGCCTTGCATGGTAATGTGATCGGTTGTTTATTGGGTTGGTATTTAGCCCAGCAAAATCAAGGAAAACAAGGCGTTCTAGCTTGTTCTTTAGTATCATCGCCAGCGTTAGCAGAAATTGCGAAAAAATACGGTTTCCAATCGGAAGAAACCTTAACAGGGTTCAAATATATTGGCAAAGTACAAGGCTTATTATTCGGTTTTGAAGAAGCCATAGGCTATTTAGTTGACCCCGATAAAGTGCGTGATAAAGACGGTATTTCTGCGGCTATTGTGTTCCTTGATCTCATTTGCTATTTAAAACAACAAGGCAAAACCCTTGCTGATTATATCGCAGAATTCACCCAAGAATTTGGTGCCTATGTCAGTGGTCAAATTTCTATTCGTGTCAGCGATTTAAGCAAAATAGGCGAATTAATGACCGCACTTCGCCAAAATCCACCAACTCAAATTGGTGAGCATACCGTTGTACAGGTAATCGATCACTTAAAAACCGAACGCCAAAATGATATTTTGGTCTTTATCCAAGATAACGGCAGCCGCTTAATTGTCCGTCCATCTGGTACCGAACCAAAAATCAAATTCTATTTAGATGCCAAAGGCGTGAATGCAGAAAATGCCGATCAGGTGTTAAAAGACTTTGATCACGCCGTGCGTGCCATGTTGCGTGATGAGAAATATGGTGGGCAGGATTGTTAGGTTGTTGATGGCTTAAAAAATAAGCGACATAATATTTATGGGTTATGTCGCTTAATATTATTAGTACTCTATATTCCTAATATTGTTATATGTTTAACGATCTCAATTCCTTGCGTATATCTCGCCATAAACCGCCGATAACCTTCATTAATTTCTTCTTCAGGTTGAATCAAACTCATAGGGATATCTTTAAAAATAACCTGATCCAAATAATTTTCCAACGTATAATTTGCATAATCTTTATTTAGATAATTTGCCAATAACGCAATGCCCCAAGCCCCACCATTCGATGCCGTATTCATCGTAGCTAATGGGGTATTTAATGCGGATGCCAAGATTTTTTGTGCCACATTTTCGGTTTTGAAAATACCACCATGACCTAAAATTCGGGTGATATTGACTTTTTCTTGTTCAATAAGAATATCCATACCCAACTTCATTGCACCGAAAGCAGTGTAGAGTTGCACTCGGATAAAATTCGCTAGATTAAATTTGCCATTCACGGGGTGCAAAAATAGCGGACAGCCTTCGGATAATCCCACATTGTGTTCACCTGAATGAAAGCCATAAGCCAGTAAATTGCCACAATCTAAATCCCCTTGCAAAGAATGTAAAAACAGGGTTTCAAATAATTCTTCTTTTTGAATTTTGTTGCCGAACAGTTGCAGACATTCACCGAATAAATTCACCCACGCATTGATTTCCGTTGTGCAATTATTGGCGTGTGCCATTGCCACTAATTTACCTGCTGGCGTGGTGACAATATCTAATTCGGGGTAAAGTTTAGACAAGGATTTTTCCAACACAATCATCGCAAAAGCGGACGTGCCAGCGGAGATGTTGCCCGTTTTTTCCTTAATGCAGTTGGTGGCAATCATTCCTGTACCTGCGTCCCCTTCGGGCGGACAAAGGGGAATGCCTGCTTGCAAATTGCCTGTAGGATCAAGTAATAACGCCCCTTTCTCAGTCAGCTTGCCAGCGGATTGCCCAGCCACTCGCACTTTCGGCAAAATCTCGTTGATTTTCCACCGCAGTTGGTAAGGTTCAATATGCTGATCAAACTGTTCTAGCATCTGTTGATTGTAATCCAACCGATCCGTATCAATGGGAAACATACCAGACGCATCACCAATTCCTGATACTCGCTCACCTGTTAATTGCCAATGTACATAGCCCGACAGCGTGGTGAGATAATCAATTTGATTAAGATGAGATTCCTTATTCAGCAAGGCTTGATATAAATGAGCAATGCTCCAACGTTGCGGAATGGGATATTGAAAAAGTGCAGTCAATTCTTGTGAAGATTGGAGCGTAATATTATTCCGCCAAGTGCGAAATGGCACCAACTGATTGCCATCTTTATCAAACACCAAATAACCGTGCATCATCGCACTCACGCCAATGGCTTTGACCTGAGTCAGTATCACTTTGTATTTTTCTTTTACGGTTTTGGCAAGATCAGCGTAGGCAAGTTGCAATTTTTGCCAAATTTCATCTTGATGATACGTCCAAATGCCATCAATCAAATGATTTTCCCAATTTTCGCCACCCGTGGCTAAAATCGTCCCTTTATTATCAATTAACACTGCTTTAATCCGAGTAGAACCCAGTTCAATACCAATCACAGCATTGCCATTTTCGATGAGTTGTTTTTCGTTGTTCATGTTATTCCCTTATTTGAAAATCTTATATTTTTGTAGGAAGATAAATAAAATCAATAAAACACCCCATAAAATCAAGGTGATATAACTGCTTACGCCAAGAATATTTAAACCACTTTCTACTAGTTGTAATAAAATCAATGCCATAATAATGCCAAGCAATTTACCTTTTCCACCATCAGGGTTAATGCCACCTAAAACAGAAGCAAGAATAGAAATCAACAAATAAGAATCACCATAAGAGGCTTTAGCAGAATTAAGTTTTGCCATCATTAATACCGAAGCAACAGCACACAAAAGCGAAGAAATCACATAAACGAGAATAATCACTTTTTTGGTATTAATTCCTGAATAAGCGGAGGCTTTTTCATTGTTGCCAATAAAATAAATGGCTTTGCCGAGCGTGGTTTTTTCCAAAATAAACCAGATTAACAAGGCAAATAAGGCAAAAATATACACAGGCAACGGAATCCCTGCCAAATGTAAAGTATGTAATTGCAAAATACTTTCAGGGAAATTGGCAATGGTTGAGCCGTTAGTCAACAAGATATTAATCCCGTTAATTAAAGTCATGGTTCCAAGCGTAGCTAAAATTGGGGAAACCATAATAAATGCAATAAGATAGCCATTGATTAAGCCAATTATCATTGCACAAACAAGGCTTAATAATAAACCGATCAATAAATAACTGATACCGTGATATTGGGTCACATAATAGGCGAGAATTAATGCACTAGCGTTCATTGTGGCAATAATAGCAAGATTAATACCCCCTGTAAGCATTGGGATTGCCATAGCCAAGGTTAAAATACCGAGAATAGCCATTTGGGAAGCCATAGATTGTAGGTTATCCAATGACCAAAACACTTTGGGTAAAAGTATCGCAAATAAAGCTATCACCCCGATAAACAACAGCATTAAATATTTAATGGATTGATCTAGACTTTTCATCTTTGCCCCCTAATGCTTACGATTGGCAAATGCGGTTGCACTCACGCTAGTAATAATAATCAAGCCTGTAATAATGGTTTGCCAATAGGATGAAACATTTAATAAATTCAAGCCATTTTGAATCATTGCCAATAACACTACACCCATCACAATACCCAACAATGTACCTTTTCCGCCTGACAAACTTGCTCCACCAAGCACTACTGCTGCAAGTGTAGTGAGTTCATAACCTAACAACGAATCGGGAGCGACAGATTGTACTGTATAGGATTGTACAATCCCTGCCAAACCTGACATCAATCCCATATAACCATAAACAAAAAGATGTAAGGTCAAAATATTAAAGCCCATTCGCATTGTAGATTCCTGATTTCCCCCTAGGGCATAAATTTTGCGACCAATGCTTAATTTTTGCGTAATGATACCTGTTAAACTAATCGCAATAAGCATGATAATTGCTTGAAAAGAAAGCCCATATTCCACACCATCTACGGTTGTCTGTTTAAAGAATATGATTTCTTGTTGAAACCATTGAGGAAAATCATACAGCCATACTCCTTTAGTCAGGTAAAGCAATGCACCATAGAAAATATTCAAAGTAGAAATGGTGATAATCAATGATGGTACGTTGAGCTTATTAACTAAAATAGCATTGAGAAAACCTAACAAAATTCCCACCGCACTTGATGTGATAAACATCGTGATAAAGCCCACATCATAATGCGAAATCACATTAATCATCACATATTGGGTAATAATCGTCATGGCAGGAAAGGAAATATCTATGCCACCTGAAAGCAATACCACATACAAGCCACACGCCAAAATCATTAACATCGCATAATTATTAATCAGATCGTAAATATTACCGACCGTGGCGAAGTCCGCAGTAAAAATGGTTAAAATAATAGCCAATAAAATCACCAAAAGCCCAAGAATATGATTATTTAGTCTGTTCATAAATCACCCCTTCAAGTTCTTTTTCTGTAGTTTGGGTTGAGATAAATTCGCCTACAATTTTCCCTTGTTTCATCACTAAAATTTTATGGCTGTTATAATAGGCTTCAGAGATTTCATCCGTTACGAAAATCACGGCTATGCCTTGTTTTGCCAATTTTCTAATAATGGTAAAAATGCCTTGTTTGTTGGCAATATCTACCCCAATAGTTGGTGAGTCTAAAATAATAATACGTGGTGCAATAGCAAGCCATTTGGCAATAGATACACGTTGGGCATTACCACCTGATAACGTGTTGACAGGCAAATTGGCATCTGCCACTTTGATTTTTAACTGTTCAATTAATTGCTGAATATAGGCATCAGATTTAGAGGTAGAAATGATTCCAAATTTATTGGCAATTTGATTAAATACCGTGGAAATAATGTTATTCCCAATAGATTCTTCCATCATCAAGCCAATATCCATACGATCTTCTGATACATAAGCAATACCTTGTTGAATAGCATCTCGGTTGCTGTTAAATTTAACTTGTTTGTTATCTAACCAAATTTCGCCACTGTCTGCTTGTTCAATGCCAAATAGGCTTAAACACAGTTCAGTTCTCCCTGAACCTAATAAACCTGTAATAGCAATTATTTCGCCTGCGTGTAACTGAAAATAGATATTCTGGAATTGATGAGCCTTAGTTAAGCCTTTCACGGCGAATACAGGTTGAAACAGAGAAAAATCTTTGTATGCAATTTGCTGATTTTCAATCATTAATCCTGTCATTAAAAAAGCAAGTCGTTTTTCATCCATTTCGCTAATCGGATATTTCCCCACCATATTGCCATCTTTTAGTACTAACACGTTATCGGAAACAGTCATCACTTCATTGAGCTTATGACTAATAAAAATAATGCTAATACCTTTACTCTTCAATTTCATCACTACATCTAACAAATCTCGCACTTCTTTGGCAGTCAATGATGCGGTGGGTTCATCCATAATTAATAATTTTGCATTTTGAGCTAATGCTCGACAAATCGCCACCAGTTGTTGTTTGGCGACAGGTAGATTCTCAACCAAAGCATCCACATCAATATGGGCATTTATACTATCTAAGGTCTGTGTAGCAAGCTGTTTTTGTTGTTGAGAATGTCGCCAACTGAATTGATGATAGGCGTGAATAGCGATATTTTCTGCTACCGTTAAGTTGGGGAATAAGGCAAGATCTTGATAGATAACTTGAATCCCTTTATTAATG
Source organism: Lonepinella sp. MS14436 (assembly GCF_042470565.1). Classification (GTDB taxonomy): domain Bacteria; phylum Pseudomonadota; class Gammaproteobacteria; order Enterobacterales; family Pasteurellaceae; genus Lonepinella. The sequence goes on along the minus strand of NZ_CP170385.1, from coordinate 431,305 downwards.
GCATCAACAGGATTTAATTGACTGTATTGACTTGCCCCAATTTGAATCTCTGCTCCTGCATCAGGCTGATAAACCCCTGACAAAATTTTGATCAGCGTTGATTTCCCGCAGCCATTTTGCCCAGCCAAACAAAGTGCTTCACCATAATTTAATGAAAATGAAACATCATTTAATGCTTTCACACCATTAAAAGTTTTATTGATATTGTTCATTACAATAAATGCCATATTCCCCCCTGTTTGAGATTATCACCCTATCCCAAAGGATAGGGCGTTATAAAACAGACTTAATACAACTGATCAATATTCTCTTTGGTCACTTTCAAGACATTATGAAATTGGAGTAATTTTTTCTCCTGATCGACTTTGACTTTCCCTACGCTGGGAATTTCCATACCGTCAGTAATGGGTTCACCTTTAACCAATTTATTGGCAATGGTTGCCAAAGCATAACCCGAGCTAGCAGGATCATAGGTAATTCCCATAGTAATATGACCTGATTTAATTAAGGATGCTGCTTGTGAAGGAATCATCATGCCAAATACGCTAAGTTTGTCTTGTAAACGTTTTTCCTTTACAGCCAAGCCAGCACCGATTGGTCCTTGTGAACCAAAGGAAATAACGGCTTTTAAATCCTTATGAGCTTTAACTAAATCTAGGGTCGTACGGCGTGCATCATTAATATTTTCAGCGACAGGCATACGGCTCGTTACTTCGTATAAATCTGGATAATGCTCTTTTTGATATTTCACAAAAAGATCTGCCCAAAGATTATGTTGTGGTACAGTTAGACCTCCGACATAAATCACATAACCGCCTTTACCACCTAGATTTTTAGCAACTTCTTCTACATAATCTGCGGCAAATTGTTCGTTATCAATAATTTCCAAATCCCAATCTGCACTAGGTTGACCCAATGATTCATGAGTTAAAACCACTATTCCATTTTGTTTCGCTTTTTTCAATACAGGTTCTAATGCACTAGCATCATTTGGCACGATACTAATAGCATTCACTTTTTTCGCAATTAAATCTTCAATAAGTTTAACTTGTTGCGGTGCATCCGTATTTGATGGACCGACTTGATAGGCATTCACATTATTGTCTTTACCTGCTTGCACCACACCTTCACCCATTCGGTTAAACCACGGCATACCGTCAATTTTGGCTATATTGACGATATCGGTTGCCAACGCTGAACTGCAGATAAGGGAGAATAAACCTGCTAACAAGATGGGTTTAAATGTCAATTTCTTCATAAGACTTTCCTCTTTAAAATTGATGAAGTGAGTTGTTTATCCAATTAAGGATAGATTTATCTTAGGGCTTATTAAGCAAAAAGCTATGTAAATTTCCGTTATTGACATGGAATATTCTGCTACAAATCTCAAATTGAGAGATAGATCACATTTTAAAGATTTTTATTCCGTTCTAAGTGGCGAAATTGAATGGGAGAAAGTGCGGTGTGTTTTTTGAAAACTTTTGAAAAATACAAAGCATCATCATAACCAATTGATTTTGCTATGGTTGATACAGACATATTAGAGAAATAGAGTAACTTCTTGGCTTCTGTGATACGTTGCATTTCTTTATATTGAACTAAACTCACGCCCATTTGCTGCTTAAATAAATGGGATAATCTTGAAGAAGATAAATAGACTTGTTGGGCGAGGGTGTCAATCTCTAAAGGCTCGGCAAGTTGCTCATTAATAAAGGAACATACCTGCACAATACGTTGATCAAGGCTATTATTGACCTTGGTTTGTTCCGCTGAAAAACATTTAATCAGCAAATATTCCAATAAACTTTCTGTGAGTTCTTGTGAAATGGCTTGATTTTCATTTAATTCATCGGCAATTTTGCTAAAAAGCTGGCTAATTTCTTGTAAATGTTGGTTATCTTGCAGTTTAAGCTGATAAATCCCAGCCGAACTATCACGCCACTGCAGCCATTTAAGCCATTGTGGTTTCGGCGAAAAATAAATCCATTTATAATGCCAAAATTGTGATTCAGGCTGACGTTGATAATGTTGTACTGCTTGGGGCGAAAATAACAATAATTGCCCTCGTTCTACTTCAAAGATCCTTTCACCATCAAATACCATGCCTTTGCCAAAGGTAGTCAGTTGCAACATAAACCCTGTCATTCCTTCAGGACGATCAATCAAAAAATCTTGATAATTGCCCCGTTCGCTTTGGGTGATATCTGCGAGTAAAGCAGAGTTAAAAGGTTGTTTTCTTATTTTGTTGTCTTGCATTGTGAGGTACGCTATTTTGTCAAAGAATTGACTGTAGTTTAAAAGAAATTTATTTTCTAAACTATTAAAATATTCGATCATTCTTTTAGTTATTCATCTATAATCATACATAAAAGAAACATTGTTGTAATAAAGATAAAATAACTAACCCAAAAAGGTCCTCCAATACCAAAATATATCATATATGATACATAAATGAATATAAATATCAAATAAGACTAAATCTAATCTATGGAAGATCTGAACTCACAACTTGAACTCCAAATCAATGCCTTAAAAGCCTTGCAACAAAAGCTATTAGCCGATGAACAGGCTCAACGGCAACAGAGAATTTCGGGAAAAATTGAACGTATTAGTGAGTTTGGCAAATTGCTCAATAATAAACGTAAAATTGTAAATACACTCTATTTGATAGGGCATTTTTCTCGTTGACTAAATGTCCACACGCCCTTGTATTCTTTTGCTAGAAGAATTTAAAATAATAAGATCTTCACCTTAGTAGTTGGAAAAGCCAACTTTTTAGGTACAGATCGCAAAGTACGGTTTACCCCTATATTAACCTAACCGCTGCTGTTTCACCCCAATCAACAACGCCTGAATCTCCCGATCGGCAAAAATCGCATCAATATTTTTAGTTAATTTCCGCCGCCAATTAGCGTACTGCGTACTGGTGCCGGGGATATTAACAGGTTCGGTCATATCTAACCAATCTTCGGGTTGTAAACCAAATAATGCACTGCTTACCTTAGCCACATAGCGTTGTAATTGATGATTGAATGTTTTGCTTACTTGAGAATCAAGGGTTTCATCAATCCCCTGTTCAATGTCTATATCTGCTTGTTGCAAGCGTTGCAAGATTTTGCTTTTGGCTTGAATTCTCTCTTTTTGTAACACCGCCAAAATTTGTGGGTTTGGATAAACGCCAAAACGTTGTCCCAACTCAAAATCATAACCACGCCAATAACCGTTAATGGTGGGTAAATCGTGGGTACTTAGGGTTGTCATGGCTTGATAAGGATATTGTTGTAAATCTCGGCTTTGTCCTTGTTGGTCAAATTCAAAATAAAAGATTTTGTAAGAGAGAATACCTGCATTGCGTAATTTGCTGACAATTTCTTTTGGTACCGTGCCTAAATCTTCACCGATGATGGTGCATTGATGACGCTGGCTTTCAAGTGCCAGAATCGCAATTAAGTCGTCCACTGGATAACGGATATAAGCCCCGTTGACCGCACTATCCCCTTTCGGAATCCACCATAAACGCAATAAAGACATAATATGATCAAGGCGTAACGCACCGCAGTGTTGCATATTAGATCTGACTAATTCAATAAACGGACGATAGGCTTGTTGTTGCAAAATGTGTGGATTGAACGGCGTTAATCCCCAATTTTGCCCTTGCGGTCCAAGTACATCGGGTGGTGCGCCGACAGAAGCATTTAGGCAAAATAAGGTTTTATTATTCCAAGTTTCTGCCCCATTACCCGTTACGCCGACCGCTAAATCACGGTATAAACCGATTGGCATCGCTTGTGCTTTACACAAAGCATCACATTCTGCCAGTTGTTGATCAGCAATAAATTGTAACCAACTGTAAAACAAAATATCCTGTTGATGTTGCTGGCGGAATTGTTGCACGGCTGGCGAGTTAAAATCTTGATACGCTTTCGCCCAAAAATCCCAACCCCATTGTTCAGAAAAGTGCTGGCTCAAATGGGCGTGTAACGCATCAAAGGTTGCTTGTACTTGCAGACTTTCACCGCTTTTTTGTAAAAACTTGATGAAAGCAGGATTTTCTTTATCCACTTGCTGAAAAGCAAAACGCAATCCTGTTAATTTTAACGGCATAACATCCGCATAGTTAATCCAATCTGTGGCTCGAAGTGCGGTTAATTTTTGTTGAATTTCATCGGAGTTAAACCACGCTTGTGCTGCTTGGCTTTGTTGAAATTCCACTAGGCTTCCGATGTCAATATAAGCAATATTTAACCAACGGCGTGAAGATGGGCTGTAAGGACTGGCAGATTCAGGATTGGCAGGGAAGAGTGCATGAATCGGATTCAAGCCTAAAAAATCTGCTTGATAAGGCTCGAGCTGTTGGATAAATTGTTTTAGATCACCAAAATCGCCGATCCCCCAGTTGGTTGCTGATTTTAAGGTATAAAGCTGTAAAAAGGTTCCCCATAATTTTTTGTGTTCCAGCAGTTCAATCGGCTGATAACAACGTTCAGGGGCGATAATCAGCACGCATTGCCATTGTTGTTTGCCTACGGTTAATTGTAATTGATGATAGCCCAGTGGTAAATTTTGCGGTAACGGAATCGCATTGCGTTTGATTTTGCCTTGCAAAGGTTCAGTCTGATTTTCTAACCAAAGCTGCCATTTTCCCTGTATGTGTTCACGTTGATTGGTGGTATTTAATGGGAAAAAGTGCGGTGTTTTTTGGCAAAATATTTTCACCGTTGGCAACAATGAATGTTGCGAGAAATTATTTTCAAACGCTTTGAGTAACCGCTTTTTCACTTCCGTTTTAGGGGGAACTTTTAATCCCCTTTCATCAAAAAAATACGGCAAAATACCTGCTTGTTGGCATTGTTTATTCAATATTGTTGTCATCATATTCCCCTTATTTTCCCCTGCTGTAACAGGGGAAAACGTTGTTATTTCAACCAAATACGTTGTTGATAATCTCGAATGGAACGGTCAGAACTGAACATACCAAGCCGAGCCGTATTCAAAATACAACTGTGTAACCATGCTTCCCTGTCTAAATAAGCCTGTCCAATGCGTTGTTGAGCTACCATATAGCTATCAAAATCCGCCAACACTAAGAACGGATCACGTTCTATTAAGCTGTCGATCATCAATTTGAACATCGCCTTATTGCCTTGGCACACTGCCCCTTTGGTTAAAAAATCCACCGCACTTTTTAACACGGGATTTTGTTGATAATAGGCTTTCGGGTCATAACCTTGTGCCAACAGTTCGCGGACACTTTCTACCGTATGACCGAACAGGAAAATATTTTCTGCACCGACCATCTGGGCGATTTCCACATTAGCACCGTCCAATGTACCAAGGGTTAATGCCCCATTTAAGGCGAGTTTCATGTTGCCCGTCCCTGAGGCTTCTTTACCTGCCATGGAAATTTGTTCCGACACATCAGCGGCGGGAATAATTTTTTCCGCCAGACTGACGCGATAATCTGGCAAAAATGCGACCTGTAATTTATCTTTCATTTGCTTATCATGATTAATCACTTGTGCCACGTTATTAATGGCATGAATAATATTCTTCGCCAAATAATAGCCTGGTGCCGCTTTGCCTGAGAAGACAAATAAACGTGGCGTGAACGGCATATTTGGATTATCTTTAAGCTGTTGATAGGTCGCAATAATATTGAGTAAATTCAAATGTTGGCGTTTGTATTCGTGGAAACGTTTAATTTGCACATCAAAAATGGCATCTTCATTTACGCTTAAACCAAGGGTCTGTTTAATTTCCGCACTCAATATCGCTTTGTTATGTTGTTTAATTTGGCGATATTCGGTACGGAGACCACTATCTGCCACATATTTCTCAACACCCTGTAATTGTTCAAGATTTTTAGTCCAATCTGTTTGTAAAGTGCGGTCTAATAAATCACTTAATTTTGGATTAGCTTGACGAATCCAGCGGCGTGGCGTGATACCATTGGTCACATTACAGAATTTGGTTGGGAAGATTTTATGATATTCAGGGAATAAATCCGTCACCAATAAATCCGAATGAATTTGAGCCACTCCATTGACTTTAAAGCAAGTGACCACACAAAGATTTGCCATGCGAACCCGATAATCAAATAAAATCGCCAATTTTTCCCAAACTTGTGGATTTTCACCAAATTCTGACCGCACTTTTTGCTGGAATAAACGATTGATTTTATCCACAATCTGGAAATGACGTGGTAATAATTGTTTAAATAGGCGTTGATCCCATTGTTCCAAGGCTTCGGGTAATAAGGTGTGATTGGTGTAAGCAAAGGTGTTTGAACAAATTTCCCAAGCCTGATCCCAGCTTAAATTATAGTCATCTAATAACACTCGCATTAATTCTGGAATAGCCAGAGTTGGGTGGGTATCATTTAATTGAATCACTTGATATTTAGCAAAGTCTTGTAGGCGATGACCTTGTGCCAAATGACGAGCTAAAATATCCGCCACTGAACAAGCACAGTGGAAATACTGTTGCATTAAGCGGAGTTTTTGCCCTGCTTTATGGTTGTCATTCGGGTATAACACTTGGGTTAAGGCAGCCGCATTAACGATTTCTTTGTCCGCAAGCAAGAATTTACCGTCATTAAATTTCTCAAAGCTAAAGGTTTGATCGTTATCCGCTTGCCATAAACGTAAAGGCTGCACGACATCATTTTGATAACCCACCACAGGCAGATCATAGGCTTTACCTTGAATGGTCAATGCAGGTTGCCATTCGTATTTATCATCTTTAATGCACTGAATTTTGCCCCCAAATCCCACTAATTGGGTTTTGGCTGGATTGTGGCTTTGCCACGGGTAATCATTGCGTCCCCAAAAATCTGCACTTTCTTTTTGTACGCCGTTTTCAAAGGCTTGTTTGAATAAACCGTATTGGTAATGCAAACCATAGCCTGTGGCAGGTTGTCCAAGACTTGCCATAGAATCTAAGAAACAGGCAGCTAATCGACCTAAACCACCATTCCCCAATGCAGGATCACGTTCTTGTTCTAACACATCAACGATTTCTACTCCATAGTTGGCTAAATAGGCTTTGGCTTGCTGGTAATAGCCTAAATTCATCAGGTTATTGCCCGTTAATCGCCCGATAAGAAACTCCATAGAAAGATAATTGACGTGGCGAGTATCCGCCTTTTTTTGTGCTGGTTTGGCATAAGCTAAAGCAAGGCTCCCTTCGGCTAACACTTGATACCATTGGCTCAAAGAAAACTGTTCGGCACTGTCCACATCAAAATAACGGCAGTATTTTTGCACGACAGTATCAAATGATGCCTGAGTAAATTGGTTTTGTAACATAGCAACTCCATAAATTTTTATTAAATCTCTATGTTTCATTATCTTGGATCAATGTAAAAATAAATCATCCTTGCTATAATCTTCGTAGTATGACTATAAAGAAGTAGAGAAACCGTATTCTCCTACACCAACTGGATACCTTAAATATATGCTCATTCCATCAAAACTGATTTGTTCTTACCGCTTACAAAATAGCGTGATTCGAGAGCGTTTAATACAATTATTAGATAAAGCCTGTGAATATCCTTTGGTGCTGATTAATGCACCTGCGGGTTATGGTAAAACCACGTTAATTTCTCAGTGGATTAATTCACAACAACCCAAAAATGTGGGTTGGTATTCGCTAGATGAAAGTGACAATAATCCCGAACGTTTTGCCACCTATTTTTGTGCAGCTCTTAGCCAAGCGATTAATGCAGAACAGCCCATAATAGAAGATGGGCAATTCAATCATCAAGCCAGTTTATTTACCTTATTCGATCAGCTGTTAATTAAGATTGCTGGCTTAAAAGGGCATTTCTATTTGATTATAGATGACTATCATTTAATTGAAAATGAAGATATTCACGAAGCATTAAAATATTGGATTCGTCATCAGTCCGATAATATGACATTGATTTTGCTTTCTCGCTCCGTGCCACCGTTAGGCATTGCCAATTTGAGAGTGCAAGAACAATTATTAGAAATTGATGCGGGTCAATTACCTTTTAATCATCAAGAAAGTATTGCTTTTTTCCAATCTCGTCTTGATGCAGAATTAATTGAACCAGAAATCACCGCACTTTGCGATGAAGTAGAAGGTTGGCCGACCGCCTTACAATTAATTAGCCTATCCGTTAAGCAACAAAACACCTCATTACAGGACGCTGCCAAACGGTTAGCCAAGTTAAATAATTCCCATATCAATGAATATTTAAATGATGAAGTGCTAAATAAGCTCGATCAGACAGCTCGCAAATTTTTGCTCCAATGTTCCGTGCTGCGTTCCATGAATGAAGCATTAGTACAACATTTAACGGGTGTAACCAATAGCCGCAAATCCTTAGAAGAGTTAGAAAAACAAGGTTTATTCTTACATCAAATGGATTCCGAAGATAACTGGTGGCGTTTTCACCCTTTATTTGCCACGTTTTTATGGCAATGTTGCCAAACCGAATTAGGCGAAGAATTGCAAGATCTTCATCAACGGGCAGCAGAAGCATGGTTAAAATTGGGTTATATCACCGAAGCCTTATATCATGCGATGCAATTAGAAAATCGTTCAATTTTATTATCCATTCTAAATCAACATGCTTGGGATTTATTTCATCATGGCGAACTGCAATTATTGGAAGAAAGTTTACAATGCCTAAATGAAGACGAATTTATGCAACAGCCAAATTTAGTCTTACTCAAGGCATGGCTGGCTCAAAGTCAACATCGACATAATGAAGTAATCGGTATTTTTAGCCAATTTAAACAAGCATTACAGCAAAATAACATTCAATTAAGCAAAGAAAATCAGGCGGAATTTGATGTATTATTGGCACAGGTTGCCATTAATGACGGCAATGAAGATACGGCGTTATCCCTTGCATCAAAAGCACAAGCCGATTTACCCGAAAACGCCTATTATGCACAAATTGTAGCCAATTCTATTATCGGTGAAGCACATCATTGTTATGGTAATCTGGAGCAAGCCTTAAAAATCCAACAACACACTGAAAAAATGGCACGTCATCACCATACTTATCATCATATTTTATGGTCGCTGTTACAACAATCAGAAATTTTAATGGCACAGGGCTTTTTGCAAGCCGCCTATGATATGTTGGATAAAGCCACCCTGTTTGTGAAAGAAAATCATCTACAAAAGATTCCCATGTATGAGTTTTTGCTCCGCTTAAAAGGGCGTATCTTGTGGGAATGGTACAATCTTGATAAAGCTGAAGCCATGGCAAATGCGGGCATTCAAATTCTAAATAAAGCCTCTGATAAATTACAATGTGTGACGCTATTAAGCAAAATTTCGCTGGTGCGTGGTGATTTAGATAACGCTGATCGGTTGATTAAAGGCTTAGATATTTTACAAGGTATGCACGATTATCATGATGACTGGTTAGCCAATGCTGATTCTGCCAAAGTATTGTTATATCAAATGAATAATAATCTTGAAGCCATGCAGAACTGGTTAATTCAAAGTAAACAACCCCACACCGATCGCAATCATTTTAGCCAAGAGCAATGGCGAAGTATTGCCCGAGCGTACATTGCACTAGGTGAATTTAGCCAAGCGAAACAGATTTTAGATCGCATCATTGCAACCGCCCAGCAACTCAATTTAACCAGTGATTTAAATCGAGCATTAATATTGCGTAACCGTCTGTATTTCTTACAAAATGAGAAAAATCTGGCTCAAACAGATTTGCTTGAAGCACTTCGCTTAACCAAACAAACGAATTTTATCAGTGCGTTTGTGCTTGAAGGCGATATTATGGCACAACAAATTCGTCAACTCTTGCAATTAAGCAATGTATTAGACGAATTTACCCAACATAAAGCCCAATTTATTTTACGCAGTATCAATCAGCACTATCGGCATAAATTTGCCCATTTTGATGAGCAATTTGTAGAACGTTTATTGAAAAATCCTGAAGTCCCTGAATTGCTTAAAATCAGCCCACTAACCCAGCGAGAATGGCAAGTATTAGGGCTGATTTATTCAGGTTATAACAATGAACATATTGCAGAAGAATTGCAAGTTGCGATTACCACCACCAAAACCCATATCCGCAATCTATACCAAAAAATCGGCGTAGCAAATCGCACCGAAGCCATTGATTATACTAAGGAACTGTTGAGATTGATGGGGTATAGTTAGGATAAAAATAAGTTAGAAAATACCGCACCTTTGCTTAATCCCGCAAAGTGCGGTGATTTTTCAGCCTGTTTTTTCAGGCAGCCTGAAAAATACAACTGTTTCGCTGCCCAACTGCATATAATCATACACGAAAATATCCTCCGTTCACCGTATATACGAGCGGTAACAAATTGACTTTGTTAAATTATTACCTCTATAATGTTCACAATATAATCCTTTTTAGTCATACCACCAAGATAATATGAATACACAAGACCACCCCCTACCAAGTGATTACACTCAATGGCTTTCCCAAATTAAACAACAAGTAAGCCATGCACGGCAACGAGCAGTGTTAGCGGTGAATACCGAGTTGGTTTGCCTGTATTGGCAGATTGGGCAAGAAATTTTGCAACGTCAGGCACAGCAAGGTTGGGGCAGCAAAGTCATTGACCGCTTGGGGCGTGATTTACGAGAAGCCTTTCCTGATATGAAAGGGTTTTCTCTGCGTAATCTTAAATATATGCGAACGTTTGCCGAGACATGGACGGATTTTGAATTTGTGCAACAGGCTGTTGCACGATTACCTTGGGGGCATAATGTCTTAATTATCAATAAATTGAAGTCGGTTGATGAACGTTTGTTTTATGTGCAAAAAGCATTGAGCGAAAATTGGTCTCGCACCACCTTAGAAGTGCAAGTTAAAAATAAATTGTATGCACGCCAAGGCAAGGCAGTAACGAATTTCAATCAGCGATTACCAGACACTTATGCGAATTTAGCCCAAGAAAGCTTAAAAGATCCTTATTTATTTGACTTTTTAGGCTTGGGAGAAGATGCCCAAGAGCGAGATATTGAAGATGCCTTAGTGCGTCATGTTACTCGCTTTTTGCTTGAACTTGGCAGCGGATTTGCCTATATCGGGCGACAATACCGCTTGGAAGTTAATGGTGATGAGTTTTTTATTGATTTATTGTTTTATCATACACGCTTAAAAAGCTATGTGGTGGTAGAACTCAAAGCCACTGCATTTAAACCCGAACACGCAGGGCAATTAAATTTTTATTTGGCTGCAGTAGATGCTCAAATTAAGGCGGACGATGATAATCCAACCATTGGTTTATTGCTGTGTCGTACCCAAAATCGCTTAGTAGCAGAATATGCGTTGTCAGGTATTGATAAACCGATAGGCGTGGCGGAATATGCCTTAGTGCGGAATTTACCGGAAGATCTGCAAAGCAGTTTACCCACTGTGGGGCAATTGGAAGCGGAGTTGGGGGATTTTAGAAATGGTGAATAAAAAACACCGCACTTTTGGATTGTTTATCTAATCCGACAAAGTGCGGTGTATTTTTTATAAATTTTTAGAAATTACTTCTCATCACCATAATAGGCTTTGGTCATAATTTCTTCCATATCTTCCACCATGGCTAAACGTGGGTTAGCTGGGGTGCATTGATCTTCATAAGCGTGTAATGCCAATTCACGGCGAGCGGCTAAGAACGCTTGTTCATCTACGCCCTGATCACGCAACGACATTTTTATTCCGCAACGAATCGCTAAATCATGAACTGCTTTCGCATAAGATTCAACACCTTGCTCTGGGGTAGAGGCTGGTAAACCTAAGATTTTTGCGATGTCTTGATAGCGTTTATCCGCAATGTAGCTGGTGTATTTTGGCCAAGTTGCCACTTTGGTTGGGCGAGTACCATTATAGCGAATAACATGTGGTAACAAGATTGCATTTGTACGACCATGAATGGTATGGAATTTACCGCCGATTTTGTGTGCCATGGAGTGACTGATACCTAAGAATGCGTTAGCGAATGCCATACCCGCCATGGTTGAAGCGTTGTGCATTTTTTCGCGTGCCACTTCGTCAAATTCTTTCACGGATTTTTCAAGGTTTTCAAATACCAATTTGATGGCTTGCAAGGCTAAACCGTCAGTAAAATCATTGGCTAAGATAGAAACGTAGGCTTCGGTGGCGTGGGTTAATACGTCTAAGCCTGTGTCCGCTGCAACGTGAGAAGGCACTGACATGACTAATGCTGGGTCAACAATGGCAATGGTTGGGGTTAATGAGTAATCCGCTAATGGGTATTTAATATCACCATCGGTGATCACCGCAAATGGGGTAACTTCAGAGCCTGTGCCTGATGTGGTTGGAATACCGACAAATTTCGCTTTACGCCCTAATTGTGGGAATTTGAACGCACGTTTACGAATATCCATGAATTTTTGTACGAGATCACGGAAATCCACTTCTGGTTGTTCATAGAATAACCACATTACTTTCGCTGCGTCCATCGGAGAACCACCACCCAAGGCGATGATAGTATCTGGTTGGAAACTCCGCATTAAGTCTGTACCACGGCGGACGGTTTCAATGCTTGGGTTTGGCTCGACATCACAGAATAATTGATAAGTGACTTTATTACGGCGTTGACGGAGTTGATCGGTAATGCGATCGACAAAGCCTAAATCCACCATTGAACGGTCAGTGATAATCATCACTTTTTCCGCATCTTTCATTGATTTTAAGTATTGAATTGAATCACGTTCAAAGTAAATTTTTGATGGAACTTTAAACCATTGCATATTATTTCTCCGTCTGCCCACACGTTTAATATTAATTAAATTCACCGCACTTACGTTGTTACCGACGGAGTTTTTACCGTACGAACCACAGCCGAGTGTTAAAGATGGTAAGAAAGAGTTATACACATCACCGATACCACCAAAGGTTGATGGTGAGTTCCAAATGACACGAATGGTTTTCACTCGTTCACCGAATGTTTTGGCTAAATCAGCGTTTTTAGTGTGAATCGCTGCTGAGTGACCTAAACCGTGGAAATTCACCATAGCTTCTGAAAGGGCTAAACCTTCTTCAGTAGAATTTGCTTTTAATAACGCTAACACAGGTGATAATTTTTCACGGGTTAATGGTTCTTTTTCACCGACTAATTTACATTCGGCTAATAAAATATTGGTTTTTGGTGGAACGGTAAAACCTGCTTGTTCCGCAATCCAAGCAGCAGGTTTTCCTACCACATTTGGATTTAATTTTGCACCTGCACAGTTCGCACCGTTGGCTTTTACACCGAAAATAAATTCTTCTAATAAGGCTTTTTCTTTTTTGTTGACCAAATAAACGCCATAGGATTTCATTTCTTTGACAAAGGCATCATAAATTTCTGCATCCACAATAGCCGCCTGCTCTGATGCACAAATCATACCGTTATCAAAGGATTTTGACATCACAATGTCATGCACTGCTTGTTCAAGATTGGCTGATTTTTCTACATAAGCTGGCACATTACCTGCCCCTACGCCCAATGCTGGTTTACCACAAGAATAAGCGGCTTCCACCATAGCATTACCACCTGTAGCAAGAATCGTCGCAATACCAGGGTGTTTCATTAAGGCTGAAGTGCCTTCCATTGATGGTTTGCTAATCCATTGCACACAGTCTTTTGGTGCCCCTGCTGCTACGGCAGCATCATACACGACTTGAGCCGCATGAGCGGAAGATTGTTGAGCAGATGGGTGGAATGCAAATACAATTGGATTACGGGTTTTTAACGCAATTAAGGCTTTAAAAATGGTCGTTGATGTTGGGTTGGTGGTTGGCGTGATACCACAGATCACACCGACAGGATCAGCAATTTCGGTAATGCCCGTCACGTCATCTTCACTAATTATGCCAGCGGTTTTCAGATGACGCATATTATTCACGACATACTCACAGGCAAACAAGTTTTTGGTGGCTTTATCTTCAAACACACCACGCCCTGTTTCTTCATAAGCGTGCATGGCTAATATGCCGTGCTTATCTAATGCCGCCACTGATGCTTTGGCAACGATATAATCCACTTGTTCTTGGTCCAGCTTGCGAAATTCTTCCAACGCCACTAAACCTTTTTCAACCAGTGCATTTACTTCTGCTTGGGCTGGGCTAACTGCATTTTCAACAGCATTACTCATAATGATTTCTCCTAAAAGTTGTAAAATATTATCACTGGAGTGAATTATAACATTTTGGAGTAATCTGGGCATCAATTTACCTAAAAACAGTTATAAAATCTGACATAGATCAAATATTCACGCAAAAAAATAACAGATAGCCAATTAATTTTTAACCATTTTTTAACATTTTCTACTTAACCAAATTATTTTACCCCTGACCACCAATCTTCCTGTGGCAATTTATTCAATGTAAAAGTTTGCCCTATTTTGGGCGTAACCGTTTGGAAATCCTGTTTCTCAGCAGCTTTTAAAAAACGTTGAATAGGATCACGCCAATTATGGTTAGCTAAATCAAATTTTGCCCAATGAATCGGCAAAACAGCTTTTGCTTTTAAATCTACTGTGGCTTGTACTGATTGTTCTGGAGTCATGTGAATCAAAGACCAATGAGCATCATAAGCTCCATTTTCCATTAAAGCGATGTCAAACGGACCATATTTTTCACCCAGCAATTTATAGTGTTGACCATATCCCCCATCACCATTAAAAAAGACTGTTAATAACGGTGATTTAATCACCCAACTTCCCCACAATGTAGTATTTCGGTTGGTTAGCCCTCGCCCACTAAAATGGCGAGATGGCGTTAAAGTAAAATGGAGTTGACCCAGTTGAGCCTGTTCATACCAATCTAACTCAGTAATTTTTTCATCTGGTACACCCCAGCGTTGTAAATGTCCTTTCACACCTAGTGGCACATAAAAATGCGTTGTTTTTTGGTTAATTTCTTGAATAGCTTGATAATCAAGATGATCATAGTGATCGTGAGAAATTATTACTGCATCAATGGCTGGTAAATCTGCCACACTTGGAGTATGAGTCATGGCAAAAGGTTTACCGCCAAAAAAGATTGGAGAAGCACGATGAAATACAGGATCGGTGATTAAGATCTTGTCATTAAGCTTAAATAATACCGTGGAATGTCCAAGCCACGTAAAACTACCATTTTCTATCTGAGTAATATCTAATTTTAGGCTCGGTAAAGGTTCACTAGGCTGCTTTCCAGCAGGGGGAAAGGCAATTTCAAAAATACGTTTTAACCATGAAGTATCTTCACCATCAGCCGTTTTCTGAAAACCGATTGGCGTAGGTTCTAAATTAACAAAAGTCTTACCGTTAAAGTTTGGCGATTTATTAATTTTTGCCTTACTCTGTTCATCGGGAGAGCCACCAAAAGTCGGATGCAAGTTAGTGCAAGCTACTGCACTTAATAATAAGCCAACAAGTAAAGCAACTATTTTTTTAAAACATTGGAATAATTTTCTCATTAATTATTTGCCTAAATCACATAAAAATAAAAAACAATCTAAATCTTAACATAATTCTCCATATTGATTAAAAAATAATAAATATTTAACCATAGCCCCTTTATTTATACATAAAATCAGACATACTAACGTGCTTTTTTGGTCCTTATTTATTCACTCTTTAAAGGAAAATTTATGTCAACAGTAAAAGACGGTTTAGCAAACCCAGCACCACTTGGTTTATGTGGTTTTGCTTTAACTACTTGGTTATTATGTTTAATTAATGCAGGCGTGTTTGATACCAAAAGTATCGGTTTAGTGGTGGCTATGGCGTTTGCTTTTGGCGGTACAGCACAGATGATCGCGGGTATGTTTGAATACAAAAAAGGTAACACCTTTGGTTTCACTGCTTTTATTAGTTATGGTGCATTCTGGTGGTCATGGGCGTTATTCGTAACATTCTTCAAAGGCGAAACACCTGCAACATTCGTGGCATGGTATTTAGGAGCTTGGGGAACATTTACCTTAATGATGTTTTTAGGCACACTGGCGAAAGCTAAAGCCCTGAGAGCAATTTTCTTCTTTTTAACCTTAACGTTCTATGCGTTAGCTATCGGCGATGCAACAGGTAATCACAGTATTGTCAATGTAGGCGGTTATTTAGGTTTAATCACCGCACTTTGTGCATTCTATTTGGCTGCGGCAGATATTATTAATGATAGTTTTGGTCGTGAGATTTTACCAGTGGGGCAACCGAAATAGTTAATCTATTGATATATTTGGGAGAAAGTGCGGTATTTTTTACCGCACTTTTTTATTATAGCTAGATAAACCCTAGCTATAATAAAAAGGGGCGTATTCAATAATACGCCCCTAAACTATGTTAGCTAAATCGTTAATTATTTAACAATTTTAGCCACAACGCCAGCACCTACTGTACGTCCGCCTTCACGAATCGCAAAGCGTAAACCTTGGTCCATTGCGATTGGGTGGATTAGGCTTACTGACATTTTGATGTTGTCGCCTGGCATTACCATTTCTACGCCTTCTGGTAATTCAATCGTACCTGTTACGTCAGTTGTACGGAAGTAGAATTGTGGACGGTAGCCTTTGAAGAATGGAGTATGACGTCCACCTTCTTCTTTTGATAAGACGTAAACTTCTGATTCGAAGTCAGTGTGTGGGGTGATTGAACCTGGTTTCGCTAATACTTGACCACGTTCGATTTCTTCACGTTTTGTACCACGTAATAATGCACCGATGTTTTCACCTGCACGACCTTCGTCAAGTAATTTACGGAACATTTCTACACCTGTTACCGTGGTTTTCGCTGTATCTTTGATACCTACGATTTCTACTTCATCACCTGTACGGATAATTCCACGTTCTACACGACCTGTTACTACTGTACCACGACCAGAGATTGAGAATACGTCTTCGATTGGTAATAAGAACGGTTGGTCAATCGCACGCTCAGGTTCTGGAATGTAAGTATCTAAGTGGTTGGCTAACTCAAGAATTTTTTCTTCCCATGCTGCATCACCTTCTAACGCTTTTAATGCTGAACCACGTACGATTGGTGTATCGTCACCTGGGAAATCGTATTGTGAAAGTAATTCACGAACTTCCATTTCCACTAATTCTAATAACTCTTCGTCATCTACCATATCGCATTTGTTTAAGAATACGATGATGTATGGTACACCTACTTGGCGACCTAATAAGATGTGTTCACGAGTTTGTGGCATTGGACCATCTGTTGCTGCTACTACTAAGATAGCTCCGTCCATTTGTGCCGCACCTGTAATCATGTTTTTTACATAGTCGGCGTGTCCCGGACAGTCAACGTGTGCGTAGTGACGAGTTGGGGTATCGTATTCAACGTGTGAGGTGTTGATAGTAATACCACGTGCTTTTTCTTCTGGTGCATTGTCGATTTGGTCAAATGCACGTGCTGCACCACCGTAGTGTTTTGCTAATACGGTTGTGATGGCTGCTGTTAAAGTTGTTTTACCATGGTCAACGTGGCCGATTGTACCCACGTTAACGTGCGGTTTTGTACGTTCAAATTTTTCTTTAGACATTTTAATAAGTCCCTCTAAAAAACACGGTTATCGATGGTACAATAACACCACATTAACCTAATGTAACTAATTTCTATGGTTTATAAAGGATAGATTTGAAATTAAGAAGTGGTGCTGATAGGCGGATTTGAACCGCCGACCTCACCCTTACCAAGGGTGCGCTCTACCAACTGAGCTATATCAGCGCTTACTTGGAGCGGGCAGCGGGAATCGAACCCGCATCTCTAGCTTGGAAGGCTAGGGTAATAGCCATTATACGATGCCCGCAGTCCTAAATTCATCTGTCCATCAAACAAATTCATTGATAAGTGGTGGAGGGAGAAGGATTCGAACCTTCGAAGGCTGAGCCAACAGATTTACAGTCTGCCCCCTTTGGCCGCTCGGGAACCCCTCCACTAATGAATGGCTTGATTATGAAAATGGTGCCGACTATCGGAATCGAACTGATGACCTACTGATTACAAGTCAGTTGCTCTACCTACTGAGCTAAGTCGGCTTCATAAGCAAGTGAGGCGTATTATAGGGGAATTTTACGCCCTGACAAGTATTTTTTAATAAAAAAAGAAAATTTTCCTATTATTCGACTAATAAACAAGCAGAATTTCACCATTTTGTTTTAAATCTTAACTTTCTTCTAAAAACTTGTGCCACTTTGCTGAAGATTAAGGTATATTTTACATACTGACTTTAAACCTATAAAACGAAGATATTATTGTGACTAACGTTACTCATTCTATAGCTGAAACACTTAGCCCTTTTTTAACTTTTCAACGTGAGCAATGGTCTGAATTAAGAAAATCTGTACCATTGAAATTAACGGAACAAGATCTAAAACCCTTATTAGGCTTTAATGAAGAACTATCCTTAGATGAAGTCAGCACCATTTACTTACCCTTAGTTCGTTTACTTAATTATTATATTGAAGAAAATTTACGCCGCCAAACCGTATTAAATCGCTTCTTAGGCGGGCAAAATCCTAAAGTACCTTATATTATCAGCATTGCAGGAAGTGTTGCGGTTGGCAAAAGCACCTCAGCTCGAATTATTCAGTCCTTATTAAGTCATTGGCCTCAAGAGCGAAAAGTAGATCTTATTACTACAGATGGCTTTCTATACCCGCTTGATATTTTACAAGAAAAAAACCTATTACATAAAAAAGGCTTTCCCATTTCCTACGACACCCCAAAACTACTGCAATTCTTAGCGGATATTAAATCAGGCAAAGCAAATGTCAAAGCACCAATTTATTCTCATTTAACTTACGATATTATTGCCGACCAGTTTGATCTGGTCAATCAGCCTGATATTCTTATCTTAGAGGGGTTAAATGTCCTACAAATTAGTAATAAAGCCGAAACTTTCGTATCTGATTTCGTGGATTTTTCTATTTATGTCGATGCGGAAGAGGAACGCCTAAAAGAATGGTATATTCATCGTTTCCTAAAACTCCGTCAAAGTGCGTTTAATAATCCAAATTCCTACTTTAAACATTATGCCAACTTGTCCGAACAAGAAGCCATTCAAACGGCGAGTAGTATTTGGGATAATATTAATGGGTTAAATTTAAAAGAAAATATATTACCCACCAGAGAACGAGCCAATCTTATCCTGAAAAAAGGGGCGGATCATGCGGTGGAATTAGTCAAATTAAGAAAATAACGCAAAAATCACCGCACTTTCTACGAATAAAAATAGCCAAAGGTTTATATCCTTTGGCTATCTCTTATATATTCACACAAGCTACTAAATGATTACCTTTTCCGACCAATGACGGCACAGTCTTCGCACAGTTCTCTGTGACTTTCGGGCAACGGGTACGGAACACGCAGCCTGATGGCGGATTAATCGGCGATGGTAAATCCCCCTCCAATAATTGAATGGTTTTATTGCGTTCCAATCTTGGGTCAGGAATCGGCACGGCGGACATTAAGGCTTGCGTATAAGGATGTTGGGTATGATTAAACACCTGTTCATCGGTGCCTAATTCCACGGCATTGCCTAAATACATCACCAATACACGATCGGAAATATGTTTTACAATGGATAAATCATGAGCAATAAAGATCAGGCTTAATCCCATTTCTTTCTGTAATGATTTCAACAAGTTGACTACTTGTGCCTGAATCGACACATCTAACGCCGAAACGGGTTCATCACAAATAATAATTTTCGGTTCAATAATTAATGCTCGAGCAATGCCGATACGTTGACATTGACCACCTGAAAATTCGTGCGGATAACGGTTGATCACGTTTGGCAGCAAACCGACTTTAATCATCATGTCTTGCACTTTTTGCTTCACTTCCGCTTTGGATAAATGCGGTTGATAAATCTCCAATGGCTCGGCAATAATTTCACCGATATTCATCCGTGGATTAAGTGAAGCCAACGGATCTTGAAAGATCATTTGAATATCTTTACGGGTGTCTTTCCACTCTTTTTGTGATTGGTGAGCAAGGTTTTTACCTAACCATAAAATTTCCCCTGCCGATGCTTTGACTAAACCGATAATCGCACGTGCAAGGGTGGATTTGCCACAACCGGATTCGCCTACCACACCCAAGGTTTCGCCTTGATAAAGCTGGAACGACACATTGTTTACTGCTTTTAGGGTTAACGGTTTGGCAAAAAACAGCGATTTTTTATTTTTAATTTTGAAATTCACCGAAAGGTGATTCACTTCAAGAATAGGTTGTTTTTCGGTCATACTACAAACTCCTTGGCATCAATCCAACAGTTGCGTAAGCGGTTATCCGTCCATTGACTTAATTTCGGAGCGGTCAAACATTGTTCGCTGACATATTGACAACGTGGTGAAAACGGACACCCTTGCGGTAAACGCAGCAAATTCGGCGGATTGCCTGCAATGGTTTTTAACTCGTGAGATTGGCTATCCAAACGGGGAATCGCTTCCATTAAGCCCATTGAATACGGGTGAGTCGGTTGATAGAAAATCTGCTCCGCACTGCCGTATTCCATGGTTCTGCCAGCATACATCACCAACACTTTATCACAAATCCCTGCTACCACGCCGAGATCATGGGTAATCATAATAATCGCCGTATTAAACTCACGTTTTAATTCGTTGAGTAAGGTCATAATTTGGGCTTGCACCGTCACATCTAACGCCGTGGTCGGTTCATCGGCAATCAATAATTTTGGACGACATAACAACGCCATGGCGATCATCACCCGTTGTCGCATACCGCCTGAAAATTCATGCGGATACATCGCCATACGTTTTTTTGCTTCGGGCATTTTAACCGCATCTAACATACGGATTGACTCAGAAAGTGCGGTGGATTTATCCATATTTTTATGAATCATCAACACTTCCATTAACTGCTCGCCCACTTTCATGTAAGGATTGAGCGAGGTCATGGGATCTTGGAAGATCATCGCAATATCTCTAGCTCGCACTTTATTTAATTGACGTTCTGTTAAATTCAGCAATTCTTGACCGTTAAACTTGGCTGATCCCGTGGTTTTGCCATTGGAAGCCAATAGCCCCATTAAGGCAAAGGCAGTTTGTGATTTACCCGAACCCGATTCGCCCACAATACCTAAGGTTTCGCCTTGTTCAAGGGTAAAATTCAGTTCATTCACCGCCGTAACAACACCGTCAGGTGTGGAAAATTTTACCGATAAATTTTGTACATCAAGCAAATTATTCATCGTTTATCTCTCCTTTGGATCCAAGGCATCACGCAATCCATCACCGATAAAGTTAAAACAAAACAGCGTTAAACATAAAAAACAAGCAGGGAAAATCAACAGCCAAGGAGAACTTTCCATCTGTGCCGCACCGTCATTCAACAACGCTCCCCAACTGCTCATCGGCTCTTGTGTGCCTAACCCTAAAAAACTTAAAAAAGATTCGAATAAAATCAATGACGGTACTTCTAAAGAGGCATACACCACCACAATCCCCAATAAATTTGGGATAATATGACGGAAAATAATTTTTCGCCGTGACACGCCACACACCATCGCTGCTTCAATAAATTCTTTATTTTTCAAACTTAGGGTTTGACCACGCACAATACGAGCGAGGTTAAGCCAAGAAATCATACCGATTGCCACAAAAATTAATAGAATGTTTTGTCCAAAGAACGTTACCAATAAAATCACAAAGAACATAAACGGAAACGAACTGAGTACCTCTAAGGCACGCATCATCAACATATCCACGGTTTTACCGAAAAAGCCAGAAATAGCTCCGTAAACCGTACCGATCAACACCGCAATTAATGCACCTAAAATACCTACCATTAGCGAAATACGTCCACCCATAGCAATCCGCACTAACAAATCACGTCCTGAACCGTCCGTACCTAAATAATGTCCCGATTCAAAATCAGGGGCAGCACTCATCATATTCCAATCGGTGTCTTCAAAACTAAACGGCATTAACATGGGTGCAAAGGTAATAAACAGCACGATCAATACCAACATAAATAAGCTGAACATAGCGGCTTTATTGGCAATAAAACGGCGTTTGGCATCTTGCCATAGACTACGACTTTCCAATGACAGCATATTCGATTGTTCAAGGAGTTTTTGGGCTAATTCTTGATTTTGTTGCACTTTTAACATATCGCCCCCTTAACTACGCAATTTCGGATCAATAACCGCATATAAAATATCCACCACCGCATTAAAGAAAATGGTCAAGGTGCCGACTAAAATGGTTAAACTTAAAACTAAGGAATAATCACGGTTTAACGCACCATTCACAAATAACTGCCCGATACCTGGTAAGCCAAATACTTGCTCAATCACCATAGAACCTGTGATAATCCCCACAAAGGCAGGTCCTAAATAGGTTACTACAGGAATAATCGCAGGACGTAACGCATGTTTAAAAATAATCCGCCACAATGGCAGCCCTTTAGCTTTAGCAGTGCGAATAAACGGAGAATGTAGCACTTCAATCATGGAACCACGCATAATCCGTGCAATCCCTGCCACATAGCCAATGGTTAACGCAACCACAGGTAATGCCATATAATACAGCGTGCCGCCGTTCCAACCACCAGCAGGCAACCAACCTAAATAAATGGCAAAAACCAGTACCAATAACGGTGCAATCACAAAGCTCGGAATAATCACCCCCGTCATGGCAAAACTCATTACCAAATAATCCCACCGACTATTTTGATTTAATGCTGCCACAATGCCAGCCAATAACCCCAAGGTGACAGCAAACACAAAGGCGGTTAAACCCAGTTTAATCGAAACAGGAAAAGCCGATGCAATTAAGGTATTCACCGTTTGATCTTTATATTTAAACGAGGGACCGAAATCCCCGTGCGAGAGATTTTCCAAATACAGAAAATACTGTTTATATAAAGGCTCATTCAGATGATATTTTGCTTCGATATTCGCCATTACTTCAGGCGGATAGGCTTTTTCACTGGTAAACGGATTACCTGGTGCAAGTCGCATCAGGAAAAAAGATACCGTAATCAGAAGAAACAACGTTGGTATCGCTTCAAGCAGTCTTCTAATAATAAATTTAAACATAAGGACAGCCCACAAAAAATCATAAAATTAATAAAAAAATACCGCACTTTTATAGCTGGATCGGGCTTTCCCGACCCAGACTACATCATTCAGTACATTCCCATTTGGGAAAGAGAAACACCTCTGAAAGGATTTCAGGAAAATGACTGTTAATGTTTGATAATATAAAGATTTCTTAACAAAATCTTATCTTGTGGATCTTTACCTGTGTAGCCTTTTACAAAGGTTTTCACCAAACGTGGATTCACATAGTTATAAATCGGCACGATGGCGGCTTCTTCGGCTAAAATTTCTTCGGCTTTCGCATAGGCTTCTGCACGCTGATTTTCATCTAATGCCGCTCGAGATTCCATGACAGCCACATCATACTTCTCACTGCGATAAAATGCGGTGTTATTACTTGAATTAGATAAGAAATAATTCACAAAGGTAGAGGCTTGGTTATAATCGGCACTCCAACCTGCTCTCGCTGCGTCATAATTTTTGCTACGGCGAGTTGAAATATAGGTTTTCCATTCTTGGTTTTCTAATTTCACATCAACTAGCCCTTGCGTATTAGCTTTCCAAATAGAAGCGGCAGCAATGGCGACTTTTTTATGGTTTTCATTGGTGTTATAAAGAATAGTGAATTTCAATGGATTTGATTTGCTAAAGCCTGCTTCTTCTAGCAATTTAATCGCTTCGGCATTACGCTCCGCCATGGGTTTGGTAGAATAAGCTGGCTGTTGGATTTTCTCCCCCTCGCTAATATAAGGTGGAGTAAACACATAAGTCGGAGTTTGCCCTTGTGCCAATACTTTATCGGTAATAATATTGCGATCTAACGCCAAATTAAGTGCTTTACGCAAACGCACATCATTAAACGGAGCTCGACTGTTATTCAACTCATAGCTATAGGTTGACAAGGTTCTGGTCACAAATAACTCGTCTGGCAATTCTTTTTTCAATTTCGCAAATTGCTCGGTTGGCAACGCATAATTGGTCACTTGCAAATCCCCAGCACGATAACGTTGTACGTCCGTAGTTGGGTTTTCAATACTTAAAAACGTAGCTTTGTCGATCACGGTTTCTTTATCATTCCAGTAATTCGGGTTACGTGCAAACACGATTTTTTCATTAATTACGTGATCCGCTAAAACATAGGCACCATTACCCACAATATTTTCTTTTTTTACCCAGTTTTCACCAAATTTTTCCACCACTTTTTTCGGCACTGGTAACAAAGATTGGTGCGTAGTAAAGCCGACAAGATAAGGCACCGCATTGTCTAAAGACACTTCAAATGTCAAATCATCAATGGCTTTAACTCCCAAGTTATCGGGTGATTTTTTACCGTCAATAATATCTTGAGCATTAGCCACTTGCATATAGGTCAAAAAGCTCGCATAAGGCGAAGCGGTGGCTGGGGTGACTAAACGTTGCCAAGAGAAAACAAAGTCTTGTGCAGTCACAGGATCGCCGTTAGACCATTTTGCATCTTTACGCAAATGGAAAGTCCAAGTTTTGTAATCAGCAGAATGATCCCAAGATTCAGCTACCCCTGGAACGGTATTCCCGTCAGAATCCACGGTCGCTAGCCCCTCTAAGAGCTGAGATACTACTTCGGATTCTGGCACGCCCTCGGTTAAATGCGGATCAAAACTTTGCGGTTCAGCACCGTTGTTAATGGTAATTTCTTGCACAGGGGCTAATTCCACGCCGTCAGGTACTTTTACCGCATTGGCAGAAAAAGAAAATGCTAAAGCGACACCACTAGCCAATAAAGAAGGTAATAATTTGTGTTGCATATAATCGACTCCTTGTTATTTTATATTGTGTTCTGTTCTTTTATGTCAGAAAAACCAGAATTTGTAAAGAGTTCAAATTGAAATAATAGGATAAATTTGTTTTTTGATGATGATTTTAGATTATTGATAGAAAATTTTGAGAAAAAGCAGGATAAATAAGAATCTTGAAAATTTTACACCGCACTTCGGGCTTGATCTTCTCTGATCTGTTCCCCAAAGTGCGGTGTATTTTTAACACATTTTTTCTTACTTTTTTCCTTACATTGCTCCAACGTATTTTAACATTACGCCTGCGGCAATGGCTGAACCAATTACACCAGCCACATTCGGTCCCATGGCGTGCATCAGTAAGAAGTTTTGATGATCGGCTTCCAACCCTACTTTGTTAGAAACACGAGCTGCCATTGGTACGGCTGACACGCCAGCAGAACCAATCAGTGGGTTGATTTTATTTTTGCTGAATTTGTTCATCAATTTCGCCATCAACACACCGCTACCCGTTCCGATACCAAACGCAATCACGCCTAACAGTAAAATACCAAGGGTTTGTGGTTGCAAGAATTTATCTGCCACCAATTTCGCCCCAACCGATAAACCTAACACGATGGTGACAATGTTAATCAAGGCATTTTGTGTGGTATCACTTAAACGATCCACCACGCCACTGACTTTCATTAAATTACCAAAACAGAACATACCGAGTAATGGGGCAGCATCAGGTAATAATAACGCCACCAACAATAACAGGATAATCGGGAATAACACTTTTTCTGTATTACTCACATTGCGAAGTTGCGTCATACGAATTTTGCGTTCAGTTTCGGTGGTTAAGGCTTTCATAATTGGCGGTTGAATTAATGGCACTAACGCCATATAAGAATAGGCAGCCACTGCAATCGCTCCCAATAATTCAGGTGCCAGTTTACTGGTTAAGTAAATAGCGGTTGGACCGTCTGCCCCCCCAATAATCCCGATAGAGGCAGCTTGTGGCAAGGTAAAATCAATTACCCCTAACCAGTTTAAACCCAAGGCACCCAATACGGTGGTGAAAATCCCGAATTGTGCCGCCGCACCGAGTAATAAGGTTCTTGGATTGGCAATTAACGGACCAAAATCCGTCATGGCACCAACCCCCATAAAAATCACCAGCGGAGCAACACCATAGCCAATCGCTACTTTATAGAACAGGGCTAAAATACCTGCACTAAAGCCAAGATCTCCAGCGGTGACTTCAAGCTGTGCTTGCACAGAGGCTGGCAAGCTCGCAAGAGCGGTTTTAATTGCAACAGGATCTGCCACTACACCGATTTTTCCTGCAATCACAGCAAGTTGTTCAGGTGTGCCTGAATGTAACAAATTATCCAATGCCGTCATCGCCATGCCCGCTTCAGGAATATTCGATAACAAGCCACCAAAGCCAATCGGCAATAACAACAACGGTTCAAATTTTTTCACAATGGCAAGCCACAATAACAACAGGCTCACCAAAATCATCACCGCTTGCCCCCATTCAAGGTGCATAATACCTGTGCCTTTCAGTAGAGCAATAATACTTTCCATACTGCCTCCAAATTAAGCAATGGTCATGACGGTGTCGCCCACAGCCACAGAATCACCCGCTTTCACACAAATACCACGCACCGTACCAGCAAGGTTCGCCCGTACTTCGGTTTCCATTTTCATCGCTTCTAAAATAAACAACACATCACCCTCTGCGACAGTTTGCCCCTCGGTGGCGACCACTTTCCAGATATTGCCTGCCATTGGTGCGGTGACTGCGGTGCCAGTACCACTTACAGCAGGTGCTGGAGCAGTTTGAGCCACAGGGGCTGTCGCTGGAGCTGCTGTCGGTGCAATATGAGTAACATCGCCACCTTCAGACACTTTCACTACAAAGGCTTTACCCTCAAGTTCCACGGTGTAAACCGCTGAACCGCTTACTGGTTTGGCTGGGGCTTTTTCTGCTGGTTTTTGTACCGCACTTTCTAATGTCGGAGCAGGCTCAAAGGCAGCAGGATTGCCACGATTTTCTAAGAATTTCCAACCAATTTGTGGGAATAACGCCACAATTAACGCATCATCTACCGCATTTTCAGCCAGTTTAATGCCTTTTTCTTGAGCGGTTTGTTTCACTTCTGCTTCAATTTTCGCCATTTCAGGGGCAATATGATCCGCTGGACGGTCGGTAATTGGTTTGCCTCCCTCAAGCACACGAGCTTGTAATTCTGCATTCACAGGGGCTGGAGTGCGACCATATTCGCCTTTTAAAATCCCTGCGGTTTCTTTAGCGATGGTTTTATAACGTTCGCCCATTAACACATTGATAACAGATTGCGTACCCACAATTTGTGATGTCGGGGTGACTAACGGAATATAGCCTAAATCTTTACGCACACGTGGAATTTCTTCCAACACTAAATCTAATTTATCGCTGGCATTTTGTTGTTTTAATTGCCCCTCAAGGTTAGTCAGCATACCACCTGGCACTTGTGCTACCAAAATACGGCTATCAATACCACGCAACTGCCCTTCAAATTTGGCATATTTTTTCCGCACATCACGGAAATACGCGGCAATTTTTTCTAAACGTGGAATATCTAAGCCCGTATCAAATTCTGTACCTTGCAAGGTCGCCACAATGGATTCGGTAGCTGGGTGTCCATAAGTACCTGACATTGAAGAAATGGCTGTATCCACCCCATCAACACCTGCTTCAATCGCTTTTAATAATGCCATTTCTGCCATACCTGTGGTGGAGTGACAATGCAAATGTAATTGCACATCAAAGCGTTTTTTGATTTCACCGACTAATTCGGCAGCCGCCATTGGGTTTAAAATCCCTGACATATCTTTAATCACAAGGCTGTCAATGCCAATTTCAAGTAGCTGTTCTGTTACCTCTAACCACGTTTGCAAAGTATGCACTGGGCTGGTGGTATAGCTCAATGTCCCTTGTGCGTGACCACCGTGTTTTTTCACCGCTTGCAAAGCGGCTTGCATATTACGTGGGTCGTTTAAGGCATCAAATACACGGAATACGCTCATGCCATTAGCGACACAACGTTCCACAAAGCGATCCACCACATCATCGGCATAATGACGATAGCCCAATAAATTTTGTCCACGTAATAACATTTGCAACGGGGTTTTCGGGCAGGCTTTTTTCAACTCACGCAAACGCACCCAAGGATCTTCGCCTAAAAAACGAATACAGCTATCAAAGGTCGCACCGCCCCACGCTTCTAACGACCAATAACCAATATCATCTAATTCCGCCGCCATCGGCAACATATCATCTAAACGTAAACGGGTAGCAAACAAAGATTGATGGGCATCACGAAGTACTACGTCAGTGACTTTAATTTTTTTACTCATAATAAAATCCTTCTCTATTAATTTGAATGTTTAGCACGATGATGTGCAATGGCAGCGACAATCACTGGACGCAAACGATCTAAATCGTTACTGGCAGGTTGAAGTGCGGTGGAATTTGGTGCTGTTTTAGGCACAATAACGGGTGTTGGAAAATATCGGTTAATCAGTTTTGACATTAGTCCAATCGCCCAAATGAGAATGAGCAAAAAGACCAATACGAAACCCATTCCCGAAAACATCAAGTTAATGCCTTCACCGAAAAGTTCTGCTGGAGTCATACGCATATCCTTAAAATGAAATGAGATTTTGTTATCTTACTTTTTAATACTAAAAAAATCTTTGATAAAGATCACAAAATAAGCAATTTCTTGCTTCTTACTATCATACCTTTACTTTCGCACGCCTGTGCGAGATAAATTATCTGTCAAAATTAAATCACTTTCTGCACTAACGCTGAAATATCTTGTGCAAAAATGCCGTTTTCCGCCATTTCCACAATTTGCGAATGTTGATACTGCTTACCGTTATACACCGCCACTATACTAATATCGCCTATTTGCAAAAAGTTTTTTTCGCCAAATTCGGTGTAACGAGTTGCCCCAATGCTAATCACGGCTTTGGTTGGATAGTTAGCTTGTTCAAGCAGATTAGCAATATTATTCATTGGATCTTGATCGGGCTGATAATTCATCTTATCGACAATCCAATCCAATAATTTTTGGTGAAAATAACTGTAGCCCACCGCAGGGCTATCAATGCCATATTCACTTAACACATCATTGCGTTTATGGAAACATGCAATATGATAATCGTCAATATTGCTGCCTGTGGTAAAGCTATCCAAAACAATCCAATTCGTTGATAAGCCTTTAGAATTTACTCCCCAATTTTTCTTCTCACAAATTTTGCGAGCATTCGGGCGGCGAATAGAACAATCGTTATAGGCGGCAAAATGGGTCGGTAAAAGTGCGGTGACTTTTTGCGTTGTTTCTTGCATAGTTTTGTCATATTGAATGTCACAAAGCAACGCAATTTCAGGTTCAATTTGCAAATTATCAGCATTGTTTGGAAACTGTAAGCGATCATTTGAAATTGGATAGATGGATAAAAATTGTTCATCTTTACTTAGCTGCTGGCTTGGCACATAAAAAGGGAAAATCGCTTTCGGTTGCACGGCATTTTCGGTTTTAACTTTGACAAAATCCGCTGCTTCACCAGCCTGTTCCAAATGACCCGCAAAATTGCCAGCCACGCCTAAGCCGATAAAATCTGTTGTCAACATCGTTAAATCCCCTTGCTAATTAAATGAAAAACAGGAAAATAAGGAAACTTTTAAAAATATAACATAAAAAATGATTACATTCTCAAATTTATCCTTAAAACGTGGGCAAAATTTACTGCTCGAAAACGCCACTGCCACCATTAACCCGAAGCAAAAAGTAGGCTTAGTGGGCAAAAACGGGTGCGGTAAATCCTCGTTATTCGCTTTACTAAAAAAAGAAATGTCGCCCGAAAGCGGTGATGTCAGCTATCCTCCCAGCTGGGCGATATCTTGGGTCAATCAAGAAACCCCAGCGTTGGACATTTCCGCTTTAGATTATGTTATTCAAGGGGATCGCATTTATTGCCAATTACAACAAGCATTAGCACAAGCCAATCAACAAAATGACGGCAATGCCATTGCCCATATTCACGCCCAACTGGATAATATTGATGCGTGGACAATCCAATCTCGAGCTTCCGCCCTGTTACACGGTTTAGGTTTTGCTCAAGAGGAACTGCAACGCCCCGTCAAAGCCTTTTCGGGCGGTTGGCGTATGCGGTTGAATTTGGCACAAGCCTTGTTGTGTCCGTCCGATTTACTATTGTTAGACGAACCCACCAACCACTTAGATTTAGATGCGGTGATTTGGCTGGAACGCTGGCTCACTCAATATCAAGGCACGTTATTGCTGATTTCCCACGACCGTGATTTTCTCGATCCTATCGTGAATAAAATTTTGCATATTGAACAACAGAAACTCAACGAATACACGGGCGACTATTCAAGTTTTGAACTACAACGAGCGGAAAAACTCTCACAACAAACCGCACTTTTCCGTCAACAACAGGATAAAATCGCCCATTTACAAAGTTATATCGACCGTTTCAAAGCCAAAGCGACTAAAGCCAAACAGGCTCAAAGTCGGATGAAAGCCCTTGAACGCATGGAGAAAATTGCCCCAGCTCACGTGGATAATCCCTTTACCTTTGCTTTTCGTGAACCGCTGTCATTGCCTAATCCGCTAGTGATGATTGACAAAGCCTCCGCTGGCTATGGGGTTGGCGAAAGTGCGGTGGAAATTTTGCAAAAAATTAAACTCAACCTTGTCCCTGGTTCAAGAATTGGTTTACTTGGCAAAAATGGCGCAGGGAAATCTACCCTGATTAAATTATTGGCAGGTGAACTCCCAGCCCTTTCAGGCAACGTGCAACTGGCAAAAGGCGTGCAATTAGGCTATTTCGCTCAACATCAATTAGACACCTTACGAGCGGAAGAATCCGCCCTGTGGCATTTACAAAAATTAGACGATAAACTCACCGAGCAAGACTGTCGCAATTATTTAGGCAGTTTTGCCTTTCACGGCGACAAAGTCAGCGAACCCGTCAACACCTTTTCAGGCGGTGAAAAAGCCCGTCTTGTGTTAGCATTAATTGTGTGGCAACGCCCGAATTTATTGCTATTAGACGAACCTACCAACCATTTAGATTTAGACATGCGACAAGCCTTAACCGAAGCGTTAGTGGATTATCAAGGCTCACTGGTTGTGGTGTCGCACGACCGCCATTTATTGCGTAACACGGTGGAAGAATTTTATTTAGTCCACGATAAGCAAGTGGAAGAATTTAGCGGTGATTTAGACGATTACGCCAAATGGCTAAATGACATCAATGCTCAAGAACGCCGAGAATTAAATCAAACTACGGTGAAAAATACGGAAATTTCGGAAAATTCCCAACAAAACAGAAAAGATCAAAAACGCCGAGAAGCCGAACTACGTCAACAAACCGCTCCACTACGCAAAAAAATTAGCCAACTGGAAAGCCAAATGGAAAAATTGTCAGATCAGTTGGCAGAGATTGAACAGCAACTTTCCCACAACGATCTGTATTCGCCAGAAAATAAAGAAAAATTAACCGCACTTTTGGCGGAGCAGGTGAATGTGAAAAAGCAGTTGGAAACGATTGAAATGGATTGGTTGGGTGTGCAAGAGGAATTGGAAAGTTGTGGTTGAGCCCCCGTACTAACGTACGGGGTTAAGTATGGTTACGCCACGCTGTGGCTTAATTCATTCCAGATGCGGAGTATCGTTACCATGGTGAACCCTGTACGCAAGTGCAGGGTTAAACTTAAAAAGTCAAGAAATTTAAACATATTCTCTTGATATGTCTATCACATAAACATATACTAAAAATACATTTAAAAAAATGGAAAATTTAAAGATGATAAATTGGAATCCCAAACGACCTTATAATCAGCTACCTAATCTCCCCCCTGCACAAGATCTTGAAACAAAAGATATTCTTAAACAAACAATCTTGGCTCGTGCTGCTTTGGCGGAATTAAAACAAGCTGCTGAACTAATTCCTAATCAAGCCATGTTAATCAATACATTGCCTGTAATGGAAGCCTGTGCCAGTAGTGAAATTGAAAATATTGTCACTACCACGGATAAAATTTTTCAATCTATGCAATTTACAGGTGAAGCACAAGACGGTGCTACCAAAGAAGCCTTACGCTATCGAACGGCGTTATTCGCTGGAGTACAAAGTCTTGAACGCTTACCATTAAGTACTCAAACAGCAGTATTAATTT
This sequence comes from Lonepinella sp. MS14436, assembly GCF_042470565.1. Classification (GTDB taxonomy): domain Bacteria; phylum Pseudomonadota; class Gammaproteobacteria; order Enterobacterales; family Pasteurellaceae; genus Lonepinella. Next base: position 399,258 of record NZ_CP170385.1, on the reverse strand, counting down.
GCAGTGAAATTAAGGGGCGAACAATGGATATTCGTCAATCTGTGGGGACGGCATTGGGTAACCCAACGACCAATAAGATTATTTATACGCCACCTGAAGGCGAACAACTTATTCGAGATAAACTCGCTAATTGGGAACGTTTTATTCACCAGAATAGCGATTTAGATCCGCTCATTATTTTAGCCGTTGCACATTATCAATTTGAAGCCATTCACCCTTTTACGGACGGTAATGGGCGTACAGGTCGAGTGTTAAATAGCTTATTACTCATTGAAAAAGGACTATTGAGCCTACCGATTTTGTATCTCAGTCGCTACATTATCAAAAATAAAACCGATTATTATCGCTTATTAAATGAGGTGACTAGCCAAAATAATTGGCGAGAATGGATTATCTATCTATTAAAAGGCATTGAAGATACAGCAATTTGGACAGTGAAAAAAATCGAAGCGATCAAAAACCTTGCACAACATACTCGATCTTATATCCAACAAAACTTGCCTGCAATTTATAGCCGAGAGTTAGTCGATTTATTATTTGAACAACCTTACACTCGCATTGCCAATCTTGAAAATTCAGGTATTGCCAAGCGACAAACCGCATCAAAATATTTACAAGCCTTGTGTGAAATCCATGTACTTAATGAAATCAATGTCGGGCGTGACAAATTATTTATTCACGCCAAATTAATGAATTTGCTACAGGAAGAAAGTAATAGATATGAAATGTATTAATAGAGGAGTTTTTATGCAATCAATAGAATTTAATCTCGACCACCTTAAAAGCGATGAATATCAAACACAATTAGCCGATGAAATTGAGAAAAATCTTTTCCCAAATCACGAAGCGGCAAAAAACACGGCGAAAACCGTAGGTGAGTTTGTGCAAGATTATTTGGATCACGGTAGAAATATGCCCATTCGCACTTGGTTAATCGGACGCTTCGATCAATATCAAGATATTTGGGCAAGCGAGCAAGACAAAACCGACACGGCGGATCTGATTATTTCCGTGGTGGACGAACTCACCGCTAACCAAGTTGCCATTAATCAACATCTCAACAAAGGTAAAACCCTTGCCAATTTCTTAAATCAAAAAATTGAAACGGTCGCAGCTGCCCACGCACTGGATGCACAAGAAATCGCAGACGGTATGCGTATTGGTGTTCAGCAAGCCAATGGGCAATTTGCCGAGCTTTATATGGGTGAACAACTTGGTAAACAGGATTTTCACCCATTCAATGAACAAACCAACAGCGTACTCAATTCTGCACGCAATATCGAAAAACGCTTAGCGTTGAATGCCAACTATAATTTTGCCTTGCAAAGTGCGAAAAGTTTGGGTTCTCGTTTATGCAACGCGGTGATGGGTCAGGAAAATTTGAGCCGTAGTGAAGAATTACGCAAAATTCTACGATCATCTGTGGATAGTGCCGAAAATAAAGGTGTGCAAGTGGCAATGTCGGGCGGTTTTGTGGTTTAAGCGAAAAAAGGCCGGGTGAAAAATGTGTTTGATGTGGCAGAAAATGTAGAAAATCGCATTGGTCAAATTCGCGATAACATCACCAAACTTACGCTAAATGTTAGCGAGGGCTGGAACGACTTGCGTATTTTTGATGCAGTGGAACGTAAAGCGATTGATTATGTGGAAGCGACCAAAGAGAAAGCGAAGTTTGCGGTGGCGAAAGCAGCGACTTATTTAGAACGTACCGCCACGAATGTTGTGAAAAAAGGTACAACCGTCGCAGGGCGCGGGATCGGTACGGCAGTCGGTAGTTTATTTGGTCCAGCTGGGGCGGCAATCGGTGGCACGGTTGGAGCATTTGTGGGCGAATGGGTTGGCGAGAAAATCGGCGAAAAAGTCGTCAAGCCGTTAATTAATAAAGGCAAAGAAATTGCGAATAAGGCGATTGATTATGTGGCTGATACAGCGAAATCAGTTGTAAGTACGGGCGTTGAAGTTGTAAAAGATGTCGTTTCATCTGTTGGATTGGCTATTTCAAGTGGGGCTAGAGCAGTAGCAAGTTTCTTTGGCTTCTAATACAAATTTACTTTCCCCCAATTAAAAATAGGAAAAAACAATGAATTTCACCCAAACCATTATCCAAAAAATTAACGCAGGTTATCCTGCCTTTTATTTCTACACCAGTGAAGTGGAACGTGTAGAAAATATTCTCACCACTATCGCAAACCAGCTAAATTTTAAAGTCATTGAACTCAATCTTGCTTATGGTCGTATTGATTTCCAAAATGGCTCGGTATTAAATACCGAATTGAAATTCGACACAGCATTAAGTGAATTACTGGACGAACTCGACAATAAAATCATCTTAATCAAAAATGCCAAACTTGCCTTTGAGCATTACCCACATATTGTGGCAAAGTTACAACATTTGCTAGAAAGAATTAAACAAAATCAGCCCGATGATCAAACAGTCGTTATTTTACAATCGGCGGAACTTTACATTCCGTCTGATATTGAACCCTATATTACCCTGCTTGAATTGCCACGCCCAACGGAACAAGATATTCACGCCATATTAACGCAATATCCTATTGACGAAGAGTTAAAAGCCCAATTAACCACCGCACTTTCAGGTCTGCAAGAATTAGAAATTCAACAACTAATGACCTTTATTCAACAGCAGAATCAATGCGTTTCAAGTGAAAATATTACCGATGCACTCAAAACCATTCGGGAGCAAAAAGAGCAAATCATTGCCAAAGGTGGCGTATTAGCGATGGAAAAAACCGACAATATTTCAGTAGAGAAAATTGGTGGCTTGGAACATTTAAAAACGTGGCTAAAAAATCAAGCGAAAGTATTAAAACGTTTAGATGAAGCCAAAGAATTTGGGGTAAAAGCACCGAAAGGTACGTTAATAGCGGGTATGCCAGGCTGTGGGAAATCCTTGACTGCCAAAGCGGCTGCGGTGTTATTTGAACAACCATTATTACGGCTTGATATGGGTTCATTACTTGGACAATATGTGGGCAACAGCGAAGCCAATATGCGTAAAGCACTCACAATGGCGGAAAGTATTAGCCCTTGCGTATTGTGGGTAGATGAGCTGGAAAAAGCCTTTGCAGGCATTAACGGCTCAGATAGCACGGGCGTTAGCACAAGGCTATTTGGCTATTTTTTAACGTGGATGCAAGAAAAAACGAGCCCTGTTTTTGTGATTGCCACCGCCAACGATATTACCGCACTGCCCCCTGAATTACTCCGCAAAGGGCGTTTTGATGAAATCTTTTATGTGGGTTTTCCGAATAAAGCCGAACGCAAAAAGATTATTGAAATTCAATTAAACAATGCCAAACAAGACCCAAGCCAATTTGATTTAGACAATCTCGCCCAGAAATGCCGTGATTATTCGGGGGCAGATATTGAAAATGCGATTTTTGAAGCCACTAAAAATGCGTTTTTAGATGATAAAAAGCTCGATCAAGATACCTTAATCAAAGCCATTCGTGCCACCATTCCACTGCGTAAAACAATGCGTGATAAAGTGGGCGAATATGAGAAAAAATTTGATGAACTTTATTTATCACCTGCATCCGAAAAAGACGGCTTTAGTATTGCCGAAATGCAGAAAATGGCAAATAACCCGAATTATTTGGAACGGTTGAAAGTGGCAGAGAGTGATGAAGTTACCGAAGATTTATTAAAACAACTTGCCAGCGATAAAGAATTTAAAGTACGCAAAGCGGTGTTTAGTAATCCATTCTGTACAACGGAATTGCTAGATAAACAGTTGAGCGTGGAAGAACCGAAGAAAGAACAATTTGCGGATAATGGCAAATGGGAAAAATCGTGTGATGAGTGGAAAATTTTAAGAAAAGAAATTGTTAAACATTCGAATACTTCATTAGATCTAGCCCTTGATCTTATTAAGGATAGTTCTATGCGAGCAAGTTTATTTTCACGCAGTGTCTATTCTGAAAAAGAACAAATGATTTTACTTGAGTTTAATGATAATAAATCAATTCAATGCTTATCTAAATTAGATAATTTAACGAGAAATACACAAGAGCGATTATTAAAACTTATCAATGATAAATATTCAAATAGTAACATTGGAGAAATATTCGTCAAAAATGAGAGTTTAAATAACTCAATAAAAAATAAAATCCTAGAAATCGGTAATTTGCGTTTAAAACGAATATTGGCTGAAAATACCAAAGATTTTGAAATTCAGGAAAAAATATCAGAAGATAAAGAACTAATAGAATTTCTTTTGTTAAATAAAAATCTAAATAAAACGTTATCTAAGAAATTAGAAAAATATAGTGATAGCAGAAACGATATTAAAAATGAGAACAAAAACAAGGATAAAAATAAAAATTTGGTTCTAACAAGTCATAGCAGAGCTTATTTGTTTAAAAAATTTAAACTTTTCGTAGAGCAATCTAAAGAGAAAAAATCAGGAAATGAAACGATGAGAGATTTCCTGATTAACAATAACTTTACGCTAGAAACAGAACAGGATATTGTTGAAATCATTTTCTCATACGAATTAGATACTTTGGCACAAGGGAGAATGGAATTATTAGAAATGTTATCTGAAAATAAATTTCTAGCCAGTTCAACTATAGAGAACGCTTTATATACAGCGAAAACAAGATATTTAAATATTAATTTTCATCAAGAATTTTTTGAAGTTGAAAAACGTTTTATGGAAACAATGAAGAAAAATAATCAGAAAAATCCTGATAATCATCAGACTGAAGAAAAATCTCAAAAAAGAGCCTATCCCATATTTTGTGTAAACACCAATTTCACTTAAAGGTGATCATTTAAGCGATCACCAAATTCTAGCACAAAATGGTTGAGCCTATCCCATATTTTGTGTAAACACCAATTTCACTTAAAGGTGATCATTTAAGCGATCACCAAATTCTAGCACAAAATGGTTCAATGCTGCTCGCCAATTTCGGATTGGCATTGACCATTTTTTAGACGCATCTTTAATCGCAAGCCAGACTATTTTAATCACGGATTCGTCTGTCGGGAAGACATTTCGTTTTTTAATCACTCGTCGAATCACGCTATTTAACGATTCTATCGCATTTGTCGTGTAAATTGCCTTGCGAATATCGTCAGGATAGCTGAAAATCGTGGCTAAATTCGCCCAATGAGTCTGCCAGCTTTTGGCGATTAATGGGTATTTTGCTTGCCATTTTTGCTCAAAATTAGCCAGTGCCTGTAGGGCTACCTGTTCCGTAGGTGCTTGATAAATCAGCTTTAAATCCCCTGTCACGGCTTTGTAATCTTTCCAAGTGACATATTTCAAACTATTACGAACCATATGCACGATACAAAGCTGAATTTTCGTTTCAGGAAAAACAGTATTAATCGCTTCAGGAAAGCCTTTTAAACCATCAATGCAAGCAATCAGAATATCCTGTACGCCACGATTTTTAAGCTCGGTTAGTACGTTTAACCAAAATTTTGACCCTTCATTTTCGGCAATCCACAGCCCTAACAGCTCTTTGCGTCCGTCCAGATTCACACCAAGAGCGACAAACACGGCTTTATTGATAATGCGTCCGTCTTGGCGAACTTTCACCACGATACAATCCAAATAAACAATGGCATACACCGCATTAAGGGGTTCATTTTGCCACTCAATAATGCGTTCTTTGACTGAATCAGTCACCCGAGAAATTAGGCTAGATGAAACATCGGCATCATAAAATTCCTTAAACGAATCAACAATCTCTTGATTACTTAACCCTTTGGCATATAAGGCAATGATTTGCTCATCCATACCCGTGATGCGAGTTTGATTTTTCTTAATAATTTGGGGTTCAAAGGTGCTTTCACGATCTCGGGGAATGTTGAGTTCAATATCTCCCTCATCGGTGAGCAAGGTTTTTTGACTATAACCATTTCGGCTATTTTAGCCTTTCTTGGCTGATTTTTCTTATAACCAAGATGTTCTGTAAGCTCAGTATTGAGAGCGGCTTCCACAGTGATTTTTTTCAGCACGCGAGAAAGCTGATTGAGATCTTCTGGTGTTTTGAGGTTTTTAGCTAATTCATTCGCTAATAATTTAATTTGTTGTTCATTCATAATGAAAATACCTGTTTTTGGTTATTATCTCAGAAACAGGTATTTACACAAATTTTGGTATAGGCTCTCAAAAAATAAAGAGCTGGGGCACATCTTTGTGTCTACCATTTTTAAACAGCTAATATAAATATTTATTTCAACCCAAGAAACACCCTAATATTTCTGTTAAAATACCCCAAATTTACACCCAATAAGGAAAACATTATGACCATACCAAACATCCCTCCCCAAGTAGAATCACAAGCAAAAACCCGTGAAATTATTGCGAATTTACTCAATGACGGTAGCGATCCGAACGCACTTTATATTATTGAACACCACATTGCTCACTACGATTTTGACAAATTAGAAAAAATTGCAGTCGATGCGTTCAAAGCAGGCTATGAAGTGTCGGAGGCAGAAGAATGGGAAGATGATAACGGTAAATTATTGTTCTGTTTTGATATTATTGCCGAAGTGGAATTGAAAGCGGAAATTATTGATGCTCAACAAAAAGAAATTGTGCCGTTGGTTGCTAAACATGGCGGGATTTATGACGGTTGGGGAACCTATTTTGAAGATCCGAATGGATCAGATGATGAATATGGTGATGACGGTGAGTTCTTTGATGAGGAATTTGACGAAGATGATAAAGAATAAAATCTTATGGCTTGCCTTATTCGCTTTGCCTTTTATGGCTATAGCGAATGAATCTGTGGTATCCGATAGTAATATTGTGAATTTCAGTGTGCAGGCGGAGCAAGAAGTACCCGCTGATGTGTTGCAAGTTAAACTCTTTTTGCAAGAAGAAAATGCAAATTTACAAACTTTGCATCAAGTGATTTCCGATAAATTAAATCAATCTATCAACAAAATTAAAACTCAATCCGCCGTAGTCATTAAGCACCACAACCGAAGCACAAATTTACGTTACAACGATAAAGGGCAGAAAAATGGTTGGATAGAACGAGTGGATTTTGTTTTAGAAAGTCAGAATCAAGCGGTTTTATCACAATTAGTGGATGAACTATCGGATGTGTTGTCGATTGAAAACATTAATACAACGTTATCACCAGAAGCCAGAGAAAATTGGAAGATGTGTTATCTCAACAAGCTCTCCATAAATTTCAGCAAAAAGCAGAGCTAATTCAAACATCTTTGTCGTTTAAGCATTATCGTATTGTGTCGTTATATTTACAGGCTCAAAATGATTCGGGTTATAATCAAGATAAAATGCTATATGCGGTAAAAATGACCGCAGATCAAGCTGTGCCACTAGAAACTGGACGTACCAAAATCAGTGTGCAAGCAATAGGTGCAATTCAGTTAATTGAATAATTAGCTATTTGTTATTATTTACTATAGAATAAAGCCCTTTTTTAGATTGGAGAAAAAAATGAAAGTAGCAAAAAATGTGGTGGTAAGCATTGCTTATCAAGTACGCACCGAAGATGGTGTATTAGTGGATGAAGCACCTGCAAATCAGCCATTAGACTATTTACAAGGTCATAATAATTTAGTGATCGGTTTAGAAAATGCGTTAGAGGGCAAAGACGTTGGTGATAAATTTGAAGTACGTGTAAAACCTGAAGAAGGTTATGGCGAATACAATGAAAATATGGTGCAACGCGTACCAAAAGATGTATTCCAAGGCGTAGATGAATTAGCTGTCGGTATGCGTTTTATTGCAGATACGGATATGGGACCTTTGCCTGTAGTGATTACCGAAGTGGGTGAAACTGATGTGGTGGTTGACGGCAATCACATGTTAGCGGGTCAAGAATTGCATTTCACGGTGGAAGTGGTGGCAACCCGTGAAGCGACATTAGAAGAAATTGCCCACGGTCATATTCATTCAGAAGGCGGTTGTTGTGGTGGTCATCACCATGATTCCGATGATGAAGGTCATGGTTGTGGATGTGGTCATCACCATCATTAATTTGAGAAAAATGCCGTACTTTGCTATCAAAGTGCGGTATTTTTTTAACAAATTTTATGAACTTTACACAATATTTATACTTATGTGGTCGCCTTTCAATTAAAATTTTTGTACAATACGTCCAAATTTTTTTACACTATTTTAAGATTATCTATGTCATCAAAAACACCCAATATTGGCTTTGTTAGCCTTGGTTGTCCGAAAAATTTAGTCGATTCCGAGCGAATTCTTACCGAGTTACGTACTGACGGTTACAATATTATCCCTACTTATGAAAATGCTGATTTAGTGATTGTTAATACCTGCGGATTTATTGATAGTGCCGTGCAAGAGTCATTGGAAGCTATCGGTGAAGCGTTAGAAGCTAATGGTCGCGTGTTAGTAACGGGTTGCTTAGGGGCGAAAGAAGATAAAATTCGTGAAGTTCACCCCAAAGTGCTAGAAATTACTGGACCACATAGCTATGAAGCGGTGATGGAAAATGTGCATAAATATGTACCAAAACCTGAATATAATCCTTATGTCAGCCTTGTGCCAAGTCAAGGCGTGAAACTCACCCCGAAACATTATGCGTATTTGAAAATTTCTGAAGGTTGCGATCATAAATGTACTTTCTGTATTATTCCGTCTATGCGTGGTGATTTGGATAGCCGCCCAATTACGCAAATATTAGATGAAGCAAAACGCTTAGTCGATTCAGGGGTAAAAGAATTGTTGGTAGTGTCACAGGATACTTCGGCTTATTCTCTCGATCAAAGCAAAGAGAACCAAAATAAAACCGTATTCTGGAATGGCATGCCGATTAAAAATAATCTGATCACGCTTTGCCAGATGTTAGCCAGTTTGAAAGTGTGGGTGCGTTTGCATTATGTGTATCCTTATCCGCACGTAGATGAATTAATTCCCTTAATGGCAGCAGGTAAAATTTTGCCCTATTTGGATATTCCATTACAACATGCCAGCCCAAAAATTCTTAAATTAATGAAACGCCCTGGTTCGGTGGAGCGTATTTTAGAACGTATCAAGAAATGGCGTGAAGTCTGCCCTGAATTGATATTACGTTCTACTTTTATTGTGGGTTTCCCAGGGGAAACCGAAGAAGATTTTCAGCTCTTGTTGGATTTTCTAACCGAAGCTCAACTTGATCGAGTCGGTTGCTTTAAATTTAGCCCTGTAGATGGGGCAACCGCAACAGATATGCCAAATCAAGTACCAGAAGAAATAAAAGAACAACGATTCCAACGTTTTATGGAATTACAGCAACAAATTTCAGCCCAACGATTACAGCAAAAAATAGGGAAAACATTAGCGGTCATTGTTGATGAAATAGATGAAGATGGGATTATCGGTCGCTCAATGGCTGATGCACCTGAAATTGACGGGGTGGTTTATGTGGATAATGTCAGCCAAAGTGCGGTGCAAATTGGTGATATTATTTCAGTAACGATTAGTCACGCAGATGAATATGATTTATGGGGAACTTGTTAAGGAGATCTTATGACAGACAATAAAACAGAAATTCAACCGAATGTAGAACAGTTTGAACAGGCAGTTAATGCCAAAAATTATGAACTTGCTTGTAATACCTTATTGGCAATTTTAAATAAATTAGATAGTAATTTCGGTGGTATTCAAGACATTGAATTTAGTTTACCAAAACAGTTAGCAGTAAATGAATTAGCACAAGATCGCATTGTCTATTTTTGTACTCGAATGGCAAATGCCATAACCCAATTATTTACTGATAAAGCCTTACTGATTTCTGATTCAGGTGCATTAAAGTTTTTTTGTTATCAACGTTGGATTAATCTAATTTTTGCCTCATCGCCCTATATCAATGCAGATCATATTTTGCAAAGCTATAACCTAAATCCTGATAAATCTTCTTCCAATATACAATTAGAAGCCAAAAAAGCCAGTTGGATTAAATTCTGTATAATGTATTTACCAGAATCAAATTTAACGGTTAACCTAGATGCTTTATGGCAACTTGATCGTGATTTATGTGCATCACTTTGCTTTGCCTTACAATCTCCACGTTTTATCGGAACACCCGCAGCATTTAGCAAACGTGGCACCATATTACAATGGTTCCCTGAACATTTAGCTCAATTACCCAATTTGAACAATTTACCGAGTAGCATTTCACACGATGTTTATATGCACTGTAGTTATGACATTGCGGCTAACAAGCATTGGGTTAAAAATGCCTTAAATAAAGTGATACGTAAGCATTTATTAGAAGGCGGTTGGCAGGATCGTGATGTCAGTAACATTGGTTATCGAGAGGGAAAACCTGTAATGGTTGTGTTACTTGAACATTTCCATTCCGCTCACTCTATTTACCGCACACACTCTACCTCAATGCGTGCCGCTCGTGAATTATTTTACCTTATTGGGGTTGGAAATGAGGCAGTGGATCAGCTAGGGCGAGATGTCTTTGATGAATTCCATATCGTACAAGGCAACAATATTTTTGAGAAACTCAATTTTCTCAAACAAGTCTGTCAAGATAATGGTGCTGCGGTGTTATATATGCCAAGTATTGGTATGGATTTATTACCTATTTTTGTCAGCAGTACTCGTCTTGCACCAATTCAAGCTATCGCTCTGGGACACCCAGCGACCACTCACTCGCCTTTTATTGAATATGTTGTAGTGGAAGATGACTATGTAGGTTCAGAACAATGCTTTAGCGAAAAATTGTTACGTTTACCAAAAGATGCCTTACCTTATGTCCCCTCTGCTTTAGCACCTGAAAGAGTTGAATATAAATTACGTGAAAATCCAGAAGTGGTGAATATTGGTATCGCTTCAACGACAATGAAATTAAATCCATATTTCCTTGAAGCATTAAAAGCCATTCGTGATCGAGCTAAAGTTAAACTACATTTTCACTTTGCACTAGGACAGTCAAGTGGCATTACTCATCCTTACGTAGCACGTTTTATTAAAAGCTATTTGGGCGATTCTGCAACTGCCTACGAACACACACCATATCATCAATATCTCAGCATTTTGCATAATTGCGATATGATGGTGAACCCATTCCCATTTGGCAATACGAACGGTATTATCGACATGGTCACTTTAGGTCTAGTCGGTATTTGTAAAACAGGTCCTGAAGTACATGAACATATTGATGAGGGCTTATTTAAACGTTTAGGCTTACCTGAATGGTTAATTGCCAATACAGTTGATGAATATATTGAACGTGCTATTCGTCTGGCTGAAAATCATCAAGAACGTTTAGAATTACGCCGTCATATTATTGAAAATAATGGCTTACAAAAATTATTTACGGGTGATCCTAGCCCAATGGGTAAAGAATTTTTAACTCGCTTAAAAGACTGGGCAAAAGCCAATAAAGTAAAATTGACATTGTCTAAAACCAAAAAAGCTACCGCTAAAAAAGCAAAACAATAGGTTGATAAATGAAAAAGTGCGGTGAAAAATATTATATTTTTCACCGCACTTTTTTCTTTATAAAATAGACCAAAAGGCTTTCACTAAAGGTGATGCCAACGATCTTTTTTGTACACAAATGCCTAATTCAAAGGGTTCTATCGGAATATCTAAATTTAATGATGACACCTGTGTATTCATAGGGCTATTTTTAATCACCACATCAGGTAGTAATGCCAATCCACAACCTAATGCCACCATTGACATGATCCCTTCATGACCACTTACTGTCGCATAAATTTTGGGATGTTTAATTTTCTTTTGCTGTAACCACTGATCGATACGCTGACGAGCAGGTCCTTCCACGGGAAGAATAAAAGGAATCTGTTGCCAATCAACAGGATCTTGTTGCAATAATTGGGTAGCTGAACAAGCCACTCTAGGGGCAATTAAAGAAAGCGAAATATTGTCAATATGTTGGAATTCTATAGAATGAGGCAAATTTAACGGACGACCAGCCAAAGCCAAATCTGCCTGTTGCTCCACCACCATTTTCACTGCAAGTGCAGGATCGCCTGTGGTTAATTGAATTTCCACTTTAGGATAACGAGAACGGAATTTTTCCAGCACTGGTGGTAAATGAGAATAAGCCGCCGTAACAGAACAGAACAATTTCAACTCACCATATAACTCTTGCGAATCTGATTGTAATTGCTGACGGAATTGTTGCCAATTATTCCAATGCTGTTGAGCAAATACAAGAAATTTGGTACCCGTTTCGGTGAGAATAACTTGACGATTATCGCGTAAAAATAAGGGTTGTCCAATTTCTTCTTCCATGCGTTGAATTTGACGTGAAAGTGTCGAGGGGGACATGTGATTTTGGGTAGCAGTTTTGCTGAAGTTTTGCGTTTGGGTGAGGTGGAGGAAGATTTTTAGGTCGGTGAAGTTCATAGTTTTTCTCTTAAATTATGATTTTATTACAATCGGATTTCACCGATGGCGACTTACTTTTTCTTTGCTCGTGCAAAGCAAAAGTAAGCAAAAAGAAAGCACGCCCCAACTTTGCCTTATTTCCTGAAAATACTTTAATTTGCTTAACGGAAAATGGCTGAACTCGCTTCGCTCAGACAGACGCCATTTTCCTACAAATTAAAGTATTTTCAGGCGGCAAACATGGGGACCCCATTGGTGAAGTAATAAAATGCTGTGCAAGCTACGGAGTAGCGTTACCATATTTAACCTAGTACGCCAGTGCTAGGAATTCTCAAATTTTTCACCGCACTTTTATTTACGCTCGGTCAAAACTTGGAGCCCCGTCTGAACCGCCTTTGCGACTTGGCATTTTTAGCTAAATTTTGCATGTCTGAGCGAAGCGAGTTCAAAATTTAGCTAAAAATGCCAAACGAGCAAAGAAAAGCGGTGAAGTCGGGGTGTGCTTTTCTTTGCCTGCTTTCTTTTACACAAGTAAAAGAAAGTACGGTCGCCCATGGGGCGAAAACCATTGCAAAAACCGCAATACCAAATACCAATAATATCAATTTACGCAACATAAAAAAAGCCTATAATAACCATATCCAAACAAAACCTTAATTTATTCACAAGGAAAACAAAAATGTCTAACTATTTCAATACATTAAATTTACGTCAAAAACTCGATCAACTCGGTCGTTGCCGCTTTATGGATCGTGATGAATTTGCCGATGGTTGCAACTTCTTAAAAGGCAAAAAAGTGGTGATTATCGGTTGTGGTGCGCAAGGTTTAAACCAAGGTTTAAATATGCGTGATTCTGGCTTAGATGTGAGCTATGCGTTACGTCCAGAAGCGATTGCAGAAAAACGTGCTTCTTTCCAACGTGCATCAGAAAACGGCTTTAAAGTTGGCACTTACCAAGAACTCATTCCAACTGCGGATTTAGTCATCAACTTAACCCCAGACAAACAACACTCAAAAGTGGTGGCAGATGTCATGCCTCTAATTAAAAATGGTGCTGCATTTGGTTATTCTCATGGTTTTAACATCGTTGAAGTGGGCGAGCAAATTCGCAAAGACATCACCGTAGTCATGGTCGCACCAAAATGCCCAGGTACGGAAGTTCGTGAAGAATATAAACGTGGTTTTGGTGTGCCAACCTTAATCGCTGTTCACCCTGAAAACGATCCGAAAGGTGAAGGCATGGCAATCGCTAAAGCATGGGCAAGTGCCACAGGGGGCGACCGTGCAGGTGTATTAGAATCTTCATTCGTAGCAGAAGTAAAATCTGACTTAATGGGCGAACAAACTATTCTTTGCGGTATGTTACAAGCAGGATCTATCGTCTGCTACGACAAATTAGTGGCTGACGGCAAAGACCCAGCTTATGCTGGTAAATTAATTCAATACGGTTGGGAAACGATTACTGAAGCGTTAAAACAAGGTGGCATTACGCTCATGTTAGATCGCTTATCTAACAGTGCCAAATTACGTGCCTTTGAATTATCTGAACAAATCAAAGAGGAATTAGCGTTCTTATTCGAAAAACACATGGACGATATTATCAGTGGCGAATTCTCATCAACCATGATGGCAGACTGGGCGAATGATGATGTAAACTTGTTAAAATGGCGTGAAGCCACAGGCAAAACGGCTTTTGAAAATTCACCAAAAGGCGACAATATCAAAATTTCTGAACAAGAATACTTTGATCACGGTGTGTTAATGGTGGCGATGGTGAAAGCTGGCGTAGAATTGGCGTTTGACACCATGGTGGCAAGTGGTATTTATGAAGAATCCGCTTACTACGAATCTTTACACGAATTACCATTAATTGCCAACACCATTGCTCGTAAACGTTTATATGAAATGAACGTGGTAATTTCTGATACAGCAGAATATGGTAACTATCTATTCTCCCACGTAGCCACACCAATTTTGGCAGAAAAAGTAATTCCAACCTTACAAAAAGGTGACTTAGGTGAACCTGCACCAACGGTTGAAATTGATAACGTGTTATTACGTGATGTGAATGATGCGATTCGCAATCACCCGATTGAATTAATCGGTCAAGAATTACGTGGTTATATGACAGATATGAAACGTATTTCATCTCAAGCATAATTGAAATGAATGTGAAAAGTGCGGTAGAAAATACCGCACTTTTTGTTTATATAACAACTAAATACAAAATAGACAAATAGTTCCCTATTTAGATTAAACGTCATAAGTGGTCGATGCTGTATTGCCACCACGCCCTGTCCAGTTAGTATGGAAATGCTCGCCACGTGGTTTGTCAGTACGCTCATAAGTATGCGCACCGAAATAGTCACGTTGGGCTTGTAGCAAGTTCGCTGGTAAGTTGGCGGACGTATAACCATCTAAGAAAGTAATTGCACTTGCCATACAAGGCATTGGAATCCCCACTTCAATAGATTTTGCCACCACTTTACGCCAGTCGCTCAAACAATTTTCTAAGATGCCTTTGAAATACGGGTCAGCACCTAAGAACACTAAATCAGGATTGGTTTCATAGGCATCACGGATATTGCCTAAGAAACGGCTACGGATAATGCAGCCCTCACGCCATAATAACGCTGTTGCACCGTAATTAATATTCCACTCAAAATTCTCGGATGCTTCACGAATCAGCATAAAGCCTTGTGCGTAAGAGATGATTTTTGATGCCAGTAAGGCACGGCGAACCGCTTCAATCCATACTTTTTTATCGCCTGTGACTTGCGTGATGGTCTTGTTGAATAATTTTGACGTGGCAACACGTTGATCTTTGAAAGAAGATACACAACGAGCAAACACAGATTCGGTGATTAAGGTTAATGGAATACCGAAATCAAGGGCATTAATCCCCGTCCATTTACCCGTACCTTTTTGTCCTGCGGTATCTAAGATTTTCTCCACTAATGGCGAACCGTCTGTATCTTTGTAACCGAGAATATCGGTGGTAATATCAATGAGATAGCTATCTAATTCGGTTTTTTTCCACTCGGCAAAAATCGCCTGCATTTCTTCGTGATTTAAGCCCAAACCGTCTTTTAAGAATTGGTAGGCTTCACAAATCAACTGCATATCACCGTATTCAATACCGTTATGTACCATTTTCACGAAATGACCTGAACCGTCTTTTCCCACCCAATCACAGCAAGGCTCGCCTTTGTCAGTCTTCGCTGAAATCGCTTGGAAAATCGGTTTCACATATTGCCACGCTTCAGCGTTACCACCTGGCATAATAGATGGTCCGTGTCTTGCCCCTTCTTCACCGCCCGATACACCGGAACCAATAAAGCGAATCCCTTTCTCACTCAAGGCTTTCACTCGGCGGTTGGTATCAGGGTAATTTGAGTTACCGCCATCAATGATAATATCACCTTGCTCTAAGTGCGGTAATAAGGCATCAATAAATTGATCCACTACATCGCCCGCACGCACCATTAACATTACTTTGCGTGGTTTTTCTAATTTGGCGGCTAAATCTTCAAGTGAATACGCCCCGATAATGTTAGTACCTTTCGCTGCACCTTGTAAGAACTCGTCAACTTTGCTGGTGGTACGGTTATACGCCACTACTTTAAAGCCGTTGTCGTTCATATTTAAAATCAAATTTTGTCCCATTACCGCTAAACCGATAACGCCGATGTCGCCTTTAACTGACATTTTTTTCTCCTATGTCGAAGTTAGTTTAAAATAAATTCCACTGCCATTTCACTATGTAACTGTGCAGTATCAAATAACGTCAATGCTGTATCATTTTGCTGAACCAATAAGCCAATTTCAGTACAACCCAAAATTACCCCTTCTGCTCCTTGTTGAGCGAGTTCTGCAATGGTCTGCAAATAAAATTGTTTTGATGTTGGCAGAATTTTCCCTACGCATAATTCTTCAAAAATAATGCGGTGAATTTCTTGCTGATTTTTTGCATCAGGTACCAGCATTTCTATGCCACGCTGGGTTAATCCATTACGATAAAATTCATCTTGCATCGTAAAAGCTGTACCTAATACCGCAATCTTAGATAAGCCTTTTGTCTTAATCGCATTGGCAGTCGCATCTAAAATATGCAAAAACGGGACATTAATTTGCTCAATAATTTGGGAAGCAACTTTGTGCATTGTGTTGGTTGCCAATAAAATGGCATCAGCCCCCATCTGCTCCAATTTTTGTCCTGTTTGAGCTAAAATTTCCCCTGCTTTTTGCCAATCGCCTGATTTTTGGCATTGTACAATTTGCTCAAATTCTACACTCACCATTAATAGCGGAGCAGAATGATTTCCACCTAGCTTTTGATTCACTAGACGATTAATTTGCTGATAGTAGGTTATTGTACTTTCAGGACTCATTCCGCCGATAATACCGAGTGTTTTCATTCTGTTAATCCTTAATGATTACAGCAATTTCGCTGCTCCACGATCCAAAATCCACTCCGTTACTCCATTGGAACTTTGAATTTTCGCCGCAGGATAAGGCAGTTGGTCGGCGGAGTGCGTAGCAATTTCTTTGAGAATATCCGCTTTGGCTTCGCCTGTGACTAAATAGCTAATACGTTTCGCTTGGCTCAACAATTTCGCCGTTTTAGAAATTCGTAATTGCCCACTTTCAGGGTGTTTGGCAATCACCGCCAAATTCGGATCATTGAAATTCGTTTGATGGGGGAATAAGGATGCCGTGTGTCCGTCATTGCCCATGCCTAAAATAATCCAATCAAATTCACCGTTGGGAATGTTGGCTTGAATTTCTTGCTCAAAACGAGCGAGTTCAGCTTGCGGATCATTTTCGCCTTGAATACGATGAATATTTTCCGCAGGGATTTGAATATGATCGAATAACAGTTTTTGCACTTCGCCGTAATTGCTTTCAGGATCAGTTGGGGCAACCATACGTTCATCACCCCACCAAAAATGCAAATTTTTCCACCGCACTTCGGTATTAAATGGAGCTTGGGCTAATGTTTTAAACAGCAATTTTGGCGTGCTACCACCCGATAAGGAAATATGCACAGGCTTATCCTGTTGACTTAATTGCAAAAACTGCTCAGCAATGTTTTCCACCGCTTGTTGTGCCGTATCAAAAATAATTGTCTTCATTCCACATTCCCCTAGATTTTTTTCTTCATCTGACCGCTCGGTTTACGCCATACTCGCCCCGATTTAGCGATGAGTTTATCTGCCTCTTTCGGTCCCCAAGTGCCAGCTTCATACTCATATACACGACCACGATTTTCTTTATAATTAAGAATCGGCTGCACAAATTTCCAGCAAGCGTGTACGGCATCAGTACGAGCAAATAATGTTGCATCGCCTTTAATCGCATCAAGTAATAAGCGTTCATACGCCGTTAACAGGCTGGATGATCCGCTTAAATCGGAATAACGGAAATCCATTGATACTTCTTTCGCATCAAACCCTGCCCCTGGTTTTTTCAAGCCAAAACGCATTGAAATTCCCTCGTCAGGCTGAATACGAACAATCAATTTATTCTCTGGTGCATTTTGACTAAATACTGGGTGTGGTGTGGTTTTAAAGTGAATCACCACTTCGGTAACTCGTGCTGGTAAACGCTTACCTGTGCGAACATAAAATGGTACACCCGCCCAACGCCAGTTATCAATTTTACAGCGTAACGCCATAAAGGTTTCGGTATTCGAGTCTTCTGGTACGCCCTTTTCTTGTAAGTAACCCTTGACCTGCTCGCCGTCAATTTGGGCTTCGGTATATTGTCCTAGCACCAAATTATTTTGCAGATCATCTTCATTTAATGGGTGTAAACAATGCAATACTTTCGCCACTTCATCACGCATAGAATTAGCATTAATAATCGCTGGCGGTTCCATAGCAACCATTGCCAATACTTGCAATAAATGGTTTTGGAACATATCACGCATGGCACCCGAACCGTCATAATAACCACCTCGTTCTTCTACACCAATAGATTCCGCCCCCGTGATTTCCACATAATCAATAAAATTACGGCTCCAAAGGGGTTCAAATAAGCCGTTAGAAAAACGTAGCACGAGTAAGTTCTGCACGGTTTCTTTGCCCAAATAATGGTCAATACGGTAAATTTGATGTTCTTCAAAAAAACGGTGAATCTGAATATCTAATTCGTGAGCAGTTTTCAAATCATAGCCAAAGGGTTTTTCCACGATAATGCGTTTCCAGCCGTATTCTTCGGTATTCAAGCCGTGAGCAGCTAAACATTCAGGAATCACGCCATAAAGGCTTGGGGGGGTAGAAAGGTAATAAAGCGTGTTACCACAGGTTTGGTACTTATCGTGTAATTCATCAAGACGTGGCACTAACTTACCATAATCTTGTGCATCAGACGTATTCACAGATTGGTAATACAAATGTGAGCAGAAATTATCTAAACTCTCACCTGTTGCTTTCTCATGTTTAATCAATGCTTTACGCATTTTATCACGAAAACTTTCATCATTTAAATCTGAACGAGCAACGCCCAGCACAGAAAAGTTCTCCGTTAAACGCCCGATTTTATAGAGGTTATAAAGGGCTGGAATTAATTTACGATGAGTCAAATCACCTGACGCACCAAAAATCACAATACAATTATTTTCTGCATTCATATTATTATATCCTAGTAAAACGATAAACTATCCCTATACTATGCACCATTCACATAGAATTTTCAAATAGCTATTACTAATTAAAGCAAAAGATCTTTTGCCAATTTACTTCACGATCTGCTGTCATCACAAAATGAGGATTAATAAAGGTTTCTCGTTGATTATAAGTTAAAGGTAAAAAATGCGGTTCGAAAATATTTCCATTTAACTCACTGAGTAAAATTTCAGCTGCTGCCGTATCCCATTCACCAGTATCACCTAAACGCACATAACAATCCGCTGTACCATCTGCCACCAAGCCCCCTTTTAAGCCACTAGAACCATATACGAGAAACTCACAAGGAAAATTCTCAGGCAAAATACACCGCACTTTTTGCTTATGGTTTTCTGAACCCACCGCAATTTTAAGCGATTGAGTCGTATCAATATGACGAGCGGTTAGGCGTTGATGATGATTATCTTCCAATTTATACGCCCCAAATCCCTGCATTGCATAATAGGTTTTTTGTAAGATCGGAGCATGGATAATCCCTAAAATTGGACGATTTTGATGAATTAAGGCAATTAAAATGGAAAACTGCCCTGTTCGCTCAATAAATCGTTGCGTGCCATCTAAGGGATCAATAAGCCAATAAGTTTCCCATGATTGCCGTTCAGAAAGTGGAATATTACAATTTTCTTCGGAAAGTATTGGAATATCAGGAGTAAGTGTGGCGAGTTTTTGAATTAAAAATTGACTAATGGCTAAATCAACTTCTGTCACGGGGGTATTATCTGATTTTGTATGAATTTCAATAGATTCAGATTTTAGATAGAAATTTTCTAAGATTTTACCTGCTTCATTAGCAATATGTAGTACAGATTGAAGAAGTTGATCAGTAAGTTGCATAGAAAATCCTAGGTAAAATCAGCGTTGGATTTAGTGTAGCAAATTTTAGGTAAAATAACGATTAATATTAATACAAATGATTAAAACCCCAGCTACTCACGTAACTGGGGTTCGTTATTGTAATAAAACACCTGATGGCGACCTACTCTCACATTGGGATTCCCAACACTACCATCGGCATCACAGCATTTCACTTCTGAGTTCGGCATGGAGTCAGGTGGCACTACTGCATTATGACCATCAGGAAATCAGGGGTCAGATGACAGGTTTCAGACGGCAGTACCGTGTGTTATCCTGTATCCTACTTAATTCTTTCCTTTTTGTATTTTGTTCTTTAAATTTGAAACAAGCTGTCTGTTCGATTTTCTTTTTTGTCTGTTAGTGAGTTTCACGCTCTTCAACTGTCTTCTGTCATCTGACATCCGTCATCTGAATCAAAACCACTTGAGCGTTGTATAGTTAAGCCTCTCGGGCAATTAGTACTGGTTAGCTCAATGACTCACATCACTTACACATCCAGCCTATCTACGTCTTCGTCTTAAACAACCCTTACACTCTTTAAGAGTGGGATGACTCATCTTATGGCAAGTTTCGTGCTTAGATGCTTTCAGCACTTATCTCTTCCGCATGTAGCTACCCAGCAATGCTTCTGGCGAAACAACTGGAACACCAGGGATGCGTCCACTCCGGTCCTCTCGTACTAGGAGCAGCCCCATTCAATCATCCAACGCCCACGGCAGATAGGGACCGAACTGTCTCACGACGTTCTAAACCCAGCTCGCGTACCACTTTAAATGGCGAACAGCCATACCCTTGGGACCTACTTCAGCCCCAGGATGTGATGAGCCGACATCGAGGTGCCAAACACCGCCGTCGATATGAACTCTTGGGCGGTATCAGCCTGTTATCCCCGGAGTACCTTTTATCCGTTGAGCGATGGCCCTTCCATTCAGAACCACCGGATCACTATGACCTACTTTCGTACCTGCTCGACTTGTCCGTCTCGCAGTTAAGCTTGCTTTTACCATTGCACTAACCTGACGATGTCCGACCGTCATTAGCAAACCTTCGTGCTCCTCCGTTACTCTTTGGGAGGAGACCGCCCCAGTCAAACTACCCACCAGACACTGTCCGAATACCCGTTTCAGATATTTCGTTAGAACATCAAACGTTAAAGGGTGGTATTTCAAGGATGACTCCATACAAACTGGCGTTCATACTTCTTAGTCTCCCACCTATCCTACACATCAAAATTCAAGGTTCAGTGTCAAGCTATAGTAAAGGTTCACGGGGTCTTTCCGTCTAGCCGCGGGTACACCGCATCTTCACGGCGATTTCAATTTCACTGAGTCTCGGGTGGAGACAGCCTGGCCATCATTATGCCATTCGTGCAGGTCGGAACTTACCCGACAAGGAATTTCGCTACCTTAGGACCGTTATAGTTACGGCCGCCGTTTACTGGGGCTTCGATCAGGTGCTTCTCTTTCGATAACACCATCAATTAACCTTCCAGCACCGGGCAGGCATCACACCCTATACGTCCACTTTCGTGTTTGCAGAGTGCTGTGTTTTTAATAAACAGTTGCAGCCAGCTGGTATCTTCGACCGGTTCAACCTTCATCTGTAAAAGACTACAATCTACGCCGGCGCACCTTCTCCCGAAGTTACGGTGCTATTTTGCCTAGTTCCTTCACCCGAGTTCTCTCAAGCGCCTGAGTATTCTCTACCTGACCACCTGTGTCGGTTTTCAGTACGGTTTAGTAAAGTCTTTCGCTTAGTGGCTTTTCCTGGAAGTGTGGTATCAACAACTTCGCTCCCTTAGGAGCTCGTCATCACGCCTTAGTGTTGAATTGGGATTCGGATTTGCCTAAATCCCCCACCTACACGCTTAAACAGCCATCCAACAGGCTGCTTGCCTAACCTTCTCCGTCCCCACATCGCAACTTTACCAAGTACGGGAATATTAACCCGTTTCCCATCGACTACGCTTTTCAGCCTCGCCTTAGGGGCCGACTCACCCTGCCCCGATTAACGTTGGACAGGAACCCTTGGTCTTCCGGCGAACGAGTTTTTCACTCGTTTTATCGTTACTTATGTCAGCATTCGCACTTGTGATACGTCCAGCAAACTTCTCAATTCACCTTCTTCCGCTTACACAACGCTCCCCTACCCAACAAGATTACTCTTGATGCCGCAGCTTCGGTGACTAGTTTTAGCCCCGTTACATCTTCCGCGCAGGCCGACTCGACTAGTGAGCTATTACGCTTTCTTTAAATGATGGCTGCTTCTAAGCCAACATCCTAGCTGTCTAAGCCTTCCCACTTCGTTTCCCACTTAACTAGTACTTTGGGACCTTAGCTGGCGGTCTGGGTTGTTTCCCTCTTCACGATGGACGTTAGCACCCACCGTGTGTCTCCTGAGTATCACTCTTCGGTATTCGCAGTTTGCATCGGGTTGGTAATCCGGGATGGACCCCTAGCCGAAACAGTGCTCTACCCCCGAAGGTGTTCGCTCAAGGCTCTACCTAAATAGATTTCGGGGAGAACCAGCTATCTCCCGGTTTGATTGGCCTTTCACCCCCAGCCACAAGTCATCCGCTAATTTTTCAACATTAGTCGGTTCGGTCCTCCAGTTAGTGTTACCCAACCTTCAACCTGCCCATGGCTAGATCACCGGGTTTCGGGTCTATACCTTGCAACTTGCCGCCCAGTTAAGACTCGGTTTCCCTTCGGCTCCCCTATTCGGTTAACCTCGCTACAAAATATAAGTCGCTGACCCATTATACAAAAGGTACGCAGTCACCTTACGGCTCCCACTGCTTGTACGTACACGGTTTCAGGTTCTATTTCACTCCCCTCGCTGGGGTTCTTTTCGCCTTTCCTTCACAGTACTGGTTCACTATCGGTCAATCAGGAGTATTTAGCCTTAGAGGATGGTCCCCCTATCTTCAGACAGAATTTCTCGTGTTCCGCCCTACTTCTTGTTAGCTTAGTACCACAATATAACTTTCAGATACGGGACTATCACCCTGTGTCGTTGAACTTCCCAGTTCATTCTCTTCGTTTTATTGCTATCTCTAACGGCTCCTCCGCTTTCGCTCGCCGCTACTCACAGAATCTCGGTTGATTTCTTTTCCTCGGGGTACTTAGATGTTTCAGTTCTCCCGGTTTGCCTCATTTACCTATGTATTCAGTAAATGATAGTAGATTCTTCATCTACTGGGTTTCCCCATTCGGATATTTTGGATTAAACGCCTCTTATCGACTCATCCAAACTTTTCGCAGATTAGCACGTCCTTCTTCGCCTCTGATTGCCTAGGCATCCACCGTGTACGCTTAGTCACTTAACTATACAACCTCAAATGTTTTCAAAAACAAATGATGTTGCTGTTTCAACTAAACACTTGACTGCTTTTGTTCAGTCAAGATTTTCTCTACTCAGACTTTCTTTCGAAAATCTCTCAGTTTTCAGCTTGTTTCCAATTTTTTAAAGAACAATAAGAAAATAATATAGATAATCCATTTCTTGTTTATCTACCGAATCATCTTTAATTGGCGTCCCCACGGGGATTCGAACCCCGGTTACCGCCGTGAAAGGGCGATGTCCTAGGCCTCTAGACGATGGGGACAACAGGTAAAGATAATTTGTTGTCTTTTATTATTCGCGCTTCTTTTTTCGTTTCATTCGTTTCTCTTGCTCGACCTAGTAAGCAATGAAAAGTGCGGTCTTTTTCTCTTTCTTTTCTACTTTTTATCAAACAATCTGTGTGGACACTTGCTGTCGCTTCGTTTCTTTGAGTAACAATATCACAGTGACCTGACATTTCTGTCTTCTGTCTTCTGTCATCTGCCCTCTGATTACTAAGGAGGTGATCCAACCGCAGGTTCCCCTACGGTTACCTTGTTACGACTTCACCCCAGTCATGAATCATACCGTGGTAAACGCCCCCCTTCCGGTTAAGCTATCTACTTCTGGTACAACCCACTCCCATGGTGTGACGGGCGGTGTGTACAAGGCCCGGGAACGTATTCACCGCAACATTCTGATTTGCGATTACTAGCGATTCCGACTTCATGGAGTCGAGTTGCAGACTCCAATCCGGACTACGATGCACTTTCTGAGATTCACTCCCCCTCGCAGGTTGGTTACCCTCTGTATGCACCATTGTAGCACGTGTGTAGCCCTACTCGTAAGGGCCATGATGACTTGACGTCATCCCCACCTTCCTCCAGTTTATCACTGGCAGTCTCCTTTGAGTTCCCATCACTACATGCTGGCAACAAAGGATAAGGGTTGCGCTCGTTGCGGGACTTAACCCAACATTTCACAACACGAGCTGACGACAGCCATGCAGCACCTGTCTCATAGCTCCCGAAGGCACAAACTTATCTCTAAGTTCTTCTATGGATGTCAAGAGTAGGTAAGGTTCTTCGCGTTGCATCGAATTAAACCACATGCTCCACCGCTTGTGCGGGCCCCCGTCAATTCATTTGAGTTTTAACCTTGCGGCCGTACTCCCCAGGCGGTCGATTTATCACGTTTGCTACGGGCACCAGAGTTAAACCCCAATCCCCAAATCGACATCGTTTACAGCGTGGACTACCAGGGTATCTAATCCTGTTTGCTCCCCACGCTTTCGCACATGAGCGTCAGTATCTTCCCAAGGGGCTGCCTTCGCCTTCGGTATTCCTCCACATCTCTACGCATTTCACCGCTACACGTGGAATTCTACCCCTCCCTAAAGTACTCTAGCTACCCAGTCTGAAATGCAATTCCAAAGTTAAGCTCTGGGATTTCACATCTCACTTAAGTAACCGCCTGCGTGCCCTTTACGCCCAGTTATTCCGATTAACGCTCGCACCCTCCGTATTACCGCGGCTGCTGGCACGGAGTTAGCCGGTGCTTCTTCTGTGATTAACGTCAATGATTTAGTCTATTAAACTAAATCCCTTCCTCACCACCGAAAGAACTTTACAACCCGAAGGCCTTCTTCATTCACGCGGCATGGCTGCGTCAGGGTTACCCCCATTGCGCAATATTCCCCACTGCTGCCTCCCGTAGGAGTCTGGACCGTGTCTCAGTTCCAGTGTGGCTGGTCATCCTCTCAGACCAGCTAGAGATCGTCGGCTTGGTAGGCCTTTACCCCACCAACTACCTAATCCCACTTGGGCTCATCTTATGGCAACTGGCTAAAAGTCCCAGTCTTTCGTCTCTCGACACTACGCGGTATTAGCTACAGTTTCCCGTAGTTATCCCCCTCCATAAGCCAGATCCCCAAGCATTACTCACCCGTCCGCCACTCGTCAGCAAAGTACAAGTACTTCCTGCTACCGTTCGACTTGCATGTGTTAAGCCTGCCGCCAGCGTTCAATCTGAGCCATGATCAAACTCTTCAATTTAAGTTCGATCGCTCAATAAACTGCTTGCTTTTAAATCTTGCTTTTCATTCTTAAAAGAACAAAAAGTTAATGAATTTCTAAGTTAAGCACCTATTAAGACTTCAAGTTTTATTTAATTTTTTAAAACTAGTCAATCAACAAGTGCCCACACAGATTGTCTGATAAATTATTAAAGAACAAATCGCTGTTTTAAAGCGAAAATAAAACGACACACTGTTTGATTTTCAATTTTCACAACAGCGTGTCGTTGTGTGGGGCGTATTATAGTGATTTAGAAACGCTTTGCAAGTGTTTTTTTACTAATTTCTTAAAGAAAACACTTGCTCGCATATAAAATCAACAACATCCCTCTTTTTATTCAATTTATGGCTTATATTTCATAGCCCTAAATCCTACTTTTGCAAGTTTCTCATTAATTTCTTTAAATGCTATTTCTTTCTCCGTTTCGGTTAATAACTCTACATATTTATTCTTCAAAGCTGCGAATGTCTTCCAAAATAAATGGGAAGTCACAAAAAGCCCTTGGGATTTAATCAATATATAAGCGTCTGCGGCACCGATTTCTCGTAATTGAGAAATCGTGTTAATCCCCACTTTACCTAACAGACGTTCATACTTTAGTGACATATTTGGTAAACGGCGAATTCTTTTTGCCCGTTCTAATGATTCAGCAAGCTTTTCAGATTCAATTTGTTGCAAAGACTCTTTGATCATCTTAATCAACATAGAATTCTTGTGTTCATCACTTACATAATCACTTGGAATCAAATAATAATCCCGAATTCTCAAATTACTCGGTACACCATCTCGATCCCAACGAACTCCCCCAATACTTTCAACATATTGAGCTAATTCATCTTTTGCTCGTAAATAAAAACCGCCTTGTTTATAAATTCCAAACATATGGTCATTATAAAAAATACCAATACCAGAAAATAATTTCTTTGATTCCACTTCACCAAGTAAAGCACTCAATTTTTCATGCAGATTGATTGTATGTATTGACATACTTCCCCACCTTTCAAGTTAATTTAAAGAAGTCCATAAATCCATTTATACAGTAAAAAGATGCAAATCAATTTGCATCTCAGATGCTTATCATAACAAATACATAAAATTATGAAAATAAAAATAATTTAATATTAATTACTCTATATCAAATTACTCATTCTAATAATTTGATATAGTAAAAATTTTCTCATGTAAATAACCATAGATTTTATCAGGATATTTGTCCAATTTAATGCTATAATTAATTTTTTATTTTATTCAGAATAACAAATGACATTAGAACAATATGCACAATCTCTATGTTTTCAGTATCCAGATAAACGTGTTTATCCATTTGAATTTGAAAACAAACATTACTGGTTAAAACAACCTGAACACCCTCAAGGCTCACAACGCTTACTCAAGCCTTGTCCTCGCAAATTTTTTCATCAAGAAGTAGAACGTTTACTAAAATTACAGCAACAAAATGCCCCCATTCCTTTCATTTATGTTGCCAATGAAAATATGTTAGTCATGGAAGACGCTGGTTTATCTGTCAGCCATTGGCTAGAAAAAGAGGACATTTCTGCTGAACAAAAACAACAAATTTTAAATGATAGTGCAACTGCATTGGCACGATTACACCAACAAGGGCTTATTCACGGCAGACCTTTTGCCAAAGATATTCTTTGGAAAGATGGTGTAGTGAATTTCATAGATTTTGAAGTAGATACCGTATCGAAAAATCCCTTTGAACAACAAATACAAGATAGTATTTTCTTTGTATTTGGCTTATGCCGAGAAAAATCCATTAGTCTAGAACAAATTAAACAAACTATATTGACCTATCAAAGCTGTACAGACAAAGAAATTTGGCAAGCATCCGTACGCCGCATGACTAACTATCGTTTAATTTACTGGCTATTACGACCATTTAAGAAAATCGCAGGTAAAGATCTAAACGCATTTTATTTATTAATGGAAAATATGCGATAACTCTCGTATTCTGCTAGAATAGTAATAAATGTTAGTTTACATAGGAGAAACCGTATGCAACCTTATTTAATTGCCCCCTCAATTCTTTCTGCCGACCTAGCTCGTCTAGGTGAAGATGTAGAAAACGTGATCAACTGCGGTGCAGATCTTATTCATTTTGATGTAATGGATAATCATTATGTCCCCAATCTCACGTTTGGTGCACCGATTTGCCAATCTCTACGTGATTACGGTATAACTTGCCCGATTGATGTGCATTTAATGGCAAGCCCTGTGGAACGTTTAATCACCGATTTTGCCAAAGCAGGTGCAACATCTATTACATTTCACCCTGAAGCCTGTGTGCATATTGACCGCACTTTGCAATTAATTCGAGACAGTGGTTGTCAATCAGGCTTAGTCTTCAACCCTGCTACACCTTTAAGCTATTTGGACTATGTAATGGATAAAGTGGATATTATTTTGCTGATGTCAGTTAACCCTGGTTTCGGTGGACAATCCTTTATTCCTGCCACTTTTGATAAATTGAAACAAGCCCGCCAACGTATTGATACAAGTGGCTTACCAATTCGTTTAGAAGTGGATGGTGGTGTCAAAATAAATAATATTGCGGAAATTGCAAAGGCAGGTGCTGATATGTTTGTGGCTGGTTCTGCAATTTTTGATCAACCAGATTATAAAAAAGTTATTGATCAAATGCGAACTGAACTCGCTAAAGCACAAGCCTGAACCAAGTGCGGTCTTTTTTCACCGCACTTTTATCCATAAAATAGAAAATATGAATATGATCGGCAACTCACAGAAATGGAAAAACAACGGCTTTTTGCTTTACTCAAACTAACAGGAAAATAATCATGCACAAACCTAATGTTACTATGGCGGTCGTTGTTCATTGTAACGGCAAATTTTTATTTGTGGAAGAAGTAGAATACGACAAGAAAACGCTCAACCAGCCAGCAGGGCATTTAGAAAAAGGAGAAACAATATTACAAGGGGCAAGCCGAGAATTATATGAAGAAACTGGCATTAAAGCAGAAATGCAATCCTTGCTGAAAATCTATCAATGGCACGCTCCACGTAGTCAAACGGATTATTTACGTTTTGTATTTTGCCTAGAATTAAATGAATGCCTACAAATTACTCCCCATGATAGCGATATTACTCGTGGCTTATGGCTAACATTAGATGAATTTAATGATTATATTCAACAAGATGGACAATGTGAACGTAATCCACTCGTGATTCAGGCATTGCAAGATTATTTGAGTAAAGAACGTTATCCATTATCAATTCTAACCGCATTCCAATAATAAAAAACCCGAATATTCATTCGGGTTTCTAAATAATCATTAAAATTAACGATAAGGCTGACTTAAAGGCACTTCTGCATCTGGTTCGTGTGTAATACGGTTGCGTAAATCACGACGAATTACCTCAATGGTCCAGAACCAGAAAATATGACCGACTAATTCAGAAATATGTTCATATAGTGGCCAGTCTGCTACTGGAGGGGTTAAACCTAAAGCAGGGAATGCAATGTAGTGAGCACAAATGTTCGCAATAATACCTGCACCAATACCTTGCCAGAATTTCACTTTAGGGAAACGTTCTGCAACAATACAATAACCAATAGCGAACACTAATGAGAAAATCATGTGGGTTACACCAATCCAGTTAAATGCGTGATCTGCAAATGTGAACGCAGCTTCTGTTGGATCGATACCAACATAATCACGTAAGAAAACATGTGGTGGATTTAAGAACGCACGTGAACATTGCTCTAAAGCCCCATTCATAGCGATAGTACCTGAACTTAACGCATCTAATACAGGTTGTGGACAAGCTGCAGTAAACAAATCAAACGGACTACGTGGTGGGAACGGATGTTCAGCACCCCATTTTACGAATGCAGAGATAATCCCCGCAACAATACCGACAAATACTGCTAAACCATAACGGCGACGTGATGGATCAGTTTGTTGAAAAATACCTGACATAATAGGCTCCAAAGATATTAAAAATTGATCGCATTTACTATATAAAAAATATTTAACAATATCATTACATTAGCAAACGTTTGCTTCCACTTAGGTTTTTCTAAAAAATCTAAAGTGCAGAGAAACACTTTATCATTAACAAAAAAACAGTCAAGCATTATTACTCACAAGTCGGAGTAGTTTATAAAACATTAAGCATTGTCGGTAGCCAATCTTCTGCAGCTTGATCCTGATCTTCTACTTGTGAAACATCAATGCGTAAACTTTCACAAATTCGCACCGCACCTTGAGCCGTCAAGACTTGCTCAACCGTATCCACCGCATAGCAGAACGTGTCATAATCGGAATTACCTAATCCAACCACGGCAAAACGCACCCCCGTTAAATCCTGTTGTTTCACTTCTTCAATAAAGGGTTGGATATTTTCGGGCAATTCTCCTGCTCCGTGGGTGGAGGTAACGATAAGCCAGAGTTTTTGGCTTTCGACATCGGCGAAGCTGGCGTTATTTTCGATTTGAGTATCAAAATCCTGTTGTTCAAGGCAATCGGCGAGATGATCCGCAACGTATTCGGCACCGCCGAGGGTTGAACCAGTGATTATAGCGATTGAGGTCATAGTTTTTTCCTTTTAAGAAACCCTGCACTCTCGTACAGGGTTAAGCATATTACGACACGCTGTGTCTTAGAGCAACAGCGTTGCATTACAAGCCTAATCGAGTATGTAAGTACTCGGTATTAAATATCCAAATTCGCCCTTAACGCATTACTCTCAATAAAGTCCCGTCTCGGTTCTACTTCATCCCCCATCAACGTAGTAAACAACTGATCCGCTTCCACCGCATCTTTAATGGTCACTTGCAACATGTGGCGTGCTTCAGGATCCATTGTGGTTTCCCACAGTTGCTCAGGGTTCATTTCACCTAACCCTTTATAACGTTGTACGGTCAAGCCACGGCGAGATTCTTTCACTAACCAGTCCATTGCTTGCTCAAAACTGCTCACCTCTAAACGGCGTTCACCACGAGTTATATAAGCACCGTCTTCTAATAAGCCGTTTAATTGTTTGCCTAATTTCACAATGCGAGCATATTCATTGCCATTGGTAAAGGCATAGTCAAGACTGTAATGGGTGTCAATACCATGTGTACGCACCGTCAATAACACTTCATTGAGCTGACGTTCTTGATTATAGGCGACTTGATAGGAATAATGATTACCGTGCGAGTCTTTCTCTTTTAAGCTCGCCACCAATAAATTTGCCCAATTTTCCACCGCACTTTGATCTTTCATCAACTCGTTCGTCAAGGTTGGATAGTACACCAATTCTTTCAACAAGGCTTCTGGATAACGGCGGTGTAAACGTGTGATCATTTGGCTCACATTGTTATATTCCGTCACCAACTGCTCCAATGGCAAGCCTGCCATAGCAGGAGCATTCGGGTTGACATATAACGCCGCATCATCTAACGCAATCGCCAACTCATATTCAATCATTGCAGGTTCATCTTTAATATATTGTTCTTGTTTGCCTTTTTTTACTTTGTACAGTGGCGGTTGGGCAATATAAACAAAACCACGTTCAATGATTTCTGGCATTTGGCGATAGAAGAATGTCAACAGCAACGTACGAATATGCGAACCGTCCACATCCGCATCGGTCATAATAATCACTTTGTGGTAACGCATTTTATCAGGGTTATATTCATCACGTCCAATGCCACAGCCGAGTGCAGTAATAAGCGTACCCACTTCTTGCGAAGACAGCATTTTATCAAAGCGAGCTTTTTCTACGTTGAGAATTTTCCCTTTTAACGGCAAAATCGCTTGATTTTTACGGTTCCGCCCTTGTTTCGCCGAGCCACCAGCGGAGTCCCCCTCCACAAGGTAAAGTTCAGACAACGCAGGATCACGTTCTTGACAATCCGCCAGTTTGCCTGGAAGACCTGCAATATCCAACACGCCTTTACGTCTCGTCATTTCACGGGCTTTACGAGCAGCTTCTCTGGCACGAGCCGCATCCACAATTTTGGTGGCAATAATTTTCGCATCATTCGGGTTTTCTTCTAAATATTCCTGCAAACGCTCATTCATTGCGGATTCCACCGCCCCTTTTACTTCGGACGACACCAATTTATCTTTGGTTTGGGAAGAAAACTTCGGATCAGGCACTTTCACCGACACAATCGCCACCAACCCTTCACGAGCGTCATCGCCTGATGTTTCCACTTTGTCTTTATCGTTTTTGCCTTTTTTGTTCAGCCCTTCTTTGTCCATATAGTTATTTAAACTACGGGTTAAGGCACCACGGAAACCAGCCAAATGCGTACCGCCGTCCCGTTGTGGAATGTTGTTGGTAAAGCAGTAAATATTTTCGTTGTAGCCGTCATTCCATTGCAACGACACTTCCACGCCAATGCCGTCTTTTTCCACGGAAAAATAGAACGGTTTCGGGTGAATTGGGGTTTTATTTTGGTTTAAATATTCCACGAACGCTTGAATACCACCCTCGTAGTGGAAATGATCTTGCGTACCATCACGCTCATCAAATAATTTAATCGACACACCTGAATTTAAAAACGATAATTCACGCAGGCGTTTTTTCAAAATTTCATATTCAAATACAGTTTTGCTAAAAATGGTTGGACTTGGCCAAAAACGCACGGTTGTCCCTGTTTTGCTGGTATCGCCAATTTGTGCCAATGGCGATTGCGGTTCGCCTAAATGATAGGTTTGTTCATACACGTGACCTTGACGGCGAATGGTGAGCAACAATTTATCGGAAAGGGCATTCACCACCGACACGCCCACGCCGTGCAAACCGCCCGACACTTTATAAGAATTATCATCAAATTTACCGCCCGCATGCAACACGGTCATAATCACTTCTGCCGCCGACACGCCTTCTTCAGGGTGAATATCTACAGGAATCCCCCGTCCGTCATCTTGCACGGACACCGAATTATCTTCGTGAATGGTGACGATAATATCTTTACAGTAGCCCGCCAAGGCTTCATCAATGGCGTTATCCACCACTTCAAACACCATATGGTGCAAGCCCGTACCGTCATCGGTATCGCCGATGTACATTCCAGGGCGTTTCCGCACGGCATCTAAGCCTTTTAATACTTTAATGCTACTGGCACCGTATTCGCCTTGTTGTGATTCTGGTTGGATATTATCTGTCATAAGGTTTCTCAATGGGTAAAAAATTGGGAAAATTATAGCATATTCTCATAGAAAAAACACCTATGCCCCGAACATCAGCAATCACCCTACACTGGCGTACAGGGTTACGCAAATAACGATGCTCCGCATCTTTACACAATAGCTACAGAGTAGCGTGACATCGGTAACCCCGTACGCAAAGTACGGGCAGCAAAACACAAAAAAGGGGCGTATTCAATAATACGCCCCTAAAATATGTTAGCTAAATCGTTAATTATTTAACAATTTTAGCCACCACGCCAGCACCTACGGTACGTCCTCCTTCACGAATCGCAAAACGTAAACCTTGGTCCATCGCGATTGGGTGGATTAAGCTTACTGACATTTTGATGTTGTCGCCTGGCATTACCATTTCTACGCCTTCTGGTAATTCAATCGTACCTGTCACGTCCGTTGTACGGAAGTAGAACTGTGGACGGTAACCTTTGAAGAATGGAGTATGACGTCCACCTTCTTCTTTTGATAATACGTAAACTTCTGATTCGAAATCTGTGTGTGGCGTGATTGAACCTGGTTTCGCTAATACTTGACCACGTTCGATTTCTTCACGTTTTGTACCACGTAATAATGCACCGATGTTTTCACCTGCACGACCTTCGTCAAGTAATTTACGGAACATTTCTACACCTGTTACGGTGGTTTTAGCTGTATCTTTGATACCTACGATTTCTACTTCATCACCTGTACGGATAATTCCACGTTCTACACGACCGGTTACTACTGTACCACGACCAGAGATTGAGAATACGTCTTCGATTGGTAATAAGAACGGTTGGTCAATCGCACGCTCAGGTTCTGGAATGTAAGTATCTAAGTGGTTGGCTAACTCAAGAATTTTTTCTTCCCATGCTGCATCACCTTCTAACGCTTTTAATGCTGAACCACGTACGATTGGTGTATCATCACCTGGGAAATCGTATTGTGAAAGTAATTCACGAACTTCCATTTCCACTAATTCTAATAACTCTTCGTCATCTACCATATCGCATTTGTTTAAGAATACGATGATGTATGGTACACCTACTTGGCGACCTAATAAGATGTGCTCACGAGTTTGTGGCATTGGACCATCTGTTGCTGCTACGACTAAGATAGCTCCGTCCATTTGTGCCGCACCTGTAATCATGTTTTTTACATAGTCGGCGTGTCCCGGACAGTCAACGTGTGCGTAGTGACGAGTTGGGGTATCGTATTCAACGTGTGAGGTGTTGATAGTAATACCACGTGCTTTTTCTTCTGGTGCATTGTCGATTTGGTCAAATGCACGTGCTGCACCACCGTAGTGTTTTGCTAATACGGTTGTGATGGCCGCTGTTAAAGTTGTTTTACCATGGTCAACGTGGCCGATTGTACCCACGTTAACGTGCGGTTTTGTACGTTCAAATTTTTCTTTAGACACTTTTCAGTTTCCTTTTGTTAAGCCCCTAAATGCTACCGTAAAGTGCGGTGCAATTTAGGGGAGTTTTTGTTAAATAAAGTTTTATTTACGACGAGATTCAATTACTGCTTCCGCGACATTTTTCGGTGCTTCAGCATATTTTAACGGTTCCATTGAGTAAGATGCACGACCTTGTGTTTGTGAACGCAAGTCAGTGGCATAACCGAACATTTCGGATAATGGTACTTCTGCGTTGATTTTCACCACAAATTCGTTGGCTTCTTGACCGTTCACCATCGCACGACGACGGCTTAAGTCACCGATAACATCACCAACGTAGTCTGGTGGGGTTTCCACTTCAACTTTCATAATTGGCTCAAGTAATACTGGGTTAGCACGGTTAAACGCTGATTTAAATGCTAATGATGCAGCAAGTTTAAAGGCTAATTCAGATGAGTCAACATCATGGTATGAACCGAAGTGTAAACGTACACCTAAATCCACTACTGGGTAGCCCGCTAATGGACCTGATTTAAGTTGTTCTTGGATACCTTTATCAACCGCTGGAATGTATTCACCTGGAATCACACCACCTTTGATTTCGTTGACAAATTCATAACCTGGACCTTCTGGATCTAATGGGTACATATCGATTACTACATGACCATATTGACCACGACCACCAGATTGTTTTGCGTGTTTACCTTCTACATCATTTACACGAGTACGGATAGTTTCACGGTAAGATACTTGTGGTTTACCGATGTTCGCTTCCACCTTGAACTCACGACGCATACGGTCAACGATGATATCTAAGTGTAACTCACCCATACCTGAAATGATGGTTTCGCCAGACTCTTCATCCGTGTGAACACGGAATGATGGGTCTTCTTGAGCTAAACGACCTAATGCAAGACCCATTTTTTCTTGGTCAGCTTTAGTTTTTGGTTCAACCGCTACAGAGATTACTGGCTCTGGGAATTCCATACGTTCAAGAATAATTGGGTTATTCATATCACATAAAGTATCACCTGTACCTACATCTTTTAAGCCGATTGCCGCAGCGATATCGCCCGCACGTACTTCTTTGATTTCTTCACGTTTGTTAGCGTGCATCTGTACGATACGACCGAAACGTTCACGTTTATCTTTCACGGAGTTTAATACGGTTGCACCAGACTCAATCACACCAGAGTAAACACGGAAGAAAGTTAAGTTACCCACAAACGGGTCAGTGGCAATTTTGAATGCCAATGCCGCAAATGGTTCGTCATCGCTTGCGTGACGTTCACCTTCGGTTTCATCAGGGTTGATACCTTTGATGGATTCAATATCGGTTGGTGCTGGTAAGTAATCAATAACCGCATCAAGCATCGCTTGAACGCCTTTATTTTTAAACGCAGAACCACAGGTGACTAAGATAATCTCAGTGGCTAACGCACGTTGACGTAAACCTGTTTTGATTTCTTCTTCCGTTAATTCTTCACCACCTAAGTATTTTTCCATTAACTCTTCTGAAGATTCCGCTGCTGCCTCAACAAGGTTTTGATGCCATTCTTCGCAGTCTGCTTGCATGTTTGCAGGAATATCTTCATAGGTAAATGTCATACCTTGGTCAGCTTCGTTCCAATTGATCGCTTTCATTTTTAACAAGTCAACCACACCAGTGAAGTTATCTTCTGCACCGATTGGAAGTTGTAAAGGAACAGCATTACCGCCTAAGCGAGTTTTGATTTGTTCAACTACGCGTAGGAAGTTTGCACCAGTACGGTCCATTTTGTTGACGAATGCAATACGTGGTACTTTATATTTGTTAGCTTGACGCCATACGGTTTCTGATTGTGGTTGAACACCACCTACCGCACAGTACACCATTACCGCACCATCAAGTACACGCATTGAACGTTCTACTTCGATAGTGAAGTCAACGTGTCCCGGAGTGTCGATTACGTTGATACGGTGTTGTGGATATTGTTGTGACATACCAGACCAGAATGCGGTAGTTGCCGCAGAAGTGATGGTGATACCACGCTCTTGTTCTTGTTCCATCCAGTCCATTGTAGCGGCACCATCGTGTACTTCACCGATTTTGTGACTTACACCAGTATAGAACAAAATACGCTCAGTAGTAGTTGTTTTACCCGCATCGATGTGCGCACTGATACCGATATTACGGTAAAGTGATATAGGGGTTGTACGAGCCATTATTATTACCTTGTTTTGGTTTTCTATTAAATTCTTTATATGGGTAAGGCTCTATCGAATTTACCCTTGAGTAAATTGCCGATAAAGCCTTGAATCAAAATCGTGATTTGATTACCAACGATAGTGAGCAAACGCTTTGTTTGCTTCAGCCATACGATGAACATCTTCACGTTTTTTCACGGCTGAACCTTTGTTATCAGCCGCATCAGAAAGTTCGTTGGCTAAACGTAATGCCATGGATTTATCACCACGTTTACGTGCTGCTTCAACGATCCAACGCATACCTAAAGCGTTACGACGAGTTGGACGAACTTCTACTGGTACTTGGTAAGTAGAACCACCCACACGGCGTGATTTTACTTCCACGGTTGGGCGTACGTTTTCTAATGCGACTTCAAAGGCTTCCAACGCATCTTTTTCAGTGCGTTGTGCTAAAGTTTCTAACGCATCATAAACGATAGATTCTGCGATAGATTTTTTACCATCTACCATTAATACATTAATAAATTTCGCAAGTAATTCTGAACCGAATTTCGGATCTGGTAGAATTTTGCGAGGTTCAATACGACGACGACGTGGCATTGCAATTTCTCCGTTGTTTTTCTTCAGGATACCCAAAACTCATCTTTTGCGACTATTTACTGCTTTCGCATCTTGACTGGAGTTTATGGTTTAAATAATTAATTTAGACGTTTGGCCTTACTTAACGGAGAACCATTAAGCTTTAGGACGTTTAACGCCGTATTTAGAACGACCTTGTTTACGATCTTTTACGCCTGCACAGTCTAATGCACCGCGTACAGTGTGATAACGCACACCTGGTAAATCTTTCACACGACCACCACGGATTAACACAACACTGTGTTCTTGAAGGTTATGACCTTCACCGCCGATATAAGAAGTTACTTCGTAACCATTTGTTAAACGAATACGGCATACTTTACGTAATGCTGAGTTCGGTTTTTTAGGTGTAGTAGTGTACACACGAGTACAAACGCCACGTTTTTGTGGACAAGCTTCTAGTGCTGGTACATTACTTTTAACAACCTTTTTCACACGCGGTTTGCGTACTAGCTGGTTGATAGTTGCCATTAATAAGCTCCAGTTTAATTAAATTCAAAATGAATATGTTTAGTTAAATACTATTCCCCTTGGGTTTGTCCCATTGGGAAATAGACGGTAAATTCTAATCCCGAAAAGGATCGCTGTCAAGAATTAACCAGTAATTCCGTTAAATTCTATGAAAAATGAAACCACAAAATTTATTTATATAAATTTAACCTATCTATATTTACACTGATAATTAATTCAGTTATTATAACTGTACATATAAACATAAATAGATATATAAGGAAACACTATGAAACAACTCGACATTCGCTTTGTCAAAGAACGTGATGGCAAAAAATTAGAATATCAAATCGCTTTAATTGAACGCTTACAACAGGTTTTACCTGAACGTATCGCAGAAAAATTCAATGATGTAAATGTGCGTATTCGTTTTTCTAGCTCTGCTGGTGCTGATATTTCTGGCTTTAGGGATTCTGATGAAAAAGCACGCTTTACAGAATATTTAGAAGAATTATGGATGGACGATTCTATTTTAGAAATGTAAGTAAGAAGAACAAACTGCGGTGAAAATTTGATTATTTTTCACCGCACTTCAACAAAGATCAAAAATAATAATTAGATCGCTCTTGTACCCAACTGGAAGATCACTACTTCAGCTTGACAGCTAAAGGTGAAACTTGCGGTTAATTGGAAACCACCATTAACTGCGGTAATATTGCTTTCAATTTGGCAAGGTTCGTCTTCACTTTCGGTATCACGAGCTTTTTGTACTAGTTTTGCTAAGGCATTTTCTGCTTCTGCTTGAGTTGGATAAATTTTATCAAATTTAGCTTCTCGCTCGCTATTATCAATAATCGATCCTACATCAAAGGTATTACAACCGACACATTCTATTGGTTTATCTGATTTCATTATTATTCCTATTTTTCTCATTAAAATTTGGTCTTACTTTAATACTAAATGGCGGTAGGATCAACCTTTTCCATTAATAATCTAACTAATATAAGTAACCTATTTATGCAATGAAATCGGAGAATACTATTTCCCTATTGTAATTAGAATTAAATGTTGCTAGTATCAAATTAATCACTTTTTTTTAAATTGTTATAGGATTGTTACCAATGTAATTTTTACACGACTTTAAGGAGTACCTAATGAAATCACTCAAATCTCTTTTCCTACCTATTGTTATTGGGTCTTTGTTATTAACGGCTTGTGGAGATAAAGCAGATTCTGCATCTGCCAATAAAAATCCTAGCACGACATCTGCCACCACTAATCCGCAACTTGAAACCAAGTTTCTCACTGTTGCCACAGGCGGTGCATCTGGTCCATACAATATCATTGCCACATCATTGACTGAAATTTACAATCAAATTTATGGGGTCAATGCTAAAACACAAACCACAGGTGCTTCCGTAGAAAATCTCAATCTTATCGCTAAAAATAAGGTGGAGCTCGCTTTTGTAATGAGCGATGCGTTGAAAGATGCTGTAAATGGTACAGGTAATTTTAATCAACCGATTGATAACGTGAGCCAAATTGCATCGCTGTA
Organism: Lonepinella sp. MS14436; assembly: GCF_042470565.1. GTDB lineage: Bacteria > Pseudomonadota > Gammaproteobacteria > Enterobacterales > Pasteurellaceae > Lonepinella. The sequence goes on along the minus strand of NZ_CP170385.1, from coordinate 360,584 downwards.
TCCTAACTATGTCCAAATTGCCTCTTCCACGAAAGCAGGCATTAAAGAAATTGGCGATTTGCGTGGTAAACGTGTCGCTGTAGGGGCGCAAGGTTCAGGCGTAGAAGTGGCTGCTCGAGCGTTGCTCAATGGATTTGGTATCACTTATGATGATCTTAAGGTGGATTATTTAGGTTATGCCGAAGCAGCAGATGCGTTAAAAGCAGGTAAATTAGATGCCGCATTTCTCACCAGTGGCATTCCCAACGCATCATTAATGGAATTAAGTCAGGGCTTTGATTTAGCAATGGTGTCGATTCCAACGGACAAACTTAATGAGATTGCAAAAACCAACAATCTTTTTATTCCAATGGAGATTCCTGCTAATACCTATGGAAATGCCACCGCCGTACCGACTGCCGCTATTCTGAATGCGTTGGTGGTACGCAAAGATCTGAGTGAAAATGACGTTTATTTAATCACCAAAACCTTTTTTGAAAATTTAGATAAACTCAAAATTGCTCATCGTGCCGCAACGGATATTGATCCACAACGTGCCAATAAAAATTTAGTTGCACCACTTCATGCAGGTGCAAAACGTTATTATGATGAAATAGAAAAGAAATAAGATTCTGATTCTATGATAAATAACCGAAAAACAACAGGTTATCGCAAACAGATTCTTGGTAGCCTGTTGTTTTTATTGCTGGGGATAATCCTATTCATTGCCCTAACGCCAACAACACATATCCTGATTCAAAGCACACAAAATAACAGAAAGCCCTTAACTTGTGTTTGGAATGAAGATGAATTTAGTTTGAAATGGCGACATTCAGTGGAAAAACAATATTGGCAAGAAGATTATCAACGACAAGAACAACACCTTTTATTAACACATAGTTATATGCAAACCTTTGGGGCGGGTACACCATCTGTTGGGCGACCGATTAATGCACCTGATGGTTATGTGGGATTAGCGAGCCATCTCGCTTTTGATGAGTTAAATTGGGTGGTGTCTTCTGTGATGCAAGGGGTGATTTTATCTAACAATCATTATTTGCCAATTTACCAACTTGTACCTGAACACACTGTGGTACATATTTCCCCAATAACGCACCCTTATATAAAGTGGTTATTTATGGAGAGTTGCAACAATGACGACAATACAAACGAATCCCGTTTCAACCAATGAATCTAGGCTAACTTCAGGTATAGATGCTCAGGTTGATACACAAGCCATTTTAGAACAATACGATAGAGAGTCTGTTACGCGTCATTCGCAAGATAGAAAAGTACGGATCATTATTGCTCTTTTAGCGATAGCTTATTCGCTATTTCACCTTTATATTACTTTCAATCCATTACCTGAGTTGATCCAACGTTCCATTCACGTTTCCTTTGGTTTGGGATTAATTTTCTTGCTTTATCCTGCATCTGCACGCAGTTCTCGCACAACTATCAGTTGGTATGATTGGGTATGGGTGCTGGCTTCTTTCGCTGGTGCTATCTATATCATCTTCCAATATCAAGATATTATGACGGTCAGGGGGGGCATACCAAACACATTAGATATTGTGATTTCAATGATCACTGTTATCACGGTATTAGAAGGGGCAAGACGAATAACAGGTTGGATATTGCCTGTATTTTCGCTGATTTTCTTAGCTTATCCCTTTATTAGCCACTTAAGTTTTATGCCGAATCGGTTACTCACCAGACCATACGATTTAGGGGATATCTTCGGGCAACTCTTTTTAAAAACCGAAGGACTATACTCCACCGCAATTGGGGCATCCGTCACCTTTATTTTCCTGTTTATTTTATTTGGGGCGTTCTTAGCTCGTTCAGGAATGGGGCAATTATTTAACGATTTAGCCCTTGCCTTAGCAGGTCATAAACAAGGTGGACCTGCTAAAGTCGCCGTCATTTCCAGTGGTTTTATGGGGAGTATTAATGGGGCGGCGGTAGCAAATGTGGTAGGGACGGGGGCATTTACCATTCCATTAATGAAAAAAATTGGCTACAACAAAGAATTTGCAGGTGCAGTGGAAGCCAGTGCATCCGTTGGTGGGCAGATTCTTCCACCCATTATGGGAGCAGCCGCCTTTATTATGGCTCAAACCACAGGTGTAGCCTATTCTACCATTGCTCTCGCTGCTGTATTACCTGCTTTACTCTATTATCTCGGGGTGATTATGCAGGTGCATTTTCGGGCAGGGAAAAATAATCTAAAAGGTATGCCAAAAGCCGATTTACCCAAAATCAAGGAAGTCCTTAAAGCACGTGGACATATGTTATTACCGATTGTCGCTTTAGTCTATTTTCTAGCCAACAATGTACCTGTCAGCTATGCTGCCACTTATACGATTGCTTTTACCGTCATTGTGAGTTGGTTGCGAGCTGAAACCCGAATGGGTGTATATGACATCATTGAAGCACTACAAGACGGAGCAAAACAATCGTTATCGGTGATGGTGGCTTGTGCTGTGGTGGGCATTGTGATCGGCGTGGTCAATTTAACCAGTTTCGGCACGGTGATGACATCATCTATTGTCACCTTAGGAGCAGGATCATTATTTTTAACCTTAATCCTAACAATGCTTGCATCCATGGTATTAGGAATGGGCATTCCCTCCATTCCAGCCTATATCATTACTGCCACAATGGCAGCACCAGCTTTGGCATCGTTTAATATTCCCGTATTAATTGCTCACATGTTCGTATTTTATTTTGGTATCTTCGCCAATATCACCCCACCTGTTGCACTGGCGGCGTTTGCTGGGGCGGGGATTGCAGGGGGCGATCCAATGAAAACAGGCTGGCAATCACTTAAATTGGCATTGGCAGGATTTATCGTGCCGTTTATGTTTGTGTATAATCCAACAATGTTAATGATTGATACCACAAACGTGGCAGTAACAGCAAGAGATTTTAATATACCTGCTTATTACGAGATTGCCACTGTGGCTATTACCTCCATTATCGGTGTCATCGCCCTTTCAGCGGCTCTGGAAGGCTATTTCAAGGCTCCACTCGCAATTTGGCAACGTATCGTCATTGCCTTGGGTGCATTGTGTTTAATCGTGCCAGAAACAATGACCGATCTGATAGGTTTAGTGATTATTTTTACAATGTGGGGATTGAATATGAGAAAACATAAATAACCCTAATTTACATCAAAAAGTGATTGATACTTGCTATCTTTCTAATTCCCAGTAAAAAAAGTTCCAAACGGCACAATATCAATCACTTTTTCTCCAATCAATATTTTATCTTGCTGTTCAAAACTAATTATCACAGCCCGATCCATATTGAAATACACCATAGCATCTAACAAGCCATTTTGTTCTCGTTCTTGGTTTTCTGTAGTTAATTGCCAACAAACTTGGAGCAGCAAAATAGGTTGGTTATTTTGACACACCACAAAATCACATTCTTTATTATTTTCATTGTAATAATAAATTTCCTGATATTGTCGGCGTAATTCCCCAAAAACCGCATTTTCTAGTTTACGCCCATTATCTTGCGTAAAAGATGGACTAATAGCTTGCTGTAAGCCGTTATCAATAAAATATACTTTTCTTGGATTAACCAACTGACTTTTATAAGAATAAGAAAATTTAGGCACAAGCTGGATTAAATAGGCTTGTTCTAAATAATTCAAATATTCTTGTACCGTTGACGTGCTTTTAACTTCAAGGCTTTGTTTTAATTTATTAGCAGAAATAAGATTACCCACATTGCCAGCCAAAAATAACACTAACCGTTTCATTGATTGCTCATCACGAATCCCAAAGCGTACTACAATATCCCGATACAGAATATCATTAAGCAAACTGGTTAGAATCTCTTCATCACGCCAATGCAGATATTGTGGAAAACCGCCCAAAGTTAAATAATCATTCACGGATTGACTATTTTTCTCCAATTCTAAATATTCACAAAATTCTACAAAAGAGAACGGGAAAAGCTCTCTACTAATATGTCGCCCCGTCAGCTTTGTACCAAGTTCACGACTTAATAAGGACGCATTAGATCCAGTGACTACTACTTGATAACCTTGGTCTAACTTGCCACGCACATAAACTTCCCAACCTTCAATCACCTGAATTTCGTCAAAATACAAGGTAGAAAGTGCGGTGTTTTCTTGCATAATTTCATCTAGCAAAGCAAAATCGTTAAACTCAAAATTAAACAGTTGCGGAGTATCAAAATTCAAAAATAAATAGTCATTTTCTTGTTGATTATCGATCAACTGAGCTAACAACGTACTTTTGCCACTACGGCGAATACCTGACACGACTAAAACAAAATCAGGTAACAAATGAATTTGGCTTAACATTTTTCGTGGATAACTATCCAACGTTTTTAACCGCTGGCGTTGGTTGGCAATGGTTTTTGCTAATTCAGACTTTAAAATCATATTTACCCCAAAGTGTTTGATACTATCAAACAATAGTATTCATTATTAATGAACACTATTTTAGTAAAAAATAGTAAAAAAAACAAACCCTGCACGCCAACGCACAGGGTTTAATTTACCGATCAACGAGAAATATAGGTTAATTATACTTTCGCCAATTTTGGTTTAATCATCGCATACAACAAGCCTGTAACAATAGATCCTACCGCAATGGCACCTAAATACATTAACGGTTGAGAAACCAATGGTACAACGAATACCCCGCCATGTGGTGCTGGTAAGCTAATATTTAAACTCATTGAAATTGCTCCAGCGGTTGCCCCACCGATAACACTACATAAAATTACACGTAATGGATCTGCTGCTACGAATGGCAATGCACCTTCTGAAATAAAGCAAAGTCCTAATACAAAACCTGCGTTACCAGCGTTGCGTTGGGCATCATCAAATTTACTACGAGCAATCCAAGTGGCAATCGCCATACCAATCGGTGGCACCATACCTGCTGCCATAATCGCAGCCATTGGGGTGGTGATTTGTGAGGTTAATAGACCTGTACCAAACACATAAGCAGCCTTGTTGACTGGACCTCCCATATCAATACACATCATTCCACCCAATAACGCCCCGAAGAAAATCGCATTAGTTGAACCTAAGCCTGCTAACCAGCTTTCAAGCCATTTCATTGCAAAGGCAACGGGTGGATTTAAATAATGAATTAACAACCAACCGACTATTGCTGTGCCAAATAAAGGCAAAATGAGAATCGGTTTAAGGGATGCCATACTGGCTGGTAATTTAATCAGATGATTTAACCCTTTCACCACATAACCAGCGAGAAAACCCGCAATAATCCCCCCTAAAATACCTGCATTCGCACTGGCAGCTAATGAACCACCTACTAAACCAACTGCCAACCCAGGACGGTCTGCAATAGAATAGGCAACATAACCAGAGAATACCGCTATCATTAACCCAAACGCTGCACCGCCAAGTTTCATGATATCGTAACCTAGTGTCCCCGCATTTTCTTCATTACCCACATAAATACCGCCTAATGCAAAGGCTATTGCCACTAACAAACCACCCGCAACGACAATCGGTAACATGTGAGATACACCTGTCATTAAGTGCTGATAAACCCCTTTCCGTTCAGTTTTGGCTTGTTCCGTTTGAACGCTAGCACTCGGCTGATATACCTTGGCTTCCGCAAAGGCTTTTTCAAATTCTTGAGCGGTTTTCTTCAGAGCTAATCCCGTAGAAGTACGATACATTGGCTTGCCTTGAAATTTATCCAAATTCACATCAATATCTGCCGCCACAAAAACTAAATCAGCTGCTTTAATTTCTTCCTCAGTAATCGGATTACCTGCTCCTACCTGACCACGAGTTTCCACTCGCACGTTCCAGCCCATTTTTTTAGCATAATTTTCAATCGCTTCCGCTGACATAAAGGTATGTGCTACCCCTGTAGGACAAGCGGTAATCGCCACAATATTACGTCCAGAAATTACGCCTGTTTGCACCGCACTTTGTACTGGTGCAACATAATCTACCGCATTATTTTGTGCTTGGACTAATGCCTGCTCAGGAGATTGGAAAGCCGTTTCTAGCTCCACCAATGCTACTTTTTTAGCTTGAAGTGCGGTTAAATTTGGCAAGGTTTTTCCCACCACCAAAACTACATCCGCTTTCTCCGCTTGTTCAGCTAACTGAATATTTTTCGCTTGAGCCGCTCGAGTTAAACGTTGACGAATTAAAAAGGCTTTGGCTTGTCCAACGTTTTCAGAAAATGTCATAAAAATACGCATAAATTATCCTTCAATAACTGTTATTTTAACTTGTTGTAAAATAGGATCTAACAACTGACGATCGCTCACACCCACATTACTTTGTGATACGGCAAATGCTGATACCGCACTGGCAAATGCCAAACTATCCGCTTGCGAAAGTTGATTCACCATGCCATAAATCAAGCCAGCCACCATAGAATCACCTGCACCAACAGTACTTACCACATTCTCACAACGTGGTGGCTCTGCTCGCACAATGCCTGTCTGACTTAACCATAATGATCCTTTCGCCCCCATTGAAATCACTACATTCTCAATACCTTGAGCTTGTAATTTCTTTGCGGCTTGAATAATTTCATCAATAGAATTTAACGGTTGACCAACCCACGCTTCAAGTTCACGATGATTGGGTTTGACTAACCACGGATTTGCTTTTAATCCCTCGCTTAATGCCGCATTGGAACTGTCTAACACCACTTTCACACCGACTTTAGCTAACTGACCTAACCACTCAGCAAATTGCTCGGGACTCACACCTCGAGGCAAACTTCCGCACACTGCCACAATATCAAATTGCTGGCAATAATCTAATGATGAAATCACAAAGGTTTGCCAATCTTGTGGTTGCACTTGATAGCCCAAGAAATTCAAATCAGTAACATCGGCTTCGGTTTCGGTAATTTTTACGTTAATCCGAGTTTTACCTGCAATACGTTGGAAACGATCTTCTAAACCAAGATTTTGGAACAGATGTTCAAAATCACCAGAATTATCTTCGCCAAGAAAACCACCAACAGCGACTTTTACGCCCAGATCGTTTAATACTTTCGCGACATTAATCCCTTTACCTGCAGGAAATAGACCTAATGTTTCGACTTGGTTGACTTCGCCTAATTCAATACGAGCCAAACGCCCGACCAAATCATAAGCGGTATTTAGGGTGATAGTTGCTACTCTTACCATTCTTCTGCTCCTATTCACCTAAACCAGCCGCAATCGCTGCACCAATACCATCAATAGCTTGTTGAGCTTGTTCACCAGTGGCGACAAAGCGTAAACGATGTCCTTTTACTGCCCCTAAAGATACAATTTTCATTACGCTTTTAGCACTGACTAACGCCGTACCACGATCTAAATTTTGTACTGCCACACTGGCATTATGTTTTTTCACTTCATTTGCCAACATAGTAGCTGGTCGAGCGTGCAAACCATGCTCATTTGAAAGCGTGAATGTCGCTTCAATAGATGGCTCAGATGCTGTTTCTGGATTTTCTGCTGATTTTTGCACCGCACTTTCAGCATTTATAGATTTCACTTCAATGCTATCAGGTTCAGTCAATGCAGTTAACACTGGGGATTCACCTAATCCTTCAGCGAAAGCCTTACCTAGCGTTTGTATTGCCACTAACGCATCTTCTCCCTCAGCAATAAAGCGTAAACGATGACCTTGCACTGCACCTAAAGACACAATTTTCATCGCACTTTTAGCATTAACCGCTTTACTCTCACGATTTAAATTTTGTACCGTAATTTGAGATTGGAATGATTTTAAGATGCTTACCACCAGCGCTCCTGGGCGAGCATGTAAACCATGTTCATTACGAATAGTAAATGTACCGATAACCACTTTTTTCGCATCACTCGGTTGTTGGCTATTAACCACTATTTCCTCACCGTTTAATGCTGATAAAATCTGTGCAACAGAACCTTGCAATAAACATTGTTGTACATTTGGCTCAAGCAAACGAGCTAATACATTATTCACGCCATCATCTTTACTGGATACCGTAACTACAGCTAACGCATTATTTTTGGCACGGCTGAAAGCTAACCCATTTTTCAGATTACCCACCGTACTATCTGTTAACCATAACCCATGACCAAGCGATAATGCTGGTGAGCCAATCACTTCAGAAACAAAACTATTTTCCACCGCACTTTGGCTTTCTAGTTTACCTGCATTAATTGCGGTCAAGGTGAGTAAACTATCAGTGTCCACATCAAGCGTAATCGTTTCAGCAGAAACATTTAAAACTTGCTGTTCACCTAATAATAAAGATCGAAATTTACCCACATCAGATTCTGTGGCTAATCTTGCTGCGGTGTCTTCATCGTCTAAAATTTGGGTTAATTGACGTAATAAAGTCAAGTGTTCATCAGAACGAGCTGCAATCGCAATCACCACATAAGCCGTATTGCCTTCGCTCCATTCAACGCCTCGTGGAAATTGGAATACAGCCACCCCCGTATCCTTAACTAAAGAACGAGTTTCCAAAGTGCCATGTGGAATTGCAATTCCGTTACCTAAAAAGGTGGAAGTTTGCTGTTCACGAGCTAACATACCTTGCACATAAGCTGGCTCGACTAATCCAGCCTCACTCAATGCAGCGGCAGCCATTTCAATAGCTTGCTGTTTATTCTCTGCTTGTGCAGCAAGATGAATATAATTTTCGGGTAAATTAAACATTCGGCATATCTCCTTAACGAAAAAAAAAGTTAGTTTCTTGTATCACCAAGAACCTAACTCATCACTTTATTTACAAACACTCAATAACTGTTCACTACCTTTACTAAGGTATTCATCATCTTCCGATTTAGTACGATCTTTTTGTAAATCACGCATCGCATCATAAATCCCTTGGGTCATACTTGGGCGATCAATTTTAGACCAACAGTCTTTGCTTAACCGACTAAAATTATTTTGCAAATCCGAGGCAAAAACTACACCGCTATAATAAGCATGAATATTACTATCAATACCCGATGCTAACTTCGCTTTTACTTGATCAACAGAAACTAAAATTCGACCTAAATACCAATCATTCACCCCACTAGTAAAAGAATTCACATCATAATCTTCTTTTACCGTGCCTTTATAGGTTTGTGTAGTAGCAGAATAAGCCACTGCATAAGATTTCTGATCAATTTGTTCTTCCTCCAAATCAATCACCTTTTTGTCATTCCCCATAAATGGAATGTAAGATGTCACTGATGAACAAGCGGATAAACAGGCTAATACAATCACCAGTGATAAATTTTTTAACATTATGCTCTCCTTAAACTACCCACAACTTTAAGGTATTATACCGCTTGTCTGCAAAATAACCAATAAAAAGCAAAATTTCTAACAAAAAAGAACAAAGTTCTTAGTATTAGCAATCTCGCTATAAAATTCTCAAAAATGAAAAAGGATGATTTTGTGTTTGTTTTATACCCTTTTTTCCCCTAAACTATCAAAATAAATTTATCCATCTAAATTAACAACATTATGCGTTTATTAACTATCTTGCTCATCGCTGTTCTAATGCTATTCCAATATGATTTTTGGTTTGGTAAAAATGGCTATTTTGACAACCAACAAACCACTGAAGAAATTGCACTAAAAAAAGAAGAAAATATGAAGCTTTTGCAACGTAATCAAGTTATTTCGGCTGAAATCAAAGACCTAAAAGACGGTGTTAATGCGATTCAAGAACGTGCCAGACAACAATACGAGATGGTCAAACCAAACGAAACCTTTTATCGCATTGTGAAAGAAAATAACTAATGACAGTAAAAAATCAAGCAAAAAACACCGCACTTTATGCCCTTGAAAATCGCCGAATTGTGGCTGTCGTACCTGCGGCTGGGATCGGTTCACGCATGCAAGCGGATAAACCTAAGCAATATTTAAAAATTCAAGCAAAAACCATTTTAGAGCATAGCCTGAATGTCTTACTCAGCCACCCAGTAAATTTTGATCAAATCATTTTAGCGGTTGCACCCAATGATCCCTATTTAAGCGAACTACCTTTTCTGGCAAATCCAAAAATTTGTGTAATTAATGGCGGTGAAACACGAGCCGATAGCGTACTAAACGGATTAAAACAGATTGCGATAACTGAGAACACTTGGGTCATGGTACATGATGCTGCTCGCCCTTGCTTAACCCATGCTGATATAGACAAATTGTTAGCAATCAAAGATCCAAATGGTGCAATTCTAGCCATACCAGCGGTAGATACCATCAAACGAGCAACTAATCAGCGACAAATTCAACAAACCGAAGATCGCAATCAAATTTGGTTGGCTCAAACTCCACAATTTTTCCCCGTGGATTTATTACGCAATGCCTTACAAACAGCCTTACAACAAGGTTTATCTATTACAGATGAAGCATCTGCCATGGAATTTGCTGGATTTCAACCACACTTAGTTACTGGCAGAACCGATAACATCAAAATCACTCGCCCTGAAGATTTGGCGTTAGCGGAATTTTATTTGTCTAAACAAAAATAATAAGGAAAACACTATGCTGCGAATCGGACACGGCTTTGATGTACATGCTTTTGGGCAAGATCGCCCATTAATTATTGCTGGGGTGACGGTGCCTTATCATACAGGTTTTATTGCACACAGTGATGGTGATGTGGCATTACACGCATTAACAGATGCTTTACTTGGTGCGGTGGCATTAGGCGATATAGGCAAACTTTTCCCTGATACGGATATGCAATTTAAAGATATTGATAGCCGTATTTTACTGCGTGAAGCTTTTGCTCAAGTGCAACAGAAAGGCTATAAAATCGGCAATGTCGATGTAACCATTATCGCTCAAGCCCCCAAAATGCGACCGCATATTGATGCTATGCGAGCTGTGATTGCGACAGATTTGCAATGTGAGCTTGAACAAGTAAATGTGAAAGCCACCACCACAGAAAAACTCGGTTTTACTGGACGTGGTGAGGGGATTGCAACCGAAGCGGTGATATTGTTGGTAAAAGCCTAATGTTAGATTTAGCCTATTTACAAACTCGTCCAAAACAGACCGCACTTTTGAAAGCAGAATGCTCGGATTTTGTGGTAAAAGAACATCTCGGCTATGAAATGTCTGGTGCGGGTGAATTTGTCGCCGTAAAGGTTCGCAAAACCAATGCAAATACCTTATTCGTAGGTGAAAAATTAGCAGATTTTTGTCATCTATCCGTGCGTAATATGAACTATGCTGGCTTAAAAGATCGCCATGCGATTACGGAACAATGGTTCTGTTTGCAAATGCCAGGTCAACCCACGCCTGATTTTGACAAATTTCAGTTAGATGGTGTGGAAATTCTTGAGGTTACTCGGCATAATCGTAAAATCCGTACTGGCAGTTTAGCTGGTAACTATTTTGAGATTTTATTACGTCATCTGGTAGAAACCGATGAACTAAAAGTGCGGTTAGAAAATCTAAACAATGTCGGTTTTCCCAATTATTTCACTGAACAACGCTTCGGTAGAGAAGGGCATAATCTAATCCAAGCCATGCGTTGGGCAAAAGGTGAAATTCAGGTCAAGGATCGTAAAAAACGCAGTTTTTATCTTTCTGCAAGCCGTAGCGAAGTGTTTAATTTAGTTGTATCTAAACGTATTGAAATGGGCTTGGCAACACAAATTCTACCGCAGGATATTGTACAATTAAACGATTCGCATAGCTGGTTTGTGGTAGATGAACACGAAGATTTGTCCGCTTTACAAGTGCGGTTAGAAAAGCGAGATATTTTACTCACTGCTCCGTTAATAGGTGAAATCGTACAGCCCGCATCTGATGTAGAAAATATGATTGTTGCGGAACATAAAACATTACAAAAATTAATGCAACAAGAACGACTAAAACCCGCACGTCGCCCATTATTAATGCAACCACAAGATTTTTCTTGGCAGTTTGTAGAATCTGGATTAAAACTGCATTTTTATTTGCCAGCTGGCAGTTATGCTACAGCATTAGTGCGAGAATTGGCGTTAACAGAAGAATAACAATAGGAAAGCAACATGAATATATTATTATCTAATGATGATGGCTATCACGCCGAAGGAATTCAAATTCTAGCCAAACATCTACGTCGCTTGGCAAATGTCATTGTGGTTGCCCCCGATCGGAATCGCAGTGCCGCTTCCAATTCATTAACCTTAGTTGAACCACTACGTCCACGCAAATTAGACAATGGGGATTATTGTATTAACGGCACGCCTGCTGACTGTGTACATTTAGCCTTGAACGGTTTCTTGTCTGGCAAAATTGATTTAGTGGTTTCAGGTATTAATGCAGGGGCAAATTTAGGCGATGACACCCTTTATTCAGGTACGGTCGCTGCCGCATTTGAGGGTCGCCATTTGGGCTTACCCGCTATTGCAGTATCTTTAGATGGTCGCCAACATTATGAAACCGCAGCTCAAGTGGTATGTGATCTTGTTTTACGCTTACATGGTAACTTACTCAAAAGCCGTGAAATTATCAATATCAATGTGCCTGATTTACCCTATCATGAACTGAAAGGCATACAGGTTTGTCGCTTAGGAAATCGATTATCTGCGGCAGAAATTATTAAACAGCAAGATCCTCGTAACGAAGTAATTTACTGGATTGGTCCTGCTGGCTTGCCTGATGAAGATGGGGAGGGAACAGATTTTTATGCAGTACAAAATGGTTATGTGGCAATCACCCCGATCCAACCAGATATGACGGCTCATCATTCAATCGTGGCTTTACAAAACTGGCTAGAAAGTGAATAATAACGCTTTCATGCTTATCGCAATTAGAACAGGATATAATTTTGAAAATTTTCGGTACTATGTATGATAAAATGATGCAATGGTCAAAGCATCGTTTTGCTACCTTTTGGCTTTGTTTAGTGAGTTTCATAGAAGCCATTTTCTTCCCTATTCCGCCAGATGTGATGCTAATTCCCATGTCCATGTCTAAACCCCAAAGTGCATTAAAATTCGCATTTTACACCGCACTTGCCTCTGCCATAGGTGGTATGATTGGTTATGGGTTAGGTTATTATTCCTTTGATTTAGTTCAAGAATATATTATTAAACTAGGTTATCAAAACCAATGGGACACCGCAATTTCTTGGTTTGAAAAATGGGGAATTTTAGTTGTGTTTGTCGCAGGTTTTTCACCTATTCCCTATAAGATTTTTACTATTGCAGCAGGGGTAATGCAAATGGCATTTTTGCCTTTTGTCGCTACCGCTTTTATTTCTCGTTTTGCTCGATTTGTTATGGTCGCAAAATTAGCCGCTTGGGGCGGTGCAAAATTTGCAGCGAAATTACGCAAATCTATTGAATTAATCGGCTGGTCCGTTGTCGTACTTGCTGTAATTGCTTATTTAATTTTGAGGTAAGAAAAATAATGAAAAAATTTATTTTTGTATTCGCCATAATCTGTGGCTTGGTAGCTTGTTCGGCAGAACCGACACCACAACCCAAAGATCCAAACCAATTACCTAATGGCATTATGCAACCTGTAGCAGGAACAGGTGCCATAGAGGGAGGAAGTTTTATGCCAGAAATTCAAGCAAGCCAAATGCCATCTAATATGCAATGATTAAGAGATTTTAACTATGAAAAAGACATTTTTATTACTACCTTTAACTGCGTTGGTGTTAACGGCTTGTTCAAGTTCTAACCACTCTGCACCCGTTGAAAGTGTTGATGGTACATTGACACCAGGTGTTATGCAACCTGTAGAAACTCATACTAATAGCACTTGGGAACCGCAGGTTCAACCAAGTAGTATGCCAACAGGTATGAATGATCAAGTTGTCACGCAAACAGTGGCAAATCAAGCGGGTACTTATGCAGGCACTACCAATACCACAACCCCAACATTACAACAGGTTCAACAATCTGCACAACCTGTTACAACAACGAAAACGGTGTGTACTCCGGTACAAGTAACCAAGCAAGTGGCAACAAACCAAAGCCAAAATATCAATATTCCACGTAACAGTGAAACCAATGCACCAGATTACAGCAAAATTGACAAAGGTTTTTACAAAGCTAACAGTTACACCGTGAAAAAAGGCGATACCATGTTCTTGATCGCTTATATTGCGGGGATTGATGTCAAAGAATTAGCGAGTCTAAATGGAATGAGCGAGCCTTATACACTGAGTGTTGGGCAAACCTTAAAAACTTCTAATGGTTCTAATGTAACCACCGAAACCAAACAAGAATGTAAGGAAGTGACAGTAACAACACAACCAGAAGTGACTTACACTACGGCAGCTAATGGGACACAATATGGTTCTGACGGAACTGTAACAGGTCCAGTAAAAGCTACTGCAGGCTCTGCTGAACAAGCCACATCAACAACAGGCGTGGTGGCAGGTACAACTGGTACAGTCGCCACAGCAGGAACAGTTACCGCTACAGCAGTTTCAGGTTCAAGTAGTAGTTACTCAGTAGCACCACAATCTAACATTGCTTGGCAATGGCCAACCACGGGAAAAGTAGTACAAGGCTTTTCTAATTCCGATGGTGGTAACAAAGGGATTGATATTAGTGGCTCCAAAGGTCAAGCTGTTTATGCAGCAGCGGCTGGTCGAGTGGTTTATGCTGGAAATGCGTTACGTGGCTATGGTAACTTAATCATTATCAAACACAATGATGATTTCTTAAGTGCTTATGCTCACAATGACAGCATTGCAGTGAGTGACCAACAGCAAGTGAAAGCAGGTCAACAAATTGCTAAAATGGGTAATTCGGGTACCAATAGCGTAAAATTACACTTTGAAATTCGTTACAAAGGTAAATCTGTGGATCCAACACGTTATTTGCCTAAACGTTAAAAAATATCTACTTTTTCACCACACTTTTTATCAAAAAGTGCGGTGAATATTTTTGTTTTTTTATCTATTCTTTGTCAACAAAACGAGTCGCTTTGTAAGTCGGATTCATCAGATTTTCCACAGACAGAATATCATCTAATTGTGCTTCAGTAAGTAAACCTTTTTCCAACACAACTTCTCGCACACTTCGACCCGTGGTCGCACAGATTTTACCCACAATATCACCGTTGTGATGACCAATAAATGGGTTAAGATAAGTGACAATACCAATCGAATTAAAGACGAAGTTTTCACAAATTTCTTTGTTGACCGTAATGCCGTCAATACATTTATCGCGTAAATTCACACAAGCATTTGCCAAAATCTCTATAGATTCAAACATAGCCTGACCGATTACGGGTTCCATCACATTTAATTGTAATTGACCTGCCTCGGCAGCGAATGTTACCGTAGTATCATTACCAATCACTTTAAAGCAAACTTGATTCACCACTTCTGGCACGACAGGATTGACTTTGGCTGGCATAATGGACGAACCTGCTTGCAATTCTGGCAGATTGATTTCATTTAATCCAGCTCTTGGACCAGAGGAAAGCAAACGTAAATCATTACAAACTTTGGATAATTTCACCGCAGTTCGTTTTAATGCACCATGCACCATGACATAAGCACCGCAGTCTGAAGTAGCTTCAATCAAGTTTTCAGACAAAACACAAGGTAATTGGGTAACTTCAGCTAAATATTTTACCGCTAATTGCGAATACCCATCAGGGGTATTTAATCCTGTACCAATGGCAGTTGCCCCGAGATTCACTTCAAGCAATAATTTAGAGATGTTGGTTAAATTACGCACTTCTTCTTCCAATAATACCGCAAAGGCTTTAAATTCTTGCCCCACTGTCATCGGTACGGCATCTTGTAATTGGGTACGACCCATTTTTAATACATTAGCAAATTCTTTTGCTTTATTTTCAAAACCTGTTTGCAAATAATGGATCTTATCAATTAAGGTAACGATACTGTTGTAAACTGCAATACGAAATCCTGTTGGATAAGCATCATTAGTGGATTGGCTGGCATTAACGTGATCCATTGGGTTGATAATATCATATTGCCCTTTTTGATGACCTAACAATTCTAATGCAAGATTCGCTACGACTTCGTTGGTATTCATATTCACCGAAGTTCCTGCACCACCTTGATACACATCAGACGGGAATTGATCCATACAACGCCCTTTAACTAAAATCTCATCACAGGCTTGTACAATCGTATTGGCTATTTTTTTCGGAATTGCACCTAATTCGCCATTTGCCAATGCTGTGGCTTTTTTCACCATTACCATACCACGCACAAATTCAGGCACATCAGAAATAGTGTTTTTAGATATATTAAAATTTTCTACTGCTCTTAATGTGTGGATACCCCAATATACGTCATTAGATACTTCTCTTTCACCTAGTAAATCGACTTCAATACGAGTGTTACTCATGATTTTTCTCCTTCTTTTTAATTAGGTTTAATGTGGTAAAAATAATAACGAAAGTTTGTTAAAAAAAAGTTGATCAAGATCACATTATTGGAAAAGTACACAGTATATAATCTAATCCGTCAGATTAGAATTTTTCGTATGGCAAACAGATGATTATTGCTTTTTTTGAGAATATACTTTGATTTAACTAGGGGATTATGTGTAAAACAGGTATCATACCCAGCGAAAAATTACTCACTTATTTTTTCAAAGTGCGGTGATTTTTTATAAAATTTTCATTATTAATGGAGAAACTTATGTCTATCATGTTCTTAGTACAATTTGCCATTGTCCTATTATGTATATTAGTAGGGGCTCGAGTCGGTGGCATCGGCTTGGGTGTCTTTGGTGGTTTAGGCTTGGCAATTTTATCTTTTGGTTTTGGATTAAAACCAGCAGGTTTACCAATTGATGTGATGTTTATGATCATGGCGGTAGTAGCAGCAGCAGCGGCAATGCAAGCTGCAGGTGGCTTAGATTATATGATCAAAATTGCGACTAATATTTTACGTCGTAACCCAAAATATATTACCTTTATTGCTCCTGCGGTCACTTGGACATTCACCGTATTAGCAGGTACAGGTCATGTTGCTTATTCTGTATTGCCAGTCATTGCTGAAGTGAGTCGCCACAACGGTATTCGCCCAGAACGTCCTCTTTCCATGGCTGTTATTGCCTCACAATTTGCCATTGTAGCCAGCCCGATTGCAGCTGCAGTTGTTGCTGTAGTGGCATTTCTTGAACCGCAAGGTATCAACCTAGGTAATGTGTTAGGCGTAACGATTCCATCTACACTTTTAGGTTTATTTTTGGCTTGTATTTTCGTTAATAAAATGGGGAAAGAATTAAAAGATGATCCACATTATCAAAAATTATTGCAGGATCCCGAATATGTGAAAGCTAACAATACCAATATTGATTTAGCCCAAATAAAATTAAAACCAACAGCAAAACCATCTGTCGCCTTATTCTTAATTGGTGCATTATTAGTGGTAGTAATGGGTGCTGTGCCGTCCTTACGCCCAGTATTTGATGGCAAACCAATGGGCATGGCACATACCATTGAAATCGTGATGTTATCTATTGGTGCATTAATCATTTTATTCTGCAAACCAGACAGTACTGAAATTACCAAAGGTTCTGTCTTCCACGCAGGTATGCGAGCAGTCATTGCCATTTTCGGTATTGCTTGGTTAGGGGATACCTTAATGCAAGCCCATATAACAGAAGTAAAAGAAATGGTATCAGGTTTAGTTGAAACCGCACCATGGACATTTGCCTTTGCTTTATTTTTATTATCTGTGTTAGTCAACAGCCAAGGTGCAACTGTAGCAACTTTATTCCCATTGGCGATTAGCTTGGGTATTCCAGCCCCAATCTTAATCGGGGTATTTGTGGCAGTAAATGGTTATTTCTTTATTCCAAACTATGGTCCAATTATTGCATCAATCGACTTTGATACAACGGGTACCACTCGAATTGGTAAATACATTTTCAACCACAGCTTTATGATCCCAGGCTTATTAAGTATGGTCTTTAGTTTAGGCTTTGGGTTGTTATTTGCTAACTTATTTCTCTAATTTAGCCTAATTAAATAAAAAGCCCAATCTTTTAGTTGGGCTTTTTATGTTTTAATGACTATCTAACAGCATATCCTTAAAAACTCAAACCCACTTTAGCCTGCCAATCTGTCGCTTTTCCATTTTTAAATGCCTGTCGATGAATATCGGTGGATACGAACCAGTTGCCTTTTTCCAGCATCATACCCAAACCGAATACAGCTATATTTTTGCTGAAAGTGGTTGATTGACTGTGAATAGCAATACCATTCAATCTGCTTTTTAAATAGCTTGGTTTACCGTTAAGATGACGAATATAACTTAAATCGAAATTCGGCGTGATTTTCCAATCACTAAGATCAAACGATTTTTTCAAATGCAATCCACTTGATAAATTAACATCTGTTTTATGGAAAGAAGAGGTTGATGTTGCCAATTCGCCATTTTCGGTTAATTGCTGCATATTCAAACGAATCGCTTGCAATCCAGCACTCGGTTCTAAATACCAGTCATTTATTGCTAGGTTATACCCCGTCCGCAACTCGCTGCCAAACAACCAGCCTTTATTAGCACCTGAAGCAAGTGAAGCTGAATTGAATTGACGGTTTTGTTTGTAATCCAAACGAGCGATTTTTCCTGTAACATCCACAAACCAACCGCTGACTAATGGCATATAACGCAATGCCGCACTGGCTTCAATTTGTTTAATCGTAGCAGATGCCTGATTTTTCGTAACATCGGATTTAGTGCGAGTCAGATTACCCGTCAATATGCTTTTCTCCGCTTTATAAGCAAATCCCATGCCTGTATATCGGGTTTTCACTTCTGTTTTTTGATCAAATTGATGATGATCGGATTTATATTTCTGTCCATCGCTTTCAACCCATACTTTGACACTGTCGGTTTTACTGTCGTGATAACGATATAAATGATTATCCGTTTCGGTTAACCCTATTGCTGCATTGTTACGCAACAAATCAAGGCTATCAGCATAAATGGTATTGCCAATAGCGTAATGGAAATTCTGTAAATCATTATGTTCTATTGCATGTTGCAACCAATCATTATATAGACCTTTTTTCCATGCCGTACTGCTATCACGCAACGCATTCAACGCTTGCAAGCCGTTTTGCCCGTTACTGTTTGCTTGTGGATCAGTAAATGGCTGATTCGGGTTAGCTTTTAATTCAATGCGATCATTTTTAAAATACAAATCCTGCCGCAATCCCTTAGCTGTCAAAGTATCGCTAGAGATTAATTGTTTAAAACCACCCGTATAGGTTGCACCATTTTTCACCACTAATACATCAGCAATAGTTTGCCCAGCTTGAGTATTTTGTTTGAGTGATTCCGCCACAGATAATACGCCATTTAAATTGACTACAGTGCCTTTTCCTTGAGCAGTAAACGCCTGTTGTGCTAATAATTCAAGTTGGCTACCTGCTTTCGCATGAAAGGCTTGATTTATGGTTAATGCAGTGAGTGCCAATTTGCTCTCATTACTAATTTGATCCACCAAAGTCGTATTAGTTAAGGCTAATTTCCCATCTTCAACACTGATCTCTTTTAAACGATTGTTCTCTCCAGCCAAGGTTAAAGTCGCTTGTCCTTGTTTAGTTAAGCGGTATTCGCCAGTTAAAGGGTTGTTCCAACGATCATCGCTGGATAGCGTATAGGTTTCGTTGTTTAACAGTTGCGATGGTCCATTTATTGCTTTTGATAGATTAATTAATCCCCAGCCAAAGACATCATCTACGCCTTTTGCCCCTAAATCCGTGGCGGTAGTCAATAATGTATCTCTCACTTGTGTTGCTGTAAAATACTGAAAACGTTGTTTTAGCACGGCTAAAGATCCTGTCACGACAGGGGCAGCCAAAGATGTTCCTTCTTGTAATTCAAGGCTTGGCAATTTGAGATTTTTATCAGCACCACTAGTAGAAAGTACGGTTAAACTTCCTGGTGCAGCGACACACCAATTTTTGCTTACTCCACAATGATTGGAATACTTCGCTATATTTTTCCCATCATTGACAGCAATAACCGACAAATAATGTTTTTCCAATTCAGGTAAATAGCGTGGTAAAGCCGCCATAATCCCAGGTTGTTGTTTGCTTTCATTACCCGCAGCAAAGACAAGAAGCGTATCTTTTTTAACCGTATCTTTAATCGCATTAAGCAATACATTATCTGTTGCTTTTTCAATGCCAGCTTTATATTTATTATCCATTTCTTGAGCGGTATTACCCACAGGATCTTCATTCCAGCTATTATTAATCACAAACACTTTGTTTTCCGTTTGTTTAGTGAATGCGGTGGCAATGATATTACGGTAATCTTTTATTTCTGCTTGGTTGCCCAGTAATAATTCAAGTGGTTTATCACTATCTTTTGAATCATCTGAATCGTCCGCATCATCATCTTGTTTGGGTACAGTGGTTGTCACATAAATATCGGCATTTTTTGCAACACCACCTGCATAATTATATTGCTTAAACGGATTAGCACCGATAATGCCAGATACTTGACCACCGTGCATTGAATAAACGGTTTCCTGTTCACCATTTTCATCTTGTTCGGTTTCAATTACATAGTGGTTAGGATCAAAGGTCTTTTTATTCCCTTCATCATCGGTAATTTCAAAGGATAAGGAATGTAATTTTTGTTGATTAAATAACGGATGTTCATTCATAAAACCAGAATCAATCACACCGACTTTCACACCCTCACCAGAATATTGTTCAGAGATCTGATCGGTCAACCCGATTTGTTGCTGTGGATTAATTACTTGTTCATATTGGGGGGCTTGTTCTTGCTCGTCATTTTCTTCAATATCTTCAGCATAACTATTTGATGTCATCGCAATGCCAATAATAATGGCGAGCAAAGTTCTTTTCCATGGATAATTGCTCATCTCAACTCCTTTTGATAAAACGTAAAATTTGGTTCATTCAATGAACTCTATATAATCAAATACCTAATAAATGATTATTAGGCATCTGGCTATTTTCATAAAATAGCGACACTATTTTCTTCATAATAGAAATAAGAATCAAATAAAAAAACTCATTTTGGAGTGAAAATTGCAATTTCTTTGATTTAAAACAAATTCAAATCGTTAAGGGGAAATTTAATTCGGTTATGTAAGGAACAAAAGTGCGGTGCTTTTTTAAAGTGTTTTTAATCTAATAACATGATGCCTGTTTAAGCCTTTTTATGCTTCTTATTGTATTTCTAACTAGCTTGCTATATAGTTTTATCTATAATAAATTCAAAGGATTCGCTATGTTTACTATCAATCAACATCGTCGCCGTTTTATTAAAACCCTATTGGTAGGATTCTCTTGTTTATCCCTACCACCTATTGTCTTTTCCCAATCCACCCAATCGCTAATTATCCGTACGGGTATTTTGAATAAAATCCCGCAACGGATTTTAAGTGCTGGTTTTGTGTCGGATTTATTATTAATGGCATTATGCCCTGAAAAAATGGTGGGGATTGCCACTGAATTAAAAACGGATACCAAGAAATTTTTATCGGAACAAATTCAAAATTTACCCCATATTGGGCGAATTGCAGGACGAGCCTCTACTGCTCCAGTGGAAAAAATTGTCAGCCTCAATGCCGATTTAATTGTAGATGTGGGTAGCGTCAGTGAAACCTTTCTTTCCACTGCCGAAAAAATCTCCCAACAAACTCAACTGCCTTATTTTATTGTGGCGGGAAAATTAGCAGATTCAGCTCAACAATTCACACAATTAGGTGAATTATTACAACAACCAATTCGAGCCAAAGCCTTAGCAGATTTATCTGATGAGATTTTAACTAAAACCCACCAACTTTGTGCCACGGATAATCTGAATGTCTATTTAGGACGTGGATCTGATGGTTTAGAAACCGCATTAAAAGGGGCAATTCATACTGAAGTGTTAGATTGGTTAGGGCTACAAAATGTGGCAAATGGAGCAGGTGAGAAAAAATTAGCTCGAGTGTCAATGGAACAACTTTTACAATGGCAACCCGATTTAATTTTGACCCAAGATACTAATTTTTACCAACATAGCCAACAAAATACCTTATGGCAAAGTTTAACTGCGGTGAAAAATCAGCGAGTTTTTTTAGCCCCAAGTTTACCGTTTAATTGGCTAGATTCACCACCGAGCGTCAACCGTTTATTAGGTTGTGTATGGTTAGCTTATAAATTAAAACCGACTGCTTTATCACAGCAAAATGCCTATGACTTAGTGCAACGTTATTTCCGTCTATTTTACGGTTATCAAATTTCTTCCACAGAAATCACCGCACTTTTGGAGTAAGTAAATGCCAATTTTCCGTTTAATGTTGCCTTTGGCATTGTTAATTATCAGTCTTGTGATTGCGGTCAGTTCAGGGCAATATTCGCTTTCTTTAACGGAAATTTGGCAATCTATCAGCCAGTTCGGTAACGAACTTTCGCAACAAGGGCTTTCTCAACAAGACATTGTACTCTGGAATATTCGCTTACCCCGCATTGCCACCGCTATTTTAGTCGGTATCGCTTTATCGGTAGCAGGCGTAACCTATCAAGGTATGTTTAAAAATCCGTTGGTTTCGCCTGATATTTTAGGGGTAACTTCGGGAGCAGGTCTTGGGGCAGTAACAGCGATTTATTTTGATTTTCCTTTGCCAATTATTCAGCTATTCGCCTTTATTGGTGGACTGTTTGCCGTGGGATTGGTTTATTTCATCGCCAGTACAGTCCGCCGTCAAAATCCAATTCTGGCACTAGTGCTATCAGGTGTTGCCATTTCTGCTTTGCTGGGGGCAGGTATTTCGTTACTTAAAATTCTTGCCGATCCTTACAGCCAATTAAGCACCATTACATTTTGGCTATTAGGTGGATTAAATATGACCAGCTTTGACGACTTAAAACTGGTTGCTCCATTGGTTCTATTTGCCTTAATCCCGTTGATTCTATTACGTTGGCGAATGAATGTATTAAGCCTTGATGATGAAGAAGTGACAGCTCTTGGAATTAATATTAAACGCTCTCGGCTGATTTTTATTTTATGTGCTACGCTAATGACATCAGCCGTTGTGTCAGTAACGGGTATTATCGGCTGGGTCGGTTTAATTATTCCGCATATTGCTCGACTTTGGAGTGGAGCGGATTTCCGTTTGTTGTTACCAACTTGTATTTTATTGGGTTCAGCCTTTTTGCTTATCACCGACACATTAGCACGTTGTTTATTTGCCATTGAAATCCCATTGGGCGTAATCACCGCCTTTGTCGGCGCACCATTTTTTCTAAGCCTATTAATCAAAGGGGAACGCCAATGATCACCTTGAAAAACTTACGTATAGGCTATCAACAAACGGTTGCCGATAATCTGAATGTTACCTTTCCAACACAAAAAATTACCGCTTTGTTAGGGGCAAATGGTTGTGGCAAGACCACATTACTCAAAACTATGTTAGGCTTAATTAAACCCTTGCACGGTGAAATTCTGATTAAAAATACACCGCACTTTAATTGGACAGCAGCCCAACTTGCTCGTACAATAGGTTATGTACCGCAAGCTCAACAAGGGGTATTTTCCTTTACAGTGCTAGATGTGGTATTAATGGGGCGAACCGCTTATCTCGCATGGTACGCCACACCCAATCAGCAAGATAAACAGATCGCTCAACAAAGTCTTGAGCAATTAGGTGTCGCACATTTAGCGGATAAATCCTATATGACATTAAGTGGCGGTGAACGGCAATTAGTGTTAATCGCCAGAGCCTTGGCTCAACGACCACAATGTTTAATCATGGACGAACCCACATCTAATCTGGATTTCGGCAATCAAATTCGGGTGTTAGAACATATTCAACAATTACGCCAACAGGGTTTGACTGTGATTTTCACCACACACCAACCCGAACAAGCGTTTCGTTATGCAGATAATTTATTGTTGATGTATCAAGGTGAAATTATTAAACAAGGTACACCTAAAGAGGTAATGGATTTAGTTTTATTAGCTCAAATTTACCACTTAGAACCTAATGTATTAGCCAAAAATTTAATGCTTTGAGGAATAAAATGAAAACGATCCATGACATAAACTTTGCTGAACTCTACAAAAACCATGTTCAACTTGCCACCCGAGAACCAAAGCAACCACAAGACTGGGATCGCAAAGCAGAACAAATGCAAAATAGTCAATTTGATTTAAAAAATGATTATGTACAAGATTTTGTAAGCCGAATGGATTTAAACAATGTGGATTCCATGTTAGATGTGGGGTGTGGTGGTGGAGCTATTGCCTTAGCTTGCGCCCCTTATGTGAAACGAGTTTATAGCTTGGATTACAGTCAAGGCATGTTGAATTTACTGCAACTGCGTAGCCAACTGCTAGAACTTCATAATATTTTTCCTATTCTACGTGCGTGGGATGATGATTGGAAAGATGTGCCAGTATGTGATATTTGTGTTTCTTCCCGTTCTTCCATGGTCAACGACTTACAAGCTGCCTTAGATAAACTCAATGCCAAAGCCAAAAAAGCCGTGTATATGACCATGACGGTGGATAAAGACTTTGTGGATCGTAAAGTATTAAAATTTATCCACCGCGAGGGGATTGGTTTCCCCAATTATATTTATGCGGTAAATATGCTGTATCAGCAAGGCTATCAGGTCAAAGTAGATTTTTTAGATGGCGGTTTCGGTTTGTTTGAACCACAAACCGAAAAAAGTGCGGTGATTTCTGAACAAGATTTTATTCGCACCGTAAAATGGTCGATTGGTAGCAATTTAAGCGAAGTAGAAATTGCCAAATTGAAAGATTATTACCACCAACATAAAGGTAACGTAAATGTTCGTCCTGCTATGAAAAGATGGGCATTTTTGAGCTGGAAGAAATGATTTCTTCGCGTAAAAATTGAGTGATTTTTAACAAAATCATTCAATTTTTTTACCTGTCGCTATATAATTATTTATATTTTGATAACTTATAAGCAAACAATGCAACATTTGTAGATTATTGCCAAAGGAATGTTAATTCTTTTACCCGTATTCGTTATATAACGATTTAACCCTAGCCAATAAGGAAATTACCAATGAAAAAAACTTTAATTTGCACAGCTATAGCTGTAGCTTGTTCTACAAGCTACGCTGAAGTGTTTACCCTTGGTCAAATTGATGTAGTGGAAAATGGTACTGATATTAGTACCGTTTCTGTTAATCAAGATCAACTTCGTCAAAACCAAATTACTAACGTAGCTCAAGTGGCTAAAATGTCCCTTGGTGTATCTTTTGAACGTGGCGGAGCAAGGGGCGAACAAAATATCCGTGTGCGTGGTTTTAATGCGTTGCGTGTACCTGTATTTATTGATGGTATTCCTGTTTATGTACCCTATGACGGTAATATGGATTTAGGGCGTTTTACCACCTTTGATTTAGCCGAAATCAATATTTCTAAAGGGGCAAGTTCAGTGTTATACGGTGCCAACACCATGGGTGGTGCAGTCAACCTTGTTACTCGCAAACCAACCAAAGCTCTTGAAGGCACGATCGGCTATGGTTATCAAACTGGACGTAATAGCCACACAGCCGTGAATCAACCCTATTTTAATTTAGGCACTAAACAAGACAAATTCTATGCCCAAGTGAGCGGTAGCTTTGTCGAACGTCAAGGCTTACAACTTTCACGTGATTTCCAACCAACCGGCTATGAGAATGGTGGACGAGCAGAAAATTCATCTAATCGTGATCGTAAAATCAGCTTACGTGTGGGTTACACACCAAATGCCACCGATGAATATGCGATTTCCTATTCCAACCAAGATGCCAGAAAACAACAGCCACTTTATACAGGTAATGGCACACCAAGATTTTGGCGTTGGCCAGCGTGGGATAAAGAAAGTATCTATTTCTTATCCCATACGGAATTTGCAGACGGTCAATATTATCTAAACGGCAAATTATTCCACGATACATTCAATAATGATTTGTCTGTATATGACGACAACACCTTTACGACCCAAAACAAAAGCAGTTCATTTAACAGCCATTACCGCGATTTTTCTTATGGTGGATGCGTAGAATTTGGAGCAAATACCAGTGCGAATAATACCTTAAAATTATCCGCACTTTACAAATTTGATGTACACCGTGAGCATAATGATGGTGATCCTGTGGCACGTAATGAAGATCGTACTTACAGTGTTGGCTTAGAAGATACTTATCGTTTTACGGATATCACCAAAGCCATTGTTGGTATCAGCTATGACTATAAAGATGCCGTGCAAGCACAAAATTATCAACGCCTTTATGCAAGAGGACCTTATGGTTTATATGAATTTGATACCAGCTCACAACATGCTTTCAATTATCAAGCCAAAGTGGTGCATAACTTTAGTCAAAATGACGAGTTAAGCTTAAGTTATGCCCATAAAAGCCATTTACCAACAATGAAAGAGCGTTATTCACGTAGTCTGAGTAGAAATCGCTTACCCAATCCGTTCTTAAAACCTGAAATTGCAGATCATGTTGAAATCGGTTATTTCCGTACGTTCAATGACATATTTAAACTAGAGGGAGCATTATTTTATAGCCATATCAAAGATGCGATTAATGAAGTAGCAATTAATGATGCCACTGCCGAAGTGCAAAACCAAAACGTGGATAAAGCCATTTATAAAGGGGTTGAATTAGGCGTATCGGCATTTGTAACCAAAGATTTAACCCTTGGAGCAAACTACACCTACATTCACGCCCAAAATGGCGACTCCAGTATTAAGGTTACTGACTTGCCACGCCATAAATTCTTTGCTTATGCTGATTGGAAAATCACCCCTGAATTATCTGTTTATTTAAGCCAAACCGCTGAATCAGGGCGTTATACGTTAGTCAATAAAAAATACGAAACCCTATCAGGCTTTGGCACCACCGATACTAAAATCAGTTACGCCTTTAAAAAAGGATTAAGTCTTGATGTGGGCGTATCCAATATCTTTGATAAAAACTACTATTTGACTGAGGGTTATGTAGAAGAAGGACGGGTTTATTTTGCCAATGTGAGATATTCGTTCTAGTAAAAACTCAAGCGTTTTTGACCGCACTTTTGTTAAGCGAAAGTGCGGTCGTTTTTATCGGGATTTTTGAGCTATAACGCTATTTTGCCATTGAGTCCAAAAAATTGATTAAATTGCGTTTTTGCTCATTGGAAAGTTTCACCCAATGGTATTCCAGCCTTGATTTCAACGCATCGTTGCGTATCGGCACATACTGTTTCTGATCGGAAAAGGTCAAATTTTCCGCCTTACTGTCTGCAAAAAACCAACTGATCGGCGTATCCAAAATCACGGCGATATTCACCAAATGTGATACGTTCATTTTGGTCGCACCACGCTCATAACGGGAAAATTGCTGCTGAGAAACGCCAATTTGCTCCGCCAGTTTCTCCGCCGTCCACCCCACTTCCTTACGCCGTTGCTGAATCCGTTTGCCGATTGCCAAATCCACTTCCGCTGCGATAAATCTGCTCATTTGTGATCTACCTCACATTTTTACTCATTGAGTGATATTTTTGCGATTTATACGCTTGTGTTTATTGTTCTTAAGTTGTATATTTCAAATCCTACTCAATGAATGAGTAGAAACAATATTTTTCTATTCTATTTTCAATATGCTAAGGAAAACATCATGAACATACCTAAAGTATCCTCATTAATATTAACATCAGTTTTAGTCGCCGCTTGTAGTGGTGGTGGCGGTGGTGCTGGTACAGCAACAACTCCTGATGGAACCAAAATTGATTTAAGTACTAGTCCGAAAGGTTCTGTAATTGCCGATACAGTTAACGGAATTTTACTAGGACAAAATAATAACGACTCTTTTTATGGAGTTTGGCGGAATGATGAACAAAATTACAAGGAGCTACGCTACCAAGGAACAAAAGCAACAGATATTCCAAAATCTGGTATCGCAACCTATAAAGGAGATGCAGTCTGGATTAGCGGTTATGATTCAGGATTTAAACAAGGGGGAACAACCACAGTAAATGTTGATTTCAGCAATAAAACTGTTGAAGGTGAAATTACTTTCTCTATCTTGAACGGAGATGAGTTTAGACGTGATATTACTTTGCATAAAACCAATTTAAACGGTGCTGAATTCCAAGGTCAGGCTAGTGTAGCACTTAATGACGGTGGGGTTTATAAAGGAGCTTTATTTGGCGAACAGGCTAAAGAAGTGGCTGGTTATGTGAACTTCCAGAATAATAGTAATTTGGATGTTTCTTTCGGCGGTGTCAAACAATAATGATCTGAACCCCAAAAAATGGGACAGATAAATAAACTTAATACTGAGTTCTGTACTGTGTACAGGACTCAATTTTTTTAATAACTTTTTACATCGCTAACTGTGTTAAGATAACTTAATCTTAGGGTTATTCATTCAATACCATTTGGAGTTTAACCTTGCCACAACCAAGCTATTGATTGCCGAACAACTGGATTTTCTTAGCCATAATACCGAGCATCGTTTTGTAAAAAAACCTGATGTGATTCGTGCTTATAATTATTGCGAAATGAACGAGAAATTATTTGGTTTTTTGGATAAATTAGTCGCTTTACAATCGGGTAACAGAGAAACGATGAAAAAATATCTGCCAGCATTTGCCTTATTTACCGCCACAGCCTAACAGGGATTGCCGCCACCGTTTTCGCCTTGCTGACCAGCATGTTTTGGTTTCCCACACCCACCGAAACCAATCCGCAAATCGTAGAATTTTTACGGTTTGAACAAGATTGGCTTATCGGCGAGTGGGGTATAACAAAATATCTATCCGCCCTGATGGTTATCGTATCGCTGGTTGCCTTGTGTGTCGCATTTTGGTATCGCCAACTATGGGCTGGTATAGCGGTCATTATCATCATAGCGGTAACAAAAACCTTGTGGAGTATAATCAACAGCCAAGCAGGCACGGCGGTGGCACTACCAGCAATGCTGGGACTGGCAGTGTGTCTGGTTTTTGTGTGGTGGATAAAAAAGGTGAAATAGCAGGGCAACGAATTTGGTGAAACTGCCAGATTGGGTAACCAGCAAAAAAGTGCGAAGATCTAGGGTGTTGGTCATTTTATGCCTGTTCTCTTGGCAATACGTAACTCTTTGGCAGATTGCTCGCTGACGACCTTTTGCCCCGTGCGTTGTTCTAATGCGATTCGTGCGGTATGGGCGACCTCTCCACCTTGCTGTGCCACCTGTTTATTTTGCTCAAAATTTTCAGGGTTGACAGCTTGCGAAATATCTTTGGCAGACGCTTCGGCTAACATATTTAAAATCAGCTCAGTGTTGGTCATATTATCACGCAAATTTTCCTTTTTTAGCCCTTTGTGCTGCTTGTATTCTTTGACGGTTTTACCGCTCCACGCTTTGGTCAGAATATTGGTTAATACAGCAAATTGTTGTCCATCTAATACACCTGTTCGTTTCCATTCATCAGTAAGTTCCTTACGGATTTCAATGCTTTTCAGGCGTTGGTTAATCCAATCGTCCGAATAGCCCAAACGTTGATAATCTCGCAACGCCCGTTCAATGGTGAGTTCTGGATCTTGAATTTCGTCTAAGCGTTCACGCCCAACCTGAGCCAGCCACAATTTAAACGGCTCGGCTTTTGGCGATGGAATAGATTGAATTAGGCGGAATAATTGCTCGGTGTCGGCAACATCGGTTTTATACATTTTTCCGTCTGCGGCTGGCATTTTCAGTTGACTACAATTTGTAGCCAACTGACTTCCTTCCTTTTTAAGCCTTGTTTTTAGCACACTCCAATATTTTCTTGGGTTCTGACTTTCCGTCAAAACCTCAACCACATCAACAATAGAAAAATACCATTTTTCCTGTTCGGCATCCCAATGGGAACGCACTTCTTTTTGTTCAAAAATTTGCAGCTGCATTTTTATCTCGGTTTAAATCAAAATTGGTTAATAATGCTTAACAGATTAGACACTTATTGCTATCTAGTCAATACTGTTTATGTCAATTAAAATAGCCAAATCTTAAAACAATACACTGAAAATTTTGTAAAAAATCACCGCACTTTTTATCTCAACCACAAGGAAAATATGATATCCAAAATTTCCCCCGAACGCTTGGACACGCACCCCCAAAGATGGGAAAAGAACCTTTGAAATGCAGTTTTTTTATTAAAAATTCACCTTGAAATATCCCGATCCAACCCCATTTACAATATAAATTTGCATAAAAAGGATCATAAAATGACAACAATAGTATGTGTACGCAAAGATGGTAAAGTCGCTATTGGTGGTGATGGACAAGCAACCTTGGGTAATTGTGTTGAAAAAGGTACTGTGCGTAAAGTTCGCCGTGTATATAAAGACAAAGTCGTGACTGGATTTGCTGGTTCAACGGCTGATGCCTTTATTTTACTTGATTTATTTGAGAAAAAACTTGAACTCCATCAAGGGCATTTAGTTAAAAGTGCGGTGGAATTAGCCAAAGAATGGCGTACTGAACGTGCGTTACGCCGCCTAGAAGCGATGATGATTGTAGCGAATGAAAACGAGTTTTTATTGGTATCTGGTAGTGGTGATGTGATTGAACCTGAATTTGATGTATTAGCGATTGGATCAGGGGGTAACTATGCTAAATCTGCAGCATTAGCATTACTTCGCACGAATAATAATTTAACTGCTACAGAAATTGTTAAACAATCTTTAAATATTGCGGGTGATATTGATATTTATACCAACCACAATCACATTATTGAAGAATTATAAGAAGAAGGAAATATTTTATGTCTATGACCCCTCGTGAAATTGTTTCAGAGTTAGATGCTCATATTATCGGTCAAAGTGATGCCAAACGAGCTGTTGCTATCGCCTTGCGTAACCGTTGGAGACGTATGCAGTTATCTGAAGAACTCCGCCAAGAAGTAACGCCAAAAAATATTTTAATGATAGGTCCAACTGGTGTAGGTAAAACTGAAATTGCTCGCCGTTTAGCTAAATTAGCCAACGCTCCATTTATTAAAGTGGAAGCCACCAAATTTACCGAAGTTGGTTATGTGGGTAAGGAAGTGGATTCTATCATCCGTGACTTAACGGATATGTCAATGAAATTAGTGCGTCAGCAAGCGGTGGAAAAAAATAGAATGAAAGCCCAAGATGCAGCGGAAGATCGTATTTTAGATGCGTTATTACCGCCAGCTAAAGATCAGTGGGGTAATACAGAAGAAAGTAATAATGAAGCTACTCGCCAAGTTTTTCGTAAGAAATTACGTGAAGGTCAATTAGATAATCGGGAAATTGAGATTGATGTATCTCACCCCGTTAGTGTGGAGATTATGACCCCTCCAGGCATGGAAGATATGACTTCGCAATTACAATCTTTATTTGAAGGAATGTCACCAAGCAAAACCAAAAAACGCAAAATGAAAATCAAAGATGCGTTAAAAGTAATGATTGATGAAGAAGCAGCGAAATTGGTAAATCCAGAAGATTTGAAACAGAAAGCGGTAGAATCTGTGGAACAACACGGCATTGTATTCATTGATGAAATCGACAAAATCTGTAAAAAAGGGGAATATAGTGGTGGCGATGTATCTCGTGAGGGTGTACAACGGGACTTGTTGCCTATCATTGAGGGTTCAACAGTTAATACTAAACACGGTATGGTAAAAACTGACCATATTTTGTTTATCTGTTCTGGAGCGTTCCAAGTGGCTCGTCCATCGGATTTATTACCTGAATTACAAGGTCGTTTACCCATTCGTGTGGAATTAAAATCACTTACCAAAGAAGATTTTGAACGTATTTTAACTGAGCCAAATGCTTCATTAACTTTACAATACCGTGAGCTAATGAAAACTGAAGGGGTTGAAATTGAGTTCACCCAAGATGGGATTAGTAAAATCGCTGAATCTGCATTCCGTGTTAATGAAAAAACCGAAAATATTGGAGCAAGACGTTTACACACGGTATTAGAACGCTTAATGGATGGTATTTCGTTTGATGCTAGTGAACGTTCAGGTGAGAAAATTATCATTGATGAAAATTACGTTTCTACCGCATTGAATGATGTGGTGGATAATGAAGATTTAAGTCGGTTTATTTTATAATTTATTTTTATATCAAAGGCGTTATTTACAACGCCTTTTTGTTATGCTAAAAATCTCATAACAACATATAAAAAGGATAAATACCATGAATAGAACATTAGGAAGTACTTTACTTGTATCAGGCACCATGATTGGTGCAGGAATGTTAGCAATGCCACTAACGGCTGCGGGTATAGGATTTTCCTTTACCTTTGTATTATTAGCAATATTATGGCTTTTATTGACCTATAGTGCGTTATTATTTGTAGAAATTTATCAAACTGCTGAACATGATGCAGGTATAGGCACACTTGCTGCACAATATTTTGGCAAAACTGGTAGAATTATTTCAACGACCATTTTAATGATCTTTCTTTATGCGTTATTAGCCGCTTATGTTACAGGTGGGGGAAATATTCTCGCATCCACTATCCCACAAATTAGTGATGCGGAAACCACATCTAAAATTTCCATTGTGCTATTCACTATTATTTTTGGAGCATTTGTCATCATTGGAACAAAGAGTGTCGATGTGATTAACCGCTTACTCTTTTATATTATGCTCGCCGTATTAGCTTTTGTATTAATTTTAATGTCACCCAAAATTAGTATGGATAACCTAATGGCGATGCCGATTGATAATGCCTTATTAATTTCTGCCAGCCCTGTGTTCTTTACTGCTTTTGGCTTTCACGGTTCAATTCCTAGTCTAAATGCGTATTTAGGTGGAAATGTCAAAGCACTGCGAATTTCTATTCTTACAGGTTCTTTGATTACCCTAATTATCTATATTTTATGGCAACTTTCTACTCATGGTGTACTAAGCCAATCTGTGTTTTTAGATATTTTACAAAAAGATCCAACATTGAATGGTTTGGTGACTGCGACTCGCGAAATCACTGGAAGTAATGCAATTAGTAGTACAGTAAAAATATTCTCAGCTCTTGCGTTAATTACTTCTTTTCTTGGTGTATCGTTGGGTTTATTTGATTGTGTTAAAGATTTACTAAAACGAACTTTTAATTTTTCTGCTGGGAGAATAACTTTAGGTGTGTTGACATTCTTACCACCAATGTTGTTTGCTTTATTTTATCCACAAGGCTTTATTTTAGCTCTTAGCTATGCTGGTCAAATGTTTGCTTTTTACGCCGTGGTGTTACCTGCAGCATTAGCTTGGAAAGCTCGTCAGAAATATCCTAACTTGCCATATAAAGTTTTTGGTGGAAATGCTTTATTAATTGTAGTTTCTGTTTTGGGGATTGTTATTGTTTCAATTCCATTTTTAATTCAAGCTGGATTATTGCCTAAAGTCGTTGGGTAAAAGTGCGGTGTAAAAAAAAAGAATTTTTACTACAATAAAAAACCGCCTTTCGGCGGTTTTTCAATAACAATATTAACGATTAACGACCATTCTTCGTTAATTTTTCCGTTAATTCGTAAGCGCGAAGTTTAGCTAGTTCTTGTGAAAGTTTAGCTACCATTAATTGATGGTTAGCATCACCAGATTTCGCTATAATATTTTCTTCTGCTTTGCGTTTTGCATTCAATATGCGATCTTGGTCTAACTCATCACCACGAATAGCGACATCTGCTAACACAGTAACGATATTAGGTTGAACTTCTAAAAATCCCCCTGACACATAGATAACGTCTTCGCTATCATTTTCAAGGGTGAATTTCACAATCCCTGGTTTAATCGCTGTCATTAAAGGAGTGTGATTAGCTAAAATCCCTAATTCCCCTTCAATCCCACTTGCTTGAACGCTTTTTACCGCACCCTCGAAGATTTTTTTCTCCGCACTCACGATAATTAAGTTAAATGTTGCCATTTTGATCTCCTTCAATCTGGTAATCAGTTGAAGTGATTACATATTTTTCGCTTTTTCAACAACTTCATCGATTGAACCCACCATATAGAACGCTTGTTCTGGAATATGGTCGTATTCACCGTCAAGAATACCTTTGAAGCCACGAATGGTATCTTTTAATGACACATATTTACCTGGTGAACCCGTAAATACTTCCGCTACGAAAAATGGTTGTGATAAGAAACGTTCGATTTTACGCGCACGGGCTACCACTAATTTATCATCTTCGGAAAGTTCGTCCATACCAAGAATAGCAATAATATCTTTCAATTCTTTGTAACGTTGTAAAATACCTTGTACACCACGCGCCACGTTGTAGTGTTCTTCACCAACCACTAATGGATCTAATTGGCGAGAAGTTGAATCTAACGGGTCAACCGCAGGGTAAATACCGAGTGATGCGATATTACGGCTTAGTACCACGGTAGAGTCTAAGTGAGCAAAGGTTGTGGCTGGTGATGGGTCAGTTAAGTCATCGGCTGGTACGTAAACCGCTTGCACAGAGGTGATAGACCCTGTTTTGGTGGAGGTAATACGTTCTTGCAACACCCCCATTTCTTCCGCCAAAGTTGGCTGATAACCTACCGCAGACGGCATACGACCTAACAACGCAGATACTTCTGTCCCTGCAAGGGTATAACGATAGATGTTATCCACGAAGAATAATACATCACGCCCCTCATCACGGAATTTTTCTGCCATGGTTAAGCCTGTTAATGCCACACGCAGACGGTTGCCCGGTGGCTCATTCATTTGACCATAAACGAGCGATACTTTATCCAATACGTTAGATTCGGTCATTTCGTGGTAGAAGTCGTTACCCTCACGAGTCCGTTCACCTACCCCTGCGAATACGGAGTAACCTGAGTGTTCGATCGCAATATTACGGATTAATTCCATCATATTTACGGTTTTACCTACACCTGCACCACCGAATAAACCCACTTTACCCCCTTTCGCAAACGGGCAAATCAAGTCGATAACCTTGATCCCTGTTTCCAAAAGTTCGGTACTATTAGATTGATCTTCATAACTTGGTGCTGCACGATGGATTGCCCAATTTTCTTCTGCACCAATGTCGCCTTTTTCATCAATCGGCTCACCCAGCACGTTCATAATACGTCCTAAGGTTTTCACGCCCACTGGCACAGAAATCGGATGACCTGTGTTTTCTACTTTTAAACCACGTTTTAAACCATCAGATGAACCCAGTGCAATACAACGTACCACACCGCCACCTAATTGTTGTTGCACTTCAAGGGTTAAGCCTGATTCAACTTTTAAGGCATCGTAAACCTTTGGTACAGCATCTTGTGGGAATTCAACGTCGATTACCGCACCGATAATCTGTACAATTTTTCCTGCTGACATTACCTGTTCTCCATTAAATCGCTGCTGCACCAGCAACAATTTCATTTAATTCATTTGTGATACTTGCTTGGCGAGCTTTGTTATACACCAACTGCAAGTCATTGATTAAATTCCCTGCATTGTCTGTTGCTGCTTTCATCGCCACCATTCGAGCCGCTTGTTCTGAAGCTAAATTATCAACCACTGCTTGATATACTTGAGATTCTAAATAACGCACCAATAAGCTATCTAATAGCATTTTTGGATCGGGTTCATAAATATAATCCCAAACATTTTGTCTTTCGCCTAATTTATCAGTTTCTAATTCTGGTAATGGCACAAGCTGTTGGTAAACTGGTTTTTGCGACATGGTATTAACAAACTTATTGTATGCAATATAAATAGCATCAAGTTCGCCATTACGATAGGAATCGATCATACCATTTACCACACCCAATAAATCTTCTAATACTGGGTTATCGCCCAAACCTGAATGTTGTCCTTGTATTTTCAAACCAAGAGAACGGAAAAAACCAATCCCTTTTGAACCAATTAAACTAAGTTCAACAGTCACGCCTTTTTCTTTCCATTGTTTGATTTCGTTAAGTGCGGTCTTAAATAAATTAATATTTAGACCACCACACATACCACGATCCGTTGAAATAACAAGTACACCTACTTTTTTGACTTCACGTTCAATTAAAAACGGGTGTTTATAACCAACTGTTGCTTTAGACACATGGCTAATAACATTTCTAATGGTTTCAGAATAAGGGCGAGATGCTGCCATACGATCTTGCGTTTTACGCATTTTCGATGTTGCTACCATTTCCATTGCCTTGGTAATTTTTTGTGTACTTTGTACACTGGCAATTTTGGTTTTTATCTCTTTTCCACCAGCCATGTTATTTCTCCGTTAATTACCAAGCATTATTTGCTTTGAAACTATCTAAAATACCTTTCAGCATATTTTTAATTTCATCGTTATAATTGCCTGATTTATTGAGTTCCTGCATAAACTCAGCATATTGACGATGAGCATAATCTAAAAGTGCGGTTTCAAAACTGGCAATTTTATTTAATTCCACATCTTCTAAATAACCAAATTCAACGGCAAATAACACTAATGCTTGTTCAGAAACACTGAGCGGAGCATATTGTTTTTGTTTCAATAATTCGGTTACTTTTTCACCGTGGGATAATTGTTTACGAGTGGCATCATCGAGATCTGATGCAAATTGTGCGAACGCCGCTAACTCACGATATTGTGCTAAGGCAGTACGGATACCCCCAGCGAGTTTTTTCACCACTTTAGTCTGAGCTGCACCACCCACACGAGATACCGAAATACCTGGGTTTACCGCAGGGCGAATACCTGAGTTAAACAAGTTAGATTCTAAGAAAATCTGACCATCGGTAATGGAAATTACGTTGGTTGGAACGAACGCTGATACGTCCCCTGCTTGGGTTTCAATGATTGGAAGTGCGGTTAAAGAACCTGTTTTACCTTTCACTTCACCATTAGTAAAGCGTTCTACATAATCGGCATTGACACGAGAGGCACGCTCTAATAGACGGCTATGTAAATAGAATACGTCACCTGGATAGGCTTCACGACCTGGCGGACGGCGTAATAATAAGGAAATTTGACGATAGGCTACCGCTTGTTTAGATAAATCATCATAAATGATTAACGCATCTTCACCACGATCACGGAAATATTCACCCATTGCACAACCAGCATAAGGGGCTAAATATTGTAATGCAGCGGATTCAGAAGCCGATGCCACCACCACGATAGTGTTCGCTAACGCACCATGTTCTTCTAATTTACGTACCACGTTAGCAATGGTTGATGCTTTTTGCCCAATCGCCACATAAATACATTTAATGCCTGAATCACGTTGGTTAATGATCGCATCAATGGCTAATGCGGTTTTACCCGTTTGACGGTCGCCGATAATCAACTCACGTTGACCACGACCGATTGGCACCATGGAGTCCACTGCTTTATAACCCGTTTGTACAGGTTGATCCACGGATTGACGGTCGATAACCCCAGGGGCAATCACTTCAACGGGTGAGAAACCGTCATTTTCGATTTCGCCTTTACCGTCTATCGGTTCACCTAAGGTGTTCACCACACGACCTAATAAACCACGACCCACTGGTACTTCAAGGATTCGACCTGTACATTGCACTTCCACGCCTTCTGCTAAGTCTGCATAAGGTCCCATAACTACCGCACCGACAGAATCACGTTCCAAGTTTAATGCCATAGCAAAACGGTTGTCAGGTAAGGCAATCATTTCACCTTGCATTACATCACTTAAACCGTGAATACGGATAATCCCGTCACTCACGGAAACGATTGTCCCTGTGTTGCGAGCTTCGCTCACCACATCAAATTGGGCAATTCGTTTTTTAATCAATTCACTAATTTCTGTTGAATTTAGTTGCATTTTAAATTCCTTCTTTTCATTGCAATTCGTTAGCCAAACGATCGAGCTGACCACGACTTGAACCGTCTATCACAAAATCATCGGTACGAATGATAACCCCTGCGATCAGCGAGCTATCTACACTGCAATTTAATTTCACTTTGCGAGCAAGTCTTTTTTCCATTGCGGCGACAATTTTTTGTTGTTGCGTTGCACTTAATGGTTGAGCCGAAATGGCTTGAACTTCCGTGCTAGCATTATGTTCTTCCACATAATGTTGAAATTCATCAAATACTGCTGGAAGTGCCGTCAATCGCTTATTTTCAGCCATTAACCGAATCAGATTTTGCCCATATTGATCAAGTTGTTCGCCACAAATTGAAATCACCGTATCTGCCACTTTTTTAGCAGAAAAAGAACTGCTTAAAAAAGATTGCACCTGTTCATTTTCTGCTACCTGTGCCGCAAAACTGAGCATTTCTGTCCATTTTTGCACCGCACTTTTATCGGTCGCTGACTGTTCAACGGCAAAATCAAATGCTGCTTTGGCATAAGGGCGAGCTATCGTAGTTAATTCTGACATAAGCTCAACCTTCCTATAATTCTGCAACTAACTTATCAATAATGTCACTGTTGGCCGCTTCATCAATGGTACGACCCACAATTTTCTCTGCACCTGCAATAGCAAGTGAAGCCACTTTCACACGTAATTCTTCTTGCACACGTTTACGTTCAGATTCAACTTCTGCATAACCTTGTTCAATAATTTTGGCTTTCAAAGTTTCCGCTTCTGCTTTCACTTCTTCTAGCACTTCATTACGGCGTTTATTGGCTAAATCGATAATTTCTTGTGCTTGTAATTTTGCTTTAGAAATTTCTTCTTCCGCTAATACTTTGGTATCGGCTTGCTCTTTTTTAGCCACTTCGGCAGACGCTAACGCATTGGCAATATTCGCCTGACGATCTTCAATCGCTTTAATGAGCGGTGGCCAAACATATTTCATACAAAACGCAACGAAAATTGCGAATGCAATAAGTTGACCGATTAATGTTGCATTTAAATTCACAACGCCCTCCTACTAAAAAGTCGGTGAAGTTATCCCAGATAATCCTCTGAAATAACAATAAATATCAAGCCCGACTTATTTTAATAAATCAATGAACGGGTTTGCGAAGATGAAAAGTAATGAAATACCCACAGCAATCATTGCGATAGCATCTAAAAGACCAGCAACGATAAACATTTTCGTTTGTAAGCTACTGGCTAATTCTGGCTGACGAGCAGAAGATTCTAAGAATTTACCGCCTAAAATAGCAAAACCAATCGCTGTTCCCAGTGCGGCAAAAGCTAATAAAATTGATGCACCAATAATTGTTGCTGTAATTACAGATTCCATAATGTTCTCCATTAAAAGATTAATAAATAAGCCCTAAGGCTAGGATTGTTAATAAAAAATTCGTTTAATGATCTGCTTTGTTATAAGCAATACTCAAATAAACTATTGTCAACATCATAAAGATGAAAGCCTGTAAGGTAATCACCAATATATGAAAAATAGCCCATACTAAATGTAATGGGATACCTAATGCTTGCAAAGCAAAATTATCTGCCATATACATGACAGCGATAAGAATAAAGATTAATTCACCAGCGTACATATTACCAAACAGACGGAATGCTAAAGAAATCGGTTTAGCTAATAATGTGACGGTTTCAAGAATAAAGTTAACGGGAATAAATGCCCAATGATTGAAAGGGTGGAGCGTATATTCTTTTACTAATCCACTAAAGCCTTTTGATTTGACGGTATAAAATAGGATTAAACAGAATACGCAAATCGACATACCTAAGGTGGCACTAATATCTGCGGTTGGCACAGCACGTAAATGATGAACACCAATTAAATTAGCAAACTGCGGTAGAAAATCAACAGGAATCAAGTCGATGGCATTCATAATGAATACCCAACAGAAAATGGTTAATGCCAGTGGAGCAATAGCATTACGCGGACCATGGAAGTTATCTTTGACTAAACCGTCCACCCACTCAATAACTATTTCAGCAAAACACTGCAATTTTCCAGGCACACCTGAAGTGGCTTTTTTAGCTACACGGGAAAAAATAAACAAGAAAATAGCACCCGATACTAAGGAAAAAAACAAGGTATCTAAATGCACCGCCCAAAAGCCATCGCCAGATGAAAGGAAACTCAAATGGTGACTAATATAATCAGCAGTTGTTAAATTTGACATATTAATAAAACCTTTCTGTAAATTATTAATTACGTTGTTTAAATATATTCAAAATAAAAGGTAATAGACTATTTAAAGCAAGAGCAATAAAAAAGCCTATAAAAAAAGTGAATACATTATTTACCACCAAATATTTAATTGATATAACAATTAAAAGTATAGCAAAAAGGAATTTTATAGCTTCAAGACTATAAAATAGTGTTATTTTTATCGGTTCAGCTCTTTTTTTATCATAAAAAAAAGCAAAGTAAATAACTATCGCACTTGATATAAAAATAACCAAATATCCTATGCTAAAGGCATAAGCAAGTGGAGTATCAAACAATGACAGTATAAAAAAAGCAATAATTAGAACAACAAATTCGATTATATATACTTTTTTATACAATTTTTGAGCTTGTTGCAGTACAGCCGACATCATTTACGCCCAGTAAAGTCTAAAAAACGTTCAAACAGACTAAAGTCTGAAAGCCCCTGAATTATCACCCATAAAGGCTATTATTGCAATAAATTAAGTGATAAAACTGAACTTAGATCAAAATTTTGTTAGATTGATTACTGTTTTTTTATGGGATATGACTTTTTTAAAGCACATAAAGAAAAATCTCATTAAGTGATTTAGACTTAATGAGATTTTCTGTTAATTAAAATTCATAACGAATTCCTGCATTGAAATTTCGTCCAGAAGCAGTATAACGATCTGCATTTGTGGCATCAATACCGATCGGAGGACTACCTGCTGTACTACCATCTTTCAATAAAGCCAAGTAGGAAATATCGTTCCAATTCCAATATTTTTTATCAAATAGGTTATTCACGTTTGCCGTTAAGGTTAAATCTTTCACTGGTTTCCAATAAACGCCTAAATCAAACACGGAATAACCCCCTGTTGGATTATACATTGCATTCACAATATCCTTGTCCGCTTTAGCACGATTATATGTCCAACTAATATCTGCTCCAAATTGTTCACTTTCATAGCCGAATCCCAATTTAGTTTTCAGCGGTTGAATGCTGTTAATAGGCGTTTTTACCCCATTATTTTTTGCTTTACCACGGCTATAAGCAATGCCTGCTGTAGTATAGAAATCATTGTAAAATTTCCATTTAGCATTTGCTGTTACACCATAAATTTTAGCTTTATCTAAATTTTGATATTGCAAGAATTGAGTATAACCTGACATTTGGCTCGTTAAATCTTGCCAATCAATAAAGTTTTTATAACGATTGTAGTAACCTGAAATACGGTATTGTAAGGTTTCTGTCTTGCCTTTAAAACCTAACTCAAAATTATCTGCCGTTTCAGATTTTAAGTTTGGATTACCAACTACTGCCACTTCAACAGTTTGCAATCCCCGATTAGGAACATAGTAACTGACAACTTCACCAAAGGAAGAGGTTAATTGTTGGGTTGATGGTGTTTTTACCCCACGAGAATATTGCAAGAATGGATTAAATTCTGGAGCAATCAACCATTCAATCCCTAATTTAGGGGTAAATTTAGTTTCACTTTGTTTGGTCACAGATACATTTTTTGAACCTGCTTGCGTATAGTCGCCATCCATTGATGGATTAACCCGATAATGCACCACACCTACATGTGGAGTAATCAAGAAATTAGCTAGACTAATTTGATCTTCTAAATAGCCCGTAAATTTATCTTGTTTTGCATTAGCAGTTGGTTTTTTATTTGCTACCGCACCATAAGCAGGTCGGTCTAAATATAGATAATTAGTGATATCATTATGAATATAACTTACACCATAACGTAATAATTGTGGTACTGAAGAGTCTATAGCACTGGTTAAGTCCGAATTAAATCCCCAAGTTTTTACTTTATTTTCAGAATTTTCTTGACGATAATTGGTGGTAGATTGACGTAAACGCTCATTCTCCGTACGTGCATTTTGGAAATAAACGTGAGTATCTGCACTTTGAATAATACCGTTTTGACTATTATAACTATGTCCTAAAGAAAAACGGTGGCGTTTCACTTTATCGGTACTTTGCCCTGATGTTTGTGTTCCTGTTCTTGCATCAATTCTCGTATCTGTTTTAGACAGTAAATCTGTTTCGGTTTTTTTAGATTGACTTTCAAAAGCAAAATTTAACTGGTTTTTATCATTTAATTGATAATTATGTTTTGTTAAAACATAAACATTACGTGTTTTAGCAGGATCGGATTCTGTTCTTGTTGCCCCAATACCGCCTACATCACCATGATTTTCATTTTCATGACCTTTACGTAATGTCGTCATCACCATACCTTGATAATGCCCAGCAGCCACCGTACCGCCCAACGAGCCATAAATACTATTATTTCGACTGTCATAACCTGTGGCGACAAAACCACCTAAATTTCTGCCTTTCAATAAATCAGAGGGTTCAAGGGTAGTAAAATTTACGCTACTGGAAAGACTACGTTCTGATCCTAGGTAACTCACTTCTGCACTTTTTAATGCAGTAGGTTCAATATAATCGCCTCGCCCAAATTCCATACCATAAGAAATAAAATGTTTAGCTTCTTGTGCTTCAGGTAATTCAATCCCATCAATAGTATTTTCTACACGGTTATCCTGTAAGCCACGCACATTAATCCCATTATTTCCTGATCTTGAGCTTTGTAACTCCGTGACACTCACATCAAGGGATTGAGCAAACACATCTTTAATATTTTGAGCTTGTTTATGTTGAATTTGCTGCTGATAAATCGTTTCCTGATTACTTTTTTCTACTCTCTCAGAGACAGTTATTTCACTTAATTGTGTAGATTGAGCATAAATAGCTGAACTAAATCCAGTTGCAAATAAGCCAGCTACAAAAATAGCAAGATTGTTTATGTTAAATTTGTGTTGTGTGTGATCCATATTTTTCCCTTAATATAATATTAATGGGAATTATTTTTATTTATTTCAAATAAAAAGTAAAGCTAAAAATGGAGTAACCACAACCAAACCGAGTAAAATAAAAAGTGCGGTTAAAAAATATAAAAATTTTAACCGCACTAGATAAATTGAATAAAATGATATATTAGGCTTTTTTAATCAACACCAAATGACGTTCCCCTTGTAATTCGGGTACGTGTAGTTCAATCACTTGCTGAATCACATAATCAGCTGAAAGTTGTTGTACTTCCTCCCGATGATATTGCCCTTTTAAAGCATAAAATAACCCGTTTTCAGCGGGTAAATGATGACACCAATCGGTCATATCTTTTAGACTAGCAAAGGCACGACTTAATACGCCATCAAATAGATGATCGGGCTTAAATTCTTCTACACGACTCAGCACGGGTTCAATGTTAGTTAATCCTAACTCTCGCACGGCATTGCGAATAAAGCTAATACGTTTACCTAAACTATCTAGTAAATAGAATTGTTTATCAGGGTTAATAATCGCTAATGGTAATCCTGGTAAACCTGGTCCTGTTCCCACATCAATAAAACCTGAACCCTGTAAATAAGGACTTACCACAAGACTATCTAAAATATGTTTCACTAGCATTTCTTGTGGATCACGCACGGAGGTGAGATTGTAGGCTTTGTTCCATTTGTGCAGCAATAATACCAACTGCACTAATTGGCTTTTTTGCTGATCGGTCACAGAAAGTGCGGTGGATTTTAGCAAAGTTTCTAGCTTTTCACTTAATTGCTGTTCTAAATTAGTCACCACGTTTTAACATTCCTTGTTTTTTTAAGTTCACCAACAAAATAGAAATCGCCGCAGGGGTGATACCTGAAATTCGGCTTGCTTGTCCAATGGAAACTGGGCGATGTTGTTCCAATTTAGCTCGTACTTCATTAGAAAGCCCCACCACCAAACTATAATCAAAACGCTCAGGAATAGCCGTATTCTCATGGCGTTTTTGTTTTTCAATTTCCTCTTGTTGATGCTCAATATAACCTTGATATTTCACTGCTATTTCGACTTGTTCAGCGGCTTGCTTATCTTCCAAAGCTGGAGCAAATAATGTGGTTTTGGTTAAAATATCATAATTCATTTCAGGACGACGCAATAAATCAATCCCACTGGCTTCACGCACAATAGGCGTATTAACTAAATTATTAATTTCCGCCAAATACTCAGATTTAGTATGAATCCAAATTTGTTTTAAGCGTTCTTGTTCTTTGGCTATATTATCCATTTTTTGATTAAATCTTGCCCAACGTTTTTCATCAATCAAACCGAGTTGGTGAGCTATCGGGGTTAAGCGGATATCCGCATTATCTTCACGCAAAATCAAACGATATTCCGCACGAGAGGTAAAGACACGATAAGGTTCTTTAGTCCCTAAGGTACAAAGATCATCGACCAAAACGCCCATATAAGCCTGATCACGACGTGGATACCAAGGATCTTTTTGTTGCACATAAAGTCCAGCGTTAATGCCTGCTAACAAACCTTGCGCCGCCGCTTCTTCGTAACCAGTTGTGCCGTTAATTTGCCCAGCAAAGAACAAACCTTTAATGGCTTTAGTTTCAAGGGTCGGTTTCAAATCCAGTGGATCAAAATAATCATATTCAATAGCATAACCTGGTTTGACAATACGGGTTTTTTCTAGCCCTTGCATAGAATTAACAATACCTATTTGCACATCAAAAGGCAAACTGGTCGAAATCCCATTTGGATAGACTTCATTTGAGGTTAATCCCTCTGGTTCAAGATAAATTTGATGGGAATTACGATCGGCAAAACGCATCACTTTATCTTCAATAGACGGACAATAACGCGGTCCAATCCCCTCAATAATCCCCGTGTACATTGGGCTACGATCCAAATTATTGCGGATCACCTCGTGAGTTTTTTCGTTAGTATGGGTAATAAAACAAGGAATTTGACGAGGGTGCTGATCCACCGATCCCATAAAGGAGAATACAGG
This sequence comes from Lonepinella sp. MS14436, assembly GCF_042470565.1. Classification (GTDB taxonomy): domain Bacteria; phylum Pseudomonadota; class Gammaproteobacteria; order Enterobacterales; family Pasteurellaceae; genus Lonepinella. The sequence continues at coordinate 315,829 of NZ_CP170385.1, read as the reverse complement.
CAATTCCGCATCGCCATGTTGTTTGGCTAACACATCAAAATTAATCGTGCGAGCATCTAAACGGGGTGGCGTGCCTGTTTTTAAACGATCGACACGCAAGCCTAGATCACGTAAACGGTGAGAAAGGGAAACCGATGCAGGATCGCCAGCTCGTCCACCTTCGTAATTTTGTAAACCAATATGGATCTTACCTGCTAAAAATGTCCCTGCCGTCAATACCACCGATCTGGCACGGAATTTTAAGCCCATTTTAGTTTCCACCCCAGTAACTTGATCCTGTTCGATCAAAACATCGGTCACTTCTTGTTGGAAAATATCTAAATTAGGTTGATTTTCAAGAGCGATCCGCACCGCTTGACGATATAAAACTCGATCTGCTTGCGCACGAGTGGCTCGTACAGCTGGACCTTTTGAACTATTTAATGTACGAAATTGAATACCTGCTTGATCGGTCGCTGTTGCCATTAATCCACCCATGGCATCAATTTCTTTGACTAAATGCCCTTTGCCAATTCCCCCAATAGCTGGATTACAAGACATTTGTCCAAGGGTATCAATATTATGAGTTAATAAAAGGGTTTTAAGTCCCATTCGAGCGGGAGCAAGAGCAGCTTCTGTACCTGCGTGACCGCCACCAATCACGATCACATCATAATTTTCAGTATAAAACATAAAAATATTCTCTAAGTTAAAGATCCCTTTCACCGATCTAAGCTAAAAATAAAGGCGTATTCTACCTAAATTTGATAAAACAAGAAAGTGGATCTATAAACGTCGATCAGAAAAGAGAGAGGTAAGTAATAAATATAGATCTTATTTATATATAAAGATCTTATTATTGTTATTATTAGATCCACTGATCATAGTGAATAAGGATCTTTTTATGTTATAGATTAAATAGTTAGATCTTTTTTTAGATAAGGAAAAGTAAGATCTTTACAGTAAGTAAAATCTGTATAACTTGTTTAGTTATCCACAGGTAAGTTTAAATTATCTTTTATTAAATAGTAAAACACATGTTTTTAAAGGGTTTTTTATCGAGTTATCCACAGGTGAGAGAATAAATTAATTTAATAAAAAAGTGCGATGAATTTCACCGCACTTCAAGTTGTTTTTAGATAAATGATTAAAGTTTTGCTGCTAACATCGCTTCTAATTTTTCAATATCTGCGGCAAATTTACGGATACCTTCAGCCAATTTTTCAACTGCCATTGGATCTGCATTATGTTGCCAGTAGAAATCAGCTTCTTTCAATGGTTCTGGGCGAGCTTTGACTTCACCTTTATAGTCTAATTTACGAGCTAAAGGTGCTGTGCTTTCTTGTAACTTTTTTAATAATGGTGGAGCGATGGTTAAACGGTCACAGCCTGCTAATTCGGTGATTTCGCCCACGTTACGGAAACTCGCACCCATTACCACAGTTTTATAGCCATATTGTTTGTAGTAGTTGTAAATTTCTGTTACAGAAACCACACCTGGATCTTCTGCTGGTGCATAGTCTTTTTTATCAGAATTAGCTTTGTACCAGTCAAGAATACGACCAACAAACGGCGAAATTAAGTAAACGCCTGCTTCTGCACAAGCACGAGCTTGAGCTTGAGAGAATAATAGGGTTAAGTTACAGTTAATGTTTTCTTTTTCTAAAATTTCCGCCGCACGGATACCTTGCCACGTCGATGCAATTTTGATCAAAATACGATCGTTTGCAATACCTGCTTCGTTGTAAAGACGAATTAATTTACGTGCTTTTTCAACAGTAGCTTCGGTATCGTAAGAAAGGCGAGCATCTACTTCAGTAGAAATACGTCCTGGTACCAGTTTTAAAATTTCTAAACCGATATTTACCGCTAATTTATCTTCTGCATCAACAAGTTGTTGTTTTTTGCAGTCACTTTGTTTTTTCGCATAAGCAACAGCTTCATCAATTAATGGAGCATATTGTGGTAGTGCAGATGCACTTAAAATTATTGATGGGTTGGTAGTGGCATCTTGTGGTTTATAAAGTTTCATAGCTTCAATATCGCCAGTATCAGCTACTACTACGGTTACGTTTTTTAAAGCGTCTAATTGCGTTGTCATAATTTACCTCTGATTGATTTATTTACTCTGTTTAATTATCCATGATAAGTCGATTAAATACCAGTTAAACGATTAAAAACTGTGATCCAGATCACGGTTTTATAATGGAATTTTTATGCTGAACTAAACTATAATACATTAAGCATAATATGGAAATATAAAAGCAACAATATAAACAATAGGTAATAGGCAAAATGATTCCCTTTCTTGGTATAACAGGTTATAGCGGTAGTGGTAAAACCACCTTATTAGAAAAATTATTACCAAAATTAACCGCACTTGGTTTGAAAGTAGCGGTGATTAAGCATAGCCACCATAATGCTCAAGTAGATAAACAAGGGAAAGATAGTTGGCGAATGAAAGAAGTGGGAGCTAGTCAGGTGATTATGGCTTGTGATCAACGTTGGGCGTTAATGACTGAAACCTCTAAGCCAGAGTCCTTTGCTTATTTGGTACGACAATTTGATCCGCAGTTAACTGATTTAGTGTTAATTGAAGGTTTTAAACAAGAAGCTATCCCTAAAATTCTACTGCATAGAAAAGAGATGACTAAACCTTTACCAGAACAGGATCAAAACGTTATAGCCATTGCCACAGATTATCCTATCAAAACCGATAAACAATGGTTAGATATTAATAATATAGATCAAATAGTCGAATTTATTTGGCATTATTTACGGAATAACTAAAATGGAAAAATCCGTTTCTCCACGCTCACTCGCTTGGATTGCCGCCACGGCATTTTTTATGCAAGCGTTAGATACCACTATTTTAAATACAGCATTACCTGCTATCGCAGCGGATTTGCATCAATCACCTTTAGAAATGCAACTAGCGGTGATCAGCTATGCGTTGACAGTGGCATTATTTATTCCTATTAGTGGTTGGTTAGCGGATAAATATGGTACGCTCAATATTTTCCGTTTTTCCGTTGTTATGTTTGTAATTGGATCAGTGAGTTGTGCTTTCTCAATGTCGCTAGAAATGCTGATTTTTTCTCGAATATTACAGGGTTTTGGCGGTGCCATGATGATGCCAGTGGCTCGCCTTGCGATTATTCGTACAGTGGCTAAAAATGAATTAATTCCCATTTGGAATTTAATGGCAATGGCAGGCTTAACCGGTCCTATTATTGGTCCAATTTTAGGTGGTTGGTTAGTGACCTATGCTTCTTGGCACTGGATTTTCTTAATTAATATTCCTATCGGTTTAATTGGGGTGATTCTATCAAGCTATTTTATGCCGAATGTAAAAAATGATTTAACTAAATTTGATTGGAAAGGTTTTCTGCTTTTTGGTGGTGGTTTAGTTTGTATTACCTTTGGATTAGATTTAGTTAATGAAACTTTTATAGAAAAATGGCAAGCAGTTAGTATTTTAGCGGTAGGTTGTATATTTTTAATGGGTTATTATTTTTATGCAAAAGGCAATCAAACCGCTTTAATTCCACTTAATTTATTTAAAATTAGCACCTATTATTTGGGTTCGTGGTCAAATTTATTTATTCGTTTATGTGGTTCAGGCATTCCTTTTCTATTGCCATTGATGTTACAAGTTTCTTTTCAATACAGTGCTGATTATGCTGGTTTAATGATTACGCCGATAGCCATTAGTTCTTTGATCAGTAAGCCTATTATTCGCCCTTTATTAAGATTACTCGGCTATCGAAATTTATTAATAATCAATTCATTATGTATGGCTCTATCAGTTGGGCTAATGTCCTTATTAACCATTGACACGCCATTGTGGGCATATATTAGTTTATTGTTTGTTTACGGCATGATTTTATCTATTATGTTTACATCGGTGAATACATTAACCGTTTCAGAATTAGATCAACATAACGCCAGTGCTGGTTCAACTATGTTAAGTGTTATTCAACAAGTGGGTATCGGTTTAGGTATTGCGGTTTCTGCTATAGCATTAAATTTTTACCGCACTTTAGTGGCACCAGAAATGCTACAACAAGCCTTTAGTTATACCTTTTTAACCAGTTCCATTTTTGGTTTTATTTTATTTTTTATTGTGGCAAAATTGGATAAAACCGCTGGGGAAAATTTACATTAAGTAGGCTATATGAATGATGAAAATGAAATCGTTAAATTGGATTTTAGTCCATTAATAAATGCAATTGAACGACTAAAAGAAGGTTTAATTCGCTATCAAACTGACATCAGCGATATTCAAATTCGTGATGGATTAATCCAACGTTTTGAATTTACTTATGAATTAAGTCACAAAATGCTCAAACGCTATTTAGCCCAAATATCCCCGAATCCTGAGCAATATGACAGCATGTCTTTTCAGGATCTTATTCGCTCAGGTAATGAAAAAGGGTTATTACTTGGTGAATGGAAAGATTGGAAAACCTATCGAGAGATGCGTTCAAGAACAAGTCATACTTATGATGAAGATGTCGCATTAAATGTGGTAGAGGGTATTCCACAATTTTTGCAAGAAGTGATTTATTTAGTAGAACAATTAACAAAGGAATAAATACGATTTAACGCCGTATTTCTAATATCATCACATTCAAATAAAATTTCATGTTTTGCTCGCTCAATTTTCACTAATTTTCCTTGCGGTAAAAGTGCGGTGAATTTAGCCAGATTTTTATTGTCCACTATTTTTTCTTTTTCTGCTTGTAAAATCAAAACTGGAATTTCAATACGTGGCAGAATTTTTGGCAAGTGTTTAATGGCTTGCAAACATAAATAAGCCCAACGGAAAGTCGGTCCGCCAAGATTAATTTGTTTAAATTTTCGATTAATCCGATTCATCCATTTCATACGAGTTTTACAAAAACTTAATTCATTATCTCTTAAATCGGCAGGTTTATAAACCGTTTTACCGAATACATAACGTTCGCCAAATCCTAGCAAAATTATTAGATTTAATAATATTTCATCACGTAACGGATTTTTTAAAGCAATAGCAAAAAACGGTGAAGAAAATACCGCACTTTTTATATGGTGATCATAGTTAGCTAAATAATAGCTTGAAATTAAGCAGCCTAAAGAATGTGCCACAATCTGTTGGCTTTGATAATCATAAAGTGCGGTGATTTTTTCGATAATTTTTGCCATATCATCCATGTAAAAACGAAATTCATCTAAATGCCCTTTGTCAGGATCTTTTAATAAACGCTGTGAATAACCTTGTCCACGGTGATCAAATAATAGCACATCAAACCCTTGATGATAAAAGTCATAAGCGAGTTCAGTCCATTTCAAAATACTTTCAGCTCGTCCATTGACGAGAATAATCAATTTTCGTTGTGCAGGATTTTGGTGGGTAAAATGACGATAGGCGATAGCACAATTTCTTTTTCCATCAATATATTGAATCGGAAATTGTTGAGCAAAAGGATAAAGTTCAGTTAACGCAAATTGACAAAAATGGGGTTCTCGTTGCATATATGAAAATTACCTATTAACGCACTAATAAAATAATCATGGAAAAAAGGTGCGTTTATTACGCACCTCACAACCACTAAACTAACTGTTTCAAAATACGGCGTACTGGCTCTGCCGCACCCCATAATAATTGGTCGCCCACGGTGAATGCTGCCAAATATTCAGGACCCATCGCCAATTTACGTAAACGACCGACAGGTACGCTTAATGTGCCAGTCACCTTAGCAGGTGTCAACTCACGCAAGGTGGTTTCTTTATCATTTGGAATCACTTTCACCCATTCATTATGGCTTGCCAAAATTTGTTCAATTTCCGCTAATGGCAAGTCTTTTTTGAGTTTAATGGTGAACGCTTGGCTGTGGCAACGCAATGCCCCAATACGCACACATAAGCCATCGACTGGAATTGGATTGTCGCTTAAACCTAAAATTTTGTTGGTTTCTGCATAGCCTTTCCATTCTTCTTTGGTTTGTCCCGTTTCTGGTAGAAGTTTGTCAATCCACGGAATTAAGCTGCCGCCTAAGGCTGCACCAAAGTTATCCGTTGGAAAATCGTCCGCACGCATTTTAGCCGTCACTTTGCGTTCAATGTCTAAAATAGATGATGCTGGATCAGCCAATTCTGCTTTCACGCTATCTTCTAATTGACCCATTTGCACAAGCAACTCACGCATATTTTTCGCACCCGCACCTGATGCGGCTTGATAAGTGGCGACCGAAATCCATTCCACTAAATCTTTCTCGAACAAGCCCCCAATCGCCATTAACATCAAGCTCACGGTACAGTTACCGCCCACAAAAGTTTTAATGCCTTTTTTCAAGCCGTCGGTGATGACGTGTTGGTTCACTGGATCTAACACGATAATTGCATCATCTTGCATACGCAATGCGGATGCGGCATCCACCCAATAGCCGTCCCAACCCGTGGCTTTTAATTTTGGATACACTTCGTTGGTGTAATCACCGCCTTGACAGGTCACGATAATATCTAATTTTTTGAGTTCATCAATATCAAAGGCGTTTTTCAATTCACCAGCATCTTTACCTGCAAACACAGGGGCTTTTTGCCCCGCTTGCGATGTGGTGAAGAACACAGGATTAATGTTAGCAAAATCGTTTTCCTGAACCATACGATCCATTAATACCGAGCCAACCATACCACGCCAACCGATAAAACCGACATTTTTCATATTTGCATTTCCTTTAAGTTATGTTGTGTTTGAAAGGTTATAAAATTACAGATAAGCCTGATAAAATCAAGTGTTTTTATAAAAAAATGATGAAATTTGGGTTTTAGTTAAATTTCATCATAAAAAAAGGATTATAAATAAGATTATTTATAACTATTTACTCAAATAAATATATTATAATTCAATCTCTCGTTCTTGCATTGGTTCACGAATAAACTCAAAATATTCATCAATATTTTTAGATTGTTCAGGTGACATTCCAACTTTTTCTGCATTTGTCATCACTTCCCCAACACCCTTATATGCCGTGTCGCTGCAATCCATGCAGACGTATAACCCACAATTGAGCAAATAATCAATAAGAACGCAAATTCTGCGAATCCTAAGCCGTTTAATTCAAATTGGACCGCAAAAATATCGGTAACATATCTTACCGCACTGGTGAAATAACCAATGATAAAACTACTGAAAATACAAGCGACTAATGCACCTAAAAAGCCGTAGATAATGCCCGTATAAAGGAAAGGGCGTAGTACAAATTGATCGGTGGCACCGAGTAGTTTCATGACTTGAATATTCGCTTTGCTACTATATACATCGGAACGAATACTGTTACCGATCACTAAAAATACCGCTAAGGTCATCAATACTGCACTAAAAATAGCCACATGTGCAATCAGCCAAGTAATTGCGGTGAGTTTTTCCAGCCAGTCATTATCCATCCTGACTTCTTCTACCCCTTTGATTTTCATCAGATTACTATGTAATTCCTGACGTTTTTCTGAAGCTTGAAATTCCGAGCTAGGGTGAATCATCACCACTGCTGGTAGAGGATTATCGTCTAAAATATCTAATTCTTCATTAAAACCAGACCATGCTTTAAATTCTTTCAGGCTTTCCTGACGTGAAATATAATTAAGGCTTTCCACCCCTTTTTGTTCACGAATTTTTTCTACCACCTTATTGGAATCATCAGCATTGAGATTTTTATGCAAATAGACCGTTAATTCTGTTTCAGGATAGAATTTTGTGGTGGCTAAATGGGTATTCATCCAAAGTAAAAAACTCACCGTAGGAATGGTTAATGACACAGCTATCACTAAAATCGTCAACAATGTGCCATATTTTTTCAAGCAAAGATCTGCCCACACATTGCGTAAAACATAATTCATTTGCACCCAAAACGGGGCTTTTTGTGTTGAACTCATTTTCTTTCCCTTATGCTCGCAAATAACCTTGTTCTAACACAAGGCAAGGTTTTGGTTTTTGTTGAATTAAACTCACGTTGTGAGTGGCAATTAACACAGTCATTCCCATTTTATTAAATTCTTCAAATAGGCTAAAAATATCAAAAGAAAGTGCGTTATCTAGGTTGCCAGTAGGTTCGTCAGCTAACAATAATTGTGGTTTGTGTATCACAGCTCGAGCAATATCTACTCGTTGTTGTTCACCACCTGACAAATGTAATGGCTGATGATCTGCACGGTCATACAGCCCTACTACATCTAACATAGCTAACGCTCGATCTCGGGCTGTTTTTGGGTGCATTCCAGCAATAATTAATGGAAGTGCAACGTTATCCACAATAGAACGATCGGGCAAAAGACGATAATCTTGATGTACCATACCTATTTGACGGCGTAAAAAGGGCAATTCATAAGCAGATAGACGGGTGATGTTGTGTCCATTAAACCAAATTTGTCCGCCGTTAGCACGTTCCATGCCCATAATTAATTTTAACAATGTACTTTTACCTGCTCCAGAATGCCCTGTTAAATAGGTCATACTGCCAACAGGTAAATGAAAGTTTAGTCCTTGTAAAGCAGGTTGTTTACTGCCTAAATAGGCTTTGCTTACATTTTGAAAATGTATCATTTTTTATCCTTTCCGATTAATTTTCCTGTGCCTATTCTTCATGCGTAAATAGGGCATCAATAAATTCATTGGCATTAAACGCACGTAAATCTTCAATTTTTTCACCGACACCGATATAGCGAATCGGCAAATTAAACTGATCCGCAATGGCAAAAATTACGCCACCTTTGGCGGTGCCATCTAATTTAGTTAAGCAAATTCCTGTAAGCCCCACGGCTTCATTAAATAATTTTGCCTGACTAATGGCATTTTGCCCTGTGCCAGCATCAAGGGTGAGCATAATTTCATGCGGTGCGGTTTCATCATATTTTTTCATTACTCGTACGATTTTTTTCAACTCGTCCATCAAATTATTTTTATTTTGCAAACGCCCAGCGGTGTCCGCAATTAAAATATCAATATTTTTCGCTGCCGCCGATTGCATGGCATCAAAAATCACCGATGCTGAATCCGAGCCAGTAGCTTGTGCCACCACTGGAATATGATTACGTTCGCCCCACACTTGCAACTGTTCTACAGCAGCAGCACGGAATGTATCACCAGCAGCTAACATCACTGATTTGCCTTGTTGCTGGAATTGACGAGCCAGTTTGCCAATGGTAGTGGTTTTACCCACACCGTTCACACCGACCATTAAAATGACATAAGGTTTTTTGGCAGCGTCAATCTGCAATGGTTGTGCCACAGGATTAAGAATATCCGCCATTTCTTGTTTTAATTGTTGATACAATAAATCCGCATCTTTAAGTTGTTGATGTGTAGCGTGTTGCTCTAAATTTTTGATAATTTTGCTGGTAGTCGGCACGCCAATATCGGCAATTAATAGCTGTTCTTCCAATTCTTCAAATAGTTCATCATCAATTTTTTTACCGAAAAATAGCGAACGAAAGCCAGACCCGATATTTTGTTTGGTTTTCACCAAACCTTTTAATAAACGACTGAAAAAGCCTCCCTCGCTCGGTTTTTCTTGCGTAATAGCACTTTCAGCAATAGCTTCTTGCTTTTCTTCTGATGAAATTTCAATTTGTTGTTCTATTTCATCAACCGAATCAGAAATTTGCTCAATTTGCACCGCACTTTCTGCATTATTTTCTTCAATTTCATCTGATTGAACAGCAATTTCCGCCACAATCTGTTCTGTTTTTACAGGTTCAAGTACGGTGTCATTTTGTTCGGAAGTTAACGCTGTTTCCGATTGAACAAAATTTTCCACCACATCAAGCATTTCTTCGCTTAAATGTTCACTCACGTTTTCTATGGTTTGCTCAATTTTATCGCTAACTTCTTCAATTTTTTCTTCAACAAGAACAACAATGTTTTCCGCTGGTTGGTTGCTTTCTTTAATAATTTGAGCGGTTTCTTCCTGCTGTGGTTGCTGATCAACAATATCATCTGGTTGCTTTTTACCTAATCCCAACCACGACCAAAAACCGCCTTTTTTCTTTTCATCTGTCATAAAAATCTCTTAATATCTGTTAAACTATATAAAATTTGTATAGTTTATCATTTTTTATCTATTATCTGTATGAAAAAATACACAAAAGAACACACACCAAACCAATCACAAAGCAAGGGTGAAGTCCGTATTATTGCAGGTCGTTGGCGGGGACGAAAATTACCCGTATTAAATTCACAAGGTTTACGTCCTACGGGGGATCGAGTTAAAGAAACATTGTTTAACTGGTTAATGCCTTATATTGTGGATAGTTGTTGTTTAGACTGCTTTGCTGGTAGTGGCTCACTTGGTTTTGAAAGTTTATCAAGGGGAGCCAAACAGGTGACTTTTGTGGAGCTTGAGAAAACCGTCTTTAATCAATTAAAACAGAATTTAATCCGTTTAAAATGCGATGAAAATCAAGCAAATGTGATTAATCAAAACAGCCTTGAATGGTTAAAACAACCGCAAAAAACACCGCACTTTGATGTGGTTTTTCTTGATCCACCATTTAACTTTGGCTTGAGCGAACAAGCTATTAAATTGTTAGAACAAAATAACTGGTTACAACAGCAAGCGTTAATTTATGTAGAAACCGAAAAAGATAAACCTTTAAATGCACCTGAAAATTGGTATTTATTGAAAGAAAAAATCACGGGTCAGGTTTGTTATCGGTTGTATCAGAAAAAATAAAAGGAGGCATCTATGTCATACCAAGCCGTTTTCAGCGATATTGATGGCACGCTATTAAATAGTCAACATCAAATCACTTCACGTACCGAGCAAGCAATAAAAGCCATTGTGAAAAAAGGGATTCCATTTATTCCCGTTTCCGCCCGACCGCCTTATGCGATCACACCTTACACTGAGCAATTACACACTGAACAAGCGATAATTTGCTATAGTGGAGCATTAATTTTAGATAAAAATTTAACCGCACTTTATAGCGTACTTATTGAACAAAATGATGTTAGGTTGCTTAATCAAATTTTAGCGGATTATGCTGATTTATCTATTAATCATTATGCTGGACTAAACTGGTTTAGCAACGATTTAAGCAATTTTTGGACGTTGCAAGAAAGCCAAATTACAGGCTTACAGGCTCAAATTGTGCCAACAGATTTAACAGATGTGCATAAAATTTTAGTGATGGGTAATGCCACTAATATTCAACAGTTAGAACAAAAACTCAAACAAAATCTACCGCACTTGAGTATTCACCGCTCTAAACCTGAATACCTTGAAATCATGAACAAAGCCGCCACCAAAGCGAAAGCCATTCAATTTATGGAAAAATTATTGAACATCACCGCCGATCAAGTCATTGCTTTCGGCGATAATTTTAATGATTTGGATATGTTGCAATATGCAGGGTTAAGTGTCGCCATGGGCAATGCCCCTGATGAAATTAAACAAGTGGCAAAACAAGTAACCGCCAGCAATAACGAAGATGGTATTGCGTTGGTGTTGGAGAGAGAATTTTTATTTACTTAAATATCTATCTTTCTAAACAAAAACATTGGGATATGTTTTACTACAGTCATGATTAATGCCCATTTTTTCGGGGTGTAAATAACCCGTTTACCTTTTTGCATACCTGAAACAATATCTAATGCCACTTGTTTAGGTTCAGCCATTTTTCCTTTACCAGTTATAGATTGGGTCATGGTTGTTTTAGTTGGACCTGGTTTAATAAGTGAAACCTTAACCTTTGAATTGGCGAGAGCTAATCTATGTTGTATTCCTTGAATGTATTTATCAATCATCGCTTTAGCACTACCATAAATATAGTTGGATTTTCGACCACGATCACCAGCAACCGAGCCGATAATACCTAAAGAACCGTAATTTTCTTTTAGCATATAATTTACGATTTCTTCTGCAAATAAAACAGGTGAAATACCATTTATTTCAAGTGATGCTTTATTTTTAGCAACATCTATTTGCAATGCTTCTTGGTCTGGCAAGATTCCATGAGCAATCAGAGCAATATCAATTCTCCCTTTAGTGAAAATATCCGAAATCATATTATGAATATCAGTTGTATTGGTAAAATCGACAACATGAGATTCAAAGGTTGAATTAGGTGATCTCACTTGAAGATCTGAAGTAACAAGTTGCAATCTTTCCTTATTTCTACCCAATAAAATAACATCACAGTCTTGTTTTTTTACCCATTCTCTCAGGCAATATTCTGCAATAGTTGATGTTCCACCAACGACTAAAATTCTTGTTTTTTGCATATCTGTCCTTAAAATTAAACCCCTAATAACCGACGCGATAAATTGGAACTAATTCCTTTATCGTGGAATCGTAAAAATTCTGCTATTCTTGGATACCCTTTTTCAAAAAGTGATTTAGGCATTCTGGCATCTTTCGCTAAATACAATCGTCCTCCCGCTTCTTCTACAATCCTATCTAATAGATTAAATAGACGCAATGTGCTTTCACCTTTATTGGGGAAATCTAAGGCTAATGTAACACCATCTTTCATTGGAAAACTTAATAATCCACCTGATTCAGAATGACCAAAAGTTTTTAACACGCCAAGAAAAGAACCCTCACCAGATTTTTTAATTACCTTTAACATTTCATCTGTCGCAACTTTGCCAACTTCTTTCGGAATGACACTCTGATATTGGAAAAAACCTTTAGGACCATACATTCTATTCCAATCATGAATAGCATCTAATGGATAAAAGAATGGTTCAAAATCAATAAGTTGTTTTCTCGGTTTAAGCCGATTTATATTGAAATAAGCAAAATTAAATAAAGGAAGACTTATTCCATTGACCAAAGAAACGGGTGGCATGATAGGAAATGATCTTTCTTTAGGTGATGGGGTTGGTTTAGTTTCTTGACTAAGATTACCTCGCATAAACAAACCTCGAGAATTTTTACCACTAAAACAATCAATCCAAGAAACAGAATATTCCCACGCTTGTTCAGATGAGTCAGATAACGTAAAAAAATTATCTAAGTGATAAAATGGAATAGTTTCAGCATCTATCCAAGTGCTTGTTATTTTTCGCATTGCTAATTTTGCTTCTAAAATAACGCCTGTCAGCCCAATTCCCCCTATTGTTGCATAAAACCAATCTGCATTATATTGTCTGGAACATTCGATAATTTCGCCATCTGTTCTCAATAATTTTATATATAAGAGGTGATCACCAAATGAACCTGAACTATGATGACCTTTACCATGAACATCATTAGCTATTGCACCACCAACCGTTGGTATTAGTGTACCTGGGGTAACAGGGAGCATCCAGCCTAGCGGATTAAATACTCGATGAATTTCCTGTAATGTAATGCCTGCTTCACAATGTAAAATCGCTTGCTCAGGATCAAATGAAATAAAACGACTAAGCCCCGACATATTCCAAATTAATCCATTGGAATTTAATGGCACATCACCATAACTACGACCATTGCCAAAGGCAAGCCCCTTTTTTGGGGCGTGAGGAATAGTATTAATGGCTTGTTTCTGAGAGAAGATATATTCAATATCATGTAAATTGGCAGAAAGATTTCCCCAAGAACTTAATTTTTCTGAAATCATTCTTTACTCCCGAATAAACACATATTTTTTGTCTAACATATATTTTACCGTATAACCAATGGCAAGCCCTATCATTGCTCCAATATATCGCATTTCTTTGGTCTGAAACACAAAATGAAAAGAAAATTCAACGCCCCAAAAAATCAGCGTGGTAAATACACTCATCAAAGTATATATCACAAATAATTGACTATCATGTTTTATATTATCTGGTTGATAATTAAAGATATATTTTTTATCCAATACATATTTAAAAAACAATCCAGATACAGTACCAACAAAAATGGACACAGCCATATCATAAGGTCCTGAATATAGCCTAATTGAGATTTCCTGACATAAAATATTTAACCCAGTCGAAAACATGGCAAATAAAATATAAAAAAAGGTTATCCTAAACATTTTTCTTTTTAACCTGAATAAATAATATCAATAACCCAATGACAGACAATAATGGCAACCACCATACATATCGCCACGTATAAGGAAAATAGGATAAGAGTAAAGTTCCTGATAAATTTCTAGGTACAATTACTTTCACAAATGCTTGAGTATAATCAGGCAATACAGCCAAATCTGTGTCGCCAATTTTTGCAGTATAACCTTTCCAATAAACCCGAGGGAAAATTAATTCCAGCTCCTCCTGATGTGGGAAGATTTCTATCTTATCAAAATTATTACTATGCTCTAACATCTTAATTTGTGCTGTTATTGGATAAACCGTAGGTGGTAGCATATTCCAACCATTGGTTTTATCTTTAGGTAATGAAAGATAAATCGTATCCAAACCAAATAATTTCACATCTACATAGCCACACATCATAAATTGTTGTTGAAATGGCATGTAATCTTGCATACGTAAAATAACTACACTCACTTTCATGTCATTTACAATACAATTATACGGAGAAGATCCTTGTAAAATTCTATATAAAGATTCTTTAGGATAAAACATTGCATGTCCAGAATTATGTGGTAATAAAAATCCAAAATTTTTGTTTCCTACTGGAGCATAACCATTAATAGATTTTAGATGATATACCCCAAATTGGGCTGAATTTAAATCATGTAAATATTTTCTGTTGTCATTACCACCAGTCAAGGAAAGAATGTATCCATCTAGGTTTATACCACTTGGTATTTCTATTTTTTCTGGTAATTTAGGAAAGGGGAGGTAATTTTTATTTGTATTACCTAACGAATTTAATCCCACTAACATAATAATCAAAGAAACTAATGCCATTAAAGAAAATCCAACTTTATGAAATAAGTTTAATCTTCCTAATTTAGGAATGATGAATAAAATTACTAATACAAAAAGTTGTAATATAATATATTTTATATCTTCTCCCATAGACATAAAAAAAGAGAATACAAAATTAATGATTAAGAATGTCCCATAATAAATATTGAGGTGTTTACTTGCTTTAGCATCAATAGCTTTATCCAAAGCGTAAAAAGTTATTAAGCAAATAGAAAATGATAAAAATGGTACAAACCTAAAAGACCAACGAAGTGGTCCAAATTGTGTTGGTAACTGAGAGAGTATTAGAAACAGAATACTAAAGCAAACGATTAACTTAAAACTATGGTCTTTTCTAAATAAATCGATAATATTCTTATAAAATAAGACAAATGGAAAAATTAAAGTTGAAAATCCTATTGGAATTAGAATTATCTTATATCCAATAAAATAATTCATATAACTATAATAGGTTGGACTAAATCCAAATAAAATAGAATCCAAAGATGGCGACAAAAAATTACCAAAATTATGAAATCCAGAAGGTCTATTTATTAGTTCACTAGAATAAATATATTCAGAATAAACAGGAATAGAAAAAAACAACGCTAAAATACTTGGCAGGGCAAGATAAATTATAAATCGAATATCTTTATTGTGGTAAAAATCGAAGCATAATGTAAGGAAAACTAAAGCTGCATAAGCAATAATAGAATGTGGCCAGCCTGAATTTAGCATAAAAACAACACAGAGGAAATTAACCAGCACGGACTGAATAGAAATCTTTTCACGTAAACAGAAAAAACTTGCAATAGCAGCCATTCCCCAAGCCTGACCAATGGCAGCATTCCACCATGCAGCAGAATATTGATATAAAAACATCGGATTAATTGCCACAAAAGCGGCAAAAGCATAGGCATAATTTACCCGTATTTTGAATTTCTTAGCAATGAAATAACTTGAAATAAAGATAGTATTGAGATTGATAAAAGCTAATACAATCCCTGTTAGTTTTATACTCTCTGTTTTATAGGCGATAATCGAGGTAATAATTGTGGTTGGTAAAAAAATCCCTCTTTCTAATTCAATCATCGCATTCCCACCGACCATTAAATCACTCGTAATAAAAGGAATATGCCCTGAAAGCCAGATCTTGCCAAATTGCTTATAAAAACCTAATAGATCATTTAATGTATCATCAATGGAAAAGAAATCATTAAAAAAACTACAACAGATTAAAATAACGGATAACGTAAATGCAAAAGAAACACTGATTAATTTAACATATTCATTTATTCTCATTGACAGTTTTTCCTATAAAAATTTCGCTAATACTACCAACATAATTGACAAAAATATCGTCAATATACTTGGTTTATTTTTTATTAAATAAACAACAGGATCATCATTCATCAGACCACGTTTCGTTTCAATCCAAAGATGTCCTAGGATATAAATTAAAAGAATCTGCACACCCCAAAGTAATTCAGGTGTTTTGTAATGGGATAACACGATGACATCATTAATATATAAACCAAATAAAATGACTGCCCCTACAAAAGAAGAAACACCCAATGGATATAAAATATCTAAATCAGATTTAACATATCCTCGACCTGCTAATTTTTTATTGCTATTTTTAGCAGCAACAAGTTCAGCACAACGTTTAACAGTCGCCAAACTTAAAAAGATGAAAATAGAAAATATCATTAACCAATAACTGACAGGAATATTCGCAACAATACCACCTGCAATAATTCGCAACGTATAAAGTATCGAAAGTATAATAATATCAACTAGTACAATTTTCTTTAATTTTAAACTATATATTGTGGTTAATATCAAATAAAGGACAAAAGTAATTGCGAATTTCCACGATATGATAAAAGAAAAAATCAAGGTAAAAGCCAATAACACAATACTGACTATTCCTCCTTGATAAATGGGCAATACACCTAATGCAAAAGGGCGTTTAGACTTTTGATAATGTTTTCTATCATTATTTAAATCCCATAAATCATTCAAAATATATGTTGCAGATGCTCCCAGAGAAAATGTTAAAAACGCCCAAAAAACAAGTTCAATTTTGCCAAAATGGAAAAATTCAAATGCAGTTAATATAGGGATAAATAAAAGAATATTTTTTAGCCACTGATGAAGACGAATAGCTTTTAACCAAATAAAAAAGGTTTGTTTGGGGTTCTCAAAGGTTTTTTCAATTTTAATCCCCTTTTTAACGGCAAGATGAGAAAGCGATTGCACGTCTGATCCAACAATAATTGCAGATTGGCTTTCTTCCCAAATCCCCAAATCCGCCGCATTATCCCCAATATAAGTAAATTCATCACCGAATTTTTCTTGTATTGCGATTAGTTTATTTTTCCCTTTCAAATTTACAGAACAATCTGTTGTTGATAATACCTCATCAAACAATGCTAAATAGTTAGCAACTTTATGAGCAATTTTAGCGTAAGCCGCTGTGGCAAGCACAATATTGGTGCCATTTTCTTTTTCGGTTGTCAAATAAGTAATCAGATCTTTTCGATATGGTAAGGTTTCAACTTCCAAATCTGAGTGTTCGCTCACCCATTTTTTAAATCCAGCCTTACCCAATTTCAGTTTAAAAGGTATTCTAAGCAGATTTAATGGGTCACATTTGATTAGTGAGATCAAGGATTCGTGTAATGTATCGGTTAAAACTAACGTGCCATCTAAATCAACAACTAAGGTTTTTGTTTTCATTTTTTTATTATCTTGAGCTTTTAATTTAGATATTGCACCACATAATCTCTCAACATTGCAATTTCTTTTTTTGCTTTATCAGATAATACTTTGTTATCTCGCAACATTTGAGCAGAACGAGCATCAATATAACGTAAATAATCTTTATTTTGGCTTTGTTCAAATTTTTGTTTTGCCATATACATCTCACGAAAATCTTTATTGGCTTGTGACAGCAATATTTTTTGTCCGAGTAATACAAAAATCGCAAAACATAACACGATTACTGAACCATAGCCGTGAGTGGGGTAATACAATATGCCTGCTAGAATAAAAAGTGCGGTGATAAATCTGGAAGAATTTTTGATGTATGTTTCAGATGGTGGTGATTGTAATAATTGTTTAATATTCATAATTATCTATCGTCCAAAATTTAAAGTGCGGAAAAAAATCACCGCACTTTGATTACTCTCATTTAAATTGAGACCCCGTCTGAACCGCCTTTGCGACTTGAAATTTTTAGGGAAAATCGCCTTGTTTACTCACTGCGTTCGCCCTACGGGTCGTTGCTAAAGCAACGTTCAAACGCTAAAGCGTTTGTGAGCGTAGCGAGTTGCGATTTTCCCGTTAAGAAAATTTCAATAAAGCAAAGAAAAGCGGTGAAGTCGGGGTGTGTTTCTTTGTTTACTTTCTTTGCACAAGCAAAGAAAGTAAGAGAACTACGCTAAGATACCAAAATGATACCCTACAATCCCCACCCCAAACAAGGCAAAGATGATATACATCGCATTAATTTTACGGCGTAATAATGCCATACAAATAAATGTCAACACCAATGCGGCTAACCCAGGTAAAAGATCGTTTAGCACGCTTTGTACTGTTGTTACTACTTCTTGACCTGCTTGGTTGGTATAACGAGAAAGTTCTAATGGAATGTTAATACTGGTCCATTTTGATACTAGCGATCCCATGACAAACAAGCCGAGAATGGATGCTCCTTGCGTAACTTTTTGTAAACGACCGCCACCCATATCGCCAACGATTTCTGTTCCTTTTTGATAACCATATTTGAACCCATACCAACGGGTTGCCGCACGGGCAAGATTGATTAACACAAAGAATAACAATGGACCAAGTAAGCTACCACTAATGGCTAAACCCGCACCAAGAGCTGCAAGTACAGGACGTAAGGTTCCCCAGAAAATTGGGTCGCCTACACCAGCTAAAGGTCCCATTAAACCGACTTTAACACCGCTTATTGCGGCATCATCAATTTCTGCACCATTGGCTCGTTCTTGTTCCATCGCAGCGGTTACACCCATAATAGCAGAACCGACCCAAGGTTGTGTGTTGAAAAATTCAAGGTGCCGTCTTAACGCTGCAACTTGGTCATTTTTATCGCTATAAAGGCGTTTGATTGCAGGGATCATTGACACACAAAAGCCCATTGATTGCATACGTTCAAAATTGAAAGACCCTAGTAAAAAGGTGGAACGCCAATAGGTTGCACGAATATCCGCTTGGGTTAATTGTTTTTTCTCAGACATTTTAAAATTCCTTCTTATAGACCTTCAAGTTCATCATCAGCAAGCTCTTTTTTGTGTTGGCTTGCTACGGCTTTTGATTGGTTAAATTGTGGGTTTAACTGAATGTAAATTAAGGCTAAACACGCCCCTAAGAAACCTAATCCGACTAAGTTGTAGTTGGAGAATGAGGCAATCACGAAACCAATAAAGAAGAATGGCATTAATGCACCAGCTCTCATCATATTGATCACCATGGCATAACCGACCACCACGATAAATCCACCTGCAATTTGTAAGCCACGTGTTACCACTTCAGGAATGGCATCTAAGGCGGCTGTTACCGTATCTGTGCCTGCCACTAAGGCTACCGCTAAAGTTGGAACTGCTACACGCAAACCTTGTAAGGAAAGCCCTGCAAAATGGCAAAGCTCAATGCCTCGGAAGTTGGCTTTTTCGGCATAATCATCAGCTTTATGTTGTAAGAAAATGGTGAGTGTTCGCACGAAGATAGTCAGCACTTGCCCTGCTGCTGCCACAGGAATGGCAATCGCAATCGCAGTGCCTTTATCTTGACCGCCTTTGATCACAAGGATTGCTGCAATGACTGATGCTAATGCTGCATCAGGTGCCATTGCTGCCCCTACGTTCATCCAACCAAGGGCTAACATTTCCAGTGTACCGCCTACGATAATACCTGTTTGTAAATCACCTAATACCCAACCGATGAGTGTACAAGCGACTAATGGACGGTGAGTCTGACGTTCGTCTAATACGGACCCCATACCACAAATTGCAGCGACAAGCGTCACTAAAATAATTTCAATCGTTGTCATAATGTATCCTTAGAATTGAAGTGCATCTAATTTTGCTTTGGTAATTTCTACTTTCGGGTTGGTAGCGACTTTTTGCATGGTCAATTCCACCCCTAAATCCAATAATTTCTTAAAGGCTTCCACATCTGCTTTACCGACCGTTACCGCATCAGAGAGCATTTTATTACCGTCTTTATAGGTCATACCGCCTACGTTAATTTTGTTGATTTTCACGCCACCTTCAATTAAACGAAGTACATCAGCAGGTTTGGTGACTAACCATAAAATATTTTTGCCAGTATATTTCGGGTTGTGATACACCTTAATGGCTTTTTCCACAGGGATCACATAACCTTTCAAGCCAGGTGGCACGATTTGTAGTAACAATTCACGGCGGAGATCATCTTTCGCCACATCATCATTAATCGCAAAAATCGCTTCACATTTCACTGCTTTCGCCCAAGATGTTGCCACTTGACCGTGAATTAAACGATCATCAATTCGCAATAGAGAAATATTCAAATTGCCATTGAGCTGTGTCGGAGATTTTTCGCTTGAAGTTGGAACAGTGGAAACTGGAGCGGTAGAAACGGATTTTGTTGGTGTCGCTTTAGGTTCAGGCTGGCGGAACGATTTTACTGCTTGCACGCCGACTTCTTTAGCGGTTTCCACCAATTCTGCAAGAGAACAGCTATCTTTTGCATCAAGGGTTTCAAGCAACATTGGTAAGCTAATTCCCGTTACAATATCAGTATTGTCACGTTGTGTTACCACACGAGCTGCTGCGTTATAAGGACTGCCCCCGAATAAATCTACAAGGAATAATACGGGTTCATTTTCGGGTAAATTGGCAATAATGGCTTGATATTTCGCCACTAAATCATCGCCACCTTCACCAGGTAGGAAAGTAACAACATGGGTATTTTCATCTTCACCGAAAACCATTGCTGCAGAGTTGACGATTTCTTCAGAAAATTTACCGTGTGTTGCAACGATAAGATGAGTCATTTCAGATCTCCATTAAGTTTAGAATTGGAATTTTTGCAAAACTGTAACGTTTCAGCTAATAGATAAATTTACTCTTAATGATTATTTTTGCAACAAATTTACGTTAAAATAAAGTGATCGAGATCACAAATTTAATAAAAAAAACCGTATTTATTAAAAAATACGGTTTTTTCTATCAAAATTACGCTTTAGTCTTTTGGTAAAATATAAAGCGAAACTAACAATCCACCCCAAATAATACCTAGGGCGACAATCATCATAATAATTGCACTAGTACTCATCTTATTCCCCTTCTTCAGCGTGGTGTTCTGCTAAAACTTCATCTTTCCATTTTAAGCGAGAGAGTAAAATAGAAACGACAACTAAGGCGATTGCCATTCCCCAACCAAAGGTATTAACAAACCAGCTTGGATAGCCTTCATAACCCTCACTAAATACTTTTGCACCCTCACTTAATAACATAAAGGCTAAAATACCTGTCGTGATAACGATACATAAACGCCATACAAAACCCACTTTGAATGATGAGGTTTCATTTAAATGATTACCCAATATACCTAGTTTTTCGTTAGCCACAATCGCAATTAATGACACGAATGCCACAGCAACAATACCGAAATAGTTGACGAATTTATCCATTACATCAAGCATTGGTAAGCCTGTTGTTGTACCAAATAAGAATACTGAAACCACCATCATTGGTAAGCCTACTAAGAAAGTAACTTTCGAGCGACGAATACGAAGTTTATCTTGTACAGCAGAAATAATGACCTCAATCACCGAAATAAACGAGGTTAATGCAGCAAAGGTCAGTGAACCAAAGAATAACACGCCAAGCACTTGACCAAATGGTGCTTCATTAATAATAGTTGGGAATGCAAAGAAAGCTAAACCGATACCACCTTTTGCTACTTCACTCACTTCCTGACCACCCGCGGTTGCCATAAAACCAAGTGCAGCAAAGACCCCGATCCCTGCTAATACTTCAAAACTAGAGTTAGCAAAACCTACCACTAAACCTGAACCTGTTAAATCAGAATCTTTTTTCAAGTAAGAGGCGTAGGTGATCATAATCCCGAAACAGATAGATAATGAGAAGAAGATTTGTCCGTAAGCAGCAATCCATACGCTAGGATTGGACAGTTTTGACCAATCTGGGGTAAATAGTGCATCTAAACCTTTTGCTGCCCCAGGTAAGAATAATGCAGAAACCACTAAGGTTAAGAACATTACCACTAACAATGGCATTAAAATAGAAGAGCTTTTGGCAATCCCTTTTTGTACGCCTAAGGCTAAAACTGCTAAGGCAACAATCCATACTGCAATTAATGGACCAACCACCATGCCAACAAATTCAAAGCTAACGCCTTGAGTAACATCGCCCATTTTTAAGAATTCACCCACGAAGAAATCAACGGGTTTATCCCCCCATGCTTTGGTGAAAGAAAAATAGGTATAGGTTGCTGCCCAGCCAAGTACTACCGCATAGTAAATACCAATAATCACATTGACCATCACTTGCCACCAACCGAACGTTTCAAAATGTTTACTGAAACGACGATAAGACAATGGAGCACCACCACGATGACGATGTCCGATAGCATAGTCTAAGAATAATAATGGAATACCTGCGGTTAATAATGCGATCAAATAAGGTATAATAAATGCACCGCCTCCATTTTCATAAGTTGTGTAAGGAAAACGCCAAATGTTTCCCAAACCAACCGCTGAACCAATGGCGGCAAGAATGAACGCTCTGCGTCCAGAAAAAGTTTCACGTGTAGAATGACTCATTCTACCCCCTTATAATAATGTGAATTAAACAATAGATCCGAAAATATAAACGAAAATGCTGTTTAGTCAATCAAAAATAGATAGAAATCTGAAAAAACACCAAATCTAACCTTAAAAGTAGGGGTTTTATGCTAAATAATATTTATATTACTCATGGTTACACCGCAAATTCACAAAAACATTGGTTTCCTTGGTTAAAAGTGCGGTTAGAAAATCGAAATATTGCTACGCAAATTTTTGATATGCCAAATTCTAGTCAACCCGATCCGCAGGAATGGTTGACTTTTCATCAAAACAATATTCACCAACTCGATCAAAATAGTTATTTTATCGGGCATAGTTTAGGTTGTATTGCGACCTTACGTTTTCTACAACAAGCAAAAATAAACGTTGGTGGAGTAATTTTAGTGGCTGGTTTTGCGGAAAAATTACCGAATTTGCCTGAATTGGATAAGTTTAATGAAACTCGCTTAAATTTCACCGCACTTATTGATCAAATTCCGCAACGTGTGGTAATTGCATCGGACGATGATGATGTGGTGAATGTACAATTTACTCGCCATTTAGCTCAAAATCTGCAAGCGAATTATATTGAAGTTTCTGGTTATCACCATTTTCTGGATAGACAAGGGGTGACGGAATTACCTTTGCTGTATAATGAAGTGTTGAAAATGATAAATAATTAACAGGATAGGAATAAACTCATGACAGAATCTAAAACCGATTTAAGAATTATCCGCAGCCACAAACTTATTCGCCAAGGTTTAATTGCATTGCTCAACCAAAAAAGCTATCACGATATCAATGTACAAGATATTTTAGATGCTGCCATGGTGAATCGTTCTACCTTTTACACCTATTATTCAGGCAAAGATGATCTTGTGGGACAGATGATTTTGGATTTAAAAACCGAGATAAAACAATTAATTGAACAACGCCAACAAACAGAGAATTTAGAACATTTTTTTGAAATGGCTATGCCTAAATGGTACGAACTTCGTCATCTTTTATTAGCCTTATGGAAAGTGCATACCCCACGCCATCATCTATTTGATGATATGGTGAAAATGTTTCAACAATCTTTTATCCAATTAGCCCACGGAAAAAGTGTGAGCGAACAAGATTTACCGTTGCAATCACTGTTATTTGCCCATTCATTTTTAACCGCTATCCGCTTTTTCTTTGAAAAAGATGAAAAACCGAATGCGAAAAGAATTATGACCTTATGGCAGAATACACTAGATATTGCAACCGAGAAAAAAGGGTAAAAAAACACCGCACTTTGGCTATTTAACTTTTGCTATCTAAAAGTGCGGTGCTTTTCGTGACAAATAATTAAACAATTACCAAACCGCCATCACGCTGGATTTGTCCGCTCACTGCTAGATTAATCAGCAGTAAGCCTGCACTCTCTAACAATCTTGCTTTTTGCAAATTACCCGCATCCACCAATTTCGCCCCACTTTTTTCAAGGGCAGTGAAAATGGCTTGTTTCGCTTCGCTACTGTCACTAGCAAAGACAAAACTTGCTGGGTTGCCTTTAACTTGGGCGTTGGCGACCGAGTTAGAAAAGTTGATATTAAACCCTTTTACTACTTGGCTTTGTGGTAATTTTTCCGCCAAAATTTCTGCACTAGATGTGCCTTGTGGTACCAGCAATTCATCAAGATTACCAAAGCTAATTGGGTTGGTAATATCAATCACGATTTTGCCGGCAAAATGTTTGCCGTGAGTTTCTACTAATGGGGCAAGATCAGGGAATTTTACGGCTAAAACGATAATATCGCCTAATTCGTGTCCGTCATAATCTCGCCCGATAGTTTCTACATCGTTACCGCAACGCTCAAAAAGTGCAGTAATTTGTGAACCAATCATACCTTTTCCACCAAAAATACTGATTTTAGCCATAATATTTCTCCTCTTTATATTGAACATAGGGCGAATATATCAATATTCCCCCTCCTAACATTATTTGCCGTTTTTAATTTCCATTACACGCTCTTTCGCATAACCCCAAATACGATCTTCACGATATGGGTATGGGCTGTTGCGGTCTTTGAGTACAAGGATTGGGATAATCCACAACACCAATAAGGCTGCAAAAGAACCAATAAAACCAATTAAATAATCGCTTGCAGTGGCTAAGTTTTGGCTTTCAACATAGCAAATATAATAAACCAATAACGGCGTATGTAAGAACACAATAGAACCTAAACCAGGATTATATAATTTACCTAATTTTTTACTGGTGATGCCGTGATTGGTATATTGTGCAACAGCTTGTCCTAATTGAATTAAACTTAACCAAATGCAATCAGGGAAGAAGATTGGAATAATATAAAACGGATACGCCAAAAATACATTGTCAATCATCACCAAATTTGCATTAGTCGGATAACGGTTAAAATCATCATTGTGATTACCCTGCAAAACAATATTAAAAATGCTCGGAAATCCACCTGGTAAACCGTATTCTTCAAACTGATGTACCAAAAATGCCATCCAGCTCAACGTTAAAATTACTTGGATATGACTTAAGTGTTGTACCCCAAAAAGTGGTAGATAAAAGGCAAGGGCGATAAAAATCATCAAGCCCACATAATACCAGTTATGACGATACCAGTTCATCATGGTAAGCTCCTTATTTTGCTTCTGTTGCTTCAACAATTAACACTCGAGATGTGCTACTGTCTTTGCGACTTTTATTGATTTTTTGATAGAAATCTGAGTTGTACCATGCTTGAGCTTGCTCAAGAGTTGCGAACTCAATAATACTCACTACACCATTGCTTTCACCCTCTTTCATATCAGGCTTGGTGGCTTTCACAATCACTTTGCCACCGAAAGGTTTAAGTGAATCTATAAAACCTGCACGATATTCTTGCATTCCTGCTTGGTTCGTAACATTTACTTCACCGATAACATAAGCTGGGGTTGAGAATGCTGAGCCAGTGAAAAGTGCGGTGAAAATTACGGGAATTAATTTAATGAATTTCATCGTTGTTTCCTTGTTAATAGAAAATTATGCTTTCTCTTTAGCAAGCTGTTCCATTGCCATTCTCGCCCAGTTACGCCATTCAATCGCTAAGTGCCATTTATGACCCTCAATCATTTCTTGATCTACTCCTTTTGGCATAAATACACCAAGTAACACTTCGCAACCAGTGTCAGTATTGCGGAACTGGTGGAATGCTGCTACGGCAGTTGAGTGATCACCCTCAATCACAGGGCAAGAAATGTAATTTACATACGGATATTTTGCTTCATCACGAATCGCTTTCGCTTGTGCTGGAGCATTTTCAATATTTGGGTAGAATTTACCGATTAAATTCACTGGTTTATCCCAACAGCCCACGGTTTCAATAATACGGCGATTGCCACCCTCGGTATCTTTAATCATGTAATGCTCAGGGTTCGCTTTCCAGTTGGTTTGCTCGCTGAATGTACGGAAACATTTTAAGAAGTCTTCTGCTTTCAAGCCGTCAACTTGCATCACAGCTTGGCTTAACACCAACTCACCATCGCAAGTGTTTGCGAAGTGTTGGAATTTCACATCCATTTCGTCCATTTCTTGTTTAAGAATACGATCTACACCTTCGTGTCCTAATTTAGTTTTGATTAAATCTAAAGCGATATAAGCACGTTCTAATTCTTTGCGAAGTAATTCAATTTCGCTGATTTCTTGACCGTTGATGATTGAACGAATATTTGACATTTTTGCTCTCCTAATTGAGTGATTAATTACATGAAGCTCGTTGGCTTTCAATGGTTATTATTATAAATTGATTACCAACTGAAACAACCAACAGCAACAAGTGCCAATATATGGCTAACCATACATTTTGGTTGTTTTGTATGGATAAACCAATTCTTTATCTTTATATTGTTGGAGAAATTTTGAAGATTGGGAAAATATAGCTGTCAGCTAAATTTCCTCACTCGGTACTCGTCCAAAATACCGTTTATATTCCCGACTAAATTGGCTTGGGCTTTCATAACCCACATCATAGGCAATTTGAGAAATGCTATTACCGCCTTGTTGAATCAGGCGTTGAGCTTCGGTTAAACGCAAATTTTTTTGATATTGCAACGGACTTTGCTGGGTGATTTGGCGGAAATGCTGATAAAAGCCTGATTCACTCATACCGCATAAATTCGCCAACTCGGCAATATTTAACGGATCGTTAAAATGCTGATTAAGCCAAGTGGTCGCCTTAAAAATCCGTTCGGCATGGCTACCTTGTCGGCATAGTTCACGCAGTTTGTCGCCTTGTGGACTGGTAAGCAGATAGTAGTAAATTTCCTGTAAATACAGTGGAGCGAGCATGGCGATCTTTTGTTCTGAGTTTGGTGAATAAAGCAAGGCAAGCAAGCGTTCTAGGGCATTGATTAACTCTTGACTCGGGTTAAATAGCGTTAGAAAATCTTTGGCTTGTACTGTGTTTTTTGTTGAATTGTGCAAGTCTAATTGGGCGGCGACTTTGGCAACGAGATTTAAATCAAACTGCAATGATAGAGCAAAATAAGGCTTATTCGGCGTAGCGTGATCGACCGTCATCATCACAGGGGTGTTGACAGGGCAAAGGCTCATATTGTCTTGATTAAAACGGCTACATTTATCGCCGATACACAACTGACGTTCGCCCATTAACACCACGCATAAACTGGGGTTTTGGCGAAAGGCGTTCATTGTCATAGGTTTGTCTAAATGGTGTAAAAACAAGCCGTCTATTGGTGTTTGCCAGATGCTGTTTTTGGGGCAAATGGCAAGTAGGGATTGGGTGATGTGAGTAGAAAGCATTTTTTTATCCTTGATGTGAGTGTCTAAGTTTTTGGGGGCTGATTAAAATATCAGTGGATTAATAAGTCTTTGGGTCTTTGTTGATAATGGTGTAAATACAAAATCTACACCAAAACTCGCACAAAAAAACTCAACAATTCATAGGCGATCCAAAACATGATACAACCTACCACAAAATCCAGTACACGCCATGATGTAGGATTTTTGAACAAGGGAATGAGCAATTTTGCCCCAAATCCCAAGCCGAAAAACCACACAAAAGACGATAGCGATGCCCCTATTAAAAACAGTAATTTTTCGTCAAAACTCATCGTCCCAGCGATACCGCCGAGAATCACCACCGTATCTAAATACACATGCGGATTGAGCAAGGTAATCGCTAAGGTGGCAAACAGCGTGTTTTTTGCACTGAATTTTA
This sequence comes from Lonepinella sp. MS14436, assembly GCF_042470565.1. Taxonomy (GTDB): domain Bacteria; phylum Pseudomonadota; class Gammaproteobacteria; order Enterobacterales; family Pasteurellaceae; genus Lonepinella. The sequence continues at coordinate 287,946 of NZ_CP170385.1, read as the reverse complement.
CTTGTTCACCGCTCAAATCCAACTTGTTTTGTGGGTAGAGCGAGCTTTTGAACGCCCAAAAACCATAAGTCAGCAGAAATAATCCCCCCAACAGTGCCAAAGCGGCACTGAAATAAGGATTTTGTGCAAATAACGCCCCAACGCCCATTACGCCAATGCTTATCAACACAAAATCACACAAAAAACATACCAAGCAAATCAGCAACACATGATTTTGTCGCAGCCCATTTTTTAATACAAACAGATTTTGGCTTCCAATCGCCATAATCAAGCTAGCAGAAACTAGTATTCCTTTAATAAACATATCTCCCTCACATTATTATCCTAACCTGATTAAATCGTCATGACATTATAGATGATTGAAAAACTGAGAGGCAAGCCGTTTTATTTAGACTATTCTGTTATAGCATAGGGCTTGTGAGCGTTTTATTGTAGGGGCGATACACATGTGTCCGCCCGAAAAATCAAGTTGCAAAAACACGATAAAAAACACCGCACTTTGTCGGATTAGGCAAAATGTGCAGTCTTTTTTCTCATTTATTTTGTAAATTTGGAGTATTAGGCAGCTATCCTAGCGAAACAGGCTAACCAAAATTTTCAATACGCCCTACAATATCCCCATTCCAACACGGAATAGAAAATTCAACCCAACGGGCAAAACGCCCTTTAAATTATCGGAGTAAGTTATGAAAATTTTTTACAGCACCAGTGCCACAGCAGTCGGCGGACGTTCAGGTCGTACACAATTAGATGACGGTTCATTAGGTTTTGATTTGGTTTCATTCCAAGAAACTGACAAAAAAGGGGCAAACCCAGAACAGCTTTTTGCCATGGGATATGCAGCGTGTTTTGATAGTGCAATGAATTTGGTGTCTGGACAATTAGGCATTAAACCGACATCTGCAAAAAGCAAAGTCGGCGTAGGTATCGGTCAAAAACCAGACGGTACATTCTCGTTAGACATTGATATTACCATTGAAGTGGCAGGGATTAACGAAGAGCAAGCTCGCCAGTTGATTGAACGTACGCACCAAGTTTGCCCATATTCCAATGCGGTGCGTGGTAATGTGGAAACCCGCTTGCACGTGAATTTAATTCAGTCGTTTGATCTCTAATAGTAGATAATTAGGCAAGCGGTATAGTTTTGTTAATGGTAAAATATTAACAAAATTACACCGCACTTTTACGTTTTCAGTCCAACTGAAATAAGGAAATCCCATGCTTAATCTTTCAATATTAAATCTAGTTCCCTTACGTCAAGGGCAAAATTTTGTACAAGCTGTCGATGCCATGACTCGCCTTGCTCAACTAGCGGAAAGATTGAATTTTCGCCGTTATTGGATTGCTGAACACCACAATATGCCGAATATGGCAAGCAGTTCTACTCAATTATTCATTCAGCATACGTTGGCAAATACTCAGAAAATTGTGGTGGGAGCGGGAGGCGTGATGTTGCCTAATCACAGCCCATTACAGGTTGCTGAACAATATGGCACGTTAAGCCAGCTTTATCCTAACCGAGTAGAAATTGGTTTAGGACGCGCCCCAGGAACGGATATGCGGACCGCTGCCGCTCTTAGACGAGGCAATATTAATCCTGATTTTGCCGAAGATATTGCTACACTTCGCCGTTATTTTAGTGAAGAAAGTCGCAAGGATAGTGTAAAAGCCTATATGGCAATCGGGCAAAATGTGCCGATGATTATTTTAGGGTCTAGCCCTGAATCTGCTTATTTAGCCGCCGAGCTTGGTTTGCCTTATGCCTTTGCTTCACACTTTGCCCCCCGTTTTTTAGAAATGGCAGTAGAAATTTATCGTTCACAATTTAAGCCGTCTGCGGTGTTGGATAAACCTTATGTGATCGTGGGGGCAAATGCTATTGTGGCACAAACTGATAGTGAAGCCGAAAGCCTTGCTACAAGCCAAACCCAACTATTTTTAGGTGTTGTTACTGGGCAAACTAACCCCGTACAACCACCTTTCGAAACCGAGAAAGCCCTTTGGCAAGGTTTTCATTTACCTTTTATGGGGCAAGAAAAAGCTATGGTGCAAGCTATGACTAGTTGCTCGCTTATTGGTAGCCCTGATACCGTCAAACAACAATTAAATGCCTTGCGTGAGCGAGTGCAATTTGAAGAGTTAATGGCGGTGAGTTATATTTTTGATGAAGATAAGCAGCATAGAAGCTATGAGCTGTTAAATGAATTGGTACAAGAATAGTAAATCCCTTATAATATTTTATAAATTAACCCACTAAAAAAGGAAAGCAAATGAAAACTTCAACTTTTACCGCACAACGTTATTCAACCAAAGTCTTTGATGCAAACCGTAAAATTTCAGCTCAAGATTGGGCAGAAATTCAAGATGCGTTACGTCAAAGCCCGTCTAGCGTGAATATCCAACCTTGGCATTTTATCATAGCCGATGACGATGCAGGCAAAGCACGTATTGCCAAAGCATTTGCCAATTATCCATTTAACGCAAACAAAGTAATAGATGCTTCACACGTTGTTGTTTTTGCTTGTTTAAACCAAGCCAGCGATGAATTTTTAAAAGCTGTATTAGCACAGGAAGATAAAGACGGTCGTTATGCTACGGCAGACCAGAAAAAAGCAGGTAATGACGTTCGCTGTTTATTTTTAAATATTCACCGTGAAGAATTAAAAGATGAGCCAATTTGGTTTGCTAAACAGGTGTATCTAAACTTAGGTTTCACCTTAATGGCAGCGGCTGCCTTAGGTGTTGATAGTGTACCAATGGAAGGGGCTGATTTTGCTACTTTAGATGCTGAATTTGGTTTGAGCGAAAAAGGTTATCATTCGTTGGCTGTGGTGGCTTTTGGCTACCGTGCGGAAGAGGATTTTAATGCAAAATTACCAAAATCTCGTTTGACGGATGATGTGATTTTTACTAAAGCGTGATTGGGAAAGTTATTGGATTTTTCACCGCACTTTTTTGATAAAAGTGCGGTGTTTTTTTTAGACTTTTTGCAAATTTAGAGAATTAGGCAAATATCCTGCTCAATCAAGCTACCCCAAATTTTCCTTAGCCATTACAATTATACACATCAACAATACAAGAGAGTTTAAATTATGGCTATTCAACAAGATTACTTAAAAAATCATTTCAAACATAATGTAGAAGCTGGCAAATTACAATTTGGTGTCGGCTTTGAAACTACGTCCGCAGACGTAGCAGAAGTGTTGGCGACAACCGATTACGACTGGTTATTTATTGATGCAGAACACGGACCGCATACCATTCAAACTATTTTAGATGCGTGCCGTGCCATTGCCCCTTATGGTATGACCCCAGTGGTGCGTGTGCCTGATGCAAACTCTGGTATTATCAAGCAGTTAATGGATAGCGGTGTGCAAAATATCATTTTCCCAAAAGTGGAAACTGGCGAAGAAGCGGAACAAATTATGTACTGGGCGAGCTACCCAGGTCGTGGCAATCGTGGAATGGGTGCACCTGCCGTGCGTGCCAGCCGTTTTAGTGCCTATATGGATTATCAAGATCGCATTGAAGCCGAAAGTATGATGATTTTGCAAATTGAAAGCAAAAAGGGAATGGAAAATCTTGAAGCTATTGTGAAAACCCAAGGTGTGGAGGCGATTTTCTTAGGACCGATTGATTTAGCTGTGGATATGGGGCATGGTTTGAATATTTTCCACCCTGAAGTGGTTGAGGCAATGGATTATATGATTAAACGTATTCAAGAACTTGGCGTGATCGTGGGGACGATTGCCTTGACCCCTGAACAAGCGAAAAAATATGCGGATATGGGGGTGCGTTTTTTGGGTGTCGGTGCGGACACAGGGCTACTCAAAACAATGGCAATGAACACCTTAGCCAGCTACAAAGCTGTGTTATAATTTAAACAATTATTTAATTGGAGGAAATTTTTATGACTTATACTGTAAAAGGCTTCGCTGCGTTATCTGCCACTCAGCCACTTGTTCCCTTTAATGTACCACGCCGTGCTTTGCGTGCAGATGATGTGCAAATTGATATTCTTTACACAGGTGTGTGCCATTCCGATTTACACATGGCTCGTAACGACTGGGGCGTGTCGCAATTTCCTGTTGTGCCAGGACATGAAATTGTTGGACGTGTAAAAGCAGTTGGTTCGGCGGTGAGCAAATTTAAAGTTGGCGACTTGGTTGGTGTAGGTTGTTTAGTCGATTCTTGCCGTACTTGTAATCCTTGTCAACATGATTTAGAACAGTACTGCGAACAAGGTTCAACGCAAACTTATGGCGGTGTCGATCGTCACGATCACACACCAACTTACGGTGGCTATTCTAAAGACATTGTAGTGAGTGAAGCGTTCGTGTTAAGTGTGCCTGAAAATTTAGACACCAAAGCGGTACCGCCAGTATTATGTGCTGGGATCACTACTTGGTCGCCATTGCGTCATTGGAATGTAGGCAAAGGCTCAAAAGTGGCAGTTGTAGGTTTGGGTGGTCTAGGACACATGGCGATTAAATTGGCAAAAGCATTGGGGGCGGAAGTGGCGTTATTCACTCGTTCGCCTGCAAAATCACAAGATGCTTTGCGTTTAGGGGCAAGCCAAATCATCGTTTCTACCAATGAAGAGCAGATGAAAGCGGCAGCAAATCAGTTTGATTTAATCATTGATACCGTGCCATACAGCCACGATGTTAGCCCTTATATGCCGACATTGGCATTAGATGGTACTTTGGTATTTGTAGGGTTGATTGGGCAACACCCTGAATTTTCTACTGCACCATTGATTTTCGGCAGACGTTCTATCGCAGGTTCTGTGATTGGCGGCATTAAAGAAACGCAAGAATTATTGGATTTCTGCGGTGAGCATAATATCGTGTCGGACGTAGAAATGATTAATATGGCAGACATCAATACTGCTTATGAGCGTATGCTAAAAAGCGATGTGAAATATCGTTTTGTGATTGATATTGCTACATATTAAGGAAAAACATTATGAATACCGTACATATCACATGGCAGCAGGGGGGAGACAGCAATAATCAGACCTACATCTGCTGCACTGACACCGAGACCGAAATCTGCCAAGCCTGTGCCACACTCGCACCCATGCCAGAATTGGTGCAATGGGGTATTACGCTTGAACTCAATACCATCGTCCTGAATCGATTCATTGGTCACAAATCTTGATAACATCAAATATAAAAGCTACGTTTCCATACGCTTTGCAGAGAGTCTGGGAAGTTGTAACTTCGGTTTCGGACTGTTCGTGGAGAAGTGATATTGAGAAAATAGAGGTTGTATCGGACACACAATTTGTCGAGATAACAAAGAGTGAATATAGGACAACTTTCACAGTAACAAGGCAAGAACCTTATTACCTGTGGGAGTTTGATATGGAGAATGACAACATGAAAGGACATTGGGTCGGTGTTTTCAGTGGAAATGAAAAGATTACTACGATTAATTTCACAGAACACGTAGAACCTAAGAAATGGTTTCCGAATCTGTTGGTAAAGATATATTTGAAAATACAACAAGTCAGATATGTCAAAGATTTAAGAAAAGCTCTAAAGGAAGCCTGTAACCATCGCCGACTTGGTATGTAGTTAATTATGACCGCACATTTGCGGTCATTTTGCTTTAAGCCATATTGATTAATCAAACATTTCCCTATCTCGCAAAATATGTACATTGCCTTTACGTCTTAATAATCCGCAACGGTCAAAATATTCAATTAATTGCACAGTGAGTTTGCGTCCAAATTGGAGTTCATCTCGTAATTGATTGACACAAATATCCCCTTGTTTTGCAATTAATTGCTTGATGACTTTGGCGTGGGCATATAGGTTTTCGGTTAAGAAAAAACGATCCTTGATAATCGGGGTTAAATAGCCTAATTTCCCCGCTTTATAACAAAAATTCCGCATTTGGTTTTCATCAATGGATAAGGCATTTGCCATATCTCTCACCCACAACGGTTGACCATTTTGTTGCACAAATTCGTCTAGTACCAATTTCCATAAGGCTTGCTCTTCTGCATTAAACTCAATTTTATGTTCAGGCAAATGCAACCAGCCACGGGTTTGTTGTAATTTTCCTTGAGTCAATAATTCATCTATAAAATGGTAGATCAATTTTTCAGGCTGATTAAGTGTGGCAATGCGGTATAAACGAGCTTTGCCTAAGCCGACTTGATCGGAATGTTGTTGATGATAATTGGAAAGTGCGGTCAAAATTTGCTGATTTTTTTCTGCTTGATAATCTTGATTAAAACACCACTGCTGAAAACGTACAGCGTGATTTTGTTGCAAAATGGTGGCTAAGTCCGCTTCATTTAACTGTTCAATCCATAATAAATAAGACACTTCAACGGCTGTTTGTTGTAAATATAGTGCAATACGGTCATTGATATTTTCTACTTGTTGCAAATTCTGTAAGAATTTTAACCGCACTTCACTGCGTTTATGGCGTTTGGGCGAGTTAATTTCGATGACTTTTGCTCCAGCAATTAATTGCTTATTATCGCCACTGCGTAAAATTAATTTATCCGCAAAGCTCAAAAATAGCGGTTTATCTAAGATAATTTCTGCTAAGGCTTGTGTTTGTGGTGGTAACGTTTTTGTTGTGAGCAAAGACAATTTACCAACAGTATGATTAGTCGCATGATAAAGATGTATCGCTTGGTTTTCTGCTAAAGGTATTTCTGGATTAAGCTGAACGGTAATGCGATCTGTGGCAAATTGTGGTGGTTGATTAAATAACCAGTCCCCCCGTTGAATTGAGCTACGCTCAATATCAGTATGAATATTTAATGCTAACCGTTGTCCTGCCAACCCTTGTTTGCTCGGTTGATTTTGGGCGTGAATATTTTTCACGCGTACTTTTTCGCCGTTAGATAAAAACAATTCATCATCAATGTTTACCTTACCACTAAATGCTGTACCAGTGACCACTGTACCAGCCCCTTTTACACTAAAAATACGGTCGATAGCGTAGCGGAAAGGTTTATTGGGGTCAGCTAAATTTGGCAGTGTAGTTAAAAAATCACGTAATTCGGCGATGCCTTGTTGGGTAGTCGCAGATGTGACGAAAATTGGGCTATCGGCTAAAGAGGGGTAATTAGCTTTGATTGTGTGTTTAAGTGCATCGATCTGGCTTGAACTCGCTTTATCAGCTTTGGTTAAGACGATCAGAATTTTATTGAGTTGCAACTGACGTAAAATGGCTAAATGTTCCACTGTTTGAGCTTGAATCCCGTCATCAATGGCAATAATCAGCATGGCATAATGAATTCCCCCCAAGCCAGCCAACATATTCGGCAAAAATTTTTCGTGACCGGGAACATCAATAAATCCAAGTGTTTTATCACCTAAGGGCAAATAAGCATAACCCAAATCAATGGTCATTCCACGTTTTTTTTCTTCGGGTAAATGAGCAGTATTTGTGCCAGTTAATGCCTGCAACAAGGCGGTTTTGCCATGGTCAACGTGACCAGAAGTAACAATAATCATAAGGCTTGTAAACTCTCTAACAGGTGATCGACATTTGCTAATGAACGTATATCCAACCAAATTTTATCTTGTTCCATTCTGGCAATTATTGGCGTTGGTAGTTGTTTTAGCCGTTGTAAAAGTGCGGTTAATTTTCCGTTAGTTTGGTTTGCTATGGTGACTGCAACCGATGGAATTTTGGCTAACGGTTGTGAACCACTACCAATTTGTGCATAACTTGCTTCGATTTGCAGGGAAAATTCGGGTAAATGTTGCGATAATTGTTCTTTCACTCGTTCCGCTTTTTCATTTAATTGTGCTATGGATTGAGTGAGTAAGCGTAAGGTTGGCAAGGTTTCGATTAATTTTTCAGGTTGTAGATACAGGCGTAAGGTGGCTTCTAAGCCAGCTAGAATCACTTTATCACAACGTAGAACGCGTTTAAGTGGGTGTGCTTGTAATTGATCAATAAGAGATTTCTTACCCACAATAATACCAGCTTGCACACCGCCGAGCAGTTTGTCCCCAGAAAAAGAAATTAAGTCCACGCCTTGTGCCAATTTTTCCTGTACTGTTGGTTCTTTTGGTAAGCCGTACTGGGTTAAATCAATTAATGCTCCAGAGCCAAGATCGCTAATCACAGGAATATTAAATTGCTTACCTAATTCGGTAAGTTTATGTTCTTCAACTGAATGGGTAAAACCACAAATTTGATAATTACTGTTATGTACTTTCATCAGAAAAGCAGTATTCTCGTTGATTGCGTTTTGATAATCTTTTAAATGCGTACGATTAGTGGTGCCGACTTCTACCAGTGTACATCCTGCTTGAGCCATAATATCAGGAATCCGAAATGCACCGCCAATCTCAATCAGTTCTCCACGAGAAATAATCACTTCTTTGCCTTGTGCAAAGGTGGCAAGCATTAACAATACTGCAGCTGCATTATTATTCACGACACAAGCTGCTTCCGCTCCCGTCAGTTGAGTAAGTAATTCACTAATATAATGATCTCGATGGCTACGTTTTCCTATCTCTAAGTCATATTCCAATGCCACATTACCTGCCATAGCATTTACAGCGGCTTGTTGAGCGGTTTCAGACCACAATGCACGCCCTAAATTCGTGTGTAACACGGTGCCTGTTAGGTTATGCACTGATTTAATTTGTACTTGGTTTTGTTGAATTAATTGATGACGAATTTCCGTAATTGTATGGTCAATATCGTTGAAATAATTGGGAAGTTGCTGTGTTTCTTTGATTTGCTCTCGAGCCAGTTGCAAAATCTGACGAATCATATTGACGACCGCCGTATGTCCAAATTGATCCACTAGCAATTCACCTTGCGGTGTTTTGAGTAATTTATCTACTGATGGTAATTGTTGAAAAAGTGCGGTCATTTTGTGTCCTGTTTTGTTGAACGTTGGGGTATTATACTATAACTTACCACGCCTTTTTTACCTTATCTTCCAACCCTTGTAAAATTGGTTCAGCGATAAAATCGGGAAGATGGCGATGCGGAATTTGAGCTAAACGCGGCAGTGTTTGGCTAATCTCATGTAGAATTTCTTCAACATTTTCCTTGGCAAATCCAGCTAGTTTTGCAGTTTGGAAAATATGGCGGAGTTGGACTTTGTCCCATAAATAATGCTTATTTTCACCGTGCCATGCCATTGCCATTTTAATTTTTTGACGTTGTAATCCTTTTGGATTAATCAATGGATAAGCTGACATCACGTCATAAAATGGGGTTAAGCGATATCGGTTGCCTTGTTCAAGAAAAAGGCTGAAATTTTTCGTATGCCCATCAATAGCACACAAAAGCCAAAATAAAATCTGTGCTTTGAAAAAAGCCTTGCGGTCATTAAGCGGATTTGCAGAACTATTTAACAATCGCATAATGGTGAGAATCCCTGCTCCACCGTCTGATTCATATTTTCGAGCAGGGGCAATATTCAAGGCTTGGCAAAGATCTTCTTGTGGTAAACGTACCAGCCAATTTTGCGACTTTGCCCAGCGGCGATCAAAACGCTCTACAATTAACACTTTGGTTTCACCGAAATAACGAATTTTTGCATTAGGAACGTCCAAGCCGAATAAACGCAAAATCTCAAGGCAAAGCCATTCATTTTCGCAACTCATTGAAAGATCAAGCTGACCTTGTGCTACCAGTCCGATAGGGAGCTTGAAAATATGGCTAGTTGCCGTAGAGTAGTGCGGTCGTTTCCATTGATTTTCGTGAAAAAGTAACGCTGTTTTTTCTTGTGCCCCAGCTAGCGAAATGCGGAAATCATCCGTTTGCTCCATTCCCAACGGCAGAGATTGATAATTTTTTAATAATGCTTCAATCTCATGCTCATTCAATGACGTAGCATTTACTTGCCGAATAGAATAAGGTAAATCTCGATAGAGCTGAATTGCTCCGACACAATCTTGTCCAATAGCGGAAAGTAAATCAAAAGGTGTTTTGGTATTTATTTGAAAACGTTGTTGGATCCGAGAACGAATCTGATCATTATCGGGTAATAAATTATCAAAAAAGTTAAACACCACATCGCCTTTGTAAATTTTATTCGACAATGGCAACGAAAGCGAAATAGCTCGTGAGCGGGGGGAATTTAACCAATTTGGACTATATTGAAACTCCGTTGCACCATTAGCTAATTTACGCCATTGACCAATGTGAATGCCATTCATAGCAATATTAAGTATATTTTCCATTACCAAATCTCATCATCGTCACTAATGTGATATATTGCACTTTCTTCCGCCATGCCGAGTATTGTCGCTGTGTCATCGTTTTTCGTGGCTAATATTTGCCCTTGCGTTGGGCGAGATTGTACGATAAGTTCCAATTCTAGTGCCGTCAGAATTTTGAACAAAGTTTCTAATTTTGTACTTTCAGGATTGTTTTCAAACACGGAAACTGTTGCTTGCTTGGTGGCAGCTCGCTTCGCCACATCCACTTGAGAAAGTTCGGCTTGATAACGAAACTCCCGAATAACCTGTGCTAATGCTTTTGCGCTAGTGATGCTTAATGCCATAATTTATTCGTTATACTTTGAAAAGGATGTTTGGCATTATATCCCTTAAAAGGGATTGTTGCAAGAATATCCTTTTTAGGGGTTATTAATCGGGTAAAAAGGTTGTTTGACAAAAAATGACATTATGCTAAAGTTGCCATCAATTTTGGAAAGTAGGCGTATCCGGTGATGCGGCAGGACTTCAAATCCTGTTAGGGCTGCCAGCAGTCCTAGGTGGGTTCAACTCCCATTACTTTCCGCCAATCTTGCTATTTGCTAATAGTCGCTACTAGAACCGATATAGTCTGCAAATTCTTCCGCATAAAAACCATGTGAAAGCATATAACGCCAGATTTTTTGTTTGGTTTTTATATCCAATTTTTGTTGATATTGGGGAAATTTTCGGTTTAAAACGCTTAATGCAATATCTGACCAGTTTATTTCGCTTTGCTCGATTACGTTTTGAATAATCTGCGAACTCACCCCTTTTAATTGGCGTAATTCTTGTTTAATTCGATTTACACCATAACCCCGATTGGCTCGAAAATTCAGGTAATTTTCGGCAAAACGTTGATCACTTTGCCAGTGGCGTTGTTGGCAATGTGCTAGTGCCTGATCAATATCTTCTTGGCTAAAGGCTTTTTGTTGCATTTTGCAACGAATTTCATATTCGCTGTAATCACGGCGAGCCAGTAGGTTAATCAGATAATTTAGGGCGAGAGATGACATGGATTATTCCCTGCATAGTTGAAAAAAGTGCGGTTAAAAATACCGCACTTTGGGATATATGTGTGTAATACTTAGAAATCTAAATCATTTACTTCGTCATTTATTTCATCACTTTGATCTTTATCATTATCATCCGCTGGCAACAAGGCTTGTTCAGGATTTTCTAATAAAGCTGTCTTAATTTTATCTTCTAATTCTGCGGCTGCTTCAGGATTGTCTTCTAACCATTTGATCGCATTCGCTTTACCTTGCCCGATTTTTTCACCATTGTAAGCATACCAAGCCCCAGATTTGTTGACTAATTTTTGTTTAACACCAAGTTCAATTAGCTCACCATTTTTCGAGATACCCGCACCATAAAGAATTTGGAATTCGGCTTGACGGAACGGAGCTGCAAGTTTATTTTTCACTACTTTGACCCGAGTATCATTACCAATAATCTCATCACCCTCTTTCACTGCACCGATACGGCGAATATCTAAACGTACAGATGAATAGAATTTTAGTGCGTTACCGCCAGTTGTGGTTTCTGGATTGCCAAACATCACACCGATTTTCATTCGAATTTGGTTGATAAACACTACTAAACAGTTAGAGTTTTTAATTTGACCGGTTAATTTACGCAACGCTTGTGACATTAAACGGGCTTGCAAACCAACGTGAGAATCGCCCATATCCCCTTCAATTTCAGCTTTTGGGGTTAATGCAGCGACAGAGTCCACAATAATCACATCAATCGCCCCTGAACGTACTAAGGCATCACAGATTTCTAGGGCTTGTTCACCATTATCAGGTTGAGAAATAAACAGTTCTTTGACATCAACCCCTAATTTTGCTGCATAAATTGGGTCTAAGGCATGTTCCGCATCAATAAAGGCACAGACTTTACCTGCTTTTTGTGCTTGTGCGATCACGGAAAGGGTTAATGTAGTTTTACCTGATGATTCTGGACCAAAGATTTCAACGATACGCCCCATTGGCAAACCACCAATACCTAATGCTACATCTAAACCGATTGAACCTGTTGAAATAGATTCTACATCAAGGGTTTGTGAATCGCCTAACTTCATAATAGCGCCTTTGCCAAATTGTTTTTCAATTTGACCGAGAGCGGCTGCCAGTGCTTTTGCTTTGTCTTCTTGTGAGTTATTTTCTTTTGCCGTTGGTTTTGCTTTCGCTTTGTTATCTTTAGCCATTGTGTGACCCTTTTGGATGTTTGTTAAACTGTAAATTTGAGCATATATTATCTGTTATTAAAAACAGTATCAAGTGTTTTTTTGATCTTTTTCTGAAAAGTATGATCTGGATTCCAAATTTAAGAAATTTTTGAGTATCCACAGACCATATTCCGACATATAGGATTCTGGGTGAAACTGCACCCCAAAAATCGGTAAGGTGCGATGTTGGCATGCCATAATAATCTTATCATCGCAAATAGCGGTAATCTCTAATTCAGTGGGGAAATTTTCTGTTGAAACTGCCCAAGAGTGATATAAGCCAATCTCAAAATGGTTGGGTAAACCTTGAAATAAAACCGAATTTGATTGCACTTTTAAATGGCTTTTTTGACCATGTCGAACATTGGGTAAATTAAACAATGTCGCCCCAAAAAATTCACAAATTGTCTGATGACCTAAACACACCCCTAAAATCGTTTTTTGTTGGTAAAAACGTGTTAGCATAGCAACAAGTTGTGGGTAGCTTTTCGGTATATCTGGACCAGGTGAAATCAGAATATGACTGTAATCTTCAAGCCTATCAAGGCTTAAATTTTCCACATTTATCACATCGAATTGCACATGTAAACGGCGGATTAAATCCACTAAATTATAGGTGAAAGAATCGTGATTATTAATAATAGCAAGTTTGGTCATGGTCTTTTGAGTAGAAAAATAAACGCTTGCCATTATAAATGATTAGGCTAAACTTGAGCATATTTTGTTTGATTTATTTAAGGTCAACAGACCCTACTCTTTTATGCCGTTTAACGCTTTTATTGCACAAGCCAATCAGTTTGGGAAACAACGCCAACCATTTTTCTTTCTGATTGATTTTGAACAGAAAAAACCGCTGATTCTGCCCCTTGAGAAAATGGAAAAACAAGGGATATTTTTTGATTTACAAGGAAAAACGAATTATCCAACTGAAAAAGTGCGGTCAAAAAAAGCCTTAAATTTAACCGCACTTGCCATGTCAAAAAGTGAATATCAATGGGGTTTTGAAGTCGTTCAACAAGCCTTGCAAAAAGGTAATTCCTATTTGTTAAATCTTACTTATCCTACTGAAATAAAAACTAATTTTTCTTTATTAGAGGTTTTCGAGCAAGCTCAAGCAAAGTACAAACTTTATTATCAAAATCATTTTGTTTGTTTTTCGCCAGAATGTTTTGTCAGAACACAACAAAATCAAATTGTTACTTATCCCATGAAAGGTACTATTGACGCTACGTTACCTAATGCAGAACAACAATTAATGGCATCTCAAAAAGAGCAGTCAGAGCATTACACGATTGTCGATTTAATGCGAAATGATTTAGCCACAGTGGCGGAAAATATTGAAGTTCGCCGTTTTCGTTATGTGGATCGCATTGAAACCGAAAAAGGGGCGATTTTACAGACAAGTTCGGAAATTGTCGGTGAACTCTCGGAAAATTGGCAAGAAAATGTCGGGACTATTTTAGCCAAACTTTTGCCAGCTGGCTCAATTAGTGGAGCGCCTAAAGAAAAAACGGTGGAAATTATCCAACAAGCGGAAAAGAAAGAACGGGGTTATTATACGGGCATTTTTGGTATTTTTGACGGTGAGAACATAGACAGTGCAGTAGCTATTCGGTTTATTGAACAATGTGGTGAAAAAATGCTTTTTCGTAGTGGTGGTGGCATCACAAGGCAAAGCCAATTAGAGCAAGAATATGCGGAATTATTGCAAAAAATTTATATCCCATTAAGGAAAGCATTATGATATTTCCGTTATTTGAAACCATTTGTCTTGAACAGGGGATGGTTAGAAATATCGCTTTACATCAACAGCGTTATGAGAAATCATTATCGCTATTTTATAGTGGAACTGCGGTTAAAATTCACGATCTTTGGCAAATTATTGCAGAAAATAGTCAATTTTACACCGCACTTGATAGCCCATTAATTCGTTGTCGTATTGCTTATAATCATCAACATTATGCTGTGCAATTTTTCCCTTATCAACGCAAAATCTATCGTTATTTTCAACCTGTGATTTGTGACGATATAGATTATTCATTGAAATATCAGGATCGTTCCCTGCTCAATCAATTAGTTAAGCAAAAAGGTCAGGCTGATGAAATTATGATTATTAAAAAAGGTCACGTTACCGATTGTAGTATTGGCAATTTAGTGTTTCGTCAGGGAAAAGATTGGTTTACACCTAATACGCCATTATTAAAAGGTACGCAACGAGAGTTTTTGTTACAACAAAGCAGACTGCAAGAAATACCTATTTTAGCCGAAGATGTGCGTCATTTTGACGAAATTAGGTTGATTAATGCAATGAATAGCTTGGATTAAATTAGGAATAAAAAGATGGATTTACACAATATTCGAGAAGATTACAGTAAACAGGCGTTATCTCGTAAACAATGCCTTGCCGATCCATTAAAACAATTTGAACATTGGTTAAATGAAGCGATAACAGCCAAAGTATGTGAGCCAACCGCAATGAATGTGGCAACGGTGAATGAACAAGGTAAGCCAACTAGCCGAGTGGTGTTGTTAAAAGAAGTGAATGAGCAAGGGTTTGTTTTCTTTACTAATTATCACAGTCAAAAGGGTCGAGCGTTGCAACATACACCGTTTACGGCTTTAAATTTCTTTTGGGGCGAGTTAGAGCGACAAGTCAGAATTGAAGGCAGAGTGGAAAAATTACCCGCTGTACAATCCGATGAATATTTTGCATCACGTCCTTATACCAGTCGAGTAGGGGCATGGGCGAGTGAGCAAAGTGCGGTGATTTCTAGCAAAAATGTGTTATTAGCCAAGGCGGCACAGATAGCAGCTAAACACCCATTAAATGTGCCACGTCCACCACATTGGGGTGGTTATGTCGTGATTCCTGAAATGATCGAATTTTGGCAAGGTCGCCCGAGCCGCCTACATGATCGTATTCGTTATCGGTTGGAAAAAGAGCATTGGGTGATAGAAAGATTATCGCCATAAGTCGAAAATAAGATGTTGCATTTAGCGTAAAAATTGATTAGTATTTAGGAACTGCCTAGCGGTAGCTGCTACTACCACTAGGACTTTAGTTAAATTATTAGTAGGCGGGTAGAGCCATAGCTAATAAGATAACAAGGATTAACAACTTAATTATCATAATCCAGTTCCTTTTTGTAAGCCCCACTCTACACAGCGTGGGGTTTGCTGTTTCTAGCCCTATGCTAGATGGTTCTTATAATCGTCGTTTATATAGCCCCTTTTCACATTCAATAAGTTCTTCTAATTCTAGCGTCAATAATTGCCCTAACAGGACATCAACTGAAATTTTGGACTGTTCCGCCAGTTCATCAATACTAATGGGGTTATAGCCGATTAAAGCATATAAATCAGGATATGTTGGCTCAATAACATTAAAAGGTAACTCTGTATTTTGACTAGTCGTGTTGGGAGCAAAGCCATTCATGGGTAACGAATAAGGAGCGAGATTTTCAATAATATCCTGCACCGATTCCACTAAATTTGCCCCCTGTTTAATCAGATGATGGCAGCCTTGGCTATATTGATTATGCAAATTACCAGGTAAGGCAAATACATCTCGATTTTGCTCTAGGGCATAACGGGCGGTAATTAGTGATCCGCTTTTTTGATTTGCTTCAACTACCAACACGCCTTGCGACATGCCACTAATAATGCGGTTTCGTCTTGGGAAGTTAGTGGCAACGGGCGGTTGGTTGGGTAAAAATTCTGATACCAACGTGCCATTATTAACTAGAATTTGTTCCGCTAATCCTTTATGCCGACTGGGATAAATTTGTTGTAATCCACTGCCTAATACAGCAATCGTTTTGCTTTGCATTTCAACCACTGCTTTGTGTGCGAAACCGTCAATTCCAATCGCTAATCCACTGGTAACAATAAATCCTGATCGAATCAATTCTGTGGCAAAATATTTAGCCCAATATTCACCGTAATTAGAGCAATCCCGACTACCTACAATCGCCAGTTGAGCCAGATTTAGATTTTCCACATTGCCTTTTACAAACAACAAGGGCGGAACGGAATTAATTTGCTTTAATAATTGCGGATATTCTGCTTGATAGTAAGCCACAATATGATGATTTGTATCAGCTTGTTGCCATTCCAGTGGTGGTTCAATATATTTTTGTTCTGGGTGAAACCAACGTTGAATTTGTTTTGCTTGCCAGCCAATGTGATGAAAAGCGGTTTCATCGTAATCTAACAGGGTTTGTGGTGTGATTTGAGTTAAAATTTCTTGAATTGCATTTGCACCAAGATTAGGTACTTGCATTAGACGTAATAAGAGTTCGATATTTTGCATGAGAATGATAAAAGTGCGGTTGGTTTTTCGGAAATTTTAGGTTATAAGTCGAAAGGAAAAGAGTCGAGATTTTTTGCTAGATTTTGGAATCAAGATCACAAAATCTCATTTTTTGACTAACAGTCATTTTTCTCTTATTATGCTCAAAATTTACAACATAAAGGATATTTCATGAATATATTTGAAATCGCACGCAATAGTGAGGGACACAGTTTCGGGATCAATGCCAAAATGGCAAACCGTCATGGCTTAATCGCTGGGGCAACGGGGACAGGGAAAACCGTCACTTTGCGTAAATTAGCGGAAGAATTTAGTGATAACGGCGTGCCTGTATTTTTGGTCGATGTAAAAGGCGATCTTTCAGGTATGACGGTGAAAGGCACCATGCAAGGCAAAATTGCGGAACGTATTGAACAATTTAGCTTAGGTGGTGAAAACTATTTAAACAGTTATCCAGTTTCTTTTTGGGATGTATTCGGCGAAACAGGGATTCCATTACGTACCACAATCTCGGAAATGGGTCCATTGTTGCTTTCTCGTTTATTAAATCTCAATCCAACTCAAGAAGGCTTATTAAATATTCTATTCCGTGTGGCAGACGATAAAGGGTTGTTGCTTATTGATTTGAAAGATCTGCGTGCGATGTTGAAATATCTCGCCGATAACGCTAAGGAATTTCAATTACAATATGGCAATATTTCCGCTGCCAGTGTGGGGGCAATTCAGCGTGCCTTATTGACCCTTGAAAATGAGGGGGCGGAAAAATTATTTGGTGAGCCTGCATTAAATTTGGAAGACTGGTTACAAACTCGTGATGGACGTGGCGTAATTAATATTTTGAATTCAGAAAAATTAATTAATTCATCTCGTATGTACAGTGCCTTTTTGTTGTGGTTAATGGCTGAATTATTCGAGCAATTACCTGAAGTGGGTGATCCAGATAAACCAAAATTTGTGATGTTCTTTGATGAAGCTCATTTGTTATTTGATGGTGCCCCAAGTGTCTTAATTGAAAAAGTGGAGCAAGTAGTCCGTTTAATTCGTTCTAAAGGCGTGGGTATTTATTTTGTCACGCAAAATCCATTAGATTTGCCAGAAACTGTGTTAGGTCAACTGGGTAATCGTGTCCAACATGCGTTGCGAGCCTTTACGCCGAGAGATCAAAAAGCGGTGAAAACTGCAGCCGAAACGTTCCGTGCCAATAAAGGTGTGAATGTGGTGGAAGCCATTACCACCTTAGGTGTAGGCGAGGCATTAGTTTCATTCCTAGATGAAAAAGGGATGCCAACACCAGTGGAAATTGCGACCATTTATCCACCAAAAAGCCAGCTTACGCCATTAACGCAAGAGCAACGTCAAACGTGGGTTAAAGATGATGATTTATTTGCTTATTATAACAATTATGTAGATAACCATTCTGCCTTTGAGATGTTAGCGGAACAAGCTAATTTAGATCAAGTGGCACAACAACAAGCCCAACAAGCGGAACAACAAGAAAACGAGGGTGTATTGGGTTCATTGAGTCGAATGATTTTTGGCACTAAAAAACGTGGCGAAAAGTTAACCGTAACAGAAGAAATTGTCAGTGGTTTAAGTAAATCGGTGGGACGAAGTATTCGTTCTCAAATTACCCGACAGATTACAAGGGGAATTTTAGGGGCGTTAACGAAGTAAATTTTCCCAATATAACCTGTTCGTAAAAGTGCGGTGCAAAAAATAAGAATTTTTTCACTGCACTTTTTTATAAAGAATTAGCAATATTTATTGATAATAGTTATCATTAATATTATTATTGGCTCGAAATTTTAGCGGTTTATTTTTTAAACAACCTTAAATTGGAGCTTAAAATGAAAAAAAATTTTGCCCTCTCTACGCTCGCTATGAGCCTATCCCTTGTGTTTCTTCCTAGTAGTTTTGCTTCCGCTCAAAGTGAAGAATGCCAACAAGACCCCAGTCTAAAACAATGCAAAAATGTGCTTGACCCGATCATTGTGAGTGCTAACCGCAGTGCCACTGACAGTGCTAAATTTGTGGGACAAGCCACCAAATTTGAATCGGATAAATTATTAGCTCAAAGCCGTTTAATTGATGTATTGGGCGACAGTCCAAATATTACCTTTGGGCGAGATATGAGCCGTCAAATCGGACAAAACTTTAAGGTGCGTGGCTTTGGTTACGGTGATATTGAACGTGTGATTATTCAACAAGATGACGTGCCACGTGATCCAACTCTATTTTCCAACCACATTTCCAGTTTTAGAACCGATACGGATATTCTGAAAAATGTGGAAACCGTCAAAGGGGCATCCTCTATTTTGCATGGTTCGGGTGCGATTGGTGGGATTATCAGTATGACCACCAAAGAAGCAGCAGATTATCTTCGTCCAGGGCAACAATATGGTGCAAGCATTGGCGGACGGTTAGAATCCAATAATATGCGAAGCGGTATGGTGCAACTTTATGCTCGCCCGAATTCTGCCCCAATAGATGTACTATTCCACGCCAAACGTGCCTTACATGGCAATGTGAAAATTGCCGATGGCGGACAAGATGGCGATACGCATAACAAAAATGATGAAAAAATTAATAGTTATTTTGCCAAATTTGGTTGGGATATTAATGCGGATAATCGTTTAACCCTTTCCGCTTTCAATTACACCGACAAACTCAACACAGGCTGGCAAACGTTATATCATGATTATGATGAAGATAACCCAGTACGAGGCAAACTGACCCAAAAAGATTATGTGTTGACCCATCAATATAATCCAGATAATCCGTGGATTAATCTGACATTGCGAGCATTTTATTCTGAAGCCAAATATCACCGCATTAATGAAGGTTCCGATGATGGTTATGGCAATCCTTATAAAAGCGACTATGCCAATATTGATAAACGCTACGGCTTTTCTGCCAAAAATATTGCCAAATTTCAAACAGGCAGTTTAGATCACGAATTGCTACTAGGGGCGGATTATAAACACAAAAAAATGGATGCCAAATTCTTCACATTAGAAGGTGAATCGGATATGGGTTCATTCCCAAATACTAGCCACGATATTGGCTTATATTTCCAAGATAATATTCAATTTAACCGTTTCACTTTCACCTTAGGCGGACGTTATGATGTATTTAAACGTGAAGTGAAAAAAGAAGGTGGACAATCCTACGAGAAAAAACGTTTCTCCCCACGTGTTGCGTTAAGTTATGAAGTATTGGACGGCGTGAATTTACTGGCAGGTTATTCCGAAACTTTTCGCGCTCCAACCCCAGCGGAAACATCTCCTTATGGTATGTTAAATCCATATTATTTCTATCTGCCAAATCCAGATTTGAAACCTGAAATTGCGAAAGAATATGAAGTGGGCTTCTCGGTGTCCAAAAACAATTTATTTGATTTAGGGCATGCGATTTACTTCAAAACCACTTACTTTAACGGCAAAATCAAGGATATGATTTCCCTTCAGGCAATCCCAGAATTAGGTTTACCTCCAGAAAGAATGAATCCAAGAGTTCAAAATCAGTATGCTAAATATCTCAATGTATCTAATGTAAAACGTACTGGGGTAGAAGCTGAACTTAAATATGCCATTGGCAATTTATTATTGAGCGGTAGCTATGGTCATTTGAAATTAACCAATACCGAAACAGGAAAACGTGTCAGCACCTTTGCCGATCGCTTGACCGCAGGTGTTACTTACACTTACACCCCTTGGGATTTAACCGCAGGATTAAAAGTTAATCATTGGTTTAAACCAAAAGCTGATACCTTTGATTATTATGCCAGAGGCGAGCATTACTCCTATGTCAACGGCAGCTTTACCCAAGTAGATTTCAACGGTATTTGGCAACCGAAAAACACTGGATTTAGCTTTATTGATCAAGATCTTAAAGTAATGTTTGGGGTAAATAATCTATTTAACAAAAAATACAAACCTGCCGGCACATTAGATGTTACTGCCACAGGCGGACCAGGGCGTAATTTCTATGTTCAGGTGGAAAAACGGTTTTAAGGAAAGGTAAATAGCAAAAAAGTGCGGTGAAAAACAAAAGAATTTTTCACCGCACTTAATCGTTTTATTTAACTGTCAATATTACGCTTTTGGACCTGCTGCCACTAACGCTTTACCTTCTGCAGTTACAGTATATTTTTCAAAGTTTTTCACAAAACGGTTAGCTAAATCTTCTGCTTTTGCTTGCCATTGTGCTTTGTCTGCATAAGTATCACGTGGATCTAAGATCGCAGGATCAACGTTTGGTAAGGCAGTTGGCACTGCTACATTGAAGATTGGCAATGTTTTGGTTTCTGCTTTGTCGATTGAACCGTCTAAGATCGCATCGATAATACCGCGTGTATCTTTGATTGAAATACGTTTACCTGTACCGTTCCAACCTGTGTTGACTAAGTACGCTTCTGCACCAGCAGCTTCCATACGTTTCACTAATACTTCAGCGTATTGCGTTGGGTGTAAACTTAAGAACGCTGCACCGAAACAGGCTGAGAATGTTGGGGTTGGTTCTGTGATACCACGTTCTGTACCTGCTAATTTCGCAGTGAAACCAGACAAGAAGTAGTATTTAGTTTGTTCTGGCGTTAATTTAGATACTGGTGGCAATACACCGAATGCGTCCGCAGTTAAGAAAATCACTTTTTTCGCATGACCTGCTTTAGATACTGGTTCAACGATGTTTTCAATATGATAAATTGGGTAAGAAACACGAGTGTTTTCAGTTTTTGAACCGTCTGCAAAGTCAACAGAACCGTCAGCACGAACTACCACGTTTTCTAATAACGCATCACGTTTGATCGCACCATAGATGTCAGGTTCGTTTTCTTTAGATAGGTTGATAGTTTTTGCATAGCAACCACCTTCGTAGTTGAATACACCGTCATCGTCCCAACCGTGTTCATCATCACCGATTAATTTACGTTTAGGGTCAGTTGAAAGGGTGGTTTTACCTGTACCAGATAAACCGAAGAATACAGCAACATCGCCGTCTTTACCTACGTTAGCAGAACAGTGCATTGATGCGATACCGCGTAATGGTAGGAAGTAGTTCATCATTGAGAACATACCTTTTTTCATTTCGCCGCCGTACCAAGTACCACCGATTAATTGAACACCCTCAGTGATGTTGAATGCGACAAAGTTTTCACTGTTTAAGCCTTGTTCTTTCCAATTTGGATTGGTGACTTTAGAACCATTCATTACCACGAAATCAGGTTTGAAGTTAGCTAATTCAGCTTCGCTTGGACGAATGAACATATTTTTCACAAAGTGAGCTTGCCATGCAACTTCAGTAACGATACGTACCGCTAAACGAGTATCAGCATTAGCACCACAGAACGCATCAACCACGAATAAACGTTTACCAGAAAGTTGGTTAGTGACTAATGATTTTAAACTTTTCCAAGTTTCTTGATTCATTGGTTTGTTATCGTTTTTAGCTGCATCACTTGTCCACCAAACGGTGTCTTTTGATTTGTCATCTAAAACAATATATTTATCTTTTGGTGAACGACCTGTGAAAATACCAGTATCAACGGCAACTGCACCAGTTGTGGTTACAATACCTTTTTCATAACCTTGTAAACCTTCTTTGGTTTCTTCTGCGAATAGGAGTTCATAACTTGGGTTATGAACAATTTCTTTTACGCCGTTAATACCAAGGTCGCTAAGTTCTTTGATTACTTTGTTTAAGTCAGTCATAAATTACCTCATTAGAGTTAGAAATTAAAAAATAAAACATAGACTATTCTATTACTTTTTTAGAAGAAAAAACGTTAACTAGATCAAGTTTCTGAAAAAAAGTTGATTTTTTATATATTTTTTTGATATGGATCAAGTAGAAATTCATATCATGACTCGTATATCAACATTTTTCTCCAAAAAAGGAAAAAATTAACGTTTATCCTATAAACAAACCCACTATTTTTTCTTAGTTGGACGTTGCCAACCTTGAATGTGGCGTTGTGGTACACGGCTAATCACTAGCTCATTTTCTTCCACATTTTTGGTGATAGTGGTTCCTGCACCGATAGTTGCACCGTTCGCAATCGTTACTGGGGCAACCAGTTGAGCATCAGAACCGACAAACACGTTATCACCGATCACAGTTTTAAATTTATTTGCACCGTCATAGTTACAGGTAATCACGCCAGCCCCGATATTAACGTTGGCACCGACTTCTGCATCGCCGACATAAGTCAAATGATTGACTTTAGAGCCTTTACCAATGGTGGCTTTTTTGATTTCCACGAAATTACCAATATGGGTTTCTGCACTTAATTCTGCTCCAGGGCGTAAACGGCTAAATGGTCCGATAGCGGATTTTTCACCGATAGTACAATCTTCTAATACTGAATAAGGTTTAATTTCCACGTTATCACCAATTAACACATTTTTCAGTACACAACCCGCTCCGATTTTTACTTCATTGCCTAATTGAACTTTACCTTCAATAATCACGTTAACATCAATTTCGCAATCTTTACCATGGCTTAATTCGCCACGTAAATCAAAGCGTTCAGGATCTGCCAAGCTCACACCTGCTAATAATAAACGACTAGCTTGTTTACGTTGGTAATAACGTTCTAACGCATTGAGTTGCAAACGATTATTTGCCCCCTCTACTTCCATAATATCGTCTGCTATCACCGCAGCAACTTGACAACCGTCTTGATTTGCCAGCCCGATCACGTCCGTCATATAGTATTCGCCTTGAGCATTGTTATTATTTAAACGGCTTAACCATTTTTTGAAGCTCGCTCCGTCTGATACCATCACGCCCGTGTTTACTTCGTTAATTTTTAATTGTTCAGGATTGGCATCTTTCTGTTCAACAATCGCCACCACTGAACCATTTTGACGAATAATTCGTCCGTAACCTGTAGGATTGTCTAGTTGCACAGTTAATAACGCAATACCATTTTGCGGTTTAGCCGCAATCAATTTTTGTAACGTTTCCTGTGTAATCAAAGGGGCATCGCCATACAGCATCAAAATATTTTCATCATCGTTAAAAAATGGTGCAGCTTGTTGCATGGCGTGTCCCGTGCCTAACTGTTCTGCTTGGAAAACCCAATTTACAGGTTCATCTGCTAAACGTTGTTTTAATAAATCTGCACCGTGTCCATAAATTAAATGGATTTGTTCAGCATTTAATTGTTTGGCAGTATCAATCACGTGCTTCACCATTGGCTTGCCAGCCACCTTGTGTAACACTTTAGGTAAATCAGAATACATTCTGGTGCCTTTGCCTGCGGCGAGAATCACTACGCTTAATTTTGTCATTTTTACTTTCTCAAATTAGGTTAAAGTGTGGTCTATTTTACACAAGTTTTGTGAAATGATCTAATATCGCATAAAACTTCGCAAACCTGATCGTTTTTTTATTTAATAAGAATAATCTTTGTGATCTCTATTCCAAAAAGTGCGGTGAAAAATTGATATGTTTTTTTATTTCATTCAATTTATTGATTCAATTAAATAAAAATGAGAATGAAATAATGAATACAAGGAAATACATTGAGGGTATTTGCTTTGAGTGGGATAGTATTAAAGCCCATTTAGTGTGGCAAAAACATAACGTATCTTTTGATGAAGCCTTAACCGTTTTAGTTTATGATGATTTTTCTTATACCAATGAAGATACAAGGGATTATAATGGAGAACGGCGTTACATTACTATTGGACTTAGCACAAAAATCCGCCTATTATGTGTAACATGGACTGTGCGAAATGATTGTTATAGAATCATTACGGCACGTCAGGCGAATAAATACGAGAGAAGGGGGTATGAACATGGAAAAACCATTTGATTTTAACACCGCTAGACGCCCAACAGATGTCGCACCTTTAGCCAAAATGCGAGCTATTCGTCAGCAACATTTGGCTGAACAAAATACCGAGCAACAGCTTACCGATTTTTTTGACCCCGATATTATTGCAGCGATCAGAAATCATGCAACAGAACAAGAGAGATGTCAGGCGAACAATCTTTTACGTTCATTTTGGCATCTGGCGTAATTAACATTTTAATAATAAAAAACAAAACAAGGCGGACATAGTGGTCCGCCTTTATATGAATAACTCTTATGAAACATCAATACTATATCGGCATTATGTCTGGTACTAGCCTTGACGGCGTGGATTTGGCATTAATAGATTTTGGACTAAATCCGCCCAAAATCATCGCGTGCAATTTCATACCGATGCCCGAAAAAATTCGACAAAAAATCACCGCACTTGTGCAATCGGGACAAACCAGTTTGCAAGATTTAGGCGAGCTAGATCATCAACTGGGCGTACTTTATGCCGAGTGTGTCAATCAATTTCTTGCTAAACTGCGGTTAAAATTGGAACAGATTTTAGCCATTGGCTGTCACGGTCAAACCGTATGGCATTCGCCCAATTCAGCTTATCCTTTCACCATGCAAATTGGCGATATGAATATTGTTGCCGCTCAAACGGGCATAACCACTGTCGGCGATTTTCGCCGTAAAGATATGGCAGTGGGCGGTCAAGGTGCGCCACTGGTACCAGCCTTTCATCAGGCTATGTTAAGTACATCAGATAAGCTAAGAGTAATCTTAAATATCGGTGGAATTAGTAATATTTCTGTGCTAAATCCAAATTGTCCAACTATCGGCTATGATGTTGGCGTGGGTAATACGCTGTTAGATGGTTGGATTGAAAAACATCAAGGCAAACGTTACGATAAAAATGGTGCTTGGGCTGCCAGCGGACAAGTTGATCAGGGCTTATTGGCGGATTTATTAGACGATCCTTTTTTTAGCCAAGCACCGCCGAAAAGTACAGGGCGAGAGCTGTTTAATTTAGCTTGGTTAGAAAAAAAATTGCAAAAACACACCGCACTTTCATCGCAAGATGTGCAACGCACGTTACTTGAATTTACCGTACAAGGCATAGCGAATGAGCTACTCACACTAGAAAAGACAGATTTGCCTTGTGAATTATTGGTCTGCGGTGGTGGAGCGAAAAATCCGTTAATAATGCAACGATTAACGGCGTTATTACCCCAATGGCAAGTAGCACAAACCGATGCGGTAGGGTTTGATGTGGACTATATGGAGGCGGCTGCCTTTGCGTGGCTGGCTTATCAACGCATAAACAATTTACCGAGCAACTTGCCTGCGGTTACGGGGGCAAAAAGTGCGGTGAGTTTAGGGGTGATTTTTCCAAAATAGGAAACAAAAATGACAGAAAAAAACTTACTCAACGCTCTCGGGCAAATGCTCACCGAGCAACGCAATCCCGAATCTACTAACATAGATCAAATGACTGCGTTGGAAATTGTTAGCTTAATCAATCAGCAAGATAAAACTGTGCCACTAGCCATTGAAAAATGCTTGCCACAAATTGCGGTTGCAGTAGAAAAAATTGTGCAAGCCTTTCAAGCTGGCGGTCGGTTAGTTTATATTGGAGCTGGTACCAGTGGACGATTAGGCGTGTTAGATGCTTCCGAATGTCCCCCAACTTTTGGGGTTGATCCTGCTATGGTGGTGGGTTTGATTGCGGGAGGAGAACAAGCCTTACGTCACCCAATCGAAGGGGCGGAAGATAATCTTGCACAAGGTAAAATTGATCTGCAACAGATCGATTTTTCTAAGCAAGATGTATTGGTTGGGATTGCGGCGAGTGGTCGAACACCCTATGTCATAGGAGCATTGCAATATGCCCATGAACTGGGAGCGACTACGGTAGCGATTGCCAGTAACCCTGATTCTAAAATGGCGGAACTTGCCGATATTGCTATTGAAACCGTGGTGGGGGCGGAAGTGCTGACGGGGTCAAGTCGAATGAAATCAGGCACAGCCCAAAAATTAGTACTCAATATGCTCACCACAGCGAGTATGATTTTGTTGGGAAAATGCTACCAAAATTTAATGGTGGACGTGCAAGCCAGCAATGAAAAATTGAAAGCCCGTGCTGTTCGTATTGTGATGCAAGCCACTGATTGCTCAGAATATAAAGCGATTAAAGCGTTAAAATTGGCGGAAAATAACAGCAAAGTGGCGATTATGATGATTTTAGCTCAACTAGATATTCATCAAGCAAAAGCGTTATTAGCAGAATATCAAGGGCAATTAAGAAATGCCTTGCCTTAGTAAAATATATTAATAGTATATTGAGAATTATTTTTATTTGATCTAAGATAAAGGCGGTTTTTCATTTTATTTTCATCTCAGCCAAGGAGAATTTATATGCGTTTAAAACTTATTGCAGCAGTGATTTCAGGGTTACTTCTATCTACCCCAGCGATGGCGGCAGATTTATCAAAAGAAACAAAAGATTATAAAGATTTTGTAGTTGTTCAAATTGATGAACTAGTTACTCAAACAGAATCGTTTGTTGGAGCATTAAAAAATGGTGATGTGGAAAAAGCCAAAGCCGTTTATCCGCTTGCTCGTATGTATTATGAGCGTTCCGAGCCGATTGCCGAAAGTTTTGGTGATTTAGACCCACGTATTGATGCCCGTCTTGCTGATCTTGAGGAAGAAGGTAAAGGGGAAAAAGATTGGTCTGGTTTCCACAAAATTGAAAAAGTATTATGGGAACAAAATACCACCAAAGGCACGGAAGAAACAGCCGATCAATTATTAAAAGACGTGAAAGAACTGCGTGCCAAAATTCCGACTACGGAAGTTACGCCTGAATTAATGATTACGGGGGCAGTGGATTTATTAAACGAAGTTTCTACTACTAAAGTTACTGGCGAAGAAGATATTTTCTCTAAAACTGACTTATACGATTTCAAAGCAAACGTAGAGGGTGCAGAGAAGATTTACGAATTATTTAAACCAGCGTTATTGAAAAAAGATGCTAAATTGTCTGCCAAAATCGAGCAACATTTCAAAGAAGTCAATGATTTATTGCAAAAATATAATAAATCTAGCACAGGTTATGAATATGTGCCGTACAATACTTTAACGAAAGAAGACACCAAAGCTCTTGCAGAAGCGGTGAACAAATTGGGTGAACCATTAGCTCAGTTAGGTGTTATTTTAGATAAATAATCAGGGAGAAGTCACAATGCGTTATACCAATAATGCTCGGCGTGATTTCTTAAAGAATAGTGTAATTGTCGGTGCTGGCTTAATGGCTAGCACCGCTTATTCTTTAGAACCACGCGAAAAAATCACTATTAAAAATATCTATCCATTTTTCAATACACACCAACAAGGTATCACCACCCCAGCACAACATCATATTTATTTTATCGTGTTGGATTTACACAGCCAAGATGTCGGCGAGATTCACCAAATGTTTAAAACATGGACGGAATACAGTCGCCAATTAACACAAGGCAAAAATGTACAAACCTATAGTCAAAATGGTTATGTACCCGCAGTTGACACGGGTGAAGCGGATAGCTTAAATCCGTATAATTTAACACTGACTTTTGGCGTAAGCCCAAGTTTCTTTACTAAATTAGGTATTGAGAAAGCCAAACCAGCAGAATTAGTCGATTTACCGCATTTTCCACGTGATCAACTGAAAGCTGAATTTGTTGGTGGTGATATTTGTATTCAAGCCTGTGCAGACGATCCGCAAGTGGCATTTCATGCGGTGCGAAATTTAGTCCGTGTTGCCCGTTCGGAAATCACCATGCGTTGGAGTCAATCAGGGTTTAATTCTTTTGAGGGTACGGACACGCCACGCAATCTGTTCGGTTTCCGTGACGGTACGGGGAATCCAAAGGGAGAAGAACTGGATAAGACGGTATGGTATGAGGGTAATAACTGGCTGAAAGGCGGTTCATTCCTAGTGGTGCGTAAAATTCAGATGTTCTTGGAAACTTGGGATCGTACCAACTTAAACGAACAACAGCATACTTTTGGTCGTCATCGTGACTCGGGGGCGGCTTATGGTCAGAAAAAAGAATTTGATCCCGTTGATTTAGATAAAAAAGATGCCAAAGGTCAGCCTGTTGTACCAGAAGATTCTCACATGCACCTTGCCCATAAAACAGGGCTAAAAATGTTACGCCGATCGTTTTCTTATTCCAGTGGTATCGATCCGCGTACAGGACAATTTGATGCAGGATTATTGTTTATTTCCTATCAAAAAGATCCACAACAATTTATTACCATTCAAAATAAGTTAGGTAATATTGATAAAATGAACGAGTACATTACCCATATCGGCAGTGGACTGTTCGCTTGTTTCGCAGGAGTAAAAGATGAAAATGACTACTTGGGTAAAGCCCTGTTTGAAGCCCTTTAAATTGAGTTTATTATTGGGCGTATGTTTCTCTACTTCGGCTTATGCCAAAGTTGAATTGGGAGCGTTATTTGTGCATTTATCGGATGCCTTGTCCGCAGTTAAAAAAGAAAATAGCGAACAAGCCAAAAACAATTTGCAAACTTTACAGCAAGAATTTAATGCTATTCCAACCCATAACTCACAAGCTGGAATGCAAACTAGCAAAGCACTTGAAACCGCTATTGCTAACCCAACTTTAGCCAATGTAGAACAAATTTCTAAAGACCTTTATGCTTTTGAGAAAGAGCAAAATCCAGTGAATCATGATGAAAATCGTCAGAAATTTGCCGAGCAAGTAGTGCCACCGTTACAAGCCTTAGAAACAGCATTGAAAGGTAACAAAATTGAGGAAATTCAGGCTAAATTCCATCGTTTCGGTGCAACTTGGGGAGCTAACGAATTATCCATGCGTGGAGCCAGTTTAAGCCATTACGGCAAAATGGAAACGGCTATGTCCTTATTCCGTAGTGCCATGCAAGCGAATCCTGCTAATTATGAAAAAATGCAGCAACAGTTAGTAATATTAAAAAATACGGTTGATGATTTTGTTAATAATAAATCTAAATGATTGATCTAATTAAAATAAAAAGTGCGGTAAAAAATACCGCACTTTTTTAATATAAGGTTAATCTATTAACTAGACTACCATTGATATCCAAGTCCTACGCTGGTACCAACGTCGCCACGAGTATTGGTATTACCTGTTAGTTTAAGCACGACTTTTCCATTATCAGAGATACGTGTCGCACCAACAGCTAACGCATTTTCGCCTTTGAATGATCCAGCCGCAATAGCCACCATACTTTTACCAGGGATATAAGCCTGTGGTAAACCTGAAGTTGCTAATGCACCAGCAACACCCGCACGTAGTTTTTTATCGACATTGTTTATTTTGTCGTTTAACTGATTAATTCTATTATTAGAATTGACCACATTATTTTGTACCTGTGCTAAATCACCGACTGTTGCAGCATTATTCCATGTTGGACTAGATGCACCTTGAGCAGCCACTTGTTCTATCGTTGTGCCATCTAAACCACTTTTTAACCCAGTAATCTGTTGATTTGCCATTTGAATACCAGAGCTGTTAATTGTCGGTCCATTTTCGACTGAAACAGATTTAACACTGATATTATCGTTTAACGCCACGGTTACACCATTAGATGTCGTTGTTGTGGTGATATTTTTGGCATCACCATTGATATTTAGGGTACTACCTAATTGACGTTCAACATTGTTACCACTGTCTGCCGCAAAAGTAAGAGGTGCATTAACGGCTGTATTTAACGCATTAAGTGCATTTCCTACACTATAATAGGCTTTAGTGCTATTTTGTGCTGGATTGCCACTGACTAAAGTATAAGTTGGTGCAGTAATCGTTCCATCAGCTTTCACTGTTGAACCACCACCTAAAGCATCTGTAATACTGTTAGTTGTATTAGATAACTGTGAGCCATTAATCGCATCGGTACTGGTTGGTGAAATATCGCCGTTGGCAACATTGGTAATTTTATCACCACCTACATCTAAACCTTTTGCTGTAGAAGTTAATACGGTATTATTGGTTGCATCACCTAAAGTGATTTGCTCAAAGCCTACTTTATCTGCCGTAGCATAGGTAATTTTACCATCTGCTTCTTGTGTCACAGTTAAGTTTTTACCTGCAGCCATATCAATAGTATCAGCTGGATTAATCACCTCATCAGAGCCTGAAACTTTTGTACCGCCATTAGCACTGGTTTTTAAAGTAAAGCCTGATTTGTTAATTGCATCAGCAACATTGGCTGCGGTAGCTAAGGCATTAGTATCTGTTGGTGTTGCAACTTTGCCATCAGCTTTTGTTGTTAAATTAGTCGTGTTAACTTGCAATGCACCAGTACTATCCTTGGTAATAGTTTTGTCATCAACATTGACAGATAAGTCAAATATATTAGAGCCATCCGTATCTTGACTTTTTGCGACCGTCACAGTTTTATCGGTAGATTTAACATCTTCTTTAGAGGCAGCTTGAGATGCTTGTAATTGACTAAAATTAACCGCATCGTTTGCACTTGTACCCGCCGCAACATTAGTGATTTTATTACCACCATTATCTAAGCCTGTATTGGTTAATTTAACATCGGTCGTACTTCCACCTGCTGGGGCAGTAATCGTAATACCATTAGTATCCATTACGGTATTACCAGTCGTCACTTTATTAAGATCTATTTCATCAGCAAGAGAATAAGTAACTTTACCATCTGCTTCTTGTTTGACAGTTAAGTTCTTACCTGCCACTAAATCAATCACATCACCTGGATTGATCAATTCATCAGAACCTGAAGTTTTTTTACCATCGGCTGTCGCACTGGTTTTTAACGTAAAGCCTGATTGGTTAATTGCATTCGCAACATTGGCAGCGGTAGCTAAAGCATCAGTATCTGTAGGTGTATCAACTTTACCATCAGTAGTTGTCGTTAAATTAGTCGTTTTAACTTGTAATGCACCAGTACTATCCTTGGTAATACTTTTTTCATCTACATTAACAGACAGATCAAATACATTGGCTTGATCGGTATTTTTTGTTGTGGTTACTTTCACGGAGTTATCCGTAGATTTTACTTCTTCCTGTGAAGCAGCAATGCTTTCGTCTAATAACGCAATAGCGTCACTTAACTGACCGACATTTACTGCGTCAGTATCATCTACACCCGCTTCAACGTTAGTGATTTTAGTACCACCAGCATTAATACCTGTTGCAGTGATGCTTGGACTATAACCTTTTTGAACACCTGTGAATGGATCAACAAATGTTAAGCCTGCAGAAGAAATTCTAGTGCCGCCAGCAGTTACCGTTGTAAACTCAACATTTTCAGCTGTGCTAAAGATAACTTGACCTTGCGTATTTTGTTGAACGGTTAAGTTTTTACCTGCAGCTAAGTTAATCTCATCTCCAGCATTAATGATTTCATCATCGCCAGAAATCTTCTCACCACCATTTGCAGATGTCTTTAAGGTAAAACCAGCATTGTTAATCGCAGAAGCTACATTTTCTGCCGTGACTAATTTACCTGCATCAGCAGTTGTTGGAGCGGTCACCTTGCCGTTAGCATCTGTTGCCAGAGCAACAGAATTAATAGCAATATCATAAATATTAGCACCAGTGGTGGCGTTTGTAGAGGTAGTTACTTTTAATGCACTATCTGATGTGGTCACTTTCTCTTTTGAGGCAACAACTTCTTTATTTAATTGACCCACATTGACAGCGTCAGTATCCGCCGTACCTGCGGTTAAACCAGTAATTTTATTGGTTGTACCATCAACTTTGACATTTCCTACACTAACACTATTAAATGTAACATCTTTAGTAGTTGCCACTGTAAAATTACTTCCACTACGGGTGATTGATATATTATCACCATTAATGAAGTTGACTTCCTCACCTGCTGTAATCAATTCGCCAGAATCACCATTCGCTTTTGCAGTAAAGCCTGAACTATTAATAGCGTTTGCAATATCACCGGCGGTAGCCAGAGAATTAGGATTTGTATTAGCGGTTACACTGCCTTTAGCATCTGTAGTGAAATTAACGGTATTCGCTTTAAGTTGACCTGTTGTGGCATCTTTAGTAATAGTTGTATCATCAACATTAACTGATAAATCAAATACATTAGCTCCATCAGCATTTTGAGTGGTTGCGATAGTTACGGATTTATCATTAGATGTGACTTCTTCTTGTGAGGCTGCAATAGCATCATCAATAATGGCTAATTCGTCAGTTAATTGACCTACATTCACAGCATCATTTTCATCTGTACCAGCTGCAACATTGGTAATTTTATTACCACCATTATCTAACCCGTTACCAGTCAAGCTAACAGCATTTCCAGTATTAGGAGTAATAACGATACCTGTCCCGCTAGTAACAGTTTTGTTACCCGCTGCGTCTTCAGTTGTTACCGTGGTAAAATTAACATCGTTTTTAGTTGCATAAGTAACGGTACCATTCGCTTCTTGTTTGACAGTTAAGTTCTTACCTGCCACTAAATCAATTACATCACCTGGATTGATCAATTCATCAGAACCTGAAGTTTTTTCACCATCGGCTGTCGCACTGGTTTTTAATGTAAAGCCTGAACTATTAATAGCTTTTGCAATATCACTAGCGGTGGCTAAAGCATTGGTATTTGAATTTGCTTTTACTGAGCCATTAGTTACCGCAAAGTCAGCAGTATTGGCTTTAAGTTCACCTGTTGAATCATCTTTAGTAATACTTGTACCATCAACATTGACAGATAAATCATATATATTTGCACCTGTTGTGGCATTTTGTGATTGTGTAATTTTCACTGATTTATCATCAGATTTAACTTCTTCTTTAGAGGCTGCTTGAGCTGTTTGTAATTGACTAACATTAACTGCATCATTTGCATCTGTACCATTAGCAACATTGGTAATTTTATTACCACCATTATCTAAGCCTGTATTGGTTAATTTAACTGCTGTGGTAGTTGCACCCGTTGGAGCTGCAATAGTGATACCATTGGTATCCATTACAGTATCACCAGTCGTCACTTTATTAAGTGTTATTGCGTCAGCAAGAGCATAAGTAACTGTACCATTCGCTTCTTGTTTGACAGTTAAGTTCTTACCTGCCACTAAATCAATTACATCACCTGCATTGATTAATTCATCTGCTGTTGATGTTGCATCCTTTGTACCACCATTTGCTGATGTTTTTAAGGTAAAACCAGCATTGTTAATCGCAGAAGCAACATTTTCTGCCGTGACTAATTTACCTGCATCAGCAGTTGTTGGAGCGGTCACCTTGCCGTTAGAATCTGTTGCCAGAGCAACAGAATTAATAGCAATATCATAAATATTAGCACCAGTGGTGGCATTTGTAGAGGTAGTTACTGTTAATGCACTATCTGATGTAGTCACTTCCTCTTGTGAAGCAGC
This sequence comes from Lonepinella sp. MS14436, assembly GCF_042470565.1. Classification (GTDB taxonomy): domain Bacteria; phylum Pseudomonadota; class Gammaproteobacteria; order Enterobacterales; family Pasteurellaceae; genus Lonepinella. Next base: position 253,968 of record NZ_CP170385.1, on the reverse strand, counting down.
AATAGCGTCATCAATAATTGCCAATTCATCTGTAAGTTGTTGAACATTCACCGCATCATTCGCATCTGTACCAGCTTCTAAACCAGTGATTTTGTTAGTTGTACCATCAACTTTGACATTACCTACACTAACACTATTAAATGTAACATCTTTAGTAGTTGCCACCGTGAAATTGCTTCCACTACGGGTGATTGCTATATTATCGCCATTAATGAAGTTGACTTCCTCACCTGCTGTAATCAATTCGCCAGAATCACCATTCGCTTTTGCAGTAAAGCCTGAACTATTAATAGCGTTTGCAATATCACCGGCGGTAGCCAGAGAATTAGGATTTGTATTAGCGGTTACACTGCCTTTAGCATCTGTAGTGAAATTAACGGTATTCGCTTTAAGTTGACCTGTTGTGGCATCTTTAGTAATAGTTGTATCATCAACATTAACTGATAAATCAAATACATTAGCTCCATCAGCATTTTGAGTGGTTGCGATAGTTACGGATTTATCATCAGATGTGACTTCTTCTTGTGAGGCTGCAATAGCATCATCAATAATGGCTAATTCGTCAGTTAATTGACCTACATTCACAGCATCATTTTCATCTGTACCAGCTGCAACATTGGTAATTTTATTACCACCATTATCTAACCCGTTACCAGTCAAGCTAACAGCATTTCCAGTATTAGGAGTAATAACGATACCTGTCCCGCTAGTAACAGTTTTGTTACCCGCTGCGTCTTCAGTTGTTACCGTGGTAAAATTAACATCGTTTTTAGTTGCATAAGTAACGGTACCATTCGCTTCTTGTTTGACAGTTAAGTTCTTACCTGCCACTAAATCAATTACATCACCTGCATTGATTAATTCATCTGCTGTGGATGTTGCATCCTTTGTACCACCATTTGCCGATGTTTTTAAGGTGAAACCAGCATTGTTAATCGCAGAAGCCACATCTTTTGCTGTGACCAATTTACCTTCATCAGCGGCGTCTGGTGCAGTCACCTTGCCGTTAGTGTCTGTTGCCAGAGCAACAGAATTAATAGCAATATCATAAATATTAGCACCAGTGGTGGCGTTTGTAGAGGTAGTTACTGTTAATGCACTATCTGATGTGGTCACTTCCTCTTGTGAAGCAGCAATAGCGTCATCAATAATTGCCAATTCATCTGTAAGTTGTTGAACATTCACCGCATCATTCGCATCTGTACCAGCTTCTAAACCAGTGATTTTGTTAGTTGTACCATCAACTTTGACATTACCTACAGTAACATTATCAAATTTAACATCCTTAGCGGTTGCCACCGTAAAATTACTTCCACTACGGGTGATTGCTATATTATCGCCATTAATGAAGTTGACTTCCTCACCTGCTGTAATCAATTCGCCAGAATCACCATTCGCTTTTGCAGTAAAGCCTGAACTATTAATAGCGTTTGCAATATCACCGGCGGTAGCCAGAGAATTAGGATTTGTATTAGCGGTTACACTGCCTTTAGCATCTGTAGTGAAATTAACGGTATTCGCTTTAAGTTGACCTGTTGTGGCATCTTTAGTAATAGTTGTATCATCAACATTAACTGATAAATCAAATACATTAGCTCCATCAGCATTTTGAGTGGTTGCGATAGTTACGGATTTATCATCAGATGTGACTTCTTCTTGTGAGGCTGCAATAGCGTCATCAATAATGGCTAATTCGTCAGTTAATTGACCTACATTCACGGCATCATTTTCATCTGTACCAGCCGCAACATTGGTGATTTTATTACCACCATTATCTAAGCCTGTATTGGTTAATTTAACTGCTGTGGTAGTTGCACCCGTTGGAGCTGCAATAGTGATACCATTGGTATCCATTACAGTATTACCAGTCGTCACTTTATTAAGATCTATTTCTTTCGCAAGAGCATAAGTAACAGTACCATTTGCTTCTTGTTTGACAGTTAAGTTCTTACCTGCCACTAAATCAATTACATCACCTGCATTGATTAATTCATCTGCTGTGGATGTTGCATCCTTTGTACCACCATTTGCCGATGTTTTTAAGGTGAAACCAGCATTGTTAATCGCAGAAGCCACATCTTTTGCTGTGACCAATTTACCTTCATCAGCGGCATCTGGTGCAGTCACCTTGCCGTTAGTGTCTGTTGCCAGAGCAACAGAATTAATAGCAATATCATAAATATTAGCACCAGTGGTGGCGTTTGTAGAGGTAGTTACTGTTAATGCACTATCTGATGTGGTCACTTCCTCTTGTGAAGCAGCAATAGCGTCATCAATAATTGCCAATTCATCTGTAAGTTGTTGAACATTCACCGCATCATTCGCATCTGTACCAGCTTCTAAACCAGTGATTTTGTTAGTTGTACCATCAACTTTGACATTACCTACACTAACACTATTAAATGTAACATCTTTAGTAGTTGCCACTGTAAAATTACTTCCACTACGGGTGATTGATATATTATCACCATTAATGAAGTTGACTTCCTCACCTGCTGTAATCAATTCGCCAGAATCACCATTCGCTTTTGCAGTAAAGCCTGAACTATTAATAGCGTTTGCAATATCACCGGCGGTAGCCAGAGAATTAGGATTTGTATTAGCGGTTACACTGCCTTTAGCATCTGTAGTGAAATTAACGGTATTCGCTTTAAGTTGACCTGTTGTGGCATCTTTAGTAATAGTTGTATCATCAACATTAACTGATAAATCAAATACATTAGCTCCATCAGCATTTTGAGTGGTTGCGATAGTTACGGATTTATCATCAGATGTGACTTCTTCTTGTGAGGCTGCAATAGCATCATCAATAATGGCTAATTCGTCAGTTAATTGACCTACATTCACGGCATCATTTTCATCTGTACCAGCCGCAACATTGGTAATTTTATTACCACCATTATCTAAGCCTGTATTGGTTAATTTAACTGCTGTGGTGGTTGCACCTGTTGGAGCTGCAATAGTGATACCATTGGTATCCATTACAGTATCACCAGTCGTCACTTTATTAAGTGTTATTGCGTCAGCAAGAGCATAAGTAACGGTACCATTTGCTTCTTGTTTGACAGTTAAGTTCTTACCTGCGACTAAATCAATTACATCACCTGGATTGATCAATTCATCAGAACCTGAAGTTTTTTCACCATCGGCTGTCGCACTGGTTTTTAATGTAAAGCCTGAACTATTAATAGCTTTTGCAATATCTTTTGCAGTGGCTAAAGCATTGGTATTTGAATTTGCTTTTACTGAGCCATTAGTTACCGCAAAATCAGCAGTATTGGCTTTCAACTCACCCGTGGTGGTATCTTTAGTAATACTTGTACCATCAACATTGACAGATAAATCATATATATTTGCATTTGTTGTGGTATTTTGCGATTGTTTAATTGTCACGGATTTATCATCAGATTTAACTTCTTCTTTCGATGCTGCTTGAGCTGTTTGTAATTGGCTAATATTAACTGCATCGTTTGGATCTGTACCAGCAGTGACATTAGTGATTTTATTACCACCATTATTTAACCCGTTACTAGTCAAGCTAACAGCATTTCCAGTATTAGGGGTAATGACGATACCTGTTCCGCTAGTAACAGTTTTGTTACCTGCAGCATCTTCAGTTGTTACTGTGGTAAAATTAACATCGTTTTTAGTCGCATAAGTAACTTTACCATTCGCACCTTGAGTGACAACTAAGTTTTTACCTGCGATCATTTCAATAGCATCACCTGCATTGATTAATTCATCTGTTGTTGATGCTGCATCCTTTTCACCACCATTTGCCGATGTTTTTAAGGTAAAACCAGCATTGTTAATCGCAGAAGCTACATTTTCTGCCGTGACTAATTTACCTGCATCAGCAGTTGTTGGAGCGGTCACCTTGCCGTTAGCATCTGTTGCCAGAGCAACAGAATTAATAGCGATATCATAAATATTGGCACCAGTAGTGGTGTTTGTGGAGGTAGTTACTGTTAATGCACTATCTGATGTAGTCACTTCCTCTTGTGAAGCAGCAATAGCGTCATCAATAATTGCCAATTCATCTGTAAGTTGTTGAACATTCACCGCATCATTCGCATCTGTACCAGCTTCTAAACCAGTGATTTTGTTAGTTGTACCATCAACTTTGACATTGCCTACAGTGACATTATCAAATGTAACATTCTTAGCGGTTGCAACCGTAAAATTACTTCCCTGACGGGTAATTTCTATATTATTACCATTAACGAAATTAACTTCTTCACCTGCAGTAATCAATTCACCTGCATCACTATTAGCTTTTGCAGTAAAGCCTGAACCATTAATAGCTTTTGCAATATCACCAGCGGTAGCTAGGGCATTATCACTCGTATTAGCGGTTACTTTACCTGCTGTATCTATAGTGAAATCAACGGTATTTGCTTTAAGTTGACCTGTTGAGGCATCTTTAGTAACAGTTGTGCCATCAATAGCAACAGATAAATCATATATATTTGCACCAGTGGTGGTATTTTGCGATTGTGTAATTTTCACTGATTTATCATCAGATTTAACTTCTTCTTTCGATGCTTGTAATTGACTAAAATTAACCGCATCATTTGCACCTGTACCATTAGCAACATTGGTGATTTTATTATTACCATTGTCTAACCCTGAGTTGGTTAATTTAACATCGGTCGTAGTTCCACCCGTTGGAGCTGCAATAGTGATACCATTGGTATCCATTACAGTATTACCAGTCGTCACTTTATTAAGTGTTATTTCATCAGCAAGAGAATAAGTAACTTTACCATCTGCTTCTTGTTTTACGGTTAAGTTCTTACCTGCCGCTAAATCAATCATCTCACCTGCATTGATTAATTCGTCTGTTGTTGATGTGGTATCTTTTTTACCACCATTTGCCGATGTTTTTAAGGTGAAACCAGCATTGTTAATCGCAGAAGCCACATCTTTTGCTGTGACCAATTTACCTTCATCAGCGGCGTCTGGTGCAGTCACCTTGCCGTTAGTGTCTGTTGCCAGAGCAACAGAATTAATAGCGATATCATAAATATTAGCACCAGTGGTGGTATTTGTGGAGGTAGTTACTTTTAATGCACTATCTGATGTAGTAACTGCCTCTTTTGAAGCAGCAACTTCTTTATTTAATTGACCCACATTGACAGCGTCAGTATTCGCAGTACCAGCTTCTAAACCAGTGATTTTGTTAGTTGTACCATCAACTTTGACATTTCCTACACTAACACTATTAAATGTAACATTCTTAGCGGTTGCCACTGTAAAATTACTTCCCTGACGAGTAATTGCTATATTCTCACCATTAATGAAGTTGACTTCCTCACCTGCTGTAATCAATTCGCCAGAATCACTATTAGCTTTTGCAGTAAAGCCTGAATTATTAATAGCGTTTGCAATATCACTAGCAGTAGCTAAGGCATTCGTATTCGCAGGTGTATCAACTTTGCCACCTGTGCTTGTTAAAGTAGTCGTGTTAACTTGTAATGCACCTGTAGTACTATTCTTGGTAATACTTGTGCCATCAACATTGACAGATAGGTCAAATATATTGGAGTTATCTGTACCTTGAGTTTTCGTAACTGTCACAGTTTTATCGGTAGATTTTACATCCTCTTTAGAGGCAGCTTGAGAGGCTTGTAATTGACTAAAATTAACCGCATCGTTTGCACCTGTACCATTAGCAACATTAGTGATTTTATTATTACCAGCATTAATACCTGTAGCAGTAATACTAGGGCTATTAGCGACTTGAGTACCTGTACTATCCACAAAAGTTAACCCTGCGGAAGATAATTTTGTACCTGCTGCAGTAACGCTAGTAAATTCAACCTCATCTTTAGTCGCAATACTTACATTTTGACCTGTTTGGGTTACTTTAATATTTTTGCCTGCATCAACAGTGAGTGTTTCACCGTTTTGAATATTTTTATCAGCTGTTCCAGTGGCTGTTGCCGAAGTTTTATCTTCTGCTTGACCAGCAGAAGCTGTTGTTGCTAATTTAAAACCAGCCGCTTTTAATTGAGCAACGTTGACTGCATCGGTATCTTGTGTACCCGCAGCAACGCTTGTAATTTGACGAGTAGCAGTCGAGCCATTACCCACTGATACTGCAGCATAAGTTGATTTCCAAGTTGTACTTGCAAGATCAGTTGTGCTTGCTACACTCAATGGGTCAGTACCTACTGCACCAGCAGCAGTGCTAGCCACACTGTTTGAACCTAAAGCTACACTGTTTGCTACTGTCGCTGAACTCTTATAACCTTGTGCGATAGCACTGGTGCCTGAGGCAACACTTTGACGACCAATCGCAATAGAAGAAGTTTCACCCGTAGCATTTGCTAGATTACCAATGGCAATAGCACTGTTTGTAGTAGCTGTGGTTTTTACACCTACAGCAATGGCATTATCGCCAGCAGCACTTGATGAAGCTCCCACCGCAACAGTATTACCTTTCGAAGCATTTGCAGCGGTACCTAATGCCACCGAAGTTTCGCCCGAAGCTTGTGCTTGTCCACCGACGGCGGTCGCATTTCTTGCTGTAGCATTAGCGGTACTACCCACTGCTAATGCACTCGTCGCTGTTGCATTAGCTCTGCTACCAAGGGCTGCGGAGTCGGTACCACTCGCAACAGAACTTGTGCCTAGTGCAAGAGCACTTTTTGCCGATGCGTTACTAGTATCACCGATAGCTACTGCAGATTCTACCGAAGCCACACTTTCCGTGCCTAATGCTGTAGATCGAGACCCTGTTGCTTGTGCATTATGACCTACTGCGACAGCTCTATAACTTGCGGAGTTTGCCAGTGTACCGATAGCAACTGTACTTTCACCCGAAGCAGTCGTTGTATTGCCTAATGCAACAGCACTCTCAGCAGAAGCACTAGAATTAACCCCGATAGTAATGGCATTGTTTTTATCGTTAGTATCATTTAATGAAGAGCCAGTTCCCATACGAATACTATTGGTTGCACTTGTGCCATTTGTACCTCGGTTGCCAACGCCAATAATTCCGCTGTTAACATCTAAACGACCACCAAGGGTTAAGTGTTTTGAACCTGAATAGTTAGCGTCACCATAAAATAAGGTTCGGTAGGTTTGGGTTTCTTTATCTGATGTCAAACAAGAATTTTGAGGATAATAGTATTTTATAAAATCAGCAGCCCCTGCTTTCATCGTAAAGCCACTATCAATTCTATTCGCACTTGTTACCAAACTAGAATTAAGCGAATACATACCAGTATAAATATCACCACCACTACCACCATCAAAAGTTACGGAACAAGAGGCATCTGTTCCATCATTAACATAAATCCCTGTTCCTGCAAAAGACTGTCCACTCATTAAGATCAGTGCAGATGTAAAAAGGTTATAAGCAAAGAATTTAGCTTTTGCGTTAGATTTAGATACAGAAGAACTTGTGGCTCTCATCATTGGGGAATTTTTTCCAGATCCAGAAGTGGCTTGTGCTATTGTAGAAGATTTATGAACGTTCATAATTGATCCTTTTTGATTAAGATACTAAGTAATGAATAATAAAAAACAAATTGCCTATTTTGCTTATGGGGAGAGCAATTTGATTAAAATTAATTTCCGCATTATAGTAGGAAAACCCCCGTATTTCCAGAAGTTTCATAGGATTTATTAACATTTAGGAATAAATAATAAGGTCTTCAAATGAAAGGTATGTTCTGAGTGATAATTAAACAAAAAATATATAAATTTTAACCCTCTGATTATCTTAATATTCTTAACAGTTCTAACACATCTTGTACACAAATTTCTGCCATTGCACCCTTATGCAAATAATATTGATTTTTGCCATAACAACCAATGAGTTTAGGGTTTGTCGCTCCATATAAAGTAATATTGGGGACATCTAATGCAGCAGTTAAATGAGCTAATCCAGTGTCAACCGACACTACCGCTTTGGCATTGGTAATGTAATGAGCTAATTCGGTTAAATTGGATTTCGGCAATACTATGACATTTGGAAAGCCTTGTGCGATCCATTCTGCTCGTTGTTTTTCTGTTTGGTTTCCCCAAGGCAAACGAATGGATAAATCAGGAAAAAGTGCGGTGATTTTTTCCGCTAATTTTTTCCACTCGCTATCCAGCCAATGTTTATCCGCTCTGGTGGTAGCGTGAACAAAAATGATATAAGGCTTGCTTGAATAGGATTGTTGAAAATGTTGAACAATACCATAATCCCCTTTGCTTTCGGGCAAGGCGTAACCTAAAGATTGTGCAAACAGTTGGCGAATCCGCTCTACCGCATGTTGTTGATAGTCAATAGCAAAGGTTTTATCGTAAAAGCAACTTGCTAAGGGTTCACGAATAGATTTTCGATCGTAACCGAATTTTTCGCCCCGAGCTAAACGGGTGGCGAACAACGCACTCTTAATCAAACCTTGGGCATCAATTATGGCATCATATTGATTGGCTTGTAATTGTTGTTTGTAGGCGTGCCATTGTTGATAGGTGTGTGTAGCAAATAAATTTTTCCGCCAACGGCGAATCGCAATCGGGATCACCTGATTAACTGCCGCATGCCAAGCAGGAATTTCCGCAAAATTTTCTTCCACCACCCAATCAAATTGCACATTACCTAACGCCTTTTGAGCATCGGTTAAGGCTGGCAAACAATGCAACACATCGCCAAGCGAAGAAGTTTTGATGATACAGATTTTAGCCATTGCGTTGCTCTAATTGGTGCAATAACGCCTGACTACTTGCCAAAAAATCACTCACCGAACCGCACACTTGATGGGCTTTCTCTTCATCATAGGTGTGCGAAGTAATATTTCGCATTTTGCGATACTCAAACCAATTTTCTACGCTATCAATCAGCCCTTTCTCACCCGCTAATCGCAACAGATCACGGAAATTACTTTGGTCAATTTCATCAGGACTGAGTGCATCTTGTTCTAACTGCCGTTTCAGCATTTTAATACTCAGTTCATACACAAACTCAAAATTCTGAATCAACCCTGCGATCAAGGTATTTTGCACTTGGGTTTCTTGCTGCTCAAACCACAGCTTATTTGACACAATCTCATTAGCAGATTGCAACGCAATAATGGCTTTTTGTAAGCTAGAAATATCCAATTTATTGGTCATATCCCCCCCCCCTTAATTAGCCAACAACGGCATTAATTTTTCCAATACCATCTCAGGCGTAATATCAATCAAACTCTGATGATACCCCTCCGCACTGTCTGCCCCTTTGCGAATTTTAATTAAGCCACCTTTAATCAAGCGAATACTCACTGCTTTATCGGATAACGGCGGTGTATATTGCGGACTCGTTGGTCCATAAACTGCCACTAACGGACGACCGACCGCCGCCGCAATGTGCATTAATCCACTGTCATTCGTCACCATTGCGGTACAATCCGCAATCAAATCCACCGCTTGATTGAGTGCCGTTTGCCCAGCCAAATTAACACAATAGCGTTGCAACGATTCAGGTAAACTTAAACGAATTTGCTCACCCACTTCCACATCTTTATTAGACCCAAACAGACGAATACTGTAACCCTGTTCAATTAGTCTTTCCGCTAATTTGGCATAATGATAATGCGGCCAACGTTTGGCAGGACCAAATTCCGCTCCAGGGCAAAAACCAATGGCAGGGCGATTTTCCGCCAGAGCAAATTGTGCGGTGAAAATTTCTTTAGTTTTTTGCACCGCACTTTCATCAACAGTTAAATACGGCGTGGGAATAGGTAAATCTTGTGCAGTAGGAATATTGCCTTTTTCATACCCCAACGCCACATAACGCTGCACCATCATCGGATAGTCGTTTTTATTAGATCGCAAATCATTTAAAAAGAAATAACGACTTTCCCCTTTCCAACCACGACGAATAGGGATTTTAGCAAACAATGGAATGAACGCTGATTTCAAGGAATTAGGCAACACAATCGCCATATCATATTGATCTCGAAGCGATTTGCCAATTTTATAGCGTTCGCCTAGTGAAAACGCCCCGTGACCAATCGGCATTGTCAACGCTTTTCGCACTTCAGGCATCCGTACCAACAATGGCTTACACCAGTTCGGAGCAAGCACATCAATTTGGCAATCGGGATATTGCTGTTTTAAGGTTTGATACAGGCTATGCGACATCATCATATCGCCAACCCACGATGGGGCAATGATTAGGATATTCATAGTTTTGTCTTATTTATCGTCATAATGACCGTGACAGGAAATAACATCAATTCTTTGTTCTGCTTCAAAGATTTCATAAATTAAACGGTTTTTTTGATCGATACGGCGAGAATATACTTCGCCGTCATAACCTTTTAATCGTTCAGGTTTTCCTGTGCCTGTGGTAGGGTGTTGGGCTAATTCTTGTAACAGGGCATTGATTTTCTTTAACGCTTGTTGTTGCACTGATTTTTTATAACCTGCCACACCTGAAAAGAATTTTTCTGAATAACTGATTTCAAACATAAAATTAGCCTAAAAGCAATTTGGTCATTTCATCTTGGCTCACTTGCGTTTTTTTGCCTTGACGAGCTTGATTAACCATCTCTCTGAAATCAGTTTCACTGTATTTTTTGTTGATGAGTTCTACATCGGGATCTTCTTTCACTTTTAACTTTTTTCCACCAAGTGCTTTAATCACGTTTTTTAAGGTAATGATTTCATGGTTATCAAGGTCAATTTCAAAAGTAATTGTTGCCATAGTTCTGTTCCTATTGTTCAATGCCTTGAATGGTATATTCAGGGCATTCGTCCATTTCTTGGTTTTCAGATGTTGAAATAATTTCGTATGTGGCGTTGAACTTCTTTAAAATCCCTTCAAACAACATTAAATCTGATGTTTTGATGGTAACGAGTAATGTTGTTGTCGCTGCCATTTTCTTGTAATCCTATATTGTTTCAACATAGTAAAAGACTAACAAAACTTCCCACTCTAAGCAAGTTAGCTTTTGTTTTTCTGTTAATCTTTTGCTTTGTTTGTGGGAATGCAAAAAAATAGTTAGCAATAAATAAAAGCGAACCCATTGGCTCGCCCTTAATATGAACATAATCGGCTAGTGTCCGATTCAGCTTTTTCTATTTAACCAAGCCATATACTCCGCCACACCCTCTGCCACGGATTTAAATTGATAATCACAACCTGCGGCACGCAGTTTGGTTAAATCCGCTTGGGTATATTCTTGATAGCGAGATTTTAAATGGTCTGGGAATGGAATGGTTTCGATTTCGCCTTTGCCATGGTGTTTTAACACAGCTTGTGCCACTTCAAGGAAACTTTCCGCTTTGCCTGTGCCGAGATTAAAAATACCTGACACGCCATTTTGCCATGCCCATAAATTGACTTGAGCCACATCGCCTACATAGATAAAATCACGCAAGAAATGCTCAGATCCAGCGAATAATTTTGGATTTTCGCCGTTTAAAATTTGGTTATTTAAATGGAATGCGACACTTGCCATAGAACCTTTGTGTTGTTCTTTCGGACCATACACATTGAAATATTTAAAGCCACAAACAGGCGAACTAGCTTCAGGCAAAATGGCACGTACATATTGATCAAATAAGAATTTAGAATAACCGTAGGCATTGAGTGGACCTTCAAATTGGCGTTCTTCTACAAATTGGGTTTTGTCACCGTAGGTCGCTGCACTGGAGGCGTAGAAGAATGGAATTTCACGATCGAGGCAATAATGTAATAATTCTTTGGAATATTCGTAATTATTGTGCATTAGGTATTTGCCGTCCCATTCGGTGGTGGCAGAACAAGCACCTTGGTGGAAAATAACATCAATCTCACCAATGTCATCACCTGCCATAATTGATGCGATAAAATCATCTTTATCGCAATAATCCGCAATATCTAAATCGACTAAATTAATAAATTTAGTGCCGTCTTTTAGGTTATCTACCACTAGAATATCGGTACGTCCCATCTCGTTTAAGGCTTTCACGATATTGCTACCGATCATGCCTGCACCGCCAGTTACGATGATCATAATATTGTCCTTTTGTCTATCTAAATTAGTCTTATTGTAATCTATTTTAATCAAAAGTGCGGTATTTTTTACCGCACTTTTTGGTAAAAAACAGGAAAAATAAAGGCTTGATTGCTCAAGCCCTGTTCATATTAATCGTTCGCATTAAACTCATCTAAGTTATCACTCACTACACCTGAAAGTGTGTAAACACGTTTAATAGTGTTTACTCGTGAACGATATTTGTTCCAAGTTTTCTCGAAAAAAGTTTCCGCTGGGCGTTCACCACGACAGAATGCCACGAAGTTTTTTTCATCTGCGGTTTTCGCTTTGCGAGAACCTTCATCTAAGGCTTTGAATGCCTGACCATATTGTTCTAAGGCTTGCGATTCTTTAATGGTATAATCACCGTGACGAGCGAAACCACGTGGGTAATTTTTGTCATCAAAGAAACGACGTTCTACACTAAAACTTTCAGCCATAATCTACTCCATTTTCCTAAAGTTATTTTTTCAATAATTGTTTTACAGTTTCTACATAATCTGCCACGAAATCATCACGAGATAACCCTTCTGGATTGACTCGGAATTTGCCGTTGACATACATATCTGGTACGCCGCTGACATCTAATTGATCCGCCAGATTGGTTTGGGTTTTCGCTAAGGCGGTTACTGCAAAGCTGTTGATTCCACCATCAAATTGTTCTGCTGTAACGCCGTTATCAATGAAGATTTGACGAATATCGTTCATTGAATTTAAGCTATTTTTTTGAGCGGCTTCAAACAATGGTTTTTTGACTTGATCTTCTGCCCCTAATGCCATGGCTAACGCCCAAGCTCGGGTGAGATTTTCTGATTGAGCCCCTAAGAAATTCACATGATATTGTTTAAATGTCGCATCTGATGGAATATTTTCTTTTACTTTTTTGGGGATCTCATATTGCATTTCAAACGCATAGCAATGTGGACAATAGAAAGAGAAAAACTCGATCACTTCGGTTTTTTCTGAATGTGGACGACTCAGGGTAATGTATTGTTCGCCGTCTTTTAATTCTGCGGCTTGCAGATTAACACTGGCAATCGCCATGGTGGCAGCAATTAAGCTAACGAGAAATTTGTTCATAATCAGGTTTCCTTTAAAATTATTTTAAAATACCACGTGCTTTAAGCAGAGCAGTTTTAAAATCTTCTTCGTAATCTTTTTTGATCCCTGGAATAGGTTCATGTTTATCTTTACCGTGCATTTTGAGCTGATAAATAATCACTTCATCAGACAGCTCAGTGAGTGGTTTTTCAAAGCCAGCTTCATCTGCAATAGCTTGTAAAATTTGCATTAAACTCATTTCAGGGTCTTTATTAGACCAATAAGGCTGTAAAAGTTCCAAAACTTCATTTAAACGATGACATTTCATAATCTTTTCCTTTGTATTAAGATAGCTGACGCAGAATGATACTTGAATTAAAGGCGAATGACAAACAATGATAACGATAAGTGCGGTAATTTTAGCAGGTGGTAAGGCAAGGCGGATGCAAGGAGCGGATAAAGGGCTGCAAATTCTGGCTGGAAAGCCATTGGTTGAACATATTCTCCGCCGTTTACAGGTACAATTAGAGGATATTGCGATTAATGCTAATCGTCATATTGAACAGTACCAGCAATTTGGTTTACCTGTTTTTAGCGATGAATTAGTGGATTTTCAAGGACCATTAAGCGGAATATTAACGGGACTAAAACGGGCTGAAACCGATTATGTGTTATTTGTGCCTTGCGATTGCCCTTTTTTGCCGTTGAATTTGCTAGAGAAATTAAAAAGTGCGGTGTTAATTTCGCAAAGTTTAGTGGTTTATGCCAGCGATGGTGAACGTGAACATCCAACGTTCTGTTTAATTTCTCGTCAATTATCCACCGCACTTTCTGCTTATTTACAGCAAGGTGAACGGCGAATGTTGCAATTTATGTTGGAACAAGGGGCGGTTGCCGTGGATTTTTCCGAACAAAAAAACGCTTTTCGCAATTTTAATACCTTACAGGAGTTAGCCGATGCAAATCATCAAACGTTGTGATTGGGCTGGGGACTTGCCCATTTATCAAGATTATCACGATAAGGAATGGGGTAAGCCTGAATTTGATAGTCAGAAATTATTTGAGAAAATCTGCCTTGAGGGACAACAAGCTGGTTTATCTTGGATAACCATTCTCAAAAAACGCGAGGCTTATCGTGAAGCCTTTTATCAATTTGATCCGGTAAAGATTGCACAAATGACGGAGAACGATATTGATCGTTTAATGCAAAATGTGGGGTTAATTCGTCATCGAGCTAAGTTAGAAGCCATTGTTAAAAATGCCAAAGCCTATTTAGCCATGCAAAAGTGCGGTGAAAATTTTTCCGATTTTATTTGGGCGTTTGTTGATCATCAACCGCAAATCAATGATGTACCCAGTTTGGATTGCATACCAGCCAAAACCGCCACATCAAAAGCGATGTCAAAGGCATTAAAGCAAAAAGGCTTTGTGTTTGTCGGCGAAACCACGTGCTATGCGTTTATGCAATCGATGGGATTAGTCAATGATCACTTGAACGATTGTTTTTGTAAATAAAATGCCTTTTAATATGGTTTTCTTGTATAATCACCCTAATTTTAATCACGCAGAATGGTTAACCAAATGAAGAAAAATTATTACACGTTACTTTCTTTATCAATTTTGACCGCACTTTATAGTTCGAGCAGTTTGGCAAATATCGATGATTTACGTCAGCGTTGTTTAGCTGGTGTACCGCAAATTTCGGGCGAAGTTGTGCAAGGTGATCCGAATGATCAGCCAGTTTATATTGAAGCGGATAAGGCGAATGTTGTTAATCCAAGCCGAGCGGTTTATAGCGGTGCAGTAGATTTTAAACAAGGTAATCGTCATTTACAAGCAGATGAAGTGGAAGTAACGCAATCGGGCAAGGGGGATAATGCACAGCGTTATGCCTATGTGCGTGGTCAGTTTGATTATAAAGATGATTTAATCAAAATTAACGGTGATAATGCTAAAGTGCATTTAAACAGTAAAGATACTGATATTGCGAATGCCAATTATCAATTAGTTGGTCGTCAAGGACGTGGTACGGCTGAAACATCAGAAATGCGTGCGGATTATCGTTTATTGAAAAATGCGACTTTTACATCTTGTTTGCCTGATGATAATGCGTGGCAAATTGATGCGAGTGAAATGAAGCAACACGTTCAAGAAGAATATGCCGAAATGTGGCATGCTCGTTTTAAAGTGGCTGGTGTGCCAGTTTTCTATACCCCATATTTGCAATTACCATTGGGTGATCGCCGCCGTTCAGGGTTGTTAATTCCAAGTGCAGGAAGTTCAAGCCGTGATGGTTATTGGTATGCTCAACCGATTTACTGGAATATTGCACCAAACTATGATGCAACTTTTACGCCGAAATATATGTCACATCGTGGTTGGCAAATGAATGGTGAATTTCGTTATTTAAATGTGTTGGGTGAAGGAAAATTGGCAGGCGAATACTTAGGCAAAGATCGCTACAATGAATACGCCACATCTGATAGTGATAGAAAACGACATTTATTCTACTGGGCGCATAATGCTAAATTATGGGATAACTGGCGGTTAAACGTGAATTATACCAAAGTCAGTGATAAACGTTATTTCAGTGATTTTGATTCCGATTATGGGAGCAGTACTGATGGTTATGCGGATCAAACTGCTCGTTTAGCCTATTATCAACCAAACTGGAATTTTGCCGTTTCTATTAAAAAATTCCAAGTGTTTGATGATGTGGACATCGGACCGTATCGTGCCTTACCACAAATTGATTTTAATTATTATAAGAATGGTTTAGCCAATGGTTGGGCAGATTTCAAATTATTTGCTCAAGCAGTACATTTTGATAATGACAGTTCAAGTATGCCAACTGCATGGCGTTATCATGTTGAGCCAAGTGTTAATGTGCCATTATCCAATCGTTATGGTAGTCTAAATATTGAAACCAAACTTTATGCCACCCATTATCAACAAAAAGCAGGAACGGGAGTAGATGCGAATACGCAAAGTTCAGTTAATCGCGTGTTACCGCAAGTTAAAGTCGATTTACAAACTGTGTTAGCCAGCCAAAAAACTTTATTTAAAGGCTATACACAGACCATTGAACCGCATGTTCAATATTTATATCGTCCTTACAAAGATCAAAGTAATATCGGTTCAAAACAAAACTCCAGTTATTTAGGCTTAGGATACGATTCAGCCTTGTTACAACAAGATTATTATTCTCTATTCCGTGATCGCCGTTATAGTGGATTAGATAGAATTGCGTCTGCCAATCAATTTACCTTGGGGGGGACAACCCGTTTTTATGACAAAAATTCAGAAGAACGGTTTAATTTATCTTTAGGGCAAATAATTTATCTGAATAATTCTCGTATTGACGATACCACAGAGAACAGTACCACAGGGCGTTCATCTTCTTGGGCATTAGAAAGTAACTGGAAATTCAATGATAAATGGAGTTGGAAAGGTAGTTACCAATATGATACTCGTTTAGATGCGACATCATTGATGAATTCTACCTTAGAATATAATCCAGAGCGTAATAATTTAGTCCAATTGAATTATCGTTATGCGAGTAAGGAATATATTAACCAGAACTTAACCTCAAGTGTAAACCGTTACAACCAAGATATTCAACAAGTTGGAGCGGTAGTCGCTTGGGAAGTCGCGGATAACTGGGCTGTGGTCGCTCGTTATTATCATGATATTGCCTTAAACAAACCAGTAGAACAATATGCGGGTGTACAATACAACAGTTGCTGTTGGGCTGTGGGCGTAGGTATTCGGCGTTATTTAGTTAATGAAAACTCAAAACGTCAATATAGTGGTGAAAAAGATACCCTATATGATCATAGCATCGGGATTACCTTTGAATTACGAGGTTTAGGTGGCAACGATCACCGTAGTGGCATTGTACAAATGTTAGATAAGGGTATGTTACCTTATATTAAATCGCCAGAGTTGTAATGGTTGGCTATCCTAAAACCAGCTTTCGGGCTGGTTTTTTTGTATTGAAAAACGTATCGCTATACACTACAATAGAAATAAATGTATTTAGGAATAAAGATGATACTTTCTTTTAAACACAAGGGGCTTGAGAAATTTTATTTAACAGGAAGTAAAGCAGGTATTCAAGCTCAACATTCGGCAAAACTTTCTCGTATATTGGCTCGTTTAGATAGTGCAAAAACACCACAAGATATGAATATCCCAGGTTGGAACTTACATACACTGGCTGGCAATTTACTCAATCATTGGAGTGTTAAAGTTAATGGTAATTGGCGGATTACCTTTAAATTAGAAAATGGACATGCTGAAGTTGTTGATTATCAAGATTATCACTAAGGGGAATATTTACAATGTCTATGTACAACCCACCGCACCCTGCGGAAATTATTAAACAAGATATTTTACCTGAACTAGGTTTAACCGTTACGGAAGCAGCCAAACAACTCGGTATAAATCGAGTAACATTCTCTCGTTTACTCAATGGCAAAGCGGGGATTAGTGCTGATATGGCGATTCGTTTGCATGCTTGGTTAGGGAAAAATAGTCCAAGTCCTGAAAGTTGGTTACACCAGCAAGCTAATTATGACTTATGGAAAGCAGAACAAAAACAACCGCCTAAGGTTATTGCGTATCAGACAATTTATTCGTGAATAAAAAAACCACTCTATGTACAGAGTGGTTTTTTACAACATCAACCTAAAAACTGCGGTGCTTTTTCAGCCAGTTTTTATCCCACTAAAAAATACCGATACGCCACACTTTCCGTTACATCTTGATAGCTGTAACCGATTTTTTCTAGTTGTTGTGTAAATGCCGTAATACTTTCTTCTGCCACTTGGAAACCAGCTAACACATTACCATAATCTGCACCATGGGCGCGATAATGGAACAGTGAAATATTGGTATTGGTAGTATTCAAGGTCGCTAAGAAATTTATTAACGCCCCTTTTTGTTCAGGAAATTCAAAACTATATAAACGTTCGTTTAACTGGCTACTTGAACGCCCACCGATCATATAACGAATATGGGTTTTGGCAATTTCATCATTGGATAAGTCTTGCACATTGTAACCATTATCACGGAGCTGTTTGAGTATCGCTTGTTTTTCCTGTTCACCCGTAATACGCACACCGACAAAAATACACGCCTGTTTTTCATCTGCATAACGATAATTAAATTCTGTTACAGGATTTTGTCCGAGTATTTGACAGAATTTCAAGAAACTGCCCTGTTGTTCTGGAATGGTGACGGCAAACAAGGCTTCTTGTTTTTCGCCGATCTCACAACGTTCAGACACATAACGTAAGGTATGGAAATTTAAATTTGCCCCAGACAAAATATTCACTAGGGTTTCGCCTTGAATATTATGTTGTTTAACGTATTTTTTCAAACCAGCTAACGACAATGCTCCAGAGGGTTCAGACACGGCACGGACATTTTCAAACATATCTTTCATAGCAGCACAAATTTCATCGCCGTTCACTAGTACCACATCATCAAGATATTGCTGACAAATGCGGAAGGTTTCATCACCAATACGTTTGACCGCCACACCATCGGCAAATAAACCGACACGCTCTAAGTCCGTTGGCTCGCCCGCTTTTAATGCAGCATATAAACAGGCACTATCTTTACTTTCGACACCGATGACTTTAATTTCAGGTAAAAGTTGCTTAATTAACACCGCGATTCCAGCCACTAAACCACCACCACCAACAGGGACAAAAATACGGTCGATATGACTATTTTGCTGTAATAACTCCATGGCTAATGAACCTTGCCCTGCGATCACGGCGGGGTGATCGAAAGGGGGAATAAAGGTCATTTGCTTGGTTTCTGAAAGCTCAATAGCTTTGGCTTTGGCTTCGTCAAAATTGGCACCGTATAATAACACTTCGCCACCAAAACCACGCACTGCATCAACCTTTATTGACGGTGTATTTTGTGGCATTACAATTAAGGCTTTTAGACCTAAATGTTGGGCAGATAATGCGACACCTTGAGCATGGTTGCCAGCAGAAGCAGCAATCACGCCAGCGGATTTTTGTGCATCGGTTAAACCCGCAATCATGGCATAAGCACCACGCAATTTGAAGCTATGCACAGGTTGACGATCTTCACGTTTCACCAGAATATGATTCGCCAAACGCTCCGATAATTTTGGCATCGCTTGCAATGGGGTAACTTGAGCTAATTCATACACTTTTGAGCTGAGTACTGCTCTTAAATATTCTGCACCAGTAGGCTGGTGAGATAAATTATTTGTCATTTTTTCACCGCAGTTTTACTTATAATTTACTTTTATCTCGCACCGCACCTTTATCCGCCGATGTGGCGAAATGCCCGAATACTTTTAAGGCAAAAGACACTTCACGTTCACGGTTGGCTGGTTGCCAGCCTTTAGCATCTTGTTCCGCTCGGCGTTGGGCGAGTTCTTCATCAGATACCAATAAATGAATTCCCCGATTTGGAATATCAATTTCAATCTTATCGCCGTCACGCACTAAACCAATCGCACCACCTGATGCGGCTTCTGGAGAACAGTGACCAATAGATAAACCTGATGTGCCACCAGAAAAACGTCCGTCAGTTAATAAGGCACAGGCTTTACCTAAGCCCATGGATTTTAAATAGCTGGTTGGATAAAGCATTTCTTGCATACCTGGTCCGCCTTTTGGACCCTCGTAACGAATAATCACAATATGCCCTGCTTTGACTTTACCGCCTAAAATGCCTGCTACCGCATCTTCTTGGCTTTCAAATACAATGGCTTCACCCGTGAAATTCCAAATAGACTCATCGACACCAGCAGTTTTGACAATACAACCATCTTGAGCAATATTACCGAACAACACTGCCAAGCCACCTTCTTTAGTAATGGCATGTTCTTTGTTTCGAATACAACCATTTTCACGGTCATCATCTACGCTGTCCCAACGGCAATCTTGTGAAAAAGCCTGCGTAGTACGAATACCCGCAGGTCCTGCTCGATAGAATTTTAATAATTCAGGATCACGGTTGCGGATAATATCATATTGATTAAGCTGTTCTTCAAGGGTTAAACCTAACACCGTTTTGGTATGACGATGAATTAAACTTGCTCGATCTAATTCACCCACTAAACCCATAATACCGCCTGCACGATGTACGTCTTCCATGTGGTATTTATTGGTATTCGGGGCAATTTTGCTTAAACAAGGCACCTTGCGAGAAAGACGGTCAATATCCGCCATAGTAAAATCTACCCCGGCTTCTTGTGCAGTGGCTAATAAATGTAATACCGTATTACTGGAACCGCCCATGGCAATATCTAAACTCATGGCGTTTTCAAAGGCATCAAAGGTGGCAATGGAACGTGGTAGCACGCTTTCATCATCTTGTTCATAATAACGTTTACATAGCTCCACAATTTGACGACCTGCTTTTAAGAATAATTCCTTACGGTCAGCGTGAGTGGCTAAACAAGAGCCATTCCCAGGTAAACTCAAACCGAGTGCTTCGGTTAAACAGTTCATGGAGTTCGCCGTGAACATACCTGAACAAGATCCACAGGTTGGGCAGGCACTACGTTCAATGGCATCAATACGCTCATCACTGACATTTGGATCAGCGGCTTCGATCATCGCATCTACTAAGTCCAAACGAATTAATTGATCAGATAATTTGGTTTTGCCTGCTTCCATTGGACCGCCAGACACAAAAATCGCAGGGATATTTAACCGCATGGCAGCCATTAACATCCCTGGGGTGATTTTGTCGCAGTTAGAAATACACACCATAGCATCGGCACAGTGAGCGTTTACCATATATTCTACGCTGTCGGCAATTAAATCTCGGCTTGGCAACGAATACAGCATACCGCCATGTCCCATTGCGATGCCATCATCTACCGCAATAGTATTAAATTCTTTCGCCACCCCACCTGCTTTTTCAATTTCTGCCGCCACTAATTGCCCTAAATCTTTTAAATGCACATGACCGGGGACAAACTGGGTAAAGGAATTAACCACAGCAATAATCGGTTTACCGAAATCGCCCTCTTTCATACCAGTAGCACGCCATAAGGAACGTGCGCCTGCCATATTGCGACCCTGTGTTGAAGTCGCTGAACGTAATTTAGGCATAGATAATCTCTCCAAAAATAATTTTACTGCTAATTTAAAATTTGTCGGGACGGGCTAATGTGTCCTCCCTAAAATTCCACTCCGTTTTTAACGAGCGGACACATCGGTCCACCACTACGGAAAAATCTTACTCACAAGTTACATCAACCACATCATGTAACTTAGTTAATTGATTGATCAATAAATGAATCTCTCGTTGGCTAGTCAGATGAATATCAAGCCAAACTTTGCCATTTTCGAGTTTCATTGTTAATTGTGTTACCGTATAACCACGCAGACGGATCACACGTAAAATACGTTCTAGTACTTCTGGGCTATGGTTGGCAACAATGGTTAATTCGTTTAATAACATCATCTACTCCACATCTAATTATCTAACATATCCGCATTGCAAGCACCGGGTGGTACTAACGGCCAAACATTATCTTCTGGTGGAATACAAACGTGCAAGAAATAAGCGGTTGGCGATTGTAATAAACGATCTAACGCCGCATTCACCTCGCTGGCTTTTTCAATACGTTCCCCTGCAATATCAAAGGCTTTTGCTAAAGTAACAAAATCAGGATTATCATCTAAAATAGTTGAACTATGGCGAGCATTAAAAAACAACGATTGCCATTGTCGCACCATGCCTAAACGTTGATTATCCAACAGCACAATTTTAACTGGAACATGGTAAGACTTCACTGCACCAAGTTCCTGAATATTCATCATAATTGAACCATCACCCGTGACTAAAATGACTTCATCTTGTGGACGGGCTTTTTTCGCCCCGATAGCTGCGGGCAAACCAAAACCCATAGTGCCGAAACCAGCCGAAGTAATAAAATTCTCAGGTGCATAATAATCAATATGTTGAGCCGACCACATTTGATGTTGTCCCACGTCGGTAACGATAATATCCGTTGGTGCTTTTTTATCAGAAATCTCATGTAATAACCAAGTAGGATTGATGCAATATTCCCCTTGATTTTTCCCATAAGTAAAATCAAATTGTTGTTTTAACTGATTAATTTTGTCACGCCAAGGTTGAATCGCTAATGCTTGGCTCAAGCCTTGAATTACCTGAATCAAGTCCCCTTGCAAAGCCACATCGGCACGGCGTAATTTATGAATTTCTGCAGCATCAATATCCGCATGAATCACTTTGGCATGGGGAGCAAAGGTGTCTAATTTACCTGTCACTCGGTCATCAAATCTCGCCCCCAGCACCACCAGTAAATCCGCTTCTTGCACCGCTAAATTCGCTGCTTTGGTACCGTGCATGCCAATCATGCCCATATAATAGGGGGTATTGGCTGGAATAGCACCTAAACCCTTTAAAGTGGAAATGCTTGGAATTTGAGTTATTTCAATGAATTGACGTAATGCCGCCGTGGCATTTGCCATACCGACTCCACCACCGATATACAGCACAGGTTTCTGTGAATTTTTTAATAATTGCACCGCACTTTCAAGTTTTTCAGGGTGAATTTTTTTCGCCACAAGTGCTGGATAAACTAACGGTTTAGCCTCTGTTGGGGCAAGTTGAATATCACGTGGAATATCCACTAATACAGGACCAGGACGACCACTACGGGCAATTTGAAAGGCTTTCGCCATAATTTCGGGTAATTCTTCCACCGATTGCACAATAAAACTGTGTTTGGTACAAGCCAACGATAACCCCAATACATCAGCTTCCTGAAAGGCATCTGTGCCAATTAAATGGCTTGCCACTTGACCTGTAATTGCGACTACAGGAATGCTGTCCATAAACGCATCACCTAACCCCGTCACTAGGTTTGCTGCTCCAGGTCCAGAAGTGGCAATACACACGCCTACGGTACCATTTCCCAAGGCTCTCGCATAGCCAATCGCTTCCATCGCCGCCCCTTGTTCATTGCGACAAAGAAAATGTTCAATGCCACAATCATAAAGTGCATCATAAGTTGGCATAATCGCCCCACCTGGGTAGCCAAACACGATGTTGACACCCTGAGCTTTCAGACATTCTGTAACTAATCTTGCTCCATTCATTGTTGTACCTGCAAATTCGTTATTGTTTTAGCGTAATCTGCTTCATTATAACGATCTTTCTTATTATTCCTACTATTTATTCATCAAAGTGCGGTCATTTTTTGGTGATTTTTGCTATAATTTTAAAAAATACCAGATTTAAGGATAAAAAATGCAAAACTTGCCTTTCCGTGCTGTGGTGTCCGATATGGACGGTACATTATTGAATGCTCATCATGTTGTCGGAGAATTTAGCACTGCCACCCTTGAAAAAGTTGCCGATAAAAATGTGGATATTATACTCGCCACAGGGCGTGGCTATCCAGATGTCGCCTTTATTTTAAATGAAATGCAGATTGAAAATGCTGCCATGATCACCTCAAACGGTGCGGAAGTGCATAATTTACAAGGGGATTTAATTTACAGCAATTATCTGCCCGAACAACTGGCTTTCGAGATTATGCAAGAACCCTTCGACCCAAAAAATATCTGTTTAAACAGCTATCAAGGGACGGAATGGTTTATTAATATTGATGTTCCCGAACTTAACAAATACCACAAACAAAGTGGTTTTACCTATCAAGTGGTGGATTTCGCTCAACATCATGCAAGAAACACGCAAAAAATCTTTTTTATCGGACGTACATTACAAGATTTATTACCTTTAGAGCAACACCTAAAAGAAAAATATGGTGATCAAACGACCATTATTTATTCCACGCCACAATGCCTAGAAGTGATGAATAAAAATGTCTCAAAAGCCACCGCACTTGCAGAGCTATTAAAGCAACGTGACTACGAATTATCGCAATGTATTGCTTTTGGTGACGGCATGAACGATCTCGACATGCTAACGGAAGTTGGCAAAGGTTGTATCATGGCAAATGCTGATCCGAGATTACTCACTGCCTTACCTGATTTAGAACGAATCGGATTGAATAAAGATGAATCAGTAGCCAGTTATTTGCGAGCAGTGTTTAGGGTTTTTTAGTCACTGTATTTGTATTAATACCCATTCATAAATTGAGCGTTTTATACCATTCTTCTAATGCAAGCAATTTTTATTGAGTAAAAACGAAAATTATTGTGATCTTTGTCACAAATTCGAAATGATGATATTTCTTTTCCGAAAAAGATAGCGTATTTTATCTTTGTGTTTTGACATTGGGGAGAATCTCATTATGAATCGAAATAAAAATTTACAACAAGCCAAAACAGACCGCGAATGGGATGTCGTGATTATTGGTGGTGGTGCTACAGGGTTAGGTATTGCTGTTGATGCCGCCAGTCGTGGTTTTTCTACCTTGTTATTAGAGAGAGTTGATTTTGCTAAAGGCACATCCAGCCGCAGTACCAAATTGGTACATGGCGGGGTGCGTTATTTAGCCCAAGGCGACATCGCTTTAGTACGAGAAGCCTTACGTGAACGTGGCAGACTCAGCAAAAACGCACCGCACTTATTCAAAAGTGAAACCTTTGTGATTCCAGGTGAAAAATGGTGGACGGCATATTATTATACCTTTGGACTGTGGTTATATGACCGTTTATCTGGTGATCTCAGTATTGGACATACCCGTTATTTAAACAAAAGCCAAGCCAATCAATCATTAAAAGGGGTCAAACCTGAAAAATTAAATAATGGTGTTTGCTATTATGATGGTCAATTTGATGATGCACGTTTAGCCGTTAATCTTGCTCAAACCGCGATTGAACAAGGTGCTTCTTTAGTCAATTATTGTGAAGTGGTTGGTTTGGATAAAAATACAACGGGTAAGATTTGTGGTGTACAAGCGAGAGATGTGTTGAGTGGCGAAAGTTTTGCTGTAAGAGCAAAATGTGTTATCAATGCGACAGGGGTCTTTACCAATGAAATCAACAGAATGGATAACCCTGATGAAATGGACGGTATCGTTCCAAGCCAAGGTATCCATATTGTGATTGATCGGGAATTTTTACCGAATGAGTCAGCTTTAATGGTGCCAAAGACATCCGATGGACGGGTTTTATTCGCTGTACCTTGGCATGATAAATTAGTAGTCGGTACAACCGACACGTTAGTGAAAAATGCGGAATATGAACCTCGTCCGTTAGAGCAGGAAGTGGAATTTATTTTACAAACTGCCAAAGATTATTTCGTCAAAGCACCAACTCGTGCAGATGTGCGTAGCGTATTTGTGGGCTTGCGTCCATTAGCAGCACCGAAAGGGGAAAATAAAAGTACCAAAGAAGTATCACGCAGTCATAAAATTCATATCAGTTCTTCTGGGTTGGTGGATATTATTGGTGGCAAATGGACAACCTATCGTCAAATGGCAGAAGATGCTTTAGATGCGGCGATGAAAGCCAATATTCTACCTAAAAAACAATGTGTGACTACGGATCTCAAAATTCATGGACATCATCCAGCAGATATGAACAGCCACCTTGGTTTTTATGGCAGTGACCGTACATATATTGAACAGCTTGCAGCTAGTGACAGCAAATTAGGTAGCCGAATTCATCCAGATTATCCATTCCTTTATGCCGAAGCATTATGGGCGGTACGCGAAGAAATGGCACAAACCTTGGAAGATGTGTTAGCTCGCCGCATTCGTTTGTTATTTTTAGATGCAAGAGCAGCCTCAGCCGTGGCAGAAGATGTGGCAAATTATATTGCCCCTGAATTAAATAAAAATGCAGATTGGGTGGAACAACAAGTCAGCGAGTTCCGTCAGTTATGTAAACAATATCATTTCTAATACTCTTTAATCACATAGGAGAAACATTATGTTTGGTCCATTTAAACCTGCACCGCATATTGCGGAATTACCCGCAGACAAAGTTGACGCAAGATATAAACAATTACGTTGGCAAGTCTTTGCTGGGATTTTCTTTGGTTATGCCGCTTATTATTTCGTGCGTGGTAACTTTGATTTAGCCCAAAAAGGATTAATTGAAGCAGGTATGTACAATAAAGCTGAGTTGGGATTTATTGGTTCAGCATTAGGTTTGGCATACGGTTTATCTAAATTCGTGATGGCGGGAATGTCTGATCGCTCGAATCCGAAAGTGTTTTTACCATTTGGTTTGTTTTTATCTGGTCTTTGCATGGTGTGTATGGGCTTAATGCCTTGGGCAACATCGGGTGTGATGATTATGTTTGCTCTCATTTTCTTAAATGGTTGGTTTCAAGGTATGGGGTGGCCTCCGTGCGGTCGTACAATGGTGCATTGGTGGTCTAAATCCGAACGTGGAACAATCGTGTCTATTTGGAATACCGCACATAACTTAGGCGGTATGGTGCCTGGGGCAATGGTATTATTAGCGAGTGCGATTTATTTTAATACGCACGGTGTACAAGCTACAGCGAAAGACGTGTGGCAACAAACCCTGTACTATCCTGGTATCGCTGCTATCGTAGTTTCATTCATCATTTACTTTGTGATGAAAGACACCCCACAATCTTGTGGTTTACCGTCTATCGAAAAATGGCGTAATGACTATCCAGATAACTATGATGAAAAAACCAACGAACAAGAATTAACCACTAAAGAAATTTTCGTGACTTATGTGTTGAAAAACAAATTGTTATGGTATATCGCGATCGCAAATGTGTTCGTCTATTTAATTCGTTATGGTGTATTAAAATGGTCGCCAGTGTATCTCGGCGAAGTCAAACACTTTAATATTAAAGGTACAGCTTGGGCGTACACTATTTATGAATTAGCTGCGATCCCTGGTACGTTATTATGCGGTTGGGTATCAGACAAAGTGTTCAAAGGTAAACGTGGTTTAACTGGATTTATCTTTATGATTTTAACCACCATTGCAGTGGTTGCCTTATGGAAAAATCCAGCTACACCAGAAGCAGAATTAGCTAACTATGCCAACTGGTATGAAAATCCGTATCAATTAACCGACTTTATTTTAATGACCACTGTTGGTTTCTTAATCTATGGTCCTGTCATGTTAATCGGCTTACACGCCCTTGAACTTGCACCGAAAAAAGCCGCTGGTACTTCCGCAGGTTTTACAGGTTTATTCGGTTATCTTGGCGGTACTGTTTCCGCTTCAGCGATCGTTGGTTGGGCAGCAGAATACTACGGTTGGGACGGCGGTTTCTATGTGATGATCACAGGTGGTGTTTTAGCTATTATCTTACTCTTTATCGTAATGGTCGAAGAAGGTAAACACAAAGCAAGATTAGCGGATCACTATGGTAAATAATTAATTTCATGTATTAAGGAACGATACAATATATCGTTCCTTAGTTTTATCAATAAAGATAAGGAGATTTCCAATGAAACTAAGCAAACTAACTTTAGCATTAGCTATGTCAACCTTTATTGGGTTAGTAAACCCTATTCAAGTGCAAGCGGCAGATCACTCTCAAAATAAGATTGTTATCGCTCACCGTGGGGCGAGTGGCTACTTACCTGAACATACTTTAGAATCAAAGGCGTTGGCTTTCGCTCAAAAGGCAGATTATTTAGAACAAGATCTTGCGATGACAAAAGACAATCGTTTGATTGTTATTCATGACCATTTTTTAGATGGTTTGACTGATGTTGCGAAAAAATTTCCTGACCGTCATCGTCCTGATGGTCGTTACTACGTGATTGATTTTACCTTAGATGAAATTCAAAGCCTGAATATGACCGAGAATTTTAAAGTAGAAAATGGTAAACAAGAACAGGTTTACCCAAATCGTTTCCCTATGTGGAAATCCCATTTTAAAATTCATACTTTCGAAGATGAACTAGAATTTATCCAAGGTTTGGAAAAATCAACAGGTAAAAAAGTAGGCATTTATCCTGAAATCAAAGCCCCTTGGTTTCATCATCAAAATGGCAAAGATATTGCACTTGAAGTATTAAATGTATTGAAAAAATACGGTTATACGCATAAATCCGATCCTATTTATTTACAGACTTTTGATTTTAATGAATTAAAACGTATTAAAAATGAATTAATGCCAAAACTGGGTATGGATTTAAAATTGGTTCAACTAGTGGCTTATACCGACTGGCACGAAACCGAAGAAAAGGACAATCAAGGTCAATGGGTCAATTATAATTATGATTGGATGTTTAAATCGGGTGCTATGCAAGAAATTGAGAAATATGCAGACGGAGTCGGACCAGGTTGGTATATGTTGGTGGACGATAAAACATCTAAATTAGGTGATATTAAATTAACCCCAATGGTACAAGATATTGCCAAAACGAAATTAGAACTTCACCCTTATACGGTTCGTAAAGATGCCTTACCTGAATTTTTTAGTGATGTTAATCAGATGTATGATGCGTTATTAAATAAATCGGGGGCAACAGGGGTATTTACGGATTTTCCAGATACAGCGGTGGAATTTTTACATCGTAAATAGTCTAATCTGATAAAAAGATAAGCTAATATGAATAGAGGTATAGTCGATTTAGAAAATAGAACTATTTTTTCTACTATGCCTCATTTTATTACTCTTGCCCCAGAATGATCGTCACATCGGACAACGCCAACCGTTCCTTAATAGACGGTGGCAAAAGTCCATCTGTCACAAAATAATCCACATCAGTTAAGTTTCCCAATTTTACCATAGCATGTCGATTAAATTTAGAGTGATCGGATACCAGCAAGGTTTGGCGTGAATTTTCGATAATCGCACGTTTTACTTGTACTTCGTGGTAATCGTAATCTAATAAAGAGCCGTCTAAATCAATGCTACTAATGCCTAAAATGCCGAAATCTAAACGGAATTGCGAAATAAACGCTACGGTGGCTTCGCCAATAATACCACCGTCTTGACGTAATGTTCCCCCTGCCATGGTGATATGGAAACTGTCGTTTTTCATTAAAATGTGGGCAGCGTTGATATTATTCGTTACGATACGTAAATCTTTATGGCTTAACAACGCATTTGCTACGGCTTCGGCGGTAGTACCAATGTCAATAAATAATGATGAACCATTAGGAATCAGCTTTGCCGCGGCTTGGGCGATTTTATTTTTTTCTTGCGATAGAAATTCTTTACGATCGGCATAATCACTATTTTCTGCGGAAGAAGGATGTGCCGCACCGCCGTGGTGACGGCGAATAAGATCTTGTTCTGCTAGGGTATTTAAATCTCGCCGAATAGTTTGTGGACTCACGTTTAAAATATCGACTAATTCTTCCGTGCTTACATAGCCTTCTTGTTTAACCAGATCGATAATTTTCTGATGACGAACAGATTGTTTCATGGTGATTATCCTTATTACCTTTCACAATATTGCTGAATAAACGCTATTTTACCATTTTTGCGGTATATTTTGGTCTATGGGGGTTTTGTGATAGCTTGATAAAAATAAGGCAAACTATAAGTTTGCCCATTATTCTGTAAATAGAATTATACGTTATCAATTTGTCCCAACAATGAACGTAAACGTTCTTGCCAGCTATCGTGTTCCATTTTTAATTGCTCGTTTTCATTGCGTAACGCATCATAGGCTTGTTGAGCTTGTTGATTTCTGTCTTTTAATTCTTCTACTTCTAATTGAAGTAATTGAATAGTTTCAACTGCTTGTCGGATTTTGCCTTCTAACTGATCTAAAATTTCTAATGACATAATAAATTCCTTTCAAAAATAACGTGAGAGTATGCCAGTTATTCTACCCATATATGCTAGGTTTTAAAAGTAGCAAATGAGAAAAAATAGTTATTACTGCGAATTTTTTAATACAAGGCTTAATGCAGGTGCTAAAATAAAGGAAATTTTATTTAATAATAAGGAACTGTAAAATGAACAGATTATTAGCCATTGAGTTTTCTCGTATTACCGAAGCGGCAGCCTTAGCCGCTTTTGCTTGGTTAGGACGTGGTGACAAAAATGCGGCAGATGATGCGGCGGTGAAAGCCATGCGTTTTATGCTCAATCAAATGGAAATGGATGCGGAAGTGGTGATTGGTGAGGGCGAAATTGATCAAGCACCGATGTTGTATATCGGTGAAAAATTAGGGACTGGCAAAGGTGAACAGATCGCCATTGCAGTTGACCCGATTGATGGTACAAGAATGACCGCAATGGGACAATCTAATGCTATTTCTGTATTAGCAGCAGGTGGTAAACAAACCTTTTTACGAGCACCAGATATGTATATGGAAAAATTGGTTGTCGGTGCGGAAATGAAAGGAATGATCGATTTATCTTTACCGATTGAACAAAACCTACGCCGAGTGGCACAAAAATTAGGTAAATCTATGAGCCAAGTGACGGTAATGGTATTAGCTAAACCACGTCATGATCAAGTGATTAAAAAAATTCAGCAACTGGGTGCCAGAGTATTAGCTATTCCTGATGGAGATGTGGCAGGTGCATTATTATGTTGTTTACCTGATGGCGGTGTCGATATGCTATACGGTATCGGTGGAGCCCCTGAGGGAGTAGTAACCGCAGCAGCAGTGCGTGCGTTAGGTGGTGATATGCAAGCACGTTTATTACCACGTAATCAGGTTAAGGAAGATACTCCAGAAAATCAAAAAATAGCAGAAGATGAAATTCGTCGTTGTACACAAAATGGTATAGCGGTTAATCAAATTTTACGTTTAGAAGATTTAGCCAAAGATGATAATTTAGCTTTTGTCGCTACAGGAATTACCAATGGTGAACTATTAAAAGGGATTCAACGTAAAGGTAATCTTGCTATCACTGAAACCTTGTTAATTCGAGGTAAATCTCGCACGATTCGTCGTATCCAGTCAACCCATTATTTAGATCGTAAAGACGCAGAAATTTATGATTTAATTGGGGAATAAAGATAAAAGCTCGCCCCATATTTTTCAATGGGGCGAGCGTTGTTGTACTGCCAAAAGTCCTTACTTGATTAATTCACTAAATGTCAGCTCATAATTATCGCCATCACGAGTATATTTTAAATAACGTGGAAATTGTTCGTCTTGATATTTTTTGACCATAATATCCTTATCACCTGTTTTAAAGGTATAGGTTAGTTCTTTTATGGCTCGACCTGACACTGTGATATTTTGTTCGCTTTTTTTCACGAAAACATTATTCATTGGATAAAGTTTTTTGCCATTAGTAATGATGAAATTGGTGGGTAATTTATCATAATAAGTTAATTGGAATGCCATGGTAAATAAATCATAAACAGGCATACTTACACTTTCGGTTTTTAATCCACTTTTTACTTTACCGTATTCAATTTGTTTACCATTGATTTTTGCCAATGCGTAGGTGTTTTTATTGCGAGTATCTTTGTAATTAAACATGGTGAAATTACGGCTATCGTGTGTACCTGATGAAATAAATTGAATGTTATAAAGCGGTACATTAATTTTGGCATTAATAGAATAATTTGCCCCATTCTCACTAAAATGCACATACGCTGGCATTAAGTAGTTGGAACTGTATTTGATATTGTAATCCACCGCTTGAGCAAGGCTAGCAGTCGTTAAAGCACAAAGTGCGGTAATAAATTTAAGAATTTTCATGTTTGCTCCTAAAAATTAAGGCGTGAGTTATCACACCTTAATTTAGACTATAATTTACTACAAAAGTTTATTGGGCGGGTACAAACCCGATGGCTTGGTAAACGCTGGCTAAGGTGTTGGCTGCACGTTCACGGGCTTTTTTTGCACCTTCCGATGCAATTTGATTTAACAAGGTTTCATTATTACGATAATGATAAAAACGCTCTTGTAACTCAGTTAACATGCTGACTACGTTTTCTGCTACCGCCCCTTTTAAATGACCATACATTTTACCTTCAAATTCTTTTTCTAAATCCGCAATCGGCACATCACGAATCACGGAAAGAATCTCTAATAAGTTCGATACCCCCGCTTTATTTTGTAAATCATAACGTACCACAGGCGGTTCTTCGCCATCGGTCATAGCTCGTTTGATTTTTTTCTCAACAGATTTTGGATCTTCCAACAAGGTAATCACGTTATTGCGGTTTTCATCGGATTTTGACATTTTCTTAGTAGGATCTTGCAATGCCATCACTTTTGCCCCTGCTTTTGGAATAAAGGCTTCTGGTACTACAAATAATTCCCCTTTTTCATTTGGATATAAAGCATTAAAACGTTGTGCAATATCACGCGTGATTTCAAGGTGTTGACGTTGGTCTTCGCCCACGGGGACTTGGTTGGCTTGATATAATAAAATATCCGCCGCCATTAATACAGGATAAGTAAATAAGCCCACATTCACATTTTCAGCGTATTTACTGGATTTATCTTTGAATTGCGTCATACGGCTCATTTCACCAAAATAGGTGTAACAATTTAATACCCATGCTAATTGCGTATGTTCAGGTACATGAGATTGCAC
This sequence comes from Lonepinella sp. MS14436, assembly GCF_042470565.1. Classification (GTDB taxonomy): domain Bacteria; phylum Pseudomonadota; class Gammaproteobacteria; order Enterobacterales; family Pasteurellaceae; genus Lonepinella. The sequence continues at coordinate 221,503 of NZ_CP170385.1, read as the reverse complement.
AAAGATGGTGCTTTTTTCTGGGTCGATGCCACAGGCCAAATAGAGTGCAAGCACGTCTAAAGTGGCTTTACGTAATTTATCAGGATCTTGACGAACGGTAATAGCGTGCAAATCCACGATACAGAACAGACAATCGAAGTCATCTTGCATTTTGACCCATTGACGTAATGCACCGAGATAGTTTCCAATAGTTAATTCACCTGATGGCTGAACGCCACTTAATACAACTGGTTTAGTCATTTTTTGTTCCTTAAAACTTGCTATTTTTGTACCGCAGTTTAAACGATTTTTAGAATATCCGCAAAGTCATCAAATACCCATTCAGGGTGGCTTTCTGCAATCGGAATGTTGTAATTATAGCCGTAGGTTAAGCCTACTGCTGCACAGCCAGCATTGTGAGCGGCGAGAATGTCATTGCGAGAATCCCCTACAAATAACATCTGGTGTGGATAAAAACCAAATTTACCACATAAATAATAAAGTGGTGCTGGATGCGGTTTAATCGCTGGTAAAGATTGACCGCCTAAGGTTTCACTAAATAAATGGTCAATAGCAAAGGCTTTTAATACAGGTTGAACGTGTTTAGTTGGTTTATTGGTTACTACAGCCAACACAAACCCACGAGCTTTTAACTGTTCTAAAGTGGTTTTTACATTCGGATATAAACGACTCACATTACACAAATTTTCACCGTAATAAAAATTAAACCGCAGTTTTAATTGCTGGATTTGCTGTTCGTCTAGTGGTTTACCAGTTTGTTGCATAGCCCAATCCAAAGCTCGGCTAATTAATACATCTGCACCATTACCAATCCAAGTGAGTACTAGGCTTTCTTCTGCTAGTGGAAAATTAAATTCCGCTAAAGCAGAATTTACCGAAAGTGCTAAATCAGGCAGGCTATTGACTAGAGTACCGTCTAAATCAAAGCCGATAAGTTTAAATTGTGATGCCATAATCTTTACCACTTATTTTCTAACCGCAATGGCTTCAATTTCTAAGCCAACATCTTTTGGTAAACGAGCTACTTCAACACAAGAACGAGCAGGGAAAGTCGGGTGATTATTTTCTTGGAAGAAACGTTCGTATTCTGTATTAACGGCAGCAAAATGGTTAAGATCCTTTACAAAAACAGTGGTTTTTACAATATCGCTAACCGTTAATCCTGCTTGCTCGACAATCGCTTTAATATTTTCTAACGATTGACGTGTTTGAGCCACAATGTCCGTTGCAATTTCCCCTGTGGCTGGATTGACAGGAATTTGTCCTGAAGTCAGCACTAAATTACCTAAATCCACAGCTTGTACATAAGGTCCTATGGCTGCGGGTGCTTTATCTGTATGAATAACTGTGGTCATAATAAATTTCCTTTTCTTCTATATTGTGACGTTATTTATCATTCTACACAAAAAAAACGAAAAAAAATACCGCACTTTGTCGTGGTCAAAGGGTTATTTATGCTCTTATACTTTACTTTTAATTAATAATGTTTCAATAAATGAGATATTTATCTCATAATAAATAACAGTTAAACTTACCCTTATAAATCTAATTGGAGAACAACATTATATGTTACAAATAAGATACGCAAAGGAACGTGGTGACGGTTCATTTGATTGGTTAGAAAGCTATCATACTTTTTCTTTTGGTAGTTATTATGATCCCAACTATATTCATTTTTCCCATTTACGAGTAATTAATGAAGATTTTATTGCTCCAGTACGTGGTTTTGGTAAACATCCCCACGATAATATGGAAATTTTGACTTATGTACTAAACGGGCGTGTGGCTCACCAAGATAGTATGGGTAATCAGACCGAAGTAAAAGCGGGTGAATTTCAGATTATGTCGGCTGGTAGTGGGATTTTTCATTCAGAAATTAATCCAGATGAAAAAGAAACCTTGCATTTATATCAAATTTGGATCATTCCAAATCAGAAAAATATTACCCCAAGATATGCACAGGGTAAATTTGAGGATAAACAAGGTGGAACTTTAATTTTATCCCCAGATGCCAGTGACGGGTCTTTTAAAATTTATCAGGATATGAAATTATGGCGTTATCAACTGGCAGCTAACCGTACTGAAGAAATTAGCCTAAATTCTCACCGCAGTTATTGGTTGCAAGTGGTTAAAGGAAAACTAACTATCAATGGGGTTGAGTTAAATACCAGTGATGCGTTAGGGATCAAAGCAGAACAAGAGTTGAAAATTAAAACAGACAGTGAAGTGGAATTTTTACTGTTTGATTTGGTCTAAACTTAGGTCTAAGATAAAAAATACATTTTAAGAGGAAAATTATTATGGCAAAACAAATTGCAGTATTAGTAGGAAGTAATAGCAAAACTTCATTTAACCAAATCGTGGCTAAGTATTTAAAAGCTATCGCACCAACCAGCATTCAACTAAATTTCTTGGAAATTGCGGATCTTCCGCTATATAACCGTGATTTAGACGACAATAGCCCAGCACAATATGTCCGTTTTCGTAAACAAATTAGCGAAGCAGATGGGATTTTATTTGTAAGCCCAGAACATAACGGTAGTACTCCAGCAGTATTAAAAAATGCTGTGGATATTGGTTCTCGCCCATCAGGTGAAAGCCTATGGATCGGTAAACCTGCTGGTATTGTGACCGTGACAGCAACTGACGGTGCTGGTGTAACGGCAAGTTTAAAAGCCTTAGTCACAGCTCATTATGTGAACATGAAATTGTTACCAAACGTGGCACAAGTGCCAGGAATTTTCGGTGGTGTATTTAATGAGCAAGGTGAAATTGCTTCTGAAGATGTGAAACAAAAATTACAAAAATTCATTAATGAGTATGCGGATTTTGTGCAATAATTTGTATTCTCTGCACTAACGTACAGGGCTATGAATAGTAACGATGCTCCGCATCTTTTCTAGCCACAGCGTGGCGTAATATGCTTAACCCCGTATGTAAATATGGGGTCTTTTACTAGGAAAAATCATGAAATCCATTAATGTCGCTATTGCGGGTAGCGGTTATTCTGCTCGCCTTTTCCATATCCCCTTTTTTAAATCCGATCCACGTTTCCAAATCCGTAAAGTGTATGAGCGTTCTACTGAACGAGCCAAAGCATGGTTGCCTGATGTGCAAATTGTGCGAGATTACGCAGAATTATTAACTGATGAGATCGATCTGGTGGTGATTACTACGCCAAATCAAACCCATTATGCTATGGTGAAACAAGCTATTTTAGCGAAAAAAAATGTGTTGGTAGAAAAGCCGTTAGTGGCAACTGCACAACAAGCGTTAGAGTTAAGCGAGTTAGCTAAACAACATAATATTACTTTGTATGTTTATCAAAACCGCCGTTGGGATAGTCATATCGCTACCGCAAAAGAAATTTTACAAAAAGGGTTAATCGGTGAACCCGTGGATTGTGAAATCCGTATGGAACGTTATGCTAAAAGTAAAAATCCGAAACAATGGAAAGAAACGGGCGAACAAGGCACAGGCTTGATGTATGATTTAGGTGTACATTTAATTGATCAGGCGGTGTATTTATTTGGCAAACCACAAGCGGTATTTGCGGATATTCGTTCGCAGCATGAAGATTCTGTGGTAGATGATAATTTTGATGTACATTTATACTATGCCAGCGGTTTAAAAGTATCGCTGATTGCGAGTAAATATGTTCGAGAAACTAACGTACAATTCGCCTTGCATGGTAAACTAGGTTCTTACCTTAAGGCGAAAGCCGATCAGCAAGAAAATCTGTTAATCAACGGTATTGTTCCCGTGGGGAATTGGAATGCTGAGAGTGAAGAATCGTGGGGTATTTTACATACTGAACAAGATAACCAAGTTGTGCGTTATGCTTATCCAAATGTAGCAACCAGTTATCGAGCGTTATTTGATAATCTTTATGCAAATATTACGGAAAGAGCACCGCAGTTAGTCAGCCTAGAGCAGGTTATTTTGGTATTAAATATCATTGAAAAGGCATTTGAGAGTGCAAAACTTGATCAAAAAATAGCAATTTAATTGAGAAATTGATCGAATTATGGCGTTTATTTGCTCAACTGTAAAAATAAATTTCTTTAAAATTGCATTTAAAATCAATAATCTTTACTTTAGCTTTACAATTTTGTGATTTACAGAGAAAAGATTTTCCTTATAATTCAACTCATATCTTACAGGTGTGGGGACACTTTATGTAGGGTATGTTTAGGATACTAAGGGATTTGTTATTCTCTTATTGGAAAGCAATTAAAGTTAAAAATGCGATGAAAAATATTATAATTTCTCATTGCATTTTTTTTGCTCGTTATATTTCTCAGCGTGTTAAATTCACTGCACCTTGATAACCTAATTGTCGCCAAGCCTCATAAACCGCTACAGCTACAGAGTTTGATAAATTCATACTACGACTGTTTTCCGTCATAGGAATACGAATTTTTTGTTCCATTGGCATATTGTTTAAAATTGACATGGGAATTCCCCTTGTTTCTGGTCCGAACATCAAATAATCACCTAATTCAAACCGCACTTCACTGTGTGCAGGGCTTCCTTTGGTCGTCATTGCAAATAATCGTTTAGGTTGCTCCGTTTGCAAAAATTGTTCAAAGGTTTTATGTTTTTTGATTTCGGCGAATTCATGATAATCTAAGCCAGAACGGCGTAATCTTTTATCGTCCCAAGTAAAACCAAGCGGTTCAATTAAATGTAATCGGAAACCAGTGTTGGCACATAAACGAATGATGTTACCTGTATTTTGTGGAATTTCTGGTTCATATAAAACAATATCTAACATAATAATTCTCAGTTTAGAAATAATGGCAAATTGTACCGCAGTTTAGAGGAAAAATCTTATGAAAAAAAATGATCAGTTTTTAACGTCTATTTGGTTATTTTTGAATGTTTTTTGGCAACGTTTTCAACAAAATAAACTGACCCAAGCAGCAGGGTCACTCACTTATAGCACCACTTTAGCCATTGTACCGTTAGTCATGGTGATATTTGCTATTTTTTCTGCTTTTCCGATGTTTAATGAAATGACGGATTCATTAAAGCAATTTATTTTTACTAATTTTGCCCCCTCTGCGAGTGATGTTGTAGGACAGTATATTGATGAATTTGTTAATAATTCCAAACAGATGAGTGCGGTAGGGGTGGTTAGTTTAATTGTAGTGGCATTAATGCTAATCAAGTCTATTGATCAAACCCTTAATGATATTTGGCGAGCCAAGAATCGTAGTCTGGTGTTTTCTTTCGCTATTTATTGGACGATCTTAACTCTTGGACCCATTTTTATTGGTGCAAGTATTGCTATTTCTAGCTATATTGCTTCCTTTAAATTATTTAATGACGGGATTAATTTGCCTTTTGGCTTAAAATTATTGGCGTTTGTCCCCTTTTTGTTAACTTGGTTAAGTTTTTCACTGATTTATTTATTGGTGCCTAATCAAAAAGTGTATTGGCAACACGCCGCCGCAGGAGCGTTAATTGCTGCCGTATTTTTTACTTTGGGCAAACAAGCCTTTGCTTGGTATATTACCACTTTCCCTTCTTATCAGTTAATTTATGGGGCAATGGCAACCTTACCGATCATGCTATTATGGATGTGGTTAAGCTGGACATTTATTTTATTGGGGGCTCAATTAGCAGCGGTATTAGATGATATGCGGTTGATTAAATCAGGCGAATTGAATTTACACGAAATTAGCCAAAAAATTAAGGAAAAACAAGCATGATTGGATTGATTCAACGAGTGAGCCAAGCCAAAGTCGAAGTGGATAACCAAATTGTCGGAGAGATTGGCAACGGATTATTAGTATTACTTGGGGTAGAAAAACAAGATAATCAGAGCAAAGCCGACAAATTAGTGGAAAAAGTGCTGAATTATCGAGTGTTTACGGACGCTGACGGTAAAATGAATTTAAATGTTCAACAAGCTGGTGGAGAATTATTAGTGGTATCACAATTTACCCTTGTTGCAGATACTCAAAAAGGGTTGCGTCCTAGTTTTTCTAAAGGAGCAACACCAGAAATGGCAGATGAATTATATCAATATTTTGTTAAAAAGTGCGGTGAAAAAATTCAAGTTTCTACAGGGCAATTTGCAGCAGATATGCAAGTCAGCTTAACCAATGATGGACCTGTCACTTTTTGGTTGAATGTGTAATTAAAATTAGTTTTTGCAACAAGCTGAAAGTCGGTTATACTTAGCACCTACTTTTATTTATTTTCATTTGAGAACAATATGGAAGAATTTATGCCTTTGGCAGCTCAATTTGCCAAAAACCATACCTTGTTAGTGGTTGCTTGGGTCGCTGTTTTTGTAGCAACCATTTATGTATTCGTCAAATCTGCTTTAAGTAAAGTGAAATTAGTCAATAATTCACAAGCTGTTGCGTTAATCAATAATAAAGATGCAGTGGTGATCGATTTACGCAGTATTGATGAATTTAAACGTGGTCATATCATTAATAGCAAACAATTTTTGCCAACTGATATTAAAAAACATAATTTAGGCAAAATAGAACAACATAAAGAAATGCCGATCATTTTAGTTTGTGCTACAGGTGCCGTTGCCAATACTTCTGCGGAGATCTTGTCTAAACAAGGCTTTGTTGAAGTATATGTATTACAAGAAGGCATTGCTGGTTGGAATGCTGCCAATTTACCATTAGTGAAATAAGGATTTTATATGACTGAAGAAACTCAAAACCCAGTTCAACAACCGTCAGAACAAGCTCAACCTGAAGCTGTTTTTCAAATTCAACGTATTTATGTAAAAGATGTGTCTTTTGAAGCACCGAATTTACCACAAATTTTCCACCAAGAATGGAAACCAAATTTAAGCTTTGATTTAAGCACTGAAGCTAAACAATTAGGTGATGATTTATATGAAGTAGTGTTAAACATTTCTGCTGAAACCACCTTAGAAGACAGCAAAGAAGTGGCATTTATTTGTGAAGTCAAACAAGCGGGTGTATTTAGTATCAGCGGTTTAGAAGATATGCAAATGGCACATTGTTTAACTTCACAATGCCCAAATATGTTGTTCCCTTATGCTCGTGAATTAATTTCTAGCTTAGTGAATCGTGGTACATTCCCTGCATTAAATCTTGCTCCAGTAAATTTTGATGCGTTGTTTATGGAACATTTACGCCGCATTGAGCAGGAAGAACAACAATCTGAACAACCAACTGCTCATTAATTATTGTTAATGAATTAAAGGTTGTTTTAGTCGAACATATCAACCAAAACAACCGCTGTTCCGAATGAGCATCTCTGTTTGAGATGCTTTTTTCTAAGGATTTGTATATGACCATTCAAACTCCGATTAGCGTATTGGGAGCGGGTTCCTACGGTACATCTTTAGCGATTGCCTTTTCTCGCAATGATTTCCCTACTTATCTGTGGGGACATAATGTTGAGCATTGCCGCCAGTTGGAAAAAGAACGACAAAATGCTCGTTTTTTACCAAATATTATGTTTCCATCCGCATTACATATAGAAGAAGATCTTGAAACTGCGGTGCAAAAATCACGAGATTTATTAATTGTTGTACCTAGTCATGTTTTTGCCGATGTGATTGACCAAATTAAACCGTATTTACGTCCAGATAGCCGTATTGCGTGGGCGACCAAAGGTTTAGAGCGAGATACAGGTCGCTTACTACAAACGGTTATTCAAGAAAAATTAGGTAATCATTATCCTTTAGCAATTTTATCTGGACCAACTTTTGCCAAGGAACTCGCCGCTGGTTTACCGACTGCAATTTCGTTAGCCGCTAATGATCAGCAATTCGCCGTTGAACTGCAAAATCGTATTCATTGTAGTAAACATTTTCGTGTCTATTTAAATCAAGACATGATTGGTGTGCAACTGGGCGGTGCGATTAAAAATGTTATTGCGATTGCCGCAGGTATTTCAGATGGCATCGGATTTGGTGCAAATGCCCGTACCGCCTTGATTACTCGTGGTATTGCGGAAATCAGTCGTTTAGGCGTATCATTGGGAGCGAACCCCAATACGTTTATGGGAATGTCTGGCTTAGGCGATTTAGTGTTAACCTGTACTGACAACCAATCTAGGAATCGTCGCTTTGGTTTAATGTTAGGGCAAGGTGTTTCAGCAGAACAAGCAATGAATGAAATTGGTCAAGTAGTTGAGGGTTATTACAATACTAAAGAGGCGGTATTATTAGCCGCAAGACAAGGTGTTGAAATGCCGATTACTGAACAAATGTACCAAGTATTATTTCATCATAAAAACGCCAAAGATGCCGCTATGGCATTATTAAGTCGTGAGAAGAAAGAAGAATAAGGAGTAATTTATGTTAAATGATGTATGGCATAAAATTCGTGATGAAGCGAAAGAATTAGTCGATCATGAACCTATGTTAGCCAGTTTCTTTCATTCTACGATTTTAAAGCATAAAAATTTAGGCAGTGTATTAAGCTATATTCTTGCTAATAAATTAGCTACTGCCAATATGCCTGCGATTACTTTACGTGAGATCATTGAAGAAGTTTATCAATCTCAACCAAGTATTATTGAAAGTGCCGCCTGTGATATTAACGCTGTGCGTCAACGTGACCCTGCGGTAGCATTGTTATCCACACCGTTGCTTTATCTGAAAGGTTTTCACGCCATTCAAAGTTACCGCATTACTCATTATTTATGGAAAAATAACCGTCGTTCACTTGCCATTTATTTACAAAATCAAATTTCAGTCGCTTTTGATGTGGATATTCACCCTGCGGCAAAAATTGGCTGTGGCATTATGTTTGACCATGCCACTGGCATTGTGGTAGGTGAAACAGCTGTAATTGAAAATGATGTGTCCATTTTACAAGGTGTTACCTTAGGTGGTACTGGGAAAGAATCAGGCGATCGTCACCCAAAAATCCGTGAAGGTGTAATGATTGGTGCGGGAGCCAAAATTCTTGGCAATATTGAAGTGGGTAAATACGCCAAAATCGGTGCCAATTCCGTGGTATTACAGCCTGTGCCAGAATATGCTACTGCTGCTGGCGTTCCAGCTCGGATTATCGGTAAAGATAAAGATGCCAAACCAGCCTTTGATATGAATCAGTATTTTATTGATGATGCGGAAATGCTGAATATTTAATGGGCTTTTTGCTGAAATGTGTTTCTACCTGATTAACACCAAGTAGAAACACATGATCTTTAAAAAATCATCACAATTTCTATAAATATCCCAAAACTCCCATAAAAAGCACCGCACTTTTTGCTATAATCTCGCTAAACATTTCTAATCTCAATGAGTTTTTTATGCAGAATTTTGAAAATCACACCCCCATGATGAAACAATATTTAACGCTAAAAGCAGAAAATCCCGATATTCTGTTGTTTTATCGCATGGGAGATTTTTATGAGTTGTTTTATGATGATGCTAAAAAAGCGTCAAGCCTGTTAGATATTTCACTGACGAAACGGGGAGCTTCCGCAGGAGAGCCGATTCCTATGGCAGGCGTGCCATATCATGCGGTAGAGGGCTATTTAGCAAAATTAGTACAGTTGGGCGAGAGCGTGGCGATTTGTGAACAAATTGGCGATCCTGCCACCAGTAAAGGTCCTGTTGAGCGGAAAATTGTACGCATCGTCACACCCGGTACGGTGAGTGATGAAAATCTGTTACCTGAACGCTTAGATAATCTGATTGTTGCGGTTTATCAAGAAAAAGCCAAATTTGGTTTAGCCAGTATTGATATGAGTTCAGGGCGTTTTCAAATTAGCGAACCTGAAAATAAAGAAACCTTAAAAGCCGAATTACAACGTTTAGCACCTGCCGAATTATTGTATTGCGAAGATTTTGCCGAAATGGATATGCTTGCCAACAGCAAAGGCTTACGCCGTCGTCCTATTTGGGAATTTGAATTAGGTACTGCTGTGCAGTTACTTAATCGTCAATTCGGTACGCAAAATCTTACTGCCTTTGGGGTAGAAAAAGCGATTCTCGGTTTGTGTGCCGCAGGCTGTTTAATTCAATATGTCAGGGATACCCAACGTACTGCATTACCCCATATTCAAAGTATCAGTTTAATCCAAAATAATGAGAATATTCAATTAGATGCCGCCACTAGACGCAATCTTGAACTGACTCAAAATTTAACTGGTGGGAGCGAAAATACCTTGTCTGCGGTGTTGGATAAATGTGTTACACCCATGGGGAGCCGTTTATTAAAACGTTGGTTACATCAACCCATTCGTCAAATAGAAAAGTTACGTTCACGTCACAGCTATATTGCGGAAATCTTACAGCTCGATTTAATTGCTCAACTACAACCCTTGTTGCAACAAGTGGGCGATATGGAACGGATTTTAGCTCGAGTTGCGTTACGCACCGCTCGCCCAAGAGATTTTTCTCGTTTACGTTTGGCGTTGGAACAATTACCTGAAATTAATCAAATTCTCAAAATTTCGCCAAAATTCACCGCACTTTCCTTATCAATTAGCGAATTTCCACGCATTTTAGATTTGCTGGAACGGGCGATTATTGACAATCCGCCTCTGTTAATCCGTGACGGTGGCGTGATCGCCGAAGGCTATCATGCAGAATTAGACGAATGGCGAAGTCTAGCCCAAGGGGCAACCCAATATTTAGAAGATTTAGAACGCCGTGAACGAGAAACCACAGGGATTGATACCTTGAAAGTCGGATTTAATGCGGTACATGGTTACTACATTCAAATTAGCCAAGGGCAAGCTCACAAAGCACCGATTCACTATGTTCGCCGTCAAACCTTAAAAAATGCCGAACGTTATATTATTCCTGAATTAAAAACGTACGAAGATAAAGTCCTGAAAGCCAAAGGGGCAAGTTTGGCGTTAGAAAAGCAGCTTTATGATGAAATTTTTGAGCAAATTCTACCGCACTTAGGTGATCTACAATTAGCCAGTCTTACCCTTGCCGAGTTAGATGTATTGGTTAATTTGAGCGAACGGGCAGAAACGTTAAATTATGTGCAACCTGAATTTAGCGATGAAATTGGGGTAAAAATTGAAAATGGTCGCCACCCTGTGGTGGAACAAGTATTGAAAGACCCTTTTATTGCCAACCCTGTGGAACTCAATCAACAACGTCATTTACTGATTATCACAGGACCAAATATGGGCGGTAAAAGTACCTATATGCGACAAACCGCATTGATTACCTTAATGGCATATATCGGTAGTTTCGTCCCCGCAGAACGAGCAGTGATTGGTCCTATTGATCGTATTTTCACCCGTATTGGGGCAAGTGACGACTTGGCATCGGGACGATCCACTTTTATGGTAGAAATGACCGAAATGGCAAATATCCTCCATCAAGCCACCGCACAAAGTTTAGTCTTGATTGATGAAATAGGACGTGGCACATCTACCTATGACGGTTTATCACTGGCGTGGGCTTGTGCCGAATGGTTAGCTAAAAAAATCAGAAGTCTTACCCTATTTGCTACCCATTATTTTGAACTCACTGCCATGCCAGAACAGATCACTGGCACAATGAATGTGCATTTAGATGCCCTAGAACATAATAACAGCATTGCTTTTATGCACAGCGTACAAGACGGTGCTGCCAGTAAAAGTTATGGTTTAGCCGTGGCAGCTTTAGCGGGTGTGCCACAAAATGTGATTAAGCTGGCAAAACAAAAATTAACTCAGCTTGAGAAATTATCAAGCAAAAGTGCGGTAAAAAAATCTGACATTTTATCACTTCAGGCAGAGTTACCTTTATTAAATGAAGATGAAAGTAAAAACGAAGTGTTAGAGATGTTAGAAAAACTCGATCCAGATGAGTTAAGCCCAAAACAGGCGTTGGGTTATTTGTATCAGTTGAAGAAGATGCTAAATTGAAGATCAGAACAACAGGATTATTTACATAATAGGAAGTCTTTTACACCGTTCATGAATCCATGTACAATAACGCCCGATTTATTTTTGAGATTTCATTTTATAGGAGAGAATAATGAAATTACTTCGCCCTTTAGTGGCTATGATTTTATCAGCTGTTGTCGTAATGCAAGTGAGTGCTAAAACGACTCGGCAAACACACCCAGTAGCATTTACAACCAGTGAACAAAATGATGAAACTGGAAAAAAAATGCTTTTAAAACTGTTCTCACAATCTGTTGCACTGCAATATACGGGGGCTAATCCAAGCGTGAATTCAGAGAAACAGTCGATTATAGAATTTAAATATCATCTGAAAAATATTGGTCAAAAACCAATTAAAACAGTGCATTGGGTATCACAATTTACGAACAACGGACAGGTTTTATTAAACTTGGACGCTCCAGTTAATTTTAATAAAAAAGGCTTGCGAGCGGGTCAAGAAATTGATTTGGCGTTTCCTGTTATCACAGCACAATTACCACCAGCCTTTATACAAGCCGCCAAAGAAGGATCTAAACACATAAACCTTTCTAATATTGCGATGAAGATTATTTATACTGATGGAACAAAATTAGTGATAAATAACGATTAGGCTTGGACAAGATAAACATCAAACCGATGATTCTTAGTTGTGCGGCTAAAGTGCGGTGCTTTTTCAGCCAGAAATCCAGCGTAATCGGGGCGTTTGACTACCACTCGTTTCTGAGCAAGTTTTAGGGCGGTGGTTAGCAAAAGATCGGCATCTAAATCAGCACCGACAAGCTGTTGGAAAAATCGCATTTCTTTTTTGACTAAGGCGGATTTTTGTTTATGTGGATACATCGGATCAAGATAAACCACATCAGCAAAATCTGTCAGGGGATCAAGTTGATCAATTGTGCAGATAGGCAGTAATTGTAAATTCTGCTGTAACATACTGCCAATTTCAGCATCAAGATAAGCTCGGCGTAAACCATCTTGTAGTAATAAACGCACGACTGGGTGGCGTTCCACTAAACGAACTTGACAACCAATACTGGCTAAGACAAAGGCATCTCGCCCCAATCCTGCTGTGGCATCAATGACAGTCGGTAATTCATTGCCTTTTATGCCAATCGCTTTGGCAACCGCTTCACCTCGTCCACCACCAAATTTACGGCGGTGAGCCATTACTCCCCCAACAAAATCCACAAAAACCGCTCCCTGTTTAAGCTCGTCTAATTTGCGTAATTCTAACCGAATTTCATCGCCAACTTGAGTTTGTACTAAGGCTAACGGGCTATTAGGATTGTGAATTAACCCTTGATTAGCACAAAGTGCGGTGAAAAAATCCTGATTTTCAGTTTCACAAATCAGTTGAATCATATCAAACCCTGCGCTCTTTCTAAATCTACAATAGATTTAGGTTCTTGATGAATAATAATATCCGCATTCGGAAATACGGTTAGGATTTTTTCTTCCAACTCATCGGTAATTTGATGAGCTTGGAATAAAGTTAAACTATCAGGTAATTCCAAATGCAATTGAATGAAGCGTACTGCTCCCGCACGGCGAGTACAAATGCTATGAATACCAATAATATTGCGATGTTGTTCTGCCATGCGTTTGATTTGATCGATTTCTTCTGGTGGCAAGGCTTTGTCTAATAACACCTGCAACGCTTCCCAAGCCATTTTAAAGGCGTTATAGGCAATATAAAGTGCAATCCCAATCGCAAAAATAGCATCAGTATAAATAAACCCATACATATTCAACAACATTGCAATTAAAATTGCCACGTTCATTAATAAGTCCGTTTGATAATGCAGGCAGTCCGCTTGAATGGCGGGGCTTTCGGTCAGTTTAATCACTTTTTTCTGATAACCCACTAATGCAGCGGTAAAAGCAATTGAGATAATACTGACGCAAATCCCCAGTTGCGAATTGTCGATAATTTGCGGATTGGTTAATTTATGTGTACCTTGTAAAAGTAAGAATACCGCTGATCCTGCAATAAACGCACTTTGTGCTAAGGCAGCCAATGATTCGGCTTTGCCGTGACCAAATGCGTGATTATGATCAGGTGGTAACAAGGCAAAACGCAACACCAAAATGCTGGTAATGGAGGCAAATAAATCCACCACAGAATCCGTCATCGCCGCTAAAATTGCAATCGATCCCGTTTGCCACCAAGCAAAGGCTTTAATTAGAATTAGCACGCTGGCGACAACAATCGCAAGCTGGCTGGCTCGTTTAACAAATTGTGTGTAATTTTTTTCCATCTTACTTTCTCACTAACAATACACCTGCTTCTACATGCTCGGTGTAAGGGAATTGATCAAACAATGCGGCACGTTCAATACGGTGTGTTTGGCATAAAGTTTGTAAATTGCTGCATAAGGTATGAGGATTGCAAGAAATATACAAAATCCGATCATAATGTTGCACCAGCTGCACGGTATCCGCATCAAGCCCTGCCCGTGGTGGATCAACAAAAATGGTATTACACTGATAGGCTTTTAGGTCAATCCCTTTCAAACGTTTAAATTCACGTACCCCATTCATCGCTTGGGTAAATTCTTCCGCTGACATACGAATAATTTGCAAATTATCAATATTGTTTGCCACAATATTAAACTGGGCAGCATTCACTGACGGTTTAGCGATTTCGGTTGCCAATACTTTACGGAAATTTTGTGCTAATGCCACTGAAAAATTACCGTTACCACAATAGAGTTCAAGCAAATCTCCTTGGCTGTTTTGTGTACAGTCCACCGCCCATTGCAACATTTGACAATTCACCATCGCATTGGGCTGGGTAAAGCTATTTTCTACTTGGCGATAGACATAATTTTTACCGTTAATCGGTAATATTTCATCTACATAATCCCGATCTAAACAAATTTTTTGTTTAGCCGCACGTCCAATAATTTGGACAGAAAACCCTTTATTTTCTAACCGCACTTTTAATTGTTTGGCAGCGGCAACCCAATCATCATCAAGGTTTTTGTGATACAACAAGCTCACAATAATCTGCTCACTCAATGTAGTTAAATAATCAATTTGAAATAATCGATGCCGCAGAATATCTTGTTCTTTTAACAACGGCAATAGGCTTAACATCATGCGATTAATTAATGCACTGGCAATAGGCAACTGATCGACTCGATAACGCCGTTTAGTTTTTTGATCAAACATAATATGGTAAAGATCATCTTGCTCATGCCACACCCGAAATTCAGCACGCATACGAAAATGTTGTATAGGCGAAGCAAACACGCTCAATGCTGGTGCATCAAAAGGTGCTAAAAGTGCGGTCAATTTTTTGCTTTTTTTAGCGAGAAGATCATCGTATTGTTGCTTATTCATACTTATAAAAATGTGCCTAACAAGTTAAATTCTAATTGTATTTATACGGTTGCCTGAAACCCATACACCAAAAACGTCTGTAAGCTATCGCCCATATTGGCGATATTGGGATAACGTCCCCATTGTTTAAAATGGTGTTTTTCAAAAAGATGACGGCTGGCGTGATTTTCTTCAATCACATAAGCCATTAGGGTATTTATACCGCAATTAGACATTTGATTTTGCATAAATTGCAAGGCTTGACTGCCGTAACCTTTGCCTCTTGCCTGTTGATCTAAATATAAACTGATTTCCACCGTTTGGTCGAAAGCGGCACGTTTATAGAAAGGAGAAAAACTAAACCAGCCCAAAATTCTTTCATTTTGTACCGCACTTTCAGTCACATTTTCAACCATGACCCACAATGGGTGTGTTTGATTATTAAAATGCTCTTCAAACCACGGACGGCGTTGTTGCTCGGTCACGGGGGTAAGATCAGCTGTGATACGGCGAGTAGGGATTGCTTGATTATAGATCTCAATAATAGCTTGCAGATCTTGTGGTTGGGCAGTTCTAATATTCATATTTTTAGATAAAAATGGCACAACATGTTGTGCCATTTGATTGACGGTTAAAAAATTAAAGATAGCGTTTGCTGATGACTTTTAAGTTATCATCTAATTCATACACTAATGGCTGACCCGTTGGGATTTCTAAATCCATAATGTCTGCATCAGAAATGCCTTCAATATGTTTTGCCAAGGCACGTAATGAGTTACCGTGAGCAGTTACTAATACACGTTGACCTGATAATAAAGCAGGTGCAATTTGATCTTCCCAGAATGGAAGTACACGCTCTAAAGTTACTTTTAAGTTTTCACCATCTGGTACCACGTCTGCTGGTAAATGAGCATAACGGCGGTCATTATGGGCTGAATTAGGATCTTTCGGATCTAATAATGGTGGTAATGTGTCGTAAGAACGACGCCAAATGTGAACTTGTTCATCACCATATTTTTCCGCAGTGGCTTTTTTATCTAAACCTTGTAATTCGCCGTAGTGACGTTCATTCAAACGCCAGTTTTTGACTTGTGGAATCCAAAGTTGACCAGCTTCTTCTAACACGATGTTACAAGTTTTGATCGCACGGGTTAATACCGAAGTAAATGCAATATCAAATTCAAAACCAGCTGCTTTTAATTTTTGCCCTGCTGATTTTGCTTCTTCAATACCACGTTCGGTTAAATTAACATCACGCCAACCGGTAAATAAATTTTTTGCGTTCCATTCACTGAAACCGTGACGAATAAAGACTAATTGCATAGGGATCTCCTAGTTGATAAAAATAAATAAAATAACATCATACTTTATAGCAAAAATTTGCAAAATTTGAAAGTGAAAAGCCATGGTTTCCTGATCTTTCTCAAAAATAATGGTATATTTAGCAAGAAATTTGATTATGTTAGCGAAAAATCGGAAAAAACATGTTGCTTTGTTCATTATTTAAAAAATTGCCAAAATTAACCGCACTTTTTAGTATGGGGTTATTGGTTTCTCTTTCTAGCCAAGGTGCTGATTTGAACCAAATTAAAACCCAAATCAAACAGCAAGAACAGAAAATTGCTCAACGCAAACAGGAGCAAAATAAACTGCAATCTGCGTTAGAAACCCAAGAAAATAAAATTAATAATGTGGTTGGAACGTTGCGAGAAACAGAAACCAGTTTAAAAGAAACGCAAAAAATTATTGCGGAAACTAATCGTCAAATAAAATCCCTTGAACAACAGCAAAAAAAACAAAAAGCGAAATTAGCCAAGCAGTTAGATGCTATTTATCGTTCTGGTAATCCAAATTCAGTGGTGGAACATTTATTGTCCGATGATGCTAAAAATAACGATCGAATGATGATCTATGCGAAACACATGAATCAATCTCGGTTAGCTTTGTTAAATGAACTGAAAGCGACACAACAACAATTAGAGCAACAAAAAGCCTATTTGTCGGGTCAGCAACAGGAGCAAAAAACGCAATTATCGGAACAGAAAAAACAGCAGCAAGAATTACAAAAAGCCAAACATGAACGGCAAAGTACCTTAAATCAGTTGAACAAAACCCTAGCACAAGAACAAAATAAATTAGATAGCTTGAAAGCCAATGAACAAGCCTTACAAAATGAGATTAAACGTGCGGAACAAGCAGCGGTAGTGCAAGAAAAGAAAGAACGTGAACAGTTAGCTCAGAAAAAACAAGACGAAGAAAAACGTACCAATAAGGTTTATCAACCGACTGTTCAAGAACAACAATTAATCCGTTCTGGTGCAGGGTTAAATGGTAAATATGCCTATCCAGTTTCGGGTAAAGTGCTGCATCATTTTGGTTCGATCCAAGCTGGTGAAGTAAAATGGAAAGGGATAGTGATTTCTGCCAGTTCTGGCACAGGGGTAAAAGCCATTTCGGGCGGTCGGGTGATTTTATCTAATTGGCTGGCGGGTTATGGTCAAGTGGTGGTGATCGATCATGGTAAGGGTTATATGTCATTGTATGGTTTTAATCAAGCGGTGTTTGTGAAAACTGGGGCGTTAGTGAACGCTGGACAAAAAATTGCTGAAGTCGGTAACAGTGGTGGGCAATCTCGTTCAGGGTTATATTTTGAAATTCGCCGCCAAGGTAATGCGGTGAATCCGTTAAATTGGTTGAGATAGAAAGCCATGGCGTGGAAAAAATTTTTGTTTTTAAGCACCGCACTTTGGGCTGGTTTAACTCAAGCTCAACCAGCCAAGCTCGCCATTGTAATTGACGATGTTGGTTATCATCAAAAAGAAGATGCCGCCGTTTTTGCGATGCCAAGGCAGATTTCGGTGGCTATTATTCCTGCCGCACCCTATGCTCGCCAACGTAATCAACAAGCACGAGAGCAAGGGCGAGATGTGTTAATTCACATGCCGATGCAACCTAAATCTAAGATGAAAATTGAAGGGGGCGGATTGACGCTAGGTATGTCGCAAGATGAAGTAAGTCAGCGAGTACAAACGGCTAAGAGCATTGTTTCCGCTGCCATTGGTATGAATAATCACATGGGTAGTGCCGCAACCTCTGATCGTACGTTAATGACATACTTAATGCAAGAACTTGCCGAGCAGCATTTATTCTTTTTAGATAGTCGAACTATCGGCAGTAGTGTGGCTGGTAACGTGGCGAAAGAACAAGGGGTAAAATCCTTAGATCGGCATATTTTTCTTGATGACAGTGATGCCCTTGCAGATGTACAACATCAATATCAACTGGCGATTCAACATGCCAGAAAACAGGGTACATCTATTGTGATTGGACATCCACGTAAAAATACCATTGCGGTATTGCAGGCTGGACTGGCGAATTTACCAACGGATATTCAATTAGTGAGTATGGGTAGTCTATGGCGTGATGAAAAAGTGATTCCACCGAAACCATTTATTTTATTGTTTAGTGATTTGCCCGCCCCAACCAATGTTGCACCTTACACACCTGTTCCGATGTTGCGTGGTGTGCCTGAATAATCAAAATAAAAAAATCTGCTCTAAATATACTAATATTAAGAGCAGATTAGTTACTTACTTAACCAAAATCTGTCTATTGCCCTAACCAAACCACCATAACTTTGTCGCTGCCATGTTCTCGACTAAAAGCAAAATATTTATCATTTTGCACCGCAGTTTGTATGCCAGCCCCAATCGCTGGGTGTTGTTGACGAAATTGAGCGAGTTTTTGCCAATGTTGCATAAGTTGCTGTTTGGCTACATTTTCCTTGAGATCTTGCCAGTTCATATCTGATCGGGTACCTTGCATTGGATCGGAACCTGTTGCCCCAAATTCTCGTCCGCTTTCGTCACCATAATAAATTTGTACGCTACCTGGGGCGAGTAATAATAAATTGGCGGCGGTTTTTTGTTTATCAATATTTTCGCTACTGTCTGAATGGAAAAATAAACGGGTATCGTGTGATGATAAATAACTCAATACATTAAAATCTTTCAGCTTATTATTCATTTCAGTATAAATCGGTGCAATATTGGCAAAGCAATCAAGGCTGTTTTTGGCTTGATCTTGAAAGTCAAAATTAATCATGGCATCAAAGCCATTAGCATAATAATCACTTTTAAACACACCATGTCCCCAAGCCTCGCCTACCATGAAGAAAGGTTGGTTAAAACTCGCTTTTGGGTGGGCTTTTTGCCATTGAGTTAAGGCTTGTTGAGTAGATTGTTTGAGCTGTAACCAAGTGGATTTTTCCACATGTTTTGCGGTATCAACACGGAAACCGTCCACGCCATATTTCACCACCCAATCGGAAAGCCAATGAATTAAATAATCTCGTACTTTGGTATTCGGCATAAATTGAGCTTGCGTATCGGTTTTTTGTTGATAAAAATTGGGTAACTGCACCGCACTTTCGCTTTCGGTTTTGAGATCAGGCAGCGAAGCCAACGACATTCTGAGATCATCATATTTCGGGCTATCATAATCGCCAATATCGGTTCTCACCCAATCTTTGCCCCACCATTTCGCCCAAGCGGTTTTATCGGAGAAATTAATATAGTCATTAAAACTATGCCAATTTTGCCCTGCTTTTGGTCGCCAATTTGTCCAATTTTCGCCAAGGGTTTGTTGAATTTCCGTGTCTTTTAAATACAGGCTACCAAAACCAAATTGCTGCATATCAGCAAGCGTGGCGTAACCCGTGTGATTCATCACCACATCAAATAATACGCGAATTCCCCGCTGATGAGCTTGTTCAATCAGGTTTTTAAGATCGGCTTCCGTTCCCATATTCGCATCGACTTTGGTCCAGTCTTGATGATAATAGCCATGATAGGCGTAGTGAGGAAAATCACCTTTTTCACCGCCACCCACCCAGCCGTGCATTTGTTCTAGTGGTGAACTAATCCAGAGTGCGTTAATACCGAGCTGTTGCAGATAATCCAATTTTTCTGTTAAGCCTTTCAGATCTCCGCCATGAAAAGTGGCAATTTCCTGCAGACCGTCTTTTTGTCTGCCGTAGCTGTTGTCATTGCTTGGATCGCCGTTATAAAAACGATCGGTCAGCACAAAATACACTGTGGCATTTTTCCAATCAAAAACAGCCGAATTTTGCACCGCACTTTTTTCTAGTAATAACAATCCATTGGCATTTTTATCAGGCTGAATACTAATTTTGCCATTTTTGACCACAGCGGTTTGCCCTGAATAAAGATCTCGTACAGTTTCGCCGTCAGCAAAGGTTCTCGATACATCAATTTCAACGTTCTCCCCTTGCCACGCAGGACAGGTTTTGGCGAGAGTTTCCATGCTTTCTTTGGGTTGTTCAAGGCTTAAACGTAATGTTGGCGTGCCACTACGTAAATCAATTTGAGCAGTATAATTGCCTGTTTTGAATACGCGTAACGGCAATGCGTCACCAGAACAAGCCACCAATGAAATTTCTTGGTTTAATTTCACCGCACTTCCTACATTTTGTGGCATAAAACATTGATTATCCCATTCAAATTTTAACGGATAATTGCCTTTTGCAAGCTCGGCTTGAGCCACCCATAAGTGCGGTGTATTTTCAGTGAATTTTTGAAAATGGGGATGTTGGATTGTTACCGCTAAGGTTGGTGAGGCAAGTAAGGCGAGCCATAATAAATTTTTATTTTTCATTGGTTATTCCCCATTGTAAATCCCTGCACTGGCGTACAGGGCTAAGCAAATAACGATGCTCCGCATCTAATCTTACTTCCCCACGTACCAGCCACAGCGTGGCGTAATATGCGTAACCCCGTACGCCAGTGCGGGGCTATCGTGTACAGGATATTAACCTTTCACCCCACCTGCCGTTAAACCACCCACTAACCAGCGTTGTGCGAGTAAAAATACCACGGTAATTGGAATGGCGGATAATACCGCTGCGGCGGCGAAATCACCCCATAGATAATTTTGTGCATACAGATATTGTTGCATACCCACCGCCAAGGTATAGCTATTCACATCACGCAATAACAATGAAGCCACTGGCACTTCAGTAATCGCAGCGATAAAGGAAAGAATAAATACCACCGCTAAGATTGGGACGGAAAGGGGTAATAAAATTAGACGGAATGCCTGCCATGGCGTTGCTCCGTCTAGTGCGGCGGCTTCTTCCAATGAGCCGTCAATGGTTTCAAAATAGCCTTTAATAGTCCAAACATGTAGGGCGATACCGCCGAGATAAGCGAAGATTACGCCAGCATGGGTATTTAATCCTAAAAATGGTACATATTGCCCTAAGCGGTCAAATAAGGCATATAACGCCACTAAGGAAAGCACCGCAGGGAACATTTGGAAAATTAACATCGCTTGTAAAATCGTCTTTTTGCCTTTGAATTTCATGCGAGCAAAAGCGTATGCACAGGTGGTAGAGAGCGTAACGATCCCCACTGATGTGATAAAAGCGACTTTAATCGAATTCCATAGCCATAATAATACGGGGAATGGTGGTGGCGTAATCGAACCATCAGGATTGACCACATCAAAACCAAGGGCTAATTTCCAGTGATCCCACGAAATTTCTTTCGGGATCAAATCCCCAATCGCCAAATTCCCAGGGCGTAAAGAAATGCCGATCACCATTAATAACGGGAACATAATTAAAGCGATAAACAGGATTAAAATTAAATGTGTACCCAATAAACGGTAACGAATTGATTTAGGTTGTACCATTGCCATAATTATTTCCCCCTAGTCCAATTTAAATTTAGTGGCTTTTAAGTTAAGCATGGCTAAACCGCCTACTAATAAGAAGATGATGGTGGCAATCGCCGCCGCTAAACCAAAGTCTTGTGAGCCACTGCCCTCAAAGGCGATACGATAGGTGTAACTCACCAATAAATCGGTATAACCTGCAGGTGTCGTGGTGCCGATCATATCTGGACGACCGTTGGTTAATAATTGAATTAACACGAAATTGTTAAAATTAAAGGCAAAAGACGCAATCATTAACGGGGTTAATGGTTTTAACAATAATGGAAAGGTGATTTTGCTAAAATTTTGCCAAGTTGATGCACCATCCATCGCAGAGGCTTCGTATAAGTCTTGCGGAATGGCTTTGAGCAATCCCATGGCTAAAATCATCATATAAGGATAACCCAACCATGTATTGACAATTAAAATCATCGATTTGGCGAGTAATGGATCATTAAACCATTGCGGACTAATGCCAAACAAGTGATTTAAAATCAGATTGATTTCACCGAAACTTTGGTTAAATAATCCTTTGAACACCAGAATAGAAATAAAAGAAGGTACGGCGTAAGGTAAAATAAGCAGTAAGCGGTAGATTCCCTTGCCTTTCAACGGTTCCCATTGTACTAGGCAAGCTAACACCGTACCTAAAATCACGGTAAACACCACGGTTAATGCGGAGAATACCACTGTCCAAATAAAGATTTGTACGAACGGTTTTTGAATGCCCGCATCGGTAAAAATCTTCAAAAAATTCGCAAACCCGATGGTTACGGTAAAACCCGGTTCTAAGGTTTCGCTTAACCAGTTGCCTTGATCATCAATTTCCTGAAAGAATCCTGTATCATAATTAGGGCGATAAACTTTGCCTGTTTCGTTGTTACGTAAATCTTGCAAGCTATCATCATAGCTATAACGGGCTTTTTGTTCCGAGAATTGACGTAACGAACTCATGGTCACTTCATTGCCTGTGGGGAGGTTCACCACCATTTGTTGAAGTGCGGTGCGATTTTGGGTAATTATTCTAAGCGGTGCGACTTCGCCAGTGGGTGCTTGTTCTTGTTCCTGTACGGCAATATTGTGGTCGCTAAATTGAATATTATCGGAAACAAAAAACTGCCCCGTATTTTTATTTTCTAGGCTCAGTTTCCATTGATTATTCTCTTGCGGATAGAGTTTAAAATCATATTTGTCGCCAGCAAAATAACGTTGGTCTTGTAATACCGTTAGAGCTCGCTCAAAGGCAAGTTGGTTGGTGCCACTGTAATTAGTAAAGGCAATCGCAATAGTGGCAATTAATGGGAATAAAATAAAAATCGCCATGCCCATAATACCGGGGTAAACATACCGCCACGCATAGACTTTTTGACTACTAAAAATATATATACCTGAGGTGAGAATGACCAGTGTCAACATGGCAAACAAATATTCACCTTGCAAATACATCAGCACTACAAGATAGAAATCAATCAGTAAAACGATGCCGACTAAGAGCATTTTCAGCCATTTAAAACTAGATTGAGCATGAGTTATTTGTTGCATAGGAACACCTTAATTTAAAAAAACTTTGCTATATTGAAATAACCAATTAAATTCCCTCTCCCAATGGGAGAGGGTCGGGTGAGGATAAATTATTGTTGTTTTTGAATACGGCTATGTGCGTCATCTAATGCTTCTTTTACGCTTTGGCGTTGATTGACTGCATTAATAATTGCACTCCGTTCTGCATACCAGAAAGCACTCATTTGTGGAATATTTGGCATAATTTCCCCTTTTTGAGCATTTTCCATGGTTGCGGCAATACGCGGATCTTTTGCTAATTCTGCTTGATAAGATTTTAATGCCACCGCACCTAAAGGTTTATCTTTATTCACCGCACTTAATCCGTCATCGGTTAACAGATAATTTTCTAAGAATTCAGTGGCTAAATCTTTATTTGGACTGGCAGAGTTGACCCCAGCACTTAACACACCTACGAACGCTTTAGAGGGTTGACCATTTAAGGTTGGCAACACAGTTACGCCATAATTGATTTTGCTTTGTTCAATATTACCCCACGCCCAAGGTCCGTTAATGGTTAAGGCAGCTTGTCCTTTATTGAATGCGGCTTCAGCGATGGAGTAATCCATATCAGCATTAATCACTTTATTTTTCACCATATCCACCACGAATTGTAAGGCTTTTTGTGAACCAGCGTTATTGACCCCGATGTCATTGGCATCATATTTACCGTTGCTAAATTTAAAGGCGTAACCACCGTTTGATGCGACAACTGGCCAAGTGAAATATGGCTCAGATAAATTCCACATAATCGCGTTTTTGCCTTCCGCTTTAAGTTTTTTATCTAATGCGACAATATCTTCCCAAGATTTAGGGGCTTCTTTCACAATGTCTTTGTTATAAATTAATGATAAAGATTCGATCGCTACTGGATAACCCACAATTTTACCGTTATAGCTTTCAGCATTCCATGCAAAATCCACAAATTTATCTTTAAATTCTTTGCTTGGGTGAATTTCTGCTAATAGACCAGATTGTGCATAGCCACCGAAACGGTCATGTGCCCAGAAAATAATATCTGGACCATCACCTGTAGAAGCTACTTGTGAGAATTTTTCTTCTAATTTGTCTGGATGTTCAACCAGTACAGACACTCCAGTATCTTTTTCAAATTTCTTACCCACTTCAGCTAGACCGTTATAGCCTTTATCGCCGTTAATCCAAATGACTAATTTACCTTCGGTCATTTTTGCCACTACAGAAGTTGATAACACTAAACCTGCCGCTGCAGTTAAAGCAAATTTAATCAGTTGATTTTTCATAGTTTTCTCCTAAAATATAAAGGTATATTAAATTGAGTATTCATTTCATTATTCACAATATCTCGTTTTTAACGCAATGAAATCCTGTTTTTACTGCGGTTAAGAATGACGATATTTCATTAATGATTCATCATTCCCCACTCTACGCCCCCCACTCCAAAAGTGTGATCTACTCCATAATTTAAACAGAAATATGACTGAGATCATAAAAATTTTTATCAAAAACGAGAACTAGATCACAAAATTAGTAAAAAAAACAAGGTAGATATTTTTTTTTGCAAAAAAGCAACTAATAATAACTCATACCAAAAAAATTCGTTATGGGATGATTTGCTTTTTTATAAAAGCATTCACTATATTGACCAAATCCAAGGGTATAGCGAAATCAAGCTGAAATTATATATGAGAGGTATCTATGTCTAATGTGTCATTACGCAACGTATGCAAATCTTACGGTGATGTTCATATATCCAAAGATATTAATTTAGAGATCCAAGAGGGTGAATTTGTGGTTTTTGTCGGACCGTCTGGTTGTGGAAAATCGACTTTATTACGCATGATTGCTGGATTAGAAGATATTACATCAGGTGATTTGTATATTGGTGAAAAACGTATGAATGATGTCGAACCGTCTAAACGTGGCATCGGTATGGTATTCCAATCCTATGCGTTGTACCCTCATCTTGATGTGGCTGAAAATATGTGTTTTGGTTTGAAATTAGCGGGTGTCAGTAAAGCCGATAGAATGCAGAAAGTCAATCAAGTGGCAGAAATTTTACAATTAGCCCATTTACTCGATCGCAAACCAAAAGCCTTATCAGGCGGACAACGTCAACGGGTAGCAATCGGTCGTACGTTAGTTTCCCAACCCGATGTATTTTTATTAGACGAACCCCTTTCCAACCTTGATGCTGCATTGCGAGTGCAAATGCGAGTAGAGCTTTCAAAATTACATAAACGCTTAAACCGTACCATGATTTATGTGACCCATGACCAAATTGAAGCCATGACCTTGGCGGATAAAATCGTGGTGTTAAAAGCAGGTGGTATTGCACAAGTAGGTAAACCATTGGAATTATATCATTATCCAGCCAATCGCTTTGTGGCTGGCTTTATTGGTTCGCCGAAAATGAATTTTCTCCCCGTACGAGTAACTGCGGTGGAAAAAGAGCGAGTTCAGATTGAATTACCCGATGCCAATCACCATTGTTTTTGGATTCCCGTTTCTGGTGTTGGGGTAAAAGTAGGGGAAAGTTTATCACTCGGTATTCGCCCTGAACATTTAGTTCCATCTAATAAAGCACAGGTAACTTTACGGGGTAATGTGCAAGTGGTGGAATTGCTCGGTAATGAAACACAAGTGCATTTAGAGATTCCAGAAATTAAACAGCCGACCTTAGTTTATCGCCAAAATGACATTATGTTAGTCAATGAGGGTGAAACTATTGATATTGGTATTGTGCCAGAACGTTGTCATTTATTTAAAGAAGACGGCACAGCTTGCCAACGGTTGTTTAAGGAAATTGGGGTGTAAATGCTCTCAAAAGTGCGGTGAAAAATAGCTTAGAATTTTTCAACCGTGATATTAACCCATTTTTGATATTTAGGTATGAATATCATTAAAAATAGCAATAGGTTAAACCCATTGCATTATATAAATTAATCATTATTAATTAAGAGGCCAATATTATGAATAGTAAAAAAACTCTGCTTGCTTTAGCTGTAACAGGTGCTATTTTTTCATCTCAGGCTTTTGCCGTTGATTTCCATGGTTATGCCCGTTCTGGTATCGGTTGGACATCAGGTGGTGGTGAACAAACAGCATTTCAGGTCAATGGAGGTGGTTCAAAATATCGTTTAGGTAATGAATCTGATACTTATGCTGAATTGAAATTAGGTCAAGAATTGTTCAAAGATGGTAATCAATCTATTTATTTTGATACCAACTTGGCTTACGGCGGTACATTAAACAATAATGACTGGACAGAAACTAGCCCAGCGTTGCGTGAATTGAATGTTCAATTTAAAAATTTTGCTGAAGGAGTATTGCCAGAAGCAACATTATGGGCAGGTAAACGTTTCTACCAACGCCATGATGTCCACATGAATGACTTCTACTACTGGGATATTTCTGGTCCAGGTGCAGGGGTCGAAAATATCAATTTGGGCTTCGGTAAATTATCTTTAGCAGTCACTCGTGATACAGAAGCTGGTGGTGCGTTTACTTACTACTACGACCATGCCAAAAAAGCATGGGTCAGTGATCGTAGTCAAAAACAAGATGTTTACAACGACATTTTCGATATTCGTTTAGCGGAAGTCAAACCTTGGAAAGATGCTTCTTTCGAATTCGGTTTTGATTATGCCAATGCACATAAAAAAGATAATGCACATTATACGAATGATGATGCAACCAAAAATGGTCACATGTTTACCTTTGAATATACTCAAGGTAACTTCTTCGGTGGTTATAATAAATTTACAGCACAATATGCTAAAGACTCTATGACATCATGGAATGGTCATGCAAAAGGTTCGTTGAATCAACGCGGTAGTATAGTGCGTTTAATTGACCAAGGTGTTGTACAATTCAGTGATAAAATTGAAACTATGTATGCCTTAATCTATGAAAAAACCGATTTAGATAACAAACAAGGTAAAACATGGTATTCTGCTGGTATTCGCCCAATGTATAAATGGACTAAAACTATGAGTACCTTAGTGGAATTAGGTTATGACCGCATTAAAGATCAAGCCACAGGCAAGAAAAATGATTTAACCAAAGTTACTCTTGCACAACAATGGCAAGCAGGTGATAGCATTTGGGCAAGACCAGCTATTCGTGTGTTTGGTACTTATGCACACTGGAATGATAAATTTAACCAAAGTAACCGTACTGATTCTGGCTATAAAGCCAAAGACGGTGAATTTGTCATGGGTGTACAATTCGAAGCTTGGTGGTAATTCTAAGCTAAAACTTGGCTATCCGTTTATTGATGATCCTAAACGGATAGCCTTTCCCTTTGTTATTCATATTGTAAAGAGGTTAATATGAAAAAATCTTTATTTCTCACCGCACTTTTCGCCTGTTTTGCCTTGCCTGTTTCTGCTCAAACGGTTCATATTAATCCGCAAACTATGGCAAATTTGCCATGGCAAGATATTACCTTTTCTAAAACCTTAACCACTGAATTATCCGAACAACAAAAGCAAGCCTTTACCACGTCTTTTGCTGGTACAGAAAGTCCTGTAGCCGCTTATCGTATTCCTGCTAATCAAGGTTCATTAAGCATTGAAATTACCAGCCCAGTTGCTGATAACAATGTTTTTATTCCAAGTGCGGTGATTTTAGACAGCAATTTTAATCTTGCGGCACAATATGATTCTTCGCACTTCCAATTTAAAGAAGAACGAGGTATGCAACCTAATCGCTTTACCGCAGAGTTAGACTTAACCCCAACGGCAAATCAGGATTATATTTATTTGTTAATTTATACCACAGCACAAGATTTAAGCACAACGACTACGGTGCCACACCCTGCGAAAGCCTATGCCAAAGCCACAGGCACCCAACCACCAGCGATTGATGATATTGTGGTTAAACATAGCCGCCATGGTGAAGTAGCAGTGAATGTGAGCAATGGCTCAGGTACAAGATTTATTGGATTATCCGATATTCTGCCAACCAGTAAAAAAACGACCAGTACAGCTGTTGGTACAACGGCAACCACTGCAACAACGACAACGACTGTCGCCAAAGCGAGCCAAGGGAATAAACAGGTGGTTACGACAGCCGTTGATAAAGATACTGAAGCGTATTTCAATCAGGCGGTAAGCAAAGCACTAAAAGCCAATGATATTAATAAAGCGATGAATTTGGTCAATGAAGCCGAAAAATTAGGCTTAACCAGTCCAAGACAAACGTTTTTAAAACAGGTTTCGGCGAAATAATCATATATCCCTCGTACTCATATCCCCCGTACTCACGTACGGGGTTAAGCAAATCACGCTCCGCTGGGGCTTGGTTAGATTAAGATACGGAGCATCGTTATGTGCCTAGCCCTGTACGCAAGTGCAGGGCGATCAGTCCCCCGTACTCGCATACGGGGTTTGGGCATAAACACAACATATTGTGTTTGCTAACTACAAAAAACCATATATATGCTAATAAAAAAATTTAAAAATTTTTTCCTTTATAAATCAAAATCCTATTAAAAAGAGGTTAAATTTGCCATTTGTCAAGTCTTGTTATCTGATTTTTTTTGTCTAAAATAACCCCCACATTTTCATTTCTTTCACAGGTAGGTGAACCCATTATGTCCAGAAATCTTTTTGAAAAACGCTTGAATATTAAACCTTACGAATACCCCGAATTGCTTGAATTCAAAGATGCTATTCGTCATTCTTATTGGTTGCATACCGAATTTAATTTCACGGGTGATATTCAAGATTACCGCACCACGATTAACGATCACGAACGCCAAGTCTTGACGCGTGCGATGTTAGCCATTTCGCAAGTGGAAGTGAATGTAAAACGTTTCTGGGGTGAGCTATATCGTTATTTCCCAAAACCAGAAATGGACGATGTGGGGGGAACCTTTGCAGAATCAGAAGTACGCCATAAAGATGCCTATTCTTTCTTGTTAGAAAAATTGGGTTTGAACGATATGTTTGCTCAAATTCAGGATATTGAGCCATTAATGAAGCGTATTCGTTATATGGAAAGTTTTATGAAAGAAAAAGATGCTGGCAAGGGTGAATTTGTGTTGTCTTTGGTGTTGTTCTCGTTATTTGTAGAACATATATCTTTATTTGGTCAATTCTTGGTTATGATGTCCTTTAATAAGCATAAAAACCTGTTTAAAGGGATTTCTAATGCGGTAGAAGCTACTTCAAAAGAAGAAGAAATTCATGGTAAATTTGGTATTGCGTTGTATGAGATTCTACGTGATGAACATGCAGATTTATTTACCGATGAATTTTTCACAGACTTAAAAACTCTTTCCGATCAAGCCTTTGAGGCAGAATGTGGTATCGTAGATTGGATTTTTGAAGGTGGTGATTTAAGTTTTATCACCAAAGAAACAGTGTTAAATTACATTAAAAGCCGCTACAACAATTCATTGACTATTTTAGGCTTGCCAGCTCCACATAACATTGATCCTGAATTATTAAAAGAAACCCAGTGGTTCGATATTGAAATCCTTTCTACTAAAGAAAATGATTTCTTCTATAAACGTAGCACTGATTACAGTAAAAAAATGAAACAGATTACCGCCGATGACTTATTCTAATCCAAACCGTCCAGACTTCGCTTGGTTAAACGAAGATAGCCGTTTGTTCTTGCAACGTGGTTACTTGCTTGAAGGAACATCCGCATTAGATCGTATTCGCTTTATCGCTGAACATGCCGAACATAAACTTGGTATCGAGGGCTATGCGGATAAATTTTATCACTATATGGCACGTGGTTATTTTTCTCTTTCTTCACCAATTTGGTCAAACTTTGGTTTAGATCGTGGCTTGCCGATTTCCTGTTTCGGTAGCTATATTGGCGACTCCATTCACGAAATTATGGTGACGACTGCCGAAGTAGGTATGATGAGCAAAATTGGTGGTGGTACATCAGCCTATTTTGGCGATATTCGTCCACGTGGAACTAGCATTAAAAATAATGGTAAATCAGATGGTTCATTTAACTTTACCAAACTGTTTGACACCGTGATTGACGTGATCTCACAAGGCACCTCACGTAAAGGACAATTTGCTGGTTATATTGATATTGAACATGGTGATATTGATGAATGGTTGGATATTCACACCGAGGGTAATCCGATTCAGTTAATGTATTATGGTGTTTGTATCGGTCACGAATGGTTAGAAAGCATGAAAGCAGGTGATCCTTATAAACGTCAACTTTGGGCAAAATTATTACAACGTAAAACCGAAACGGGTATTCCGTATTTGTTCTTTAAAGATAATGCGAATGTCGGTCGTCCAGATGTGTATAAAGATAAAAACATGGTGGTACACGCCTCAAATCTTTGTACCGAAATTATGCTACCTGCTTGTGCAGACGAAAGTTTTGTGTGCTGTTTATCATCAATGAACTTGCTTTATTTTGATGAATGGAAAGATACCGATGCCCCTGAAGTATTAACCTATTTCTTAGATGTGGTCATGAGCGAATTTATCGAAAAAAGCCAGCATATTCCATTTTTGGAAAGAGCTAATAAATTCGCCCGCAGACACCGTGCATTAGGCTTAGGCGTGTTAGGTTGGCACAGTTATTTACAAGCCAACAATATTGCTTTTGATAGCTTTGATGCGATGCAAAAAAATAATGAAGTGTTCCGCACCTTAAAAGAGAAAACCTTAAACGCATCAAAAGAATTAGCCCAGCGTTTTGGTGAACCAGAATTATTACAAGGCTATGGTCGCCGTAATACTACCTTGATGAGTATTGCTCCAACCAAATCCAGTAGCTTTATTTTAGGCAGTGTTTCACCGTCTGTTGAGCCGTTTAAATCCAATTATTATGTAAAAGATTTAGCCAAAATCAAAACCGTTTATAAAAACCCATTCTTGGAAAAATTATTACAAGAAAAAGGCTTAGACAAAGACGAAATCTGGGATAGCATTTTATTGCATGATGGTTCTGTGCAACATTTATCCCAGTTGACCGATGAAGAAAAAGACGTGTTTAAAACGTTCTCTGAAATCAGTCAGTTAAGCGTGATTCAACAAGCGGCACAACGTCAAAAATATATTGACCAAGGACAAAGTATTAACATCATGGTTCACCCATCCACACCAGCACGTGATTTGAACCAGTTATACTTAACCGCCGAAGAGTTAGGCTTAAAATCCATTTATTATCAATATAGCATGAGTGCAGCACAGGTGTTTAATCGCAACCTATTAAGCTGCTCAAGTTGCGAAGGCTAATGGCTAAATAGAGACCTGAAGTGCGGTGAAAAAAATCAAACTTTTTTCACCGCACTTTTTTATGGGTTGAACTTTTAGGCTCAGAATATATCATAATTAAGATAACACAACGAAAAAAGAGTTTATGACTATACCATTTATTCAACAACGACTGGATCAATTATTAGCCGATATTGAGCAACAAACCGATCCTTTTGTTTTGCTCCAGTTATTTTGTCAATATTTACGTGAGGGCGGGCAATTTCAAGCCAATGAACGCATTGCGTTATTTACCAATTTATTAAAACAGCATCCTGAATTAGCCAAACGTATCACTACGTTATTATGCCGTTGGCTCTGTCAAATGCGTTTATATCCTTTGCTGATTAGTAGTGGTATTTTAAGCCGTGACGGTTTTGGCAAGGAAATGAAACAACGCTTATATGAAAAACTTAATCCTGCCTTTAAAGATAGCAAAGATTTGCGTGATGTGTTCTTTATGTTATTTCATAACCGTAAAGATATGGTGTGGCTTAAAGCAATTTCAGCAAAAATGTGGGTGAATCTATTTGCGACATTGGAACAATATACCGAGCAACAAGATCAAAATTGGTTACAGCAACATCTCTATCACGAGGGTTATTCTGCCATTGAAATGTTAGCGATTTGGTTGGCAGCGGAAGATTTGGATCCTGAATTAATGCGGTTAGATCCAGCATTATTAGATGCCCATTCGCCTTTTGTGGCGTTACAAAAAGAAGTAGCATTGTGGTTAACCGCCCAACAACAGGGTGAAGATTATGATGATAGCCATTTACAAGTCATGATATCGCAATGTCGAAAACAAATTGATCGTTTTTACAAACGTGGTGCTGTGGCAGGTTCTTCGTTAGCGGTCGCTCATTTATTAGAACGTTTAAATCAAACCCTTGAGCGTTTGGTGATGCTTAAAAAGTTATTTAGTGAGCGAACATTATCCCTACTAAGCGTGCTGCAAGCCACGGAAATTTTTGCGAGTGCAGCCACTGATCAACATAATATCTGCGTCCTTTGGAAACAGAGTGCTGGCATGTTATCTCGCACCATTGCACAAAATACCAGTGATCATGGTGAACATTACGTTACTCGCACCAAAAAAGAATATTTTGCGATGTTCTATTCTGCGGCTGGCGGAGGGATTTTAATTGCTTTAATGGCATTATTTAAAATTCATCTTGGCGATATTATTGATGATAAAACGTGGAAAAGCCTCGCATACGGGCTGAATTATGGTTTAGGCTTTATGCTGATTTTTATGTTGCATTTTACGGTCGCCACTAAACAGCCCGCCATGACCGCCGCCCGTTTTGCCGAAGCGGTAGAGCGTAATCCACAAGGACGAGCGGTGAACATGAAATTAGCTCAATTATTGATTGATGTATTGCGTTCACAAACCATTGCGGTGTTAGGGAATGTGGCTTTTGCGATGGGATTGAGTGGGTTAATTGCGTATCTTTATACAGAAAAAACAGGATTGCCATTACTGGATTCTGCTGCGATTGATTACCAACTCCATTCCATTGATCCAACCAAAGGAACGTTATGGTTTGCTGCTATTGCAGGTGTGTGGTTATTCTGTTCAGGGATTATTTCAGGTTATTTTGATAATCGTAGTAACTATCTCAATCTCAGAATGCGATTACCGCATCATCCACTACTGAAATACATCATGCCAGAAAAATGCCGCATTAAATTCGCTCATTATTTACATGATAATTATGGTTCCTTAATGGGAAACTTCTGTTTTGGTATGTTGCTTGGTTTAACAGGATTGGTTGGTTATTGGCTAGGTCTGCCATTAGATATTCGCCATGTGGCATTTTCATCGGCTAATCTAGGTTATGTGGCGGTAAGTGGTCATCTCAGTTGGGCGATTATTTTGCAGTGTATCGGTTTTGTTTTGCTCATTGGTGTGGTGAATTTAGTGGTGAGTTTTACGCTGGCATTAAGAGTGGCATTAAGGGCGTTAAATGCGGAAATTGACAGTTGGTGTGAAATTTGTCGATGCCTGTGTGAGATTATTCGTAAGCGACCATTGAGCTTGTTTTTGCCAGTGCAACTAGACAGATAAAGGCAATAGTGCGGTGAAAAACACCGCACTATTTATGCCACTATCTTATGCTACTACCCAATTTTTGCTCGTAAAAAGCCAAAGATTAACCCAATAATTAAGCCAGAAATATGTGCTGCATTTCCCATTTGAACGCCAATTAATGGGCTGATAAAGCCAAACGCAATCCCAACGATTAACATGGTGAAAAAGCCTTCGGGTAAATCAAATTGCGTATTGGGACTAAATTTATCCACACAAAAGACAAAACCCATGACTGCATAAACCACACCTGATAGTCCGAAAAACCAAGGACCCGTTGCCCAATTTTGCACCAAACCAGAGCCGATACCTGATACTAAATAAAGCAAAATCAAAGTGAACGAGCCAAATCTTTTTTCAATCGCAGCACCAAACAGCCACCACCACGCTAGATTGAAACCAATATGAGTAATGGATAAATGGATTAAGGTATGGCTTAAATAACGCCAATAATCTTGTTGCTCAAATTGATCTGCTGGAAAGTGTATGGTATTCAATAAAACCTCAGTTTCCAGATCAATAGTATTACCAATGATGTATAAAATCACGCAAAGTGCGGTGATAAATAAAGTAAATTTTGCTGAATGACTTCTAAAACTTGACAGCATTTGTTATATTCCTTTTATTTTTTAGCATAACTTAATATATGGGGGTAAAAATGGAAAACAAAAGTTTGCCAGACGGGTTTAGTGGTTTTAGTTGGTTATTAGCTGGATTTTGCTTGCCAATGTTGTTTTGGCCATTATCCTTACTGCTTTCACCTGCTATTTTTAATAATCCAGAGTTAGATTATTTCAACCGCACTTTTATTTCATTTTCCATGTGGCTTTATCCCTTTGTATTAGCCATTATGGCACGGATTTTATTTAAGCTAAACCAACGTCATCCCAATTTGGCGAAAAAAGCATTAATCGCAAGTGCGGTGATTTTTTGGTGTGTTGTTGGCTATGTAGTGATTGTGGGGTTTAACTAAACCCCTGTTCAATCGGCAATCCTGCTTTTTCCCATGCTTCAAAGCCACCAATAATACTATAAACCTGTTCATAGCCTTGCTCGATTAAATAGGTGGCGACACTGCGACTACTCACGCCGTGATAACAAACTAAAATCACGGGTTCATCGTAATCATATTCATTTTGGAAATCGCCATAACTTTGATTCGTTAAATGAAATGCCTCGGGAATATGGCTGTGGCTGTAACGTTGCCAATCACGCACATCTAATAAGGCACAAGTTTGTGTTTGCAACATTTCCCATGCTTGTTGAGGGCTAATATCAATTATTTGTGTCATCTGTATTTTCCTTTAAAATCAATAATTTTTCTGTTTCTATATCTTGATGTAATAATTCTACGTTCGGTAAAGTTTTAGTAACTTTGGCAGATAAATCCTTAAAGCGTTCCACTTTACCCACTAAACCTTGTTGCCCAACTAAAGCCGTCACGGTGTCATTATAGCGGGAACTTGCTGTGGCTAATGTTCCACCTAATCTTGCCAAACGTTCCGCTAATAAGCAAATTTGATTATAAATATCCCCTGCTTTTTCACTGATTTCTTTGGCTTCTGCATTGCCCCGTTCCACTCGCCATAAATTCGCCACGGTGCGTAAAATTGGCATTAAGGTGGTATGTGACACCAAAATTACATTTTTCTGATAAGCAAAATTAAATAATTCCACATCCGCTTTCATGGCTTCAATATAAGCAGGTTCAACCGCAAAAAACATCAACACAAAATTCGGACTACGCATACCGATTAAATTGCTGTAATCTTTTTGGGATAAGTCATTGATATGGTTGCGAATCGCCTTAATATGTTCACGCATAAATTGACTGCGTTGTAGTTCATCTTCTGCATTCACCGCATTTTCATAGGCGACTAAGGACATTTTGCTATCAATGATTAAATGTTTGTTATCTGGCAAATGCACCACAAAATCAGGGTAATTATGGTTGCCTTGTTCATCTTTAAAATGGGCTTGAGCAGAGTAATGATCACCATTCACCAAGCCAGCTAATTGTAACGTCCGTTCTAACTGAATTTCCCCCCAGTTGCCTAAGGTTTTCTTTTCTCCTTTTAAAGCAGAAGTAAGATTATTCGCTTGTTGTGACATGGAAAGCCCAATTTCAAGCACTTTCTTTAGTTCTGATTCTAACAGAGTATTCCCTTTTACACTTTCAGAATGTACCTCATTCACCCGTTTTTGAAAGCTCTCAATTTGCTCACGGAACGGTTTTAATAAGCTATCTAATGCCTGTTGATTGGATTGGCTAAAAGATAGGGATTTCTCTTCTAAGATACGGTTTGCCAAATTTTGAAATTCGACACTTAATTGCTGACGGCTTTGCTGAAAGGTCTGTTGTTGCTCCGCTAAACTTTTTTCTTTTTCAGCTAAAGTAATTTTGGATCGAGCCACTTCTTGTTGAAGTGCGGTTAAAATTTCACGAGTTTTGTCTAATTCTGTTGTGCGTTTAGTGATAATGCGATCTCGTTCAGCAATTTCCACATTTAAATATTCTTCTTTGGTTTGCAACTGCATAACAGCTAAATCTTGCTGACTTTTCACCGCACTTAGGTTATCAAATTTATCCACTAATTGATTATAATCATTAATATTTTTATTTAAATCCTGCTGTAATTCCACTACATCACGATTCCGCCGTGAGAGTACAAATAATAAGATTAAACATAAAACCAACAGACCCGCTCCGACCCCAAGTGCGGTTAAAAAATAGGGATGTTGTAATAATTCTTGCATGGCATAATCCTTCTTAAAACAGTGGCTAGTATAAACGAAAATGCGTAAAATCAGCATAATATTTTTTTAACAGGAATAATCATGACAGGCTCTTTTTTCCCACACCGCAAACAACCAGAAATCTGCCCTCAATGTGGTTCGCCGTTGCATATTCGGCAGGGTAAAAAAGGGCTGTTTTTAGGCTGTTCGGCTTATCCAGACTGTGATTATTTGAAACCTTTGCAGGCTCAATCTGAACATAAAATCTTAAAACAATTAACTGAAATTTGCCCCGAGTGTGGTTGTCCTTTGCAAGTGAAACAAGGTAGTTTCGGTATTTTTATTGGCTGTAGTGGTTATCCTGATTGTCATTTTATTGTGCAAGAAAAACAAGATGAGCATGAACAATCTTTTGTTTGTCCTGAATGTGGCAAAGGTGAATTAGTTGCTCGGCGTGGGCGACAAGGTAAGACGTTTTATGCTTGTAATCAATTTCCCCATTGTAAATTTACCTTAGCCAGTCAACCTTATCAGGTCAGTTGTCCAAACTGCGGTACAAATGTTGCGAGTTTAAAAAAATCCAGCGAAACGCACCTCACTTTTGTGTGTGCGAATCGGCGGTGTAAACATCAGTTTGATGTAAAAAATGAATGTTAATCAGAGTGCAAACTGGGGATAATATTGTTCTGTCAGTTCGACTAATTTATCCAGCGTAATCAGTTGGATTTTATCTTTTAAGTGTGTGATGTTGGGGTGATGTTGTAAATGACGAGCCGTCAGATCATCTGCCATGACATAGCAAGGCGTATGCAGTTGTTGTAATAGATCTGCTTGCTTGACAATTAATAGTACCGCATCGCCCCATAAAACCAGAGCATCTTGTTCGTTGATTTCTGCGAAATAGCGTTGTAATTCTGTTGGGCTATATTGCGTGCTGGCAAGGGTGTAAAGCATGATATTTCCTAAAACGTTAAAATTTGCACCGCAGTTTTGAGCTTTACAATCAGCGAAGTGCGGTCAATTTTTTCACAATTTATAATAAATTCAGCGTTTTCTAAAGCATATTGCTGTAAGGATGCTTGGCATATAAACCGCTGTTCAATGTCGTATAAATCAAGTAATTTAAAGGTGCTGATAAAATCTTTTTGTAGGATTAATTCAGGTTGTTGAGCGGCTAATAGGTTAAAAACGCCATCATCTATAAAGAACACCGCAATTTCATTTTCATCACAAAAAGCGGTCGCTGCAAGCAAGGCATCTAATCCTTCTCGGCTGGCGGCATTGCTGTATGGGGCAGTTTTGAAAACAAAAGCTAATTTAATCATAAAGTGATTACTCGGTCTGCTTCTAACATGGCTCGACTAAATTCACCTAATCCTGCTAGGATAAAGTGTTCAGCCAGATTTTGTTGTTTGGGTTTACTCGCTGTGGAGTGATCCACGATGCCACGGCGTTGACTGGCTGCAATACATAGATGCAATGGTACTTGATATTGCTGACTTAATTGTTGCCATACTTTTTGTAGATTAAATTCATCGTTAGCTGGTGAAACACAGTTATTACCATTACTAACACCCTGTTGGAAAAAGAAAATCTGGTTAATTTGATGTCCTTTTTGCAACAAAGCGTTGGCGAATTGATAGGCAAAAAACGCCCCTTGTGATCCATAAACAGGGCTTTTTATCGCAAGAACATAACGCATATTAGTCCTCTTGATCTTGTTTGACTTGTCGAATGTAGAGATACACCGTATGGCGAGAAATATCAAGGCGTTCAGCCACAAGGTTGATAGCATCTTTAATATCAAAAATGCCTTTTTCGTATAGTGAAACCACGATTTGACGGTTTTTATTATTATTGGCAACTAACCGATCTGCATTGACTTCCTCAATGGTTTTTTCTACCGTTTGGATAACTAAGTCTTCAACCGAACTAGCAAAGTTTACCGTTGATGTTTCATCGTATTCAAGCACTGGTATGAGAGTTTGTAGGAGTTGTGAAACGGGGACATCTAAATTAATGTTAATACACAATAAACCGATAATTCGTTGCTTGCTATTACGAATTGCGATAGTCACCGATTTCATTAAACTGCCACTTTTCGTTTGGGTAAAATAAGGTTTAGAAACGCTTTCGTTTTTCATGTTATGCAACGATTGCAAGGCACGATCGGTCAGTGGTGAACCGACCTGACGATTAGTATTATGTCCATTCGCAATATAAATTGCAGAATGTTCAAAATCTTCTAATGAATGTAAAACAATTTCACAGTGACTTCCGATTAATGCACTCACACCTTCCACTACTGCTTTATAGGAAGTCAAAATCGTCCGATCTTCATCGGTAAAAGGGTGTTTTTCACTTAGCATTGGTTTTTCTCAAATAAATAACCGCACTTTTAATCCAATCCAGATAAAAAGTGCGGTGTGAATTTTATTTATTTTGCAGGCTTAGTTGGTTTTACATCTAGCACTTCAAGTTCAAAATAAAGTGTTGAATTAGCTGGAATTTGCCCCATGGCTTGCTCGCCATAAGCTAATGCTGGTGGAATGACTAATTCAATTTTTCCGCCTTTTTTGATTAATTGTAAACCTTCAATCCAACCTGGAATTAATTGATTTAAGACAAATTCAACAGGTTCGCCACGTTCTACTGAGCTATCAAATACGGTACCGTTTGGTAATTTACCTGTGTAATGTACTTTAATGGTATCTTCTGGTTTGATCGCAACGCCGTCACCAGCTTTCTCAATATGATAGATCAAGCCAGATTGGGTTTCTTTTACATTATCTTTTTTCTTAAATTCAGCCACAAATTTTGCACCTTCTTGCAGTGCCTGTTGAGCTTGTTCATCTGCTTTCTTTTGGGCTTGTACTTTTAAGGTTTCATCCAGTGCTTTTAATGTATTACCTAATTCTGGATTATTTAAATCGATTTTACCATTTAATGCATCTTTTAAACCAACCAATAATTTGTCTTGATCATAGGTAATAAGTTCTTTTTGGGCTTCAATCACACCTTTTAGATCGGTACCAAATAATACGCCTACCGCATAAGAATTATCTTTTAAATCACTATTAGTTACTTCGGTTTGCGTTGCTGGTGAGGTTTTTGCTGGAGTTGATTTTGTTTCTTCATTACAAGCTGTTGTTGCCACGGCTGCACCAATTAATAATGCAAGGGTGGAAATTTTTTTGATTTTTAGCATTTTGCTATCCTTTATAGGTTAAAATAACAACGTTAGATTATAGTGCTTGGAGCGTTTTGTCAAATCTTGACATTCGCTAATAAAGATTAAGAGATGAATTATGCAAAGTATAGAAAAGCGTATTGAAGAATTAGAATTGAAATTGACTTTTCAAGACAATTTGTTAGAAGAATTAAATCAAGCTCTAGTTGAGCAACAATTTACCATGGATAAAATGCAAACCCAATTACGTTATTTAGCCAATAAACTAAAAGATATGCAACCGTCAAATTTGGCAACTCAGGCGGAAGAAACTCTGCCACCACATTATTAAATATGTGACTGACTTCACATTTTTTTGATTTATTTTAGATTACAATGAAGTTATTCATTACAAACTATATTAGGAGAAAACTATGTTTCCAGAATTTCGTGATTTAATTACTAAGCTAAAAACTGAAGATGCTCACTTTGCACGTTTGTTTGATGAACACAATGCGTTGGACCAACGTGTCAAAAATATTGAGAGTAATATTGAACTTGCCACTCCCACAGAAGTAGAGGAACTTAAAAAAGAAAAATTACGCTTAAAAGATGAAATGTATGCGATTTTGAAAAAGGCAAGTGAATAGCTAAAAGAGATAATAGTGCGGTATTTTACACCGCACTTTTTTATTTTTATCAATCGGTTACGGTCTAATATCACGCAAAATAGGATTTTGCATTGAAATTAAGGTTTCTGTGGACTGGATCTCATCAATTAATTGGATCTTAGTCGCAAGCACAGAGTGTAATTCTGCGATCGTATGGGTCATTACTTTGATGAAAATGGAATAATTCCCCGTGGTGTAATAGGCTTCCACGACTTCATCAAAACTCTCGAGTTTACGAATGACTTTATCGTAATCTTTGGCTGATTTTAGGATAATGCCAATAAAACAGCATACGTCATAACCTAATTTACGTTCATTAATACGTACTTTGGTTCCCTCAATAATACCAGACTGTCGCATTTTTTCTACGCGAACATGAATTGTGCCAGGGCTGACCCCGAATTTTTTTGCCATTTCGGCATAAGGTGTACGTGCATCTTTAGTTAAAACACGCAAAATTTGTTGATCTAAGTTATCGATGGTTTGCATAGCGGCTCCGTATTAGATTTTATCTAAAATTATAATTGTTAATTTGAATATTTTCTGTATTATATCGAAAATTTAATAAAAAGTATTGAAAATTATACTTGTAATATTAAATAATATGCAACAAGCGTTACGCAAGATGCGAAAAACGCATTCACATAATAAAAAAGGTATTTAAACAATGAAAAAATCATTTATTTTACAGCAACAAGAAATTAGCTTTGCTAAGAACACATTTACTGAAAAATTAGCTGAACATTTAGGTTTGGTTGAAGTTCAAGGTCCAATATTAAGCCAAGTGGGTAATGGTATTCAAGATAATTTATCAGGTAAAGAAAAAGCAGTTCAAGTAAATGTAAAAATGATAGACGGGGTATCTTTTGAAGTCGTTCATTCCCTTGCCAAATGGAAACGTCATACTTTAGCTCGTTTTGGCTTTGCAGAAGGTGAAGGGTTGTTTGTACACATGAAAGCATTACGCCCAGATGAAGATAGTTTAGATCAAACTCACTCAGTTTATGTTGATCAATGGGATTGGGAAAAAGTCATTCCAGCAGGTCGCCGTAACTTAGCTTTCTTAAAAGAAACGGTTCGTTCTATTTATGCAGCCATTTTAGAAACGGAAAAAGCAGTAGATGAGAAATTTGGTTTGAAATCTTTCCTACCAAAAGAAATTACTTTTGTTCATTCCGAAGATTTAGTGAAAGAATATCCAAATATGACCGATAAAGAACGTGAAAACGAGATTTGTAAAAAATATGGAGCGGTGTTCTTAATTGGTATCGGTGGCGTGTTGTCAGATGGTAAACCACATGATGGTCGTGCGCCAGATTATGATGACTGGACAACGGTTTCTGAGGGTGAATACAAAGGTTTAAACGGTGATATTCTAGTCTGGAACCCAGTATTGGAACGTGCTTTTGAGCTTTCTTCAATGGGGATTCGAGTTGATGAAACTGCATTGCGTAAACAGTTAGCCATTACTAATGATGAAGATCGTTTAAAATTTGATTGGCACCAAGATTTAATTAATGGTCGTATGCCGTTATCTATCGGTGGTGGTATTGGTCAATCTCGTTTAGTGATGTTGTTATTACAAAAACATCATATTGGCGAAGTACAATCAAGCGTATGGCCAAAAGATGTATTGGCTGAATTTAAACATATTCTTTAATTTAACCTATCATGAATAGCGATAATTTTAATTTAAATTAAAACTAACGCTAAGGTCTGTTCCTTAGTGGTAGTCACCGCAAGGGAACAGATTTCTCTCCAAAGATCTTTTCTTTAATTGATTTCTGTTTTCTTAAATTACCGTAGCTTACTCTAGTTTTATGGCTAGTCAGCTATGGCGGGTATGTTTTGCTTAAAATATATCCAATCTTTAACTACACAGGAGAAAGCAAAATGAAACAAATCACAGCAATCATTCAACCTTTTCGTTTAGATGACGTGCGAGATGCGTTAAATAGTATTGGTATTCACGGCATGACGATACTTGAAGTGAAAGGCGTAGGTCGTCAAAAAGGACATACCGAATTATATCGTGGGGCGGAATATATGATTGATTTCTTGCCCAAAATTCAACTTGATATTGTGGTGACTGACGATGCAGTGGAACAGGTTATTGAAACAATTTGTTGTGCAGCACAATCAGGCAAGATTGGCGATGGCAAAATTTTTGTTAATCCAGTGGAACGTGTTATTCGTATTCGCACAGGCGAAGTTGACGAAAGTGCGGTGTAAATTTTTTATTTTTTGGGAGAGCAAACAATGCGTAAATGGTTATTAATGATGGGGATTGTGATTTTCCCAATGATGGCAGCCGCCAGTACGGAAGAATGGCTTAGACCGCTATCTGAACTTAATTCAGGTGATACTACTTGGGTGATGATTTCGGCAATTTTAGTGTTATTTATGACATTACCTGGACTTGCCTTATTTTATTCAGGCATGGTACGTAAGAAAAACGTGCTTGCTACGATGATGCAAAGTATGTCGGTTGCCTGTTTAATCGGGGTGATTTGGGTGTGCTTTGGTTATAGTTTAGCATTCACTGAAAATACGGGTTTTTTAGGTGGAACGGATCGCTTTTTCTTACAAGGTTTAGATTTGTTTAGTGAAAAAGGGTTAGGCACCATTTACCCTGGGGCTGGCACGATTCCAGAAGCGGTATTTATGATCTTCCAAATGGCATTTGCGATTATTGCTGGAGCTATTATTACAGGGGCATTTGCGGAACGTATGAAGTTTTCTGCACTCTTATTATTTGTCGGTTTTTGGTCATTATTCATTTATGTACCAACCGCTCATTGGGTGTGGGGATTAGATGGTTGGTTAGCTTCTGATGGTGTATTAGATTATGCAGGCGGAACAGTCATTCATATTAACGCTGGGGTTGCGGGTTTAGTGGCTGCTATTATGATTGGTAAACGTGTCGGCTATGGGCGTGAAGTCATGGCTCCGCATAACCTTGTATTAACTTTAATTGGTATGGCAATGTTAAATAATTCTTGAAAACTGTTGTCTTCTTGCTTGCTGGCGTGAATAAGTATCAAAGCACAAGCAAATATTACGAATTAACAAGCGACCAGTGGAAGATACCTGAATACTGTTTTCGCTAACTTGCACTAAACCATCTTTTACTAGTGGAGTCAGTAATGCTAAATCTTCCGCAAAATGGGTATTAAAATCAATTTGGTATTGTTTCTCAATGTTGGCAAAATCTAATTTAAAATTACAAATTAACGCCTTA
This sequence comes from Lonepinella sp. MS14436, assembly GCF_042470565.1. Taxonomy (GTDB): domain Bacteria; phylum Pseudomonadota; class Gammaproteobacteria; order Enterobacterales; family Pasteurellaceae; genus Lonepinella. The sequence continues at coordinate 177,888 of NZ_CP170385.1, read as the reverse complement.
ATGACATCACGGCGTAAGCAATCTTCTTGGCTCAACACCAAGCCTTTATGTAAGGCAATACCTGTGCTATCTACGTCTGTATAATAACGTTTGATTTCTTTTTGGTTTTGGGCGTAAGTATCGCCTAACAAACTGATTGCCGATACGCCTAAGCCGAGCAAATCACATTCTTCTTGGGTGGTATAGCCTTGGAAATTGCGGTGTAAAATACCTTTATTTTGGGCAATCGCCAACTCATCATCAGGTTTAGCAAAGTGATCCATGCCGATAAATTTATAACCTGCGTTACCTAAGGTTTCGATGGTTTTTTGTAAAATCGTGAGTTTAGTTTCTGGGGTTGGCAACTGGTGATCTTTAATTTTTGCCTGACCAGCAAAACGAGCGGGCAAGTGAGCGTAATTAAATACACTTAAACGATCAGGATCAAGCTCTATGACTTTTTGCAAAGTAAACATAAAACTTTCTACGCTTTGCAATGGCAAACCATAGATTAAATCTAGGTTAGTCGATTGAAAACCGAGTTCTTTGGCACGCATAAGCAAGGCTTGAATGAACGCTTCATCTTGCTCACGATTCACCGCTTTTTGGACCTCTTTATTAAAATCTTGCACGCCCATACTAATACGGTTAAAGCCGATTTTGCGTAAATGAGCCAACATGGAAAGTTCAATCTCACGTGGATCCATTTCAATAGAAATTTCGGCATTATCGGCGATCTTGAAGTGATCGGTGAGCATTTGCATTAAACGTGCAGATTGTTGTTCACTCAAATAAGTTGGTGTGCCACCGCCCCAGTGAATTTGCGTCACAAGACGGTGTTGGAATAATGTTGCACGTGTTTTAATTTCCTGTTCTACATAATCCAAATAAATATCGGCTTTGTGTTGGTGACGAGTGATGACCTTATTACAACCGCAGAAATAGCAAAGTTTATGGCAAAAAGGAATATGTACATACAATGAAAGGGGGCGTTCAGGATAACGTGCTGCTGCCACCTTGAAATCATCGTTAGTATAGCTTTCATTAAATTCTAAAGCCGTTGGGTAGGAAGTGTAACGTGGTCCAGAATGGTTATATTTCTGGATAAGATTGTGATCCCAAGTAATTTCACTCATGGCTATTTAATATCTTCAAGTAATTGTTGAATTTCAAGTTTAATGTGTTGTTCCAGCTCGCTTTCTTTGCTTTCTCGGTGTAGATCTAATCGCATTCGTTCATTTTTCTTCAGTGCTTTACGAGCCTCGTGGGTTGGCATATCTTGTACGATTTCATACAGTTGCCACATAGCAGAATAATCCCCAAGGCGTTTTTGTCCTAAGGGATCAAGCAACATCTTAAGTCGAATAACCCCTTCGGAATGGTTACAATCACCAACTAGCATAGCTTTGGCAATAATCGTTACACTTTCCTTAATGCGGTTCATGCGAGCCAGTTTAGCTTGTGTGAATAAACGCTTTTGTTTGCGTAATTGGATTAATAAATAAATGGCATAAACCGTCATCGCAAGTAGAATGAGAGTGCCTAGAATAAGTAAAATCGTTGTCATTATTTAAACTGGTTAATATCAATTTTCTCGAAAGTGCGGTATAAATCATCTTCACTTTCATCTTCATCATCAATACCGAGTTCGTCCATTAATTGAGCAATACGATCTAGACATTCGTCCACGAATTTTTGATCTTCGGCATTTAGCACTTTCCCTGCATCTAATTGATCTAACAAATCATTTAAGCATTCATTATTTTCTAACTGGGTTAGCTCTAACATCGGATCAAGTGCGGTGGATTTTGGTTCAGTTTTGACCGCTGGAATAACTTTACCTTGCTCTGGTTTATTGACAAATTCCACAATCAATGGCACTTTTTTACGGCTACCGATACGTGGATCTTTATGTTCCGTGCTTTGAGCTTGTTTGACATTATCTGTCACACTATGGCGAGAGCCTGTCGCCAATCCTTTATGTTTGCGTTTTCTTTTCTCTTCTCGAGCTTTTGCATCTAGTTCATAACGTGATAGTTTCTTACCAAACAGCGGTTTTTCTGGTTTTTTATCAGATTTACGAATCGGCATGGTATCCGTGATTCGGCGACTTTTCTTTTCTCTTGACATAATTTTTTCTTAATAAAATAAAATTTACATGATTGTAACATAAAAAGCGAACGGGCGTTAAAAAACGCCCGAAAACAACCGCACTTTTAGGCTTATAACCAGCCCTTGCGTTTAAAATAAATATAAGGCGAAAGTGCAGCGACAATCATCATGCCGATCGCCATAGGATAACCATATTCAAAATGCAGTTCTGGCATAAATTCAAAGTTCATACCGTAAGTGGAAGCAACTAATGTAGCAGGTAGGAACATAACAGACACTACGGAGAAGAATTTCATAATTTTATTCTGCTCAATATTGATATAACCCATAGCGGCTTGCATTAAGAAGTTGACCTTTTGGAATAAAGACTCATTATGCGGTTGCAAGGACTCAATATCTCGTAAGATCTCACGAGCTTGTTCTAACTGAGTGGCTGGCAAACGAGTTTTACGGACTAAAAAACTTAATGCACGTTGGGTATCCATTAAACATAAACGCACTTTCGAACTGGTATCTTCTTGTTCGGTTAAAGTTGCTAACGCTTCATCAAAGGCTTTGCCTTGTTTCCCTTCTAAAATAATACGGCTTAATTTTTCCAATTCCGCATACACATTTTCAATCACATCGGCTAATTGCTCAATTTTAGTTTCAATTAAATCTAACAGCACTTCGTAAGCGTTACATTCATCTAAACGTTGATAACGAGAACGCATACGATACAAACGAAATGCTGGCAATTCACGATCTCGCAAGGTAAATAAACGACCGTCCCGAATAGTAAAGGCTACCGAAGCCAAAGCTGCATAATCATTTTCATCTTCACAATAAAAGAATGAGTGCAAGTGTAAACCGTCTTCATCTTCGAAAAAACGTGCAGATGCTTCGATATCTTCTAAGTCAAGAAAACTGGCAAGGTTTTGGTCTAAACTTTCTTGCAAAGCCTCGCGTTCTTCAATAGAGGGTTCAAGTAAGTCGATCCAAATGGCACTATTTAATGCACCATTATCGTCATCCTCTAAACGAGTTAGGCGAGCGTTTTCAAGGGAAAAAGCGTTAATCATTTTGTCATACTCCTTGTGGGATTATGAACAAACGCAATGAACAAAAAACATTTTTCAACTAAGTAACATTTAAAGTGCGGTTGAAAAAGTGAATAAAAAGATACCAAAATGGTGGAAAACTTATCCACGAACCTGTCGCCGATAAGCCTTACAAAAGAAAGGGAATGGCGACACTAAATGAAAATATAAAGTCGGTATCGACTGTGACTGTCCAAAGTGTGTTGCTCCAAAGTAATAAAATCGGGGCGAATGTTACCCCTGAAAGTGTATTTCGTCAAGGTTTTGTGTAAAAAATCTAATGTAATCATTAAATTTATTTTGCTCACGAAAGGATAAATTTTCAAGATGAATTTGCATTCATCGCTTAAGGGCTTTAATATAGGATCGTTGATCAACACGTTATGGAAGAAATATTATGACGAACAAAGTATATTATTTTACCCCCTTAGTGTTATTGGGATTGACTTGTAATGTTTGGGCGGAGGAAAGTAACGAGAGTTGGGTAGATAGCTCACATAAAAGTGTTAGCCAAACTTTAAAAGAGTGGTCTAATGATATTGATGGTTGGTTTGGCGAAACCGATCCCAATGATCCGTCTAGTGCTACCTTGCGTATCATGTTGGATAATCGTTGGAATCGTTATGATCATTATACGATTAAACCGAGAATCCGAGGCAAGATTAAATTACCGACTTTAAAACGCAGATGGAGTTTGGTATTTGGTGATGAATCGATCGATAATATAATTGATGATCCCGTTAACCCTAGCCGTAAGAGTCCTTCACAAACCAAAAAATTAGATCAAAAAAGTAGCCGTAATGATAATGCCTCCGTAGCGTTGCGTTGGTCAAATGACCTTAAACGCTGGGGAATTGATACGGATCTCGATCTTGGTATTCGTCATGGGGCTGATATTTTTGTGCGTGCGAAAGTGGGGAAAGATTGGCAATGGACAGAAAATGTCGGTTCAAGATTAGAACAGATTTATCGTTACGGAGCAAATAGCAAACATTTCTTACGTACCAATTTTGATGTTAAACATTATGAAAGCGATCAAGTTACCAACATTAGTAGCCTTTACCTTGAATATACTCATGATAACGATGAAGAAACAAATTGGGGAAATAGTCTATACCGCCAACATCGCTTTAGTGGTAATCGGGAACTCAATTATGGTATTTTTGCGGGTGGTCCAATAGAACATAAAAAAGCTGATTTAACGGTGTATGGACCTTTTATTAGCTGGCGACAACCTATTCTCAGAAAATGGCTTTTTATCAAACCAGAAGTGCAATACTATAATGACCGTAAGGAAGATCGTAATCATTTCATCAACTTGTTCTTACGTATTGAAGCAGTGTTTTAAACAGAATACAAAAATAGGGCTAACCGAGCCTATACCAAAATTTGTGTAAATACCTGTTTCTGAGATAATAACCAAAAACAGGTATTTTCATTATGAATGAACAATAAATGAAATTATTGGCTAACGAACTCTCCAAAAACCTCAAAACGCCAGAAGATCTCAATCAGCTTTCTCGAATGCTGAAAAAAATCACCGTGGAAACCGCTCTCAATACTGAGCTTACCGAACATCTCGGTTATAAGAAAAATCAGCCAAGAAAGGCTAAAAATAGCCGAAATGGTTATAGTCAAAAAACCTTGCTCACCGATGAGGGAGATATTGAACTTAACATTCCCCGAGATCGTGAAAGCACCTTTGAACCCCAAATTATTAAGAAAAATCAAACTCGCATTACGGGTATGGATGAGCAAATCATTGCCTTATATGCCAAAGGGTTAAGTAATCAAGAGATTGTTGATTCGTTTAAGGAATTTTATGATGCCGATGTTTCACCTAGCCTAATTTCTCGGGTGACTGATTCAGTCAAAGAACGCATTATTGAGTGGCAAAATGAACCCCTTAACGCGGTGTATGCCATTGTTTATTTGGATTGTATCGTGGTGAAAGTTCGCCAAGATGGTCGGATTATCAATAAATCGGTTTTTGTCGCTTTGGGCGTGAATCTGGAGGGACGCAAAGAGCTGTTAGGGCTGTGGATCGCCGAAAATGAAGGGGCAAAATTTTGGTTAAACGTACTAACCGAGCTTAAAAATCGTGGCGTACAGGATATTCTGATTGCTTGCATTGATGGTTTAAAAGGCTTTCCTGATGCGATTAATACGGTCTTTCCTGAAACGAAAATTCAGCTTTGTATCGTGCATATGGTTCGTAATAGTTTGAAATATGTCACTTGGAAAGATTACAAAGCCGTGACAGGGGATTTAAAGCTGATTTATCAAGCACCTACGGAACAGGTCGCCCTACAGGCACTGGCTAATTTTGAGCAAAAATGGCAAGCAAAATACCCATTAATCGCCAAAAGCTGGCAGAATCATTGGGCGAATTTAGCCACGATTTTCAGCTATCCTGAAGATATTCGCAAGGCAATTTACACGACAAATGCGATAGAATCGTTAAATAGCGTGATTCGACGAGTGATTAAAAAACGAAATGTCTTCCCGACAGATGAATCCGTGATTAAAATCATCTGGCTTGCGATTAAAAATGCGTCTAAAAAATGGTCAATGCCAACCCGAAATTGGCGGGCAGCATTGAACCATTTTGTGCTAGAATTTGGTGATCGCTTAAATGATCACCTTTAAGTGAAATTGGTGTTTACACAAAATGGGGGATAGGCTCACTTTGTAGCCTGTAAAACAAAACCCCAGTTTTCACTGGGGCTTGTTCTATCCAATAACGGATTATTTTGAACCTGGAATACTGAAACGTTTGTTGAAACGTTCTACACGACCACCAGTGTCAACAACACGTTGTTTACCAGTATAGAATGGGTGGCAGTTGCCACAAACGTCTAAGTTTAAATCTTTGCCCACGGTTGAGCGAGTTTTGATGACATTACCGCAAGAACAAGTTGCCGTAATTTCTTTATATTCTGGGTGAATACCTTGTTTCATAGAAAACCTCAAATTGAAGCCACGCCGCTATAAGACCTATTCTATCTGAATATTCAAACACCACGTGTGATTAATAATACGCTTTCGAATCGAAAGCACGCTAAAAAGAGTCGAAATTATACAATAATTTGAAAATTATGCAAGATTCTGGGCTTGAATAAATTGTGTAAGCCATTCAATCGCTTTTGCAGTATCAAAATTATAGGTTTCATCAACGCCAGTGTGAATCCTTAATGGATTTTGTGCCACTAAATAACATTGTGGTACATTTGTTGGCAATAATGGTTTCCAAGCACTGAGTGTGGGTTCACTATTCGCATGAAAACTTAACAATGGTTTATCAAAAGCACAAGCTAAATGTAACGAACCACCATTAACGGCAAACACTAAATCTGCTGTTTTCATTAATGAGAAATATTCAGCGGCACTTGTTTTTGGCGATAAGTGAATGGTTAAATCAGGGCAGAGTGCTTGCAATTCCTGTTGATAGCGTTCAGCAGTACCCGTAAAACTGACGACAATTTGGAAAAATTGTGGTTGAGTAATACTTTTGTTTAAAATTTCGGCTATCTCAACCGCTGGCACTTCTCTTGAGCTACCTTGCAAACAAAGTAATATATTGATTGATTTATCGATATTGTCGGTTGTGCAAGATTGCCAATATTTTTGCATTTTTTCATCATTACTAGGTAATGTATGCACTACCGAATGAGCGGGCTTGAGCGTTACCATTTTCGCTAATATAGATTGATTGATATATTCACTAAATAGCACTTTTTCACCTAAATTAGCATTAAAATCAACATGTTTTACATTGTTAAAATGGTAATGTTTTTTCTCGTATTTACGGAAAATCATAAGATATTTAGGTGCTAAAATAAGATCCATAATAAGGCTTTTGGTATTGAAATTATTTTCAAAGTCTAATAATAAATCCCATTTTTTACGCTGTTTAAAGAAATTTCCAATCTTTCTGTCAATCAATTCATCGACTAATCCACAAGCTTCAAAAATAGCTCGATTGGAGGGTTCAACCCATACTACAATTTTTGCCTTAGGATAAATTTGGCGGATTTGTTGCAAATGAGCAGTATGTACACAAGCATCACCAAAAGCACGACCTAATGGGCGAAATAAAATAGATTTTACTTCATGCAAAACGGATTCATCTATTGGATTTTTTCGTTTATTAGGTAAACAAGCCACTAACAAATTTTTAAATAGGCTCATAAAATCATTCTCAAGAAATCGTTCTAAAAAATAAAAATTGGGCTGATTATATCGTAAATTTTTCCGCTATAATACTGCTGATTATTTAACAGAGAAAAATAAATGCAAATTGTTCGTGTCGCCCTAAATGTTCCGCTTATGCGTTGTTTCGATTACCTTTTACCGCACAGGGTAAAGGTTCAAATCGGCGTACGTGTGCTGGTGCCTTTTGGGACAAGAAAATTGGTGGGAGTGGTGGCAGAACTGCCCGCACAATCGGATTTTCCCCTAGAACAGCTTAAGCAAGTGATTGACGTACTTGATGAACAATCTATTTTTAACGAACAATCTTGGAAATTATTGAATTGGGCATCAAACTATTATCATGCCTCTTTAGGTGAAGTGTTAATTTCTTCTTTACCCGTTAAATTACGTTCAGGTGAAAGTACGGTGCAAAAATCGAAAATTTTGTGGAAAATCACCGCACTTGGTGAGCAAGCACTTTTATCTGGTGAATTGAAACAAGCGAAAAAACAGATTGCAGCCTTGCAAGCATTAAGTCAATCTCCGTTAGAAAAAGGCAATAATGAATTTAATTCCGCCATTTGGTCAGCCTTAAAAGAAAAACAATTTGTCGAAGAAATTGAGCAATTTGTTGAGATAAAAAGTTGGCAACAGAGCTTGGGTGATTTACCTGTGGCGAAAGCAGAAAATCGTTTAAGTTTAAATAAACAACAGGCGTTAGCGTTTACTCAGGTGCTGTTTCAACAAGGGTTTGCGGCATTTTTGTTAGATGGCGTGACAGGTTCGGGTAAGACTGAAATTTATTTACAACTGATCGAAGAAATCCTGAAAAAAGGTAAGCAAGTTTTAGTGTTAGTGCCTGAAATTGGCTTAACGCCACAAACGGTGCAACGGTTTCAATCTCGTTTTAATGTGCAAATAGATGTATTACATTCAAATTTAAACGATACGCAACGTTTAAATGTGTGGCAACGAGCTAAAACGGGGCAAAGTGCGGTGGTCATTGGTACAAGATCGGCGTTGTTCACGCAATTTGCTGATTTAGGGCTGATTATTTTAGATGAAGAACATGATAGTTCTTTCAAACAGCAAGACGGCTGGCGTTACCATGCTCGAGATTTGGCGGTGGTGTATGCGAAACAGTTGGATATTCCCGTATTAATGGGATCAGCAACGCCAAGTTTAGAAAGTTTAAATAATGTTAATTTAGGTAAATATCAGCATATTTTATTATCTAAACGGGCAGGTAATGCTACTATGGTTGAATGTCAATTAATTGATTTAAAAAAGCAAAATGTCGTCAATGGATTGTCGGTGGCATTATTAAAGAAAATGGAAGAGCATTTGCAAAAGGGCAATCAGGTGCTGTTATTTTTAAATCGGCGTGGTTTTGCACCCGTATTATTATGCCATGAATGTGGTTGGATAGCGGATTGTCAGCATTGTGATAAACCATTAACTTATCATCAAAATCAACGCGTTATGCGATGCCATCATTGTGCTTCGCAACGTCCGATTCCACGTCAATGTGCGAAATGTGGTTCAACTAATTTAGTCACTACGGGGCAAGGAACGGAACAGCTAGAACAGACGCTACAACAGCGTTTTCCCCAATATGGCATTACTCGAATTGACCGAGATAGTACCGCTCGCAAAGGTAAATTAGAGAGTCATTTAAACGATATTCAGCAAGGTAAAAGCCAGATTCTAATTGGTACACAAATGTTAGCCAAGGGGCATCATTTTCCGAATGTAACATTGGTCGCATTGATTAATGTGGATAGCGGTTTGTTTTCCTTAGATTTTCGGGCGGAGGAACGGTTAGCCCAGCTTTATGTGCAAGTAGCAGGGCGTGCAGGACGGGCGGAAAAACAAGGTGAAGTGGTGTTACAAACCCATTATCCAGAACATCCTTTATTACAACGTTTATTGCAAGAGGGGTATAACGCCTTTGCGGTAGATGCTTTACAAATGCGGCAGGTTATGGGGTTGCCGCCGTTTAGTTCGCAAGCCTTATTTAAGGCACAAAGTCGTAAGAGTATTGAAGCAGAGCAATGTTTACAGCAAATTGCTGATTATTTCCAACAATGGAAACTGGCTCAAAATCAACCGCACTTACAGATTTTAGGGGTGATGCCAGCCCCTTTCGCGAAGAAAGCGGATCAATATCGTTGGCAGTTGTTATTACAGCATACCAATAGGGTAGTTTTACAACAAGCATTGCAGGATTTCTCTCAACAAGAGATGAGTAAATCGTGGCAAGTGCGGTTAAATTTAGATGTGGATCCGCAAGATCTGTCTTGATCCCCTAGTAAAATGCAGAATAATTGAGTAGAATTAATGGATATTAACTTACTTGTTTTAACATATTATCGGAATTATTATTGTGGCACAGCGTGATTATGCCGTTCATAACGGCTCAAAAAAGAAGAAATCAGGGAGAAATAAATCTCTTTTATTAGCTATTGCAGCAGGTGTCGTAGTAGCTTTTGTTATCGGGCTTTATTTATTAAAGGAAAAAGCTCCCGAATCGGTAACTCAAAATCCCTCACCCGTAGTATCAGAAGAAAAAGATAAGCATAAGAGTCAATTACCAAGTCGCCTTGAAGAAACTTTTTCTTATATTAAAGAATTAGAAAGTCGTTCTATCACTAATAATCAACAAGCTCAATTAAGCGAAAGTCAAAAAGCAGAATTAAAACGTTTGCAAGAAGAAGAACAAGCTAGACAAGCTGCTTTAGACAAACTGAAACAAGCGGAAGACGCTAAAGTGGTGCCAGCAGAACCAGCAGAACAAGCTAATACAGCTAAAGTCGTGGAGGCAACAGATGCCACATCAGCGGTGAGTGATGAAAGTAAATTAAAAGCGGAACAAGAACGCAGAATAATGGAACAGAAAAAAGCAGAACAAGCTAAGATAGCCAATGCGAAAAAAGAAGAAAGTAAAAAAGCAAACATAGCGAAATCAACAGGAAAATTTGGTTTGCAATGTGGGGCGTTTAATGATCGTGCTAAAGCAGAAAGTTTACAGGCTCGTTTAGCCATGTCAGGCTTAAATGCACGGATCACTGAAAGTGGTAAATGGAATCGTGTCCTTGTCGGTCCGATTGGTGATCGTCCTGCGGCGGTTTCTGCTCAACAGCAGGCAAGTGCTGTGGCAGGTTGTGTGGTGATTGGTATGTAATTTGCTGAAACCATTTAGAACAACATTTAATTAACCAAGTGCGGTGAAAATTTTTATTATTTTCACCGCACTTTTTTCTTGCGTAAATCTTAAAAATCATTAAAATGAACGAACGTTCATTCATTGAGGTAATGATCAGATTTGGCAAATCAGTAAAACTTACTGGTTTGTTTGTTTTTCAGCCAAACAAAGTGGTTTTTATGCAAAATTCTGAACCAGATATGGCAGAGCAAATTTTTATCGCAACAGAAAAGTTAATGGCGGAATATGGTCTGCCTTACTTATCGATGCATAAAATTGCCAAAGAAGCCAAAATATCCGCTGGCACAATTTATATTTATTTTAAAAGTAAAGAAGAATTGTTAGAGCAATTTGCAAGGCGAGTGTTTTCCAATTTTCAACGAGAAATCGCACGAAATTTTGATGAAACAAAGCCTTTTTTTGAACAGTATCGACAAATGTGGAAAAATATTTGGTCGCATTTGTTAAAAAATCAAATGGTAGTGGCGAATATACATCAGTATAGAGCGTTACCTAAATTTAATGAAATTTGTCAGGAATTGGATAAACAAAACCTATGGACGAATTTTTGTATGAAAGCAAAACAAGCAGGTGCGATGTGTGATTTACCCACCGATGTGTTGTTTTCTATTAGTTTAGAAAGTGCGGTGAATTTGTCTTTTAGAGTATTAGGATCTAATGTCAAAGAGCCACTTTCTGATGATACCTTAGAAATGATTATTGAAAGAACGTGGCGTTCTATTCAAAAAGAAATTTAGTTAATTATTTACGGAGTTTTTTATGACCCAAATTCAAACAAATAAACCAAAACGTAGTCATACTTTCTTATTGAAAGTCGGTCTTACTGTGGCGGTGATTATTTTTGTTGGCGTAATTGGTATGAATATTTTTAAAAATAAAATGATTGCCAGTGCGATTGCTAATATGCCTGAATCAGTCAGCCCTGTTACTGCCATGGAAGTGACTGCTAAAGAGTGGACACCAGTGATTACCTCAACAGGTCTTGTTCGTCCAAATCAAGGAGCAATGTTAAGTGCGGAAGCCTCTGGTACAGTGAAGCATATTTTAGTCAAATCGGGTCAAACCGTGAATAAAGGTGATGTGCTGGTTGAGTTAGATAATGATGTAGAAGTGGCGACCTTACGTGCTACAGAAGCACAATTACCTGCACTTCGCTTAACTTACCAACGTTATGCTAACTTATTGAAAACACAATCTGTTTCTCAAACTGAATTTGATAATGCGAAAGCCAGTTATGATCAAGCAGTTGCTACCATTAATTCATTAAAAGCAGCAGTTGAACGCCGTAAAATTGTGGCACCTTTTGCAGGTAAATTGGGGATTGTGAAAGTCAATGAAGGTCAATATATCACGGTAGCAACAGAGATCGTGAGGGTCGAAGATACGTCATTAATGAAAGTCGATTTTGCACTTTCACAAAAACTGTTAGAACAAATTAAGATTGGTCAAAAAGTTACTGCCACAGCCGATGCTCGTTTAGGTGAAACCTTTGCTGCTCGTGTAACAGCCATTGATGCAGGCATCAGTTCATCCACTGGCTTAGTTGATGTGCAAGCGACATTTGAGCCAAATGATAGTCAGAAATTGCTTTCAGGTATGTTTACTCGTTTGAATATTGCCTTGCCAACTCAATATGGTCAAGTGGTGATTCCACAGGTGGCGGTGAGCTACAATATGTACGGTGAATTTGCTTATGTGTTGCAGCCATTAAATGATGAAGATAAACAAAAATTAGCCGATAGCGAAACATTAGATCAAACCTATCGTGTCAAACAAGTTACGGTGAAAACCCAAGATCGCCAAGGTATTTATGCCCATATTGCGAAAGGTGATTTAAATATTGGCGATAAAATCGTAACAGGTGGTTTCCAACGTATTAGCAATGGCAGTTTGGTTGTTGTTAAAGACAAAGACGGTGTGGGTACAGAGCAACCTGCGGATAAAACAAATCTATAATTTAAGGGTGTAACTTAATGAAATTTACTGATATTTTTATTAAACGCCCGATTTTGGCGATTTCTATTAGCTTGCTGATCGTGATTCTTGGTTTGCAAGCTATCTCGAAATTGTCGGTGCGTGAATATCCCAAAATGACCACCACGGTGATCACGGTAAGCACCACTTATCCTGGGGCGGATGCCAATCTGATCCAAGCGTTTGTGACTTCAAAATTGGAAGAAGCGATTGCACAGGCGGACAATATTGACTATTTATCATCAATCAGTAGCCCGAGTTCTTCTCAAATTACGGTCAAGATGAAATTGAATACTGATCCAAGTGCCGCTTTGGCTGACATTCTTGCCAAAGTAAACTCTGTTCGTTCTGAGTTACCAAGTGATATTGAAGACCCGTCCATTACTTCTTCTACAGGTGGTTCAGGGTTAATGTATGTTAGTTTTGTTTCGGATAAGTTAGATTCAAGCCAAGTGACTGACTATATTCAACGTGTGGTAAAACCGCAGTTGTTTACGGTACAAGGTGTGGCAAAAGTTAATATTTATGGGGGGGCAGAATATGCCATGCGTATTTGGCTTGACCCACAAAAAATGGCTTCCCAAAACCTTTCTGCTCCACAGGTGATGAGTGCCTTGAATGCGAATAATGTACAGACCGCCGCAGGGAGTTCAAATGGTTATTACAATGTTTATAAAAACAAAGTAGAAACCACCACCACCACGATTGAACAATTAAGTAATTTAATTATTGCCTCTGATGGTACTGACCTTGTTCGTTTACGCGATGTAGCCACCGTTGAATTAAATAAAGAAAATGATGATTATCGTGCTAGTGCGAACGGACAAGAATCTGTGGTGATTGGTATTGAACCAACATCAGACGCCAACCCGTTAGATGTGGCAAATGATATTTATCCTGTGTATGAACAGATTAAAGCACAAATGCCAGATAGTATTACTTCAGCTATTCTGTATGACCGTACTATTGCGATTAACAGCTCAATTAATGACGTGGTACATACTATTTTAGAAGCCGTAGTGATTGTATTGGTGGTGATTTTGCTGTTTATCGGTTCATTCCGTGCCATTATCATTCCGATTATTACCATTCCAATTTCATTGATTGGGGTATTGTTCTTGATGCAAGGTTTTGGTTTCTCTATTAACTTGATGACTTTGCTTGCGATGATTTTAGCTATCGGTTTGGTGGTGGACGATGCCATCGTGGTATTGGAAAACGTGGATCGCCACATTAAAGAGGGTGAAACCCCATTCCGTGCGGCAATTATTGGTACACGTGAAATTGCTACCCCTGTTATTTCTATGACCATTGCTTTGGTGGCGGTATATTCACCGATGGCATTAATGGGCGGAATTACGGGAACGCTATTTAAAGAATTTGCGTTAACCCTTGCTGGTTCAGTATTTATTTCAGGTGTGGTGGCTTTAACGCTATCACCAATGATGTCAGGTGCGTTATTAACTGATCAACATAGTAGCTTTGAGCAACGTGTCAATCGTACTTTAAACAAAATTACCGATATTTATGGTTACTGGTTGCACGTGATTATGGCTTCTCGTAGTGCAATTTTGTTATTCTCTGTTATTGTTTTTGGCACGATCCCTGTGTTATTAAATTCACTCTCCAGTGAGCTGACACCTGCGGAAGACAAGGGGGCATTTATGAGCCTTGCTTTTGCACCGTCAAATATGAACGTGGATTATATTCAACAAGCCGCTAAACAATACGAGCAAATTATCAATGAAACCGAAGAGAATAAATTCTCAATGGTGGTTGCTGGTGCACCAACATCAAATAAGGCATTGATTATTACCACCCTGAAAGATTGGAGTGAGCGTAGTCGTAAACAGCCTGAAGTGATGAATGAATTAAATACCAAGGCTAAAAATATTCCAGAATTATCTATTACCAACTTCTCCATGCCTGAAATTGACACTGGGGAACAAGGGGCAAGTGTCGGGATCGTGTTAATGACCCCAAATGATAATAAAGAGCTTGCCGTGGTTTCCGAAGAGTTCTTACAAAAGATGCGTACCTCTGGTTTGTTCGTGTTTACGAATATTGATTTAAAATATGATACCGCCCAAATGACGATTACTGTTGATAAGGAAAAAGCAGGGGCGTATGGTGTCAGTATGTCAGAAATTTCTACTACTTTAGGTAGTTATTTATCTGCTGCCACCATTACCCGTGTGGATATTGACGGACGGGCTTATAAAGTGATTTCACAGGTGAAACGTGACGATCGTTTATCACCAGAATCCTTTAATAACTACTATGTATCAGCTTCAGATGGCACTAGCGTACCGTTAAGTAGTTTGCTCACCCTTACTCTTGAGCCACAGCCTGTATCATTGGGGCATTTTAGTCAGTTGAATGCGGCGACCATTAGTGCGGTGCCAGCCCCAACCACCAAAGTCGGTGATGCGGTAGCTTGGTTGCAAGCAGCAGCCAAAGAATTGCCAAAAGGTTATACCTATGACTTTAAAGGCGAATCTCGTCAGTTAGTGCAAGAAGGTAGCTCTCTTGGTGTCACCTTTGCTCTTGCAGTGGTCATCATTTTCTTAGTATTAGCTATCCAATTTGAAAGCTGGCGTGATGCCACGGTGATCTTGATTTCCGTACCGTTAGCATTAAGTGGAGCCTTGTTGGTGTTAAATATTCTGAGTTTATTAGGGGTAACAGGGGTAACACTCAACATTTATTCTGAAGTAGGCTTGATTACTTTAGTCGGCTTAATTACCAAACACGGTATCTTAATGTGTGAAGTAGCAATGGAAGAGCAGTTACATCATGGTGCAAGCAAAGTTGATGCGATTGTGACGGCAGCCCGTCAACGTTTACGCCCAATTTTAATGACGACAGCGGCGATGATCGCAGGTTTAGTGCCACTGCTTTATGCCAGCGGTGCGGGTGCGGTAATGCGTTTTAGTATGGGGATTGTGATCGTAGCAGGTCTGGCGATTGGGACATTGTTCACCTTGTTCGTGTTGCCAGTGATTTATTCTTACATTGCCAGCGAACACAAACCGTTGCAAGAGTTTGATGAAAATGCCCCACGTGTGAGTGGCGGAAGTCATCATTAAAATTCACTAAAAATACACCGCACTTTCTACTTTATGCCAAATAAAGTGCGGTGAAAAATCAAAGGGTTTTGCGTAACAGCAAACCCCTTTTTCGTGTGAATAATAAATTAGTTCAACCAGAAGAAATAGCCGATAGTGGCAATCACAAAGACACAAACTAGATTTAAAATAAATCCAACTCTTACCATTTCGCTTTGTTTTACTTCACCTGTACCAAATACAATAGCATTTGGTGGTGTTGCCACAGGTAACATAAAGGCACAAGAAGCACCAAGACCGATAATTAAGGCTAAACCAACAGGTGGCATGCCTAAGGCTTCAGCGATAGAGATAAAGATTGGTACGAGTAATGCGGCACTAGCAGTATTCGAGGTAAATTCAGTTAAGAAAATAATAAATGCAGCCACCACTAAACCGATAATGTAGTAATGACCACCCTCAATCATAAACACAATGCCATCAGCCATAATTTTACTTGCCCCAGAGTCTTTTAATACCGCACTCAAGGTTAAACCACCACCGAATAGCATTAATACGCCCCATTCGGTGTTATCTTGAATTTGTTTCCAAGAGGCTACATTGAAGATAACGATTAACACTGCGGCTAATAACGCAACGACACTATCAAAACTGGCAATCTTACCTTCTAAACCAAGTAAGGAAGATAACATTGGATTAATATAGCCACTGAACACCCAGCAAAGTGCCACAAAAATAAAGATGATTAAAGTAACGATACGATCGGTGTTCATATTTATTTGTTCAAAATTCTGGCTAAATTTAATATTTAAATTAGGTTTAAATACGATATATAGCGTGCCGATCATTAATGGCAGTAAAATAATCATAATCGGCAAACCATACCATAACCAATCTGCAAAGGTTAAATGTAATTGCGATGCCACAATAGCATTTGGCGGGCTACCGACTAAGGTTCCCATTCCCCCAATACTGGCACTATAAGCGATACCCAACAACACGAAAATATAGGTACTATGTTCTCTTTCACGATCTAATTGGCTTAATACGCCCATGGCAAGTGGTAACATCATTGCTGCGGTAGCGGTATTACTGATCCACATGGAAAGGAAAGCGGTAACACTGAATAGATACAGCGTTGCTACAAATAAATTTCCTCGAGCCAATGCCATAATTCGGTTCGCTATTAAGCGGTCTAAGTTTTGAATATGTAGAGCTGTGGCTAACGCAAATCCACCAAAGAACAAGAAAATGGTCGGATCGGCAAAGGCAACCAAGGCATTTTTGGTGGTGACTAATCCTAAACCAATAGCCAGTATAGGCACTAAAATTGCGGTAATGGTAACGTGTAATGTTTCGGTTAACCATAAAACAGCAATAAATGCGAGCAACGCCAAACCTTTATTGGCTTTAGGGTCAAAAGGTAAGACGTTTAGTAAAATAAAAAATAAAATAATATCTGCAAGTAGAATAATACCTTTCGGATTTAGACTACTTTTTTTCTCAGGGGTAAATTCCATCATTGTCCTCCTTAAATTTATATGTTTGGACGTAGTAACGTTAGCAATTTGTTAAATAAAAGCAATACTTTTTTTATGGATTTGTGACACCGATCATAAAATAAAAAAAGTGCGGTTAATTTTCTTACAAAATTCACCGCACTTTTATGCCATTCTTCAAATAAATTATTCGTTTTCTAGCTCATCTAATTCTAATGGCTCTTGCGATAAAATAATCCCCGTTAAATCAGCATATATATGATCTTCGGGGAAAAAAGTTACCCCTGCAAAATTCACAGGGACATCACTTTCGCCCTGATTATCATCATCAGCCCCTACGGGAATAGGAGCAAGAGCATGAATACCAATATCAATATTTTCTAATTCAGCTAATTGACGAATAGCACCATATACAATAATGCCCTCCCAGCGATTCTTGGCAGCCAGTTGAGCAAGTTCTGCATCAATTAAGGCACGGCGAACCGCACCGCCACCATCAATCACTAATACACGACCTGCCCCATCTTCTTCTAATAATTCTGCAATTAAGCCATTTTTCTCAAAGCATTTGACAGTGGTGATTTTACCGTAAAAGTTTGTCACGCCACCAAAACTAGAAAAAATAGGATCGACTACATCTACCTGATCGAGGTAGATATCACAAAGTTCAGAAGTATCAATTTGCATAGGATTTCCCTTTTATCTAAAATTTATCTGACTATAAGTATATGCTTGATTCTATAAAATTAGCAAGCCTAAACTAAATAGAATCGTGCTTAACAACGCCAGCATTGACATTTTGCCGAGCATTGGACGTAATGCCATGGGATCTTTTTGTTGATAAACAAAATAAGCATGTTTGGCTAATAATACAGCAATCACCGCAATAATGATCAGCAATAACGGCTTATGCAATAAGGCAAAAATGGTGTAACAAAGGACTGCCCCTAATAATAATAGCCAGTGATAAATTCGTCCGTTTTCCGCCCCGATTCGTACAATGAGCGTATTTTTGCCTGCTTTGCGATCTTGTTCAATATCCCGCAAATTATTGATATTTAACACCGCAGTTGATAGAAAACCACAAGCCGCAGCAGGTAAGAAAATCGACCAATCAAGGCTGTGAGCTTGTAAATAATAGGTGCCACACACGGCTAATAAACCAAAAAACAGGAACACTGAAATATCGCCTAAACCTAAATAACCATAAGGTTTTTTGCCAACGGTATAGGTAATCGCTGCCAAAATCGCCAAAATTCCCAATATAGCGAAAGCAATCAAATCTTGTGTGGTTTCATAAGCTAACGCAATTAAGCTCGCTCCCGATATAAAACTTGCTATGCTAATCACAATCAAGCCATTACGTAGCTGGTTTGCGGTCATTTTTCCTTGTTGAATACCACGTAATGGACCGATACGCTCTGTGGTATCGGAACCTTTTTGATAATCACCATAATCATTGGCAAAGTTCGATACAATTTGTAATAGGGTGGCGGTGAGTAAACAAAGTAAGGTGACTGACCAGCTAAATGTGCCATGCCATTGAGCTAACGCTGAACCTGTTAAAATAATAGCTACCGCCAGTGGTAAGGTTTTTGGTCGAGCTGTGTCGAGCCATGTTTTTATTGTTGCCATAATAAGAATTTTTCAAAAATACACCGCACTTTGGGTGGTTATCAGGTAATATAAAGGCGAGCATTTTAACATAGATTAAAAAAGATGTCTGATTTGAACTTAACTTTACAGCCAGTAGCCATTATTCACACCCCTTATCAAGAAAAATTCTCTGTGCCACGCCAGCCTAATTTGGTGCAAGATGGCACGGGCATTGTAGAATTATTACCACCTTATAATTTCCCTGAAGCCGTACGAGGATTAGAACAATTTAGCCATTTATGGCTAATCTTTCAATTCGATAAAATCCCTCAAGGCAAGTGGCAACCTACTGTTCGTCCACCCCGTTTAGGGGGAAATCAGCGAGTGGGTGTATTTGCTTCACGCTCCACCCATCGCCCGAATCCGTTAGGTTTATCGAAAGTGGAATTGCGTAAAATTGATTGTTCACAAGGCAAGGTGTTATTGTATCTTGGTTCTGTGGATTTAGTTAATGGCACGCCAATTTTTGATATAAAACCTTATATTGCTTACGCCGACAGTGAACCTAATGCTATTTCAGGTTTTGCACAAGCAAAGCCCCCTGTGTTGTTACAAGTAAAATTCAGCCCTGATGCCCAAACTGCGGTGCAAAAAATCGAAGAATTTCAACCGCACTTTCAGCGATTTATTACCGAAGTCTTACAACAAGATCCCAGACCTGCTTATCAACAAGGGCAGATTTCTGAGCGGATTTATGGGGTACATTTAGCGAATTATAATGTGACATTTCAAATCAGAGAATTAGGAATAGTAGAAGTGGTGAACATATTATTAAATGATAATAGTTTACATTTTTAGTCGGAAATTATAATATTTATTTCGTTTTTATTATTTTTATTATTTCAATTTAAGGAGCAATATATGAAAAGAATAGCTAATTTCTCTTTGATTAGTTTGGCAATCATGAGCCAATTTGCTTGGTCAGAAGAAAGCACGGATAACCCTGTTAAGCTCGATGTTATTCATGTTACCGCTGAACAGCAATTACAACAATCTCTTGGGGTATCACAAATTTCGACCAAAGATGTGGAGAAACGTCCGCCAGCTAATGATGTGTCCGAATTAATTCGTACCATGCCAGGCGTAAACTTAACGGGGAATACTGCCACAGGGCAACGTGGTAATAAACGTCAAATTGATATTCGTGGTATGGGACCAGAAAATACCTTAATTTTAATTGATGGTAAGCCAGTCACTTCTCGCAATGCAGAACGCATTTCTATGCGTGGTGAGCGTAATACCCGTGGTGATTCCAACTGGGTACCTGTAGAAGAAATCGAAAGTATTAGTGTATTACGTGGTCCTGCTGCCGCTCGTTATGGATCAGGGGCAATGGGGGGCGTGGTGAATATTAAAACCAAACCAGCAACTAATGAATGGAAAGGTTCTCTCAGCTATTACACCAGTCAACCTGAAGACGATCAAGAGGGAGCAACTCAACGCGTAGGCTTTAATTTGAGTGGTCCATTAATTCGTGATGTATTGACGTTCCGTTTATATGGTAGTGCCAATAAAACTGATGCCGATGCGGTGGGGATTAACCCGAATACGATTAATCCCAATAATAATGCCGTTGTCCCTGGGGCGAATGCGGCAGGGGTAGAGGGCGTGCGTAACCGTGATATAGCAGGACGTTTGCAATGGAAAATTAACACTCAACAAAAATTAACCTTGGACAGTAGTTTTAGCCGTCAAGGTAATATTTATAATGGTGATAGTCAGAATAGTAATGCAACAGGCATAACTGCTGCTATTAGAGATAGTGGTATGGAAACGGCTCGTCTGTATCGTTCAGCTTATTCTTTAACCCATGAAGGGCAATGGGATTGGGGGAATACGGAAAATACCATTAGTTATGATCGTACCACCAATAGTCGCTTACCCGAAGGTTTAGCGGGTGGTCCAGAGGGGAGTTATACCTCAGCTGATACATATAACAACAGTTATTTGAAAAATTTCCGTTTACACAGTGAAGCGGATATTCCTTTTACTTTAGGCGTACCGCAGGTATTAACCCTTGGCTTCGAATATTATCATAGTTCCTTACAAGATGATGCTTCCATGACCCAAGGCTTTACTGATCAAGGTAGAACCGATGTATTTACAGGCATTAATGCTAATCGTGGTGGTAAAGTATCGCAAAATAGTTGGGCATTGTATGCAGAAGATAATATTTATGTGACAGAAGCGACCAGTGTTATTCCAGCTGTTCGCTTTGATTATAATAGTGACAGTGGCAATAATTGGAGTCCATCACTGAACTTCTCCCACAGTTTCAATCAGATGTTTACCATTAAAGGTGGTATCGCAAGAGCTTATAAAGCCCCAAATCTCTATCAAACGAATCCGAATTTTATTCTTTATACTCGAGGACAAGGTTGCCCGATTAACACAACGGTACGTTGTTATTATCAAGGTAATTCTAATCTCAAACCTGAAACCAGTGTAAATAAAGAAATTGGTTTGGAGTTTTCTCATAACGGCTGGCAGGCTTCTATTAATTACTTCCATAACGCCTATCGTAATAAAATTGTGATCGGCGATGAGATAATTGGTCTGAGTAGTATCGGCAGTCATTTGTATCAATGGACGAATACTCCAAAAGCTACGATAGCAGGCTTTGAAGGTAATCTAGTGATTCCGTTATTAAACCATTTGCAATGGAGTAATAATTTCACGTATATGAGTAAATCAGAGGATTACCAAGGCAATCCACTGTCTATTATTCCGAAACATACCATTAACAGCACACTAGCTTGGCAAGCAACGGATAAATTCGATATGAATTTAACCTTTACTCACTATGGTCGCCAAAAACCACGTCATGTTGCGATTAATCGTATTGAAGCAGGGCAAGGTGGAGCAACTTCAATTACACTTCCACAAAGCCAAAATGAAGTGGGTAGCTATGCTATTTGGGGAATTAATGCTGGTTATCAATTTACTCCAGATATTAGTATGCGTGTTGGCGTGACTAATTTATTTGATAAAAAACTTTATCGTACCAACAACGGAGCAGAAAGCTACAATGAGCATGGACGTGCTTACTATGTGAATGCGAAAATTGGTTTTTAGAGAATAAACAGAATAAAATATCCCGTTGTTTTGGCGGGATATTTTTATTGATTTTATCAAGCAAAAAAAGCCTGTCAGTCGACAGGCTCACATAACTTAACAAACTAAAGCGTCACGTCCAACTTCTCATACGCCCTAACCGCTTTTGCTAAGGCTTTTTCCACGCTTTCATCACGAGCCAAAATTACGCCCAAACGGCGGTGTCCATTTACTTCGCCTTTGCCGAAAATACGTAAATCGGTGTTCGGTTCGCTTAATACTTCGACCAAATTGCCGAATTGGACTTGATTGGATTTTCCCTCCACTACAATGGCTTTTGATGCAGACGGGCTGATGAGATTGATTTGCGGAATAGGCAAGCCGAGAATCGCACGGGCGTGTAAGGCAAATTCGGATAATTCTTGGGAAATTAGAGTGACCATTCCTGTGTCGTGTGGACGTGGCGATACTTCATTGAAAATCACCTCATCACCACACACGAACATTTCCACCCCGAAAATGCCACGTCCACCTAAGGCACCTGTGATTTTTTCCGCAATGGCTTGGGCTTTTTGCAAAGCGATGTCTGACATGGCTTGTGGTTGCCAACTTTCACGGTAGTCGCCGTCTTCTTGGTGGTGTCCGATAGGGGCTAAGAAAGAAGTACCGCCGATATGGCGAACGGTCAGCAACGTGATTTCATAATCAAATTTAACGAAACCCTCTACGATCACACGCCCAGCACCCGCCCGTCCGCCTTGTTGAGCGTAATCCCATGCTTTTTGCACGTCATCAAAGGATTTCACTACCGATTGACCATGACCTGATGATGACATTATCGGTTTGACCACGCAAGGAACGCCGATTTTTTGCACCGCACTTTCAAAGTCGGCAAGGTTATCCACAAATTGATAAGGCGAGGTGGGTAAACCCAATTGTTCCGAAGCCAAACGGCGAATACCCTCACGGTTCATGGTGAGTTTAGTAGCTTTGGCAGTCGGAATCACGTTAAAGCCTTGCTGTTCCAATTCCAGCAGTGTATCGGTGGCAATGGCTTCTACTTCAGGAACGATATAATCGGGCTGTTCTTTTTCCACCAGTTCACGCAAGGCGTTACCGTCTAACATAGAAATGGTGTAAGCACGGTGAGCGACTTGTTGAGCAGGGGCGTTTGCATAGCGATCTACAGCAATCACTTCCACGCCAAGTCGCATTAATTCGATAACGACTTCTTTGCCAAGCTCGCCTGAACCCAGTATCATGACTTTGGTGGCTTTTGCCGTTAAGGGGGTACCGATAGTTGTCATATTGTTTTTTCCTTATGCTTGTGGATAAAGCAATTTCTCATCTAACATTAAATCTTCGTTTTTGTTAATGCCAATGCCTTTGTCAATCACGTGCTGCACCGCTTTGTGAGCGTCTTCCAGTGAATGTTCCTTGAATGAACCGCATTGATATTGGTTAATTTCGGGAATGGTGTTTTGATCTTTCACCGCTAAGGCATCGTGCATCGCTTTTAACCAAGCATCTGCCACTTGTTGCTCATTCGGCTCACCAATTAAGGACATATAAAAGCCCGTACGGCAGCCCATAGGTGAAATATCAATAATTTCCACATCATCGCTATTTAAATGATCACGCATAAAGCCAGCGAATAAATGCTCAAGGGTATGAATGCCGCGAGGCGAAATAATTTCTTTGTTCGGTTGGCAAAAACGTAGGTCAAAAACACTGATAATATCGCCTTTGGGCGTGGTCATGGTTTTCGCAATTCGCACCGCAGGCGCGTGCATAATGGTATGATCGACTTTGAAACTATCAAGTAATGGCATAATTTTTTCCTTTTTTTAAAAAAAGTTTGAACTTTATGGAATAACGCTAGTCTTATATTACAAGCAACTTGCAGTTGTATAATAAAAAATTGGTTCCTTAGGTTATATTGCCCTTCCTTGTGAGGGGCTTTTTTTTATGTATTAATAATAAAAAATTGGTTGTTATTCCAGTTGGGTTATATTCGCCCCCCATCCCCCTTCGGGGACTTCCCCCCGCAAGCAGGTGGAAGAAAAGTATTTTTGCTCCTTTCCTTAAGCAAGGGGAAAGAAAGTATTTTTGCTCCTTTCCTCAAGCAAGGAGAAAGAAAGTATTTTTACTCCTTTCCTTAAGCAAGGGGAAGGAAAGCATTTTTGTTCCTTTCCTCAAGCAAAGGGAAGTAAAACAATCTAAACTTCGCTCCCCCTGCTTGCGGGGGGAGCTGTCCAAAGGACTGAGGGGGGCGAGTCAACATTCACACATTCTACACATTTACGCCCAAAAAGTATAACCGATCACCATACTCAACAAAAATAAATAGCGTAATCCTTTACCGATTAACATATAAATTAAAGTTTGCCAGACATTCAGGCGTAGCCAACCTGCAACAGCACACATCAAATCACCTAACACGGGTAGCCAGCTGAATAACAATAAAATTGCTCCATAGCGAAAAAATTTGGCTAAAATCCACCGCACTTTTCTTTGCTGGTCAGGCTTGATTTCAGGAAAAGGCAACCAACGCCCAAGCCAGTAAGTGGTTAAACTACCTAACGTATTGCCAAATGTGGCAGCTAGAATTAATTGCATAATGGCTGGACTAAAATAGTGATTCGCAATAATCTGAATTTTGGCACTTAAGGCTAAAAAGACAATTTCTGAATTGCCTGGTAAAACGGTTGCACTTAGAAAAGCACTAATAAACATTAAATAAAGACTATGTTCACCTAAAAGTGCGGTTAAAAAATCAAACATTTTTTGTTATTTAGCGTAAATAATTTGATTAATCCGTACATCAAATACGTCCATTCCCCCAGCCAATCCTGCTTGCACACCCAGATCGGCATCTTCAAATACCAGACAATGTTGTGGTTCGACATTGAGTAATTCTGCACAACGTAAGAACGTTTCAGGATTTGGTTTGTGATGTGTTACCTGATCAGCATTGACGACAGCATTGAAATATTGACGCAAATTAAATTTATCCAGTAATAAATCTACCATAAAGCCGTGTGAACCCGTGCCTAATGCCATGGGGATTTTACCAAAATTCGTTTTGATAATGTCAAAAGCTGGCAATAATGTGGCATTTTTTTCCACCATTTCAAATCCGAATTGACGTTTTAAGCGAACCATTTCATCAAAATGCTGTTCAGGGATATTGTGGCGTTGCATGGTTTCACGAGCAATAATCGACACAGTGGCACCGCCAAGCTCGTACATAATCTCGCCCGTAATGGGATAGCCTAAGATTTCGCCTACTTTTTGCCAAGCAAGAGCATGGCTCGGCATGGTGTCGATGATGGTGCCGTCCATGTCGAAGATAAGTGCGGTGTAATTTTGTAGTGTTTCGTGATCGATCATGTTTGTTTCCTGTTGGGGATTTTTTGGGGTATTTTGCTATAAAATGGGGGAGATGTAATTAGTTTTTTGTATTTTTATTGCAAATTTTGTTTTTTTAGGATCGGGTTTCGCCCGATGGGCGACCGTACTTTCTTTTACTTGTGTAAAAGAAAGTAGGCAAAGAAAAGCACGCCCCGATTTCACCGCTTTTCTTCGCTTATTTGGTATTTTCTTAACGCTAAATTTTGAACTCGCTTCGCTCAGACATGCAAAATTTAGCTAAAAATACCAAAACGCTCAGGCGGTTCAGACGGGGTCCCAAGTTTTGATCGAGCGTAAATAGAAGTGCGGTTGAAAAATAGATATTTTTTAAGCTACGGAGTAGCGTCACTATGCTTAACCTAGTACGTAAGTGCTAGGTATTCTTAATAAAAGAAAAATAGAATGGCGCACCCGAAAGGATTCGAACCTTTGACCGCTCGGTTCGTAGCCGAGTACTCTATCCAGCTGAGCTACGGGTGCGTAGAGAGTTTTATTTAATCTATACCAATCCACCTAGAGTAAAAATGAAATGGCGCACCCGAAAGGATTCGAACCTTTGACCGCTCGGTTCGTAGCCGAGTACTCTATCCAGCTGAGCTACGGGTGCAGATTTAAATAAATTAAATTGTGACAAACCAACAGTCATACAACAAATAAAAATGGCGGTGAAAGAGGGATTCGAACCCTCGATGGAGCTTTTAACCCCATACTCCCTTAGCAGGGGAGCGCCTTCAGCCTGCTCGGCCATCTCACCGCAACTGGTTTGTGGACGATATGATACGGTTTTATATAAACAAGTCAAACGCTTTTTGTTAAAAACCGTCTATTTGTTTAAATCATCTACAATTTAGCTGGGTTTAGCTTGAGCGTTGGCTAAAATAGCTCGTAAGTTCGCAATATTTGCTGTTGCCTTTTGTTGCTTTTGCTGTTCGGTTAATGGTGGTTTATCTCTTTCCCATTGCACGTCATCTTGTGGTAACTCCAGTAAAAAACGGCTCGGTTCAGGGCTAATTAATTCACCATATTGTCGGCGTTCTTTACACAAGGTAAAACGTAATGTCTGTTGAGCCCTTGTAATACCAACATAAGCTAGACGGCGTTCTTCGTCCACATTATCTTCGTCAACGCTACTTTGATGTGGCAATAAGCCTTCTTCCATGCCGATTAAAAAAACGTGCG
Organism: Lonepinella sp. MS14436; assembly: GCF_042470565.1. Taxonomy (GTDB): domain Bacteria; phylum Pseudomonadota; class Gammaproteobacteria; order Enterobacterales; family Pasteurellaceae; genus Lonepinella. The sequence continues at coordinate 151,454 of NZ_CP170385.1, read as the reverse complement.
GAAATTCTAATCCTTTGGACGCATGTAGGGTCATTAATTGTACCTGATCACTGGCATCATCATCTTCACTACGTTCTAGCATATCTCGCAAGGTTAAATTGGTGACGACCTGATTTAAAGTCATTGGCTCATTCACCTCATCTCCTTTTAACATCGATGCTACCCACTCAAACAATGTTGCTACGTTTTTACTTTGCATTTCTGCTATTTTCGGGTTGGTGGCGGTTTCGTATAAGTATTCTTCATATTGAATTTGAGCCAGCATACGTTTTACGGCTTGTTCTGGTTCGGCACGTAATAATTCATCATTAAGTTCCACCATCCAGCGTGCGAAACTTTGTAAGGCATTATAGGCTTTTGGTGTTACTCTATGAATTAATTCAAATTCAAAAATAGCAGCAAATAAGCTAATATGTTTTTCGTGAGCCAATAATCCTAATTTTTCTAGGGTAGCGGTGCCAATTTCACGTTTGGGAGTGTTCACAATACGTAAAAATGCGGCATCATCGTCTTGATTTACTAACACTCGCAAATATGCCATCATATCTTTGATTTCAGCTCGGCTAAAAAAAGATGTTCCTCCCGAAATTTTGTAGGGAATGCGATTTTGCATTAACACTTTTTCTAATAAGCGTGATTGATGATTGCCTCGATATAATACGGCATAATCTTTATATTTGGTTTTATGGGTAAATCGGTGAGCGATTAATTCAGCTACGACACGTTCTGCTTCGTGTTCTTCATTTTTAGCTTCAATTACTTGTAGTTTCTCGCCTTGAGCTAAATTTGAAAATAATTTTTTATCAAACACATGATCATTGTTATCAATTAAAATATTCGCACAGTGTAAAATTCGTTGGGTAGAGCGGTAATTTTGTTCTAACTTAATGACATTAAGTTTTGGGAAATCATCACGTAGTCGTATCATATTTTGCGGTCTGGCTCCACGCCATGAATAAATAGACTGATCGTCATCACCGACCACGGTAAAATTGGCTCGACTACCAACTAATAATTTAATCAGTTCGTATTGGCTGGTGTTAGTATCTTGATATTCATCAACTAATAAATAACGAATTTTATTCTGCCATTTTGACCGCACTTCTTCATTTTGACGAAATAATAAGCTAGGTAACATAATTAAATCATCAAAATCTAAAGCATTATAGGCTCGAATTTGCTTGGCATAGCGATCATAACATTGAGCAAAAATTTGATATTTTTGATCTCTGGCTAATGCCAACGCCGTATCTGGCATAATTAAATCGTTTTTCCAGTTGGAAATGGCGGAAATTAACTCACGCAATAAATCTTTATCTTCTTGTAATTCATTTGCAGTTAAATCTTTCAGTAGAGCAAGTTGGTCATGTTCATCAAACAAGGTCATATTAGCCTTAAAACCGAGTTGTTTATATTCTTGTTTAATGATATTAAAACCAAGGGTGTGAAAGGTGGAAACCGTTAATCCTTTGGTTTTATCTTTACCTATGGAATGAGCTACTCGTTCTTTCATCTCTCGTGCTGCTTTGTTGGTAAAGGTTACTGCTGCAATATGTTTTGGCAAATAACCACAGTGAGCGATTAAATAAGCGATTTTATTAATAATTACTCTGGTTTTGCCTGAACCTGCACCAGCTAAGACCAGACAAGGTCCTCTGCTAAATTCCACGGCTTGTTGTTGTTGAGGGTTCAGTTTCATTGTGTATTATTCTTGCGACCAAACATAGGGTAATAATGCGGTATCTAATAAAAAAGACAACGGCAAATCCAAAATTGGCAGTCCCCATTTTTGAGCCTGTTGCCAGTCAAATTTTGTGCCATCGTAGGCATTGTATTTTTCGGTGGGATCGATTAATTGCACAATGGTTCCACAGCCTGTTAGCCCACTGAATGAGAATAGTGCGGTTAAAATTAATAAGGTTTTTTTCACGAGGTGCGATTTTCCTTAAGTTAAACAAGGAAAGCATTATACCCTTTTTGTGCTATTTATGCTTTATAAATAGACTTTCTATAGCGTACATATTAAAATTGTTGACAATTTGTAAATTTTTATTTTTTTAGGAACGTTTAATTATGAAAAACATTGTTATTGTTGGCGGGGGTGCTGGCGGATTAGAACTCGCCACATTCTTAGGTCACAAATTAGGAAAGAAGCAGAAGGCAAATGTTGTCTTAGTAGATCGCAATCAAACCCATCTATGGAAACCATTGTTGCATGAAGTCGCTACAGGCGTTTTGGATTCTGAAACTGATGCGGTGAGTTTTCGTGCTCACGCCTATAATCATGGATTTAATTTTGAACAAGGTTCGGTTGCCCGTATTGATCGTACCAACAAATATATTGAATTAGATCCCGTGTATGGTTCGGAGGGGGATATTATCGTGGTGGCACGTCGTATTCCTTATGATTATTTAGTGCTTTCGATAGGTAGTAAGTCTAATGATTTCAATACCAAAGGCGTAGCAGAAAACTGTATTTTCCTTGATTCAGCCAATCAGGCGTTGCGTTTTCAACACAAAATGTTGGAATTATTCTTAAAATTCTCTGAAAACAATGCGTTATCAGAAATTGGTGAAGATAGCAGTAAACAAAATTTAGTTGAAGAAGATAAAGTCAATATTGCTATTGTCGGTGGTGGAGCCACAGGGGTTGAGTTGTCGGCAGAATTGTTTAATGCGGCTACTCACTTATCTTCTTATGGGTATGGCAAAATTCGTAGTGATTGTTTACAAGTTACCCTGATTGAAGCAGGGGATCGCTTATTACCAGCATTACCAGAACGTATTTCTGAATCTGTTCGTATGGAATTAGAAGAATTAGGGGTACGCGTGAAAACCAAGACAATGATTACTGAAGCCACGCCGAATAGCTTGCTCACGAAAGATGGTGATGAAATTAAAGCGGATTTGATGGTATGGGCTGCTGGGGTACGTATTTCTACGGTTACTAAGCAATTTGATGGTTTAGAAGTCAACCGTATTAATCAACTTTGCGTTAAAGACACCTTACAAACGACATTAGATGATACTGTTTTCGCCATAGGTGATTGTGCGTTCCTATTGCAAAAAGACGGCACGCCAGTTCCCCCTCGTGGTCAAGCCGCTACCCAAATGGCAACGACCTGTGGACAAAATATTGTGGCGTTATTTGAGGGCAAAACAGAACTTAAACCGTTTGTTTTCCGTGATAAAGGATCGCTAGTTTCTCTCTCAAAATTCACCGCACTTGGTAACATCACCACGGGTAAGAAAAGTTCATTAACCGTGGAGGGAAATTTAGCCCGTTTAGCCTATATTTCCCTATACCGTTTACATCAACAACGCTTACATGGTTGTTTTAAAGTCGGGTTAATTATTTTGATTGGACGATTGAATCGCTTTATTAGACCATCATTGAAGTTGTATTGATAACATAGACAGCAAGAAAGCTAAGTAATGTAAGTTATTTAGCTTTTTTGTATGCCTTTTTGTACCCAGTATTTATATGGGCTTGTAGTCGTTTCTGAGTGTAAAAGTTGATGATCCATAAATTGACAGAAACTTGGAATATCGCGAGTGGTGGCAGGATCATCGGCAATAATCAGTAATACATCACCATTCGACATATAACGGATTTGTTTACGTATTAGCATTACTGGTTCAGGGCAGCGTAATCCTTTTGCATCTAGGGTATAATCTATCGGTATTTCATTCATTATTATGTTTTTCAATTTATTTAATTGTTATCCTATGATAACGTGAAGAAAGTAGTTGGTCAAAAGTTAAGAACATTTAATCATAGTATATGATAAAATGAACCACTGCGGTTCTGTTTGTTATTGATCATCTGTTTTATATATAACTAGAGTAAATATATTGTGCATATTTTATCAATTATTAGAATAGTCGGCATTTTGATAATGTGTTTTTCATTATCTATGTTTGTGCCAGCATTTGTTGCATTAATTTACGGTGATGGGGGTGGTAAGGCTTTCATTGAAACCTTTGCTTTTAGTTTATTGTTGGGGGCTTTATTATGGCGTTCATGCTATAACTATAAACAAGAGTTACGTTCTCGAGAAGGATTTTTGATCGTTGTTATGTTCTGGTTTTTACTATGTGGACTTTCAGTTATCCCATTTTTATTTTTTGATGAACTTAATATTGATTTTGCTCAGGCAATTTTTGAAGCCATTTCAGCAGTAACTACCACTGGAGCAACAGCAATTTCAGGCTTGGATAATTTGCCTAAATCTATTTTATTTTATCGGCAATTTTTACAATGGATTGGGGGGATTGGATTAATCGTTTTAGTGGTTGCAGTTACCCCTTTATTAGGTGTCGGTGGCGGGCAATTATATCGTGCTGAATCGGCAAGCCCTTTGAAAGATCAGAAAACCTTACCTCGCATCGGCGAAATGGCTAAATTACTTTGGATAATTTATGGGGGACTAACTGTATTATGTACGTTAACCTATTGGTTAGCTGGAATGACTTTTTTTGATGCAATTTGCCATAGTTTTTCAACGGTATCTAATGGCGGATTATCTACTCATGATGCAAATCTAGGTTATTTCCAAAATTCAACAATTTATTTGTTATCTACTTTTTTTATGTTATTTACGGGGTGCAACTTTGGTTTACACGTGAAAGCATTAATGAATCGCAAATATCAATCTGTTTGGAAAACCTATTTTAGCGATCCTGAATTCCGTTTTTTTTGTGTAGTGCAATCTATACTGATAGCCATTATGACTATCGGGTTATATATTTCATATCAAAATATGTCGATTTTAGATGCTTTTTCGCAAGGTTCTGCACAAATGTCTTCCATGTCAATGACTGCAGGTTTTACTCTATTTAATTTTAATGAATTACCAACATTTTTATCTATGTTGTTAGTTTTCGCTGCACTTTTAGGTGGGTGTGCAGGATCGACTTCGGGTGGATTAAAGATGATTCGTATCTTAGTCCTTTGGTTACAATTTAAACGAGAAATTAAGTTTTTGGTTCATCCTAATTTAGTTGTACCGATCAAATTAGGGGAAACCTTATTATCATCTCGAATAATTGAGGGGATTTGGGCGTTTTTAATCGCTTTCTTCTTCACTTATTGGTTATGTGTATTTGGGGTGATTTTATGTGGAATGGATCCACTTGATGCTTTAGTTGCTATCTTTTCGACATTAACCAACGTAGGTCCAGGGCTTGGATCCGCTGGTACGGGATTTGCAGAAGCATCAAATAATGCAAAATATGTTTTATCTTTTGCTATGATTGCTGGGCGACTTGAGATCTTTTCTTTATTAATTTTATTTACTCCTTCTTTTTGGAAAACCTAATGAAAACCCTGATTTTGTATTCAAGTTATGATGGTCAGACAAAAAGAATTGCAGAATTTTTAGCCTCTAAATTATCCAGCGAGGTTGAAGTGCGGTCTATTTCTGAACAGATTTGTTTTGATTTTGATAGGATTATTATTGGTGCTTCGGTACGTTATGGCTATTTTAATAAGAATTTGTATAAATTTATTAAAAAAAATACCGCACTTTTGAACAGTAAACCAAGTGCATTTTTTGGGGTGAATTTGACAGCGAGAAAGGATGATAAAAATACACCAGAAACGAACGTGTATGTACGTAAATTTTTGCAATGTATTGCTTGGGAACCACAATGTTCGGCAGTGTTTGCTGGGGCATTACTTTATCCTCGATATAACTGGTTTGATCGTATGATGATTAAATTAATTATGAAGATTACTGGTGGAGAAACAGATACAGATAAAGAAATTGAATATACGAATTGGGATAAAGTGACTGAATTCGCATTGAGGGTTAATACGTTGAATTAATATTAAGACTTCAGATGCTGATTATTGATAATGAATTATCATTTAATTTGGAGGTTATTATGGTTGAACTACAAAAAACTTTATTTAGAGCCATGGTTCTTATAACCGTATTAGCTTTGGTTGCTTTTCTAGTTAGTCTATTTTAACTAGAAAACATGAGTATTAGGTTTATCATTAAGGTTATTAGGTAAATTTAAAGCAAACAATAAATTTGCTTTAAATTTAAAAGATTACTTGACAGAGGCGAGATAAATTTATATCATTTCAAGCCTTGCATAAATGCAATCGTTCTTTAACAATTTATCAGACAATCTGTGTGGGCACTTGTTGATTGACTTGTTTTAAAAAAATTAAATAAAACTTGAAGTCTTAATAGGTGCTTAACTTAGAAATTCATTAACTTTTCATTTTTTTTGAGAGTGAGAAGAAAGATTTAGAAGCAAGCAGTTTATTGAGCGATCGAACTTAAATTGAAGAGTTTGATCATGGCTCAGATTGAACGCTGGCGGCAGGCTTAACACATGCAAGTCGAACGGTAGCAGGAAGTACTTGTACTTTGCTGACGAGTGGCGGACGGGTGAGTAATGCTTGGGAATCTGGCTTATGGAGGGGGATAACTACGGGAAACTGTAGCTAATACCGCGTAACATCTTCGGATTAAAGTGTGGGATCGCAAGACCACATGCCATAAGATGAGCCCAAGTGGGATTAGGTAGTTGGTGGGGTAAAGGCCTACCAAGCCGACGATCTCTAGCTGGTCTGAGAGGATGACCAGCCACACTGGAACTGAGACACGGTCCAGACTCCTACGGGAGGCAGCAGTGGGGAATATTGCGCAATGGGGGTAACCCTGACGCAGCCATGCCGCGTGAATGAAGAAGGCCTTCGGGTTGTAAAGTTCTTTCGGTGGTGAGGAAGGGATTTAGTTTAATAGACTAAATCATTGACGTTAACTACAGAAGAAGCACCGGCTAACTCCGTGCCAGCAGCCGCGGTAATACGGAGGGTGCGAGCGTTAATCGGAATAACTGGGCGTAAAGGGCACGCAGGCGGTTACTTAAGTGAGATGTGAAATCCCAGAGCTTAACTTTGGAATTGCATTTCAGACTGGGTAGCTAGAGTACTTTAGGGAGGGGTAGAATTCCACGTGTAGCGGTGAAATGCGTAGAGATGTGGAGGAATACCGAAGGCGAAGGCAGCCCCTTGGGAAGATACTGACGCTCATGTGCGAAAGCGTGGGGAGCAAACAGGATTAGATACCCTGGTAGTCCACGCTGTAAACGATGTCGATTTGGGGATTGGGGTTTAACTCTGGTGCCCGTAGCAAACGTGATAAATCGACCGCCTGGGGAGTACGGCCGCAAGGTTAAAACTCAAATGAATTGACGGGGGCCCGCACAAGCGGTGGAGCATGTGGTTTAATTCGATGCAACGCGAAGAACCTTACCTACTCTTGACATCCATAGAAGAACTTAGAGATAAGTTTGTGCCTTCGGGAGCTATGAGACAGGTGCTGCATGGCTGTCGTCAGCTCGTGTTGTGAAATGTTGGGTTAAGTCCCGCAACGAGCGCAACCCTTATCCTTTGTTGCCAGCATGTAGTGATGGGAACTCAAAGGAGACTGCCAGTGATAAACTGGAGGAAGGTGGGGATGACGTCAAGTCATCATGGCCCTTACGAGTAGGGCTACACACGTGCTACAATGGTGCATACAGAGGGCGGCAAACCTGCGAGGGGGAGCGAATCTCAGAAAGTGCATCGTAGTCCGGATTGGAGTCTGCAACTCGACTCCATGAAGTCGGAATCGCTAGTAATCGCAAATCAGAATGTTGCGGTGAATACGTTCCCGGGCCTTGTACACACCGCCCGTCACACCATGGGAGTGGGTTGTACCAGAAGTAGATAGCTTAACCGGAAGGGGGGGCGTTTACCACGGTATGATTCATGACTGGGGTGAAGTCGTAACAAGGTAACCGTAGGGGAACCTGCGGTTGGATCACCTCCTTACCAAAAACAGTGGCAATAAGTGTCCACACAGATTGGCTGATAGAAAGTAGAAAAGAAGAAGCAACGAGAATTGCCCTACGGGTCTGTAGCTCAGGTGGTTAGAGCGCACCCCTGATAAGGGTGAGGTCGGTGGTTCAAGTCCACTCAGACCCACCACTTTCAGATGTCAGATGACAGGAGTCAGATGGCAGAGAAAGTAAGCGTAGGGAATAGAAATAGCAACACTGTCATCTGACACCTGTTGTCTGTTATCTGAATGGGGATATAGCTCAGCTGGGAGAGCGCCTGCCTTGCACGCAGGAGGTCAGCGGTTCGATCCCGCTTATCTCCACCAAACAAAAAACTTGTTGTTATCATCATTGTTAAGCTAACTAAGTTGGAAAATAAAAACAAAAACAAAAAATTAGTTGATTTAACTAAGTTAATTTAACAATGATGATAGGCGAAAGCCGATAATCTTATGTTCTTTAAAAAATTGGAAACAAGCTGAAAACTGAGAGATTTTCGAAAGAAAGTCTGAGTAGAAGAAAAAAAATCTTGACTGAACAAAAGCAGTCAAGTGTTTAGTTGAAACGCAATATCAAGTGTTCTTAAAAAAACATTTGAGGTTGTATAGTTAAGTGACTAAGCGTACACGGTGGATGCCTAGGCAATCAGAGGCGAAGAAGGACGTGCTAATCTGCGAAAAGCTTGGATGAGTTGATAAGAAGCGTTTAATCCAAGATATCCGAATGGGGAAACCCAGTAGATGAAGAATCTACTATCGTTATTTGAATACATAGAATAACGAGGCAAACCGGGAGAACTGAAACATCTAAGTACCCCGAGGAAAAGAAATCAACCGAGATTCTGTGAGTAGCGGCGAGCGAAAGCGGAGGAGCCGTTAGTGATAGCGATAAAACGAAGAGAATGAACTGGGAAGTTCAACGACACAGGGTGATAGTCCCGTATCTGAAAGTTATATTGTGGTACTAAGCTAACAAGAAGTAGGGCGGAACACGAGAAATTCTGTCTGAAGATAGGGGGACCATCCTCTAAGGCTAAATACTCCTGATTGACCGATAGTGAACCAGTACTGTGAAGGAAAGGCGAAAAGAACCCCAGCGAGGGGAGTGAAATAGAACCTGAAACCGTGTACGTACAAGCAGTGGGAGCCGTAAGGTGACTGCGTACCTTTTGTATAATGGGTCAGCGACTTATATTTTGTAGCGAGGTTAACCGAATAGGGGAGCCGAAGGGAAACCGAGTCTTAACTGGGCGGCAAGTTGCAAGGTATAGACCCGAAACCCGGTGATCTAGCCATGGGCAGGTTGAAGGTTGGGTAACACTAACTGGAGGACCGAACCGACTAATGTTGAAAAATTAGCGGATGACTTGTGGCTGGGGGTGAAAGGCCAATCAAACCGGGAGATAGCTGGTTCTCCCCGAAATCTATTTAGGTAGAGCCTTGAGCGAACACCTTCGGGGGTAGAGCACTGTTTCGGCTAGGGGTCCATCCCGGATTACCAACCCGATGCAAACTGCGAATACCGAAGAGTGATACTCAGGAGACACACGGTGGGTGCTAACGTCCATCGTGAAGAGGGAAACAACCCAGACCGCCAGCTAAGGTCCCAAAGTACTAGTTAAGTGGGAAACGAAGTGGGAAGGCTTAGACAGCTAGGATGTTGGCTTAGAAGCAGCCATCATTTAAAGAAAGCGTAATAGCTCACTAGTCGAGTCGGCCTGCGCGGAAGATGTAACGGGGCTAAAACTAGTCACCGAAGCTGCGGCATCAAGAGTAATCTTGTTGGGTAGGGGAGCGTTGTGTAAGCGGAAGAAGGTGAATTGAGAAGTTTGCTGGACGTATCACAAGTGCGAATGCTGACATAAGTAACGATAAAACGAGTGAAAAACTCGTTCGCCGGAAGACCAAGGGTTCCTGTCCAACGTTAATCGGGGCAGGGTGAGTCGGCCCCTAAGGCGAGGCTGAAAAGCGTAGTCGATGGGAAACGGGTTAATATTCCCGTACTTGGTAAAGTTGCGATGTGGGGACGGAGAAGGTTAGGCAAGCAGCCTGTTGGATGGCTGTTTAAGCGTGTAGGTGGGGGATTTAGGCAAATCCGAATCCCAATTCAACACTAAGGCGTGATGACGAGCTCCTAAGGGAGCGAAGTTGTTGATACCACACTTCCAGGAAAAGCCACTAAGCGAAAGACTTTACTAAACCGTACTGAAAACCGACACAGGTGGTCAGGTAGAGAATACTCAGGCGCTTGAGAGAACTCGGGTGAAGGAACTAGGCAAAATAGCACCGTAACTTCGGGAGAAGGTGCGCCGGCGTAGATTGTAGTCTTTTACAGATGAAGGTTGAACCGGTCGAAGATACCAGCTGGCTGCAACTGTTTATTAAAAACACAGCACTCTGCAAACACGAAAGTGGACGTATAGGGTGTGATGCCTGCCCGGTGCTGGAAGGTTAATTGATGGTGTTATCGAAAGAGAAGCACCTGATCGAAGCCCCAGTAAACGGCGGCCGTAACTATAACGGTCCTAAGGTAGCGAAATTCCTTGTCGGGTAAGTTCCGACCTGCACGAATGGCATAATGATGGCCAGGCTGTCTCCACCCGAGACTCAGTGAAATTGAAATCGCCGTGAAGATGCGGTGTACCCGCGGCTAGACGGAAAGACCCCGTGAACCTTTACTATAGCTTGACACTGAACCTTGAATTTTGATGTGTAGGATAGGTGGGAGTCAGAGAAACTTAAACGCCAGTTTGAGTGGAGACGACCTTGAAATACCACCCTTTAACGTTTGATGTTCTAACGAAATATCTGAAACGGGTATTCGGACAGTGTCTGGTGGGTAGTTTGACTGGGGCGGTCTCCTCCCAAAGAGTAACGGAGGAGCACGAAGGTTTGCTAATGACGGTCGGACATCGTCAGGTTAGTGCAATGGTAAAAGCAAGCTTAACTGCGAGACAGACAAGTCGAGCAGGTACGAAAGTAGGTCATAGTGATCCGGTGGTTCTGAATGGAAGGGCCATCGCTCAACGGATAAAAGGTACTCCGGGGATAACAGGCTGATACCGCCCAAGAGTTCATATCGACGGCGGTGTTTGGCACCTCGATGTCGGCTCATCACATCCTGGGGCTGAAGTAGGTCCCAAGGGTATGGCTGTTCGCCATTTAAAGTGGTACGCGAGCTGGGTTTAGAACGTCGTGAGACAGTTCGGTCCCTATCTGCCGTGGGCGTAGGAGAATTGGTTGGGGCTGCTCCTAGTACGAGAGGACCGGAGTGGACGCATCCCTGGTGTTCCAGTTGTTTCGCCAGAAGCATTGCTGGGTAGCTACATGCGGGAGAGATAAGTGCTGAAAGCATCTAAGCACGAAACTTGCCAAGAGATGAGTTCTCCCACACAGAAGTGTGTAAGGGTTGTTTAAGACGAAGACGTAGATAGGCTGGGTGTGTAAGTGATGTGAGTCATTGAGCTAACCAGTACTAATTGCCCGAGAGGCTTAACTATACAACGCTCAAGTGGTTTTGATTCAGAAGACAGATGTCAGAAGACAGAAGACAGTTGAAGAGCGTGAAACTCACTAACAGACAAAAAAGAAAATCGAACAGACAGCTTGTTTCAAATTTAAAGAACAAAATACAAAAAGGAAAGAATTAAGTAGGATACAGGATAACACACGGTACTGCCGTCTGTAATCTGTCATCTGACCCCTGATTTCCTGATGGTCATAATGCAGTAGAGCCACCTGACTCCATGCCGAACTCAGAAGTGAAATGCTGTGATGCCGATGGTAGTGTTGGGAATCCCAATGTGAGAGTAGGTCGCCATCAGGTTTTTTTATTATCAAGTAAAACCCCAGTTACGTGAGTAGCTGGGGTTTTGTTCTTTTTTAATGGCTATTCTATATTGAATAGGATTTAGACATTTTTCTTATTTTTTATTGTTGGATTTTCCTATTTGTATAAAATTTCTCAGAAAAAGTGTTAAGTACGTCACAATTTTGTTATAAAAATGTAACATATTATTCTTGGTTGGCATATACTGAAAAAACCTTATAAATAGAATGCTTTTTCTATTTTAGAAAATGTATTTTAACAAGGTTCCTATAAACGGCAGTAGAGTATTCTACAATACGAATTTATCTTTAATAAGAGGAATATGCTATGTTTGGTCTTGATCCTACCACAACGACCTTTCTGATCTATATTGTCGGAATGGTATCAATAGGGCTTATTGCCTATCGATTTACAAATAATTTATCAGACTACATTCTTGGGGGACGTAGTTTGGGTAGTTTTGTGACAGGACTTTCAGCTGGTGCATCTGATATGTCAGGTTGGCTGTTAATGGGATTACCTGGTGCAGTTTATGCAGCAGGGCTTGTGGAAAGTTGGATTGCCATTGGTTTAACCATAGGGGCGTATTTAAACTGGTTATTTGTCGCAGGTAAATTGCGTATGCATACAGAATTTAATAAGAATGCTTTGACATTACCAGATTATTTTCATCATCGTTTCGGCGATAAGACTAAAGTATTAAAAATTGTTTCAGCCACAATTATCCTATTCTTCTTCGCTATTTACTGTGCATCAGGCGTGGTTGCTGGGGCTCGTTTATTTGAAAATTTATTTGGCGTGCCTTATGAAACTGCACTTTGGCTCGGGGCGTTAGCAACAATTGCTTACACCTTTATCGGGGGGTTTTTAGCAGTCAGCTGGACAGATACCATTCAAGCGAGTTTAATGTTTTTTGCCTTATTTCTTACACCTATTTTTATTTTAACGCAATTAGGTGGTTTTGAACCGACTTTTGAAGCTTTAGCTCAAGCTGGTGAAGCTGCTGGCAGAGATTTTACCGATATGTTTAATGGTACCACATTTATTGGCTTATTGAGTTTATCGGCATGGGGATTAGGTTACTTCGGTCAACCACATATCTTGGCACGGTTTATGGCGGCGGATTCGGTAAAATCCGTACCTAAAGCTCGTTGTATCAGTATGACGTGGATGTTTATCTGTTTGATTGGTGCAGTAAGTATCGGTTTCTGGGGACAAGCATATTTCTTTGCCAATCCAGATAAAGCGACACTGGTGAATGCAAATCACGAACAGGTTTTTATTGAACTTTCTCGTTTACTGTTTAATCCTTGGATTGCAGGTATTTTGCTTTCAGCTATTCTTGCGGCAGTAATGAGTACCCTAAGCTGTCAATTATTGATTTGCTCAAGTGCCATTACCGAAGACTTTTATAAGGGTTTCTTACGTCCGAACGCCAGTCAAAAAGAACTTGTCTGGTTGGGTCGTATGATGGTGCTATTGATTGCTATCTTAGCTATTGTTTTAGCACAGGATCCAAACAGTAAAGTGCTTGGCTTAGTATCTTATGCTTGGGCTGGTTTTGGTTGTGCCTTTGGACCTGTGGTATTGTTATCGCTTTATTGGAAACGCATGAATGCAGCAGGTGCAATGGCAGGCATGATCACGGGGGCATTGGTCGTGGTGTTCTGGAATACGCTTGTACCAAACAGTGGAATATATGAAATGATTCCTGGCTTTATCTGTGCGACGATTGCCATTTTGGTCATTTCTTTAATTACGCCAGCCCCGAAAGCAGAAATTGCAGAAACCTTTGATAAAGCGGAAAAGGCTTATCACAAAGAGATGCAAGGCGTGAAAAAATACATCTAGTTTGTTTATTAGCGAACTACTTTTATAAAGGTGCGGTTGTTTTTACAACCGCTTTACTCAGTGAAAATATTAAAAAGAAGGTTATCTATGAGTTACGAGATTTTACCTAAAACAACAATCCGTCCGATATTAAGCGAATTTTATCGCATTCCCGAACAAAAAATTGTGGCGGAGCTAATTGAAAAAGCGGATATGAGCGAGCAATCTCAATCTATTGCTGAACTGTGTAAAAAGTTAGTCAGCAAAGTACGAGCCGATCGCAAAAAAGCCAGCGGGGTGGATGCGTTAATGCACGAATTTTCCCTTTCTAGTGCGGAGGGGATTGCCTTAATGTGCTTGTCGGAAGCCTTATTGCGGATTCCAGATAAAACCACTGCAGATAAACTGATTCACGATAAACTTGTGCATGGCGATTGGAAAGCTCACTTAGGCAATAGCCCCTCTTTATTTGTTAACTCCGCTGCATGGGGATTGATTGTGGCACAAAAAATTGTGTCCCACAGTGATAAAGAACTATCTAGTGCCTTATCCAAATTAATTAGCAAAGGCGGCGAGCCATTGATTCGTCAAGGTATGAATGTAGGCATGCGTTTATTAGGTAAACAATTTGTGACGGGGGAAACCATTGATGCAGCGATTAAAAATGGTGAAAAACGTTTTGAGAAAGGCTTCCGTTATAGCTACGATATGTTAGGTGAAACCGCCTTAACCCAAAAGGATGCGGATCGTTATTACAATGATTATGTGAATTCCATTCGTGCCGTGGGGGAAACATCAAAAGGCTTAGGCGTTTATAAATCTTCAGGGGTTTCCGTCAAACTTTCTGCTATTCACCCCCGTTATAGTTTAAGCCAACATCAACGGGTAATTGATGAACTTTATCCGAAACTCAAAGAATTATTTTTATTAGCCAAAAAATATGATATTGGCTTGAATATTGATGCGGAAGAAGCCGCTCGCCTTGAATTATCCCTTGATTTACTTGACCGCTTAATTGCTGATCCCGATTTAGAGGGTTTCCACGGCATTGGCTTTGTGGTGCAAGCCTACCAAAAACGTTGTAGTCGTGTCATCGATCATATTATTGCTCAAGCTCGAGCCAATAATCGTAAATTAATGATCCGTCTAGTAAAAGGGGCATATTGGGATAGTGAAGTCAAATTAGCCCAAGCGGAAGGGGCAACGGATTATCCTGTATTTACCCGTAAAGTGCATTCCGACATCAACTATATCACCTGTGCGAAAAAATTATTGTCTGCACAAGATGTGATTTATCCGCAATTTGCTACGCACAATGCACAAACTTTAGCGACAGTTTATCACCTTGCCAAAGATAAACATTTTGAATTTCAATGCCTGCACGGCATGGGTGAAACCCTATATGAACAAGTGGTTGGCAAAGAAAATCTGAATGTACAATGCCGTATTTATGCACCAGTAGGTTCCTACCAAACCTTGTTGGCTTATCTCGTTCGCCGTTTATTAGAAAACGGTTCAAACAGTTCTTTCGTGAACCAAATTGTCGATGAACATTTTAGCGTTGATAGTTTGGCGGAAGATCCTGTGAATAAAGCGAAAGAAACCCAAGGTACGGCTCACCCGAAAGTACCGTTGCCGGTGAATATTTACGGTGAACGCCGTAATTCAAAAGGTTATGATCTAACCGATGCGATTTCCTTACAACAGCTACAAACTCAGCTTAACGAATTAAGTGATAAACAATATCAAGCGAAACCGTTAATTGTCGGTGAAGTGACAGGAAATAGTTCTCGCACAGTTTACAATCCAGCGGTGCAAAGCCAAATTGTAGGTCAAGTGATCGATGCCAACGAGCAAGATGTGAATACAGCGTTCACAACAGCAGTGAATTTTAAACAACAATGGGCGAATACCGCACCAGAAGTGCGGTCAGAAAAATTAGAGAAAATGGCAGATTTAATGGAACAACATTTGCCAGAACTCTTTGATTTAGCCGTGCGAGAAGCAGGTAAAACCCTCAATAATGCCATTGCCGAAGTGCGTGAAGCGGTGGATTTCTGCCGTTATTATGCTGGTCAAGTGCGAGCCAATCCAGCAGGCTTTAAGGATCCACGAGGTGTTGTGGTAGCCATCAGTCCGTGGAACTTCCCATTAGCGATTTTTATTGGTGAAGTGTCTTCTGCCTTAGTGGCAGGTAACGTGGTATTAGCCAAACCCGCAGAACAAACCTCTTTAATGGCGTATTTTGCGGTGAATTTATTCCATCAAGCAGGTATTCCAAAAGAAGCCTTACAATTATTAACGGGTTCAGGTAAAACCATCGGTGAAAGTCTAACCACTGATGAGCGTGTTAATGGCGTAATTTTCACGGGTTCAACCGATACCGCCAAACGTATTAATGCTAACCTACAAAAACATGATAGTCTGATTCCACTCATTGCGGAAACTGGTGGTCAAAATGCCATGATTGTCGATAGTTCCGCTTTAGGTGAACAAGTTACTATTGATGTATTGAACTCCGCCTTTGACTCAGCAGGTCAACGTTGTTCTGCTTTACGTGTGCTTTATTTACAAAAAGATAATGCGGATCACTTACTTGAATTAATTAAAGGTGCAATGGCGGAATTAGTGGTAGGCAACCCAGCACAGCTTACTACTGATGTGGGACCTGTTATTGACAAAGTGGCTCAACAACGCTTACTTGATCATATTGAAGTCATGAAAAAACAAGCCAAATCTTGTTATCAAGTACCGATTACCAAAGATGTGGCAGAGAACGGCATTTTTGTTGCCCCAACCTTGCTCGAAATTGACAATATTAATCAATTAAAACACGAAGTGTTTGGTCCAGTGTTACACGTCATTCGTTATGACGCAGAGAAATTAGACGATGTGATTAGAGAAATTAATTCCACAGGCTTTGGTTTGACTTGTGGTTTACATAGCCGTATCGATCAAACTCAACGTGAATGGGAGCAAGGCATTCAAGCAGGTAACTTATATGCCAACCGTAATATTGTCGGGGCGGTCGTTGGGGTGCAACCATTTGGTGGGCAAGGCTTATCCGGCACGGGACCAAAAGCGGGCGGTGCATTATACTTACAACGTTTAAATAACCGTACGGCATGGAACTTTGACGGATTAACCGAAGGGATTACGCCAAATATTAGCGAATTTTCCACCGCACTTAATCAGGTATTGACGGGTGATGAATTGGCTCAAGCTCAACAATCTTTGCAAACCTTGAGTGCAAGCTCACCGTTAGGCAAAATTCACCAAATGCACGGCGTGACAGGTGAAAACAATTTCTTACGTTTTGAACCACGTGGCGACATCGCCATTGGTGACGGTGCGTTATTCCAGCAAGTATTGGCATTAGTCGCGATTGTCGCAGCAGGCAGCCGTGGCGTGGTAAGGGCAAATTCGCCATTAGCCCAACACGCCAATAAATTGAGTAAATTTATTACTGTGGTAAATGACTTTAACAGTCTTGACCAGTTAAGCCAACTTATTGTGTTAAATCCACTTTCTCAAGCCGAAAAATCCCATTATGCGGAACGTAACGGGGCGATTATGACCTTTGTGGAAAACTTAGCGTTAGCCCAATCCTTATTACCGTTAATGCACGAAAAATCGGTGAGCATTAACACTGCTGCAATGGGAGGAAATGCCAGTTTAATGGCGGCAATGGACTAACAGGTCATTGATAAAATAAAAATGGGGGGCAGATCACAAATTTGCCCCCTTATTTCATGAAATTTTGTTAAGATAATCTAAATTTTTAATTAATCCTATGGCTATCTATGAAAAACGTTAAACATTTCACTCAACTCTATATTGACTGGGTGATTAAACTGGGTCGAGTAAGATTTTCTATATTAGGCTTTCTTATATTAGCGATTTTTGCCCTAATGACGCACATTATTTTAAGTTTGCTTATTGTGGGAGAAATTCATTGGGAAAGTCTAGTTTATGCCATTATTTTCGGGCTTATTTCAGCCCCTTTTGTAATTTATTTTTTTACCGTCTTGGTGGAACGTCTTGAACTTTCACGCTTGGCTCTGGCAAAATCTATTCAAGACAAAAGTGCATTGTTAGCCACGATTAGTCACGAATTACGCACGCCATTAAATGGCATTTTGGGTTTAAGCCAGATTTTGCTAGATACGCACCTTACGGAGCAACAACGAAATTATCTACACACCATCAGTATAAGTACTGTATCTTTAGGGCATATTTTCAATGATATTATTGATTTAGAAAGAATTGATGGAAAAAACATTGAACTATGTTATCGAGAAACGGATTTTTATTCATTTTTAACCGATATGCAGAATATTGCCACCCTATTAGCTGAACAAAAAGGTCTGCAATTTCAAATGAAACTCAATGAAAATCTACCGCACTTTTTGCAATTAGACCAAACTCGCCTAAGCCAAGTGTTATGGAATTTGCTGAGTAATGCAGTGAAATTCACCGAAAAAGGTGTGATTGTCCTAGAAGTTAAAAAAATATCTAATAATCAATATAGCTTTGCGATTAGTGATACTGGACAAGGTATTCCCAGCCAAGAGTTAGAGAAAATCTTTACCATGTACTATCAAGTGGCAGACAGTGGTAAAAAATCCGCTGGCAGTGGTATTGGGTTAGCTATTTCAAGAAATATTGCCCATTTAATGCACGGTGATTTAACGGTTGTTAGCGAATTGGGAAAAGGAACAACCTTTACTCTGACTATTCAAGCTGAATCTATTGAAAAACAAGAGAAACCAATAGAAAAAAGTGCGGTGCAAAATTTGCAAATTTTATTAGTGGAAGATATTCAGCTCAATATTACCGTGGTGAAAACGCTGTTAGAGAAATTAGGACATCGGGTGGATGTGGCAATGTCGGGTAAAGAAGCGATTCAAGCCTTTGAACATAACAGCTATGATTTATTGTTATTAGACATTCAACTCCCCGATATGACAGGCTTTGAAATTGCTCATTATTTACGTGACGGCTATCAAAATGATCGCTATGATTATCTTCCGCCGTTGATTGCGTTGACCGCCAATGTGATGCAAGACAAAGCAGAATATCAACGTCAGGGCATGGACGATGTATTGCGTAAGCCGTTGTTAGTTAATGAATTAACCTCTTGCTTGAATACCTATTTTGGCGAAAGTGAAATGTTAGAACATTCACCAAAGAACGCTGATACTCAAGCCATTCCCGAAGATTTAGCCGAATATTTTAACCCTGAAATTCTGGCAGAGTTACTTGAATTTATTGGCAAAGATTTATATACCGAAAATATCCGTTTATTTAAACAAGAAATCAACGGCGGAGATTTAGATGTCGCTAAAGCCTATCAAGAGTATTTGAAAGGTAACATCACCAAACAGCAATTAGCCGAAACCGCTCATAAATTAAAAGGGGCTGCCGCCAGTTTAGCCATGCAATCTGTGCAAAATGTGGCAAATTTAATACAACAGGTAGAGTTACCAGAATGGAACGAACAGCTTGAGCATTGGGTGGAGCAGATAGAAGGGTTGACGAAAATCAGTTTAGATTTAATTTATTCATATTTATCAAAATAAAATATACAAAATTATATGCGTGAAGTATAATTATACACGCGATGTATAATTTTGTATAAAGGGATATAAAATGAGCAATATAACCAAGGATCCACTCTATTATCCACGAACAGAACTTGCAGAACGTTTAGTGGCGAGTTTGAAAGATGGTATTAGCCATGCTTTGACATTGTTTGCTCCACGTCGTATGGGGAAAACACAATTTTTATTACAAGATATTAAACCATTAGCAGAAGAAAAAGGGTTTCACGTTTGCTATTTTAGTTTTATGGATACATTTATTTCTGGAGATAACCAAACTCAGGGAACTGATATTCAGCAAGCCTTTTGTCAGGCATTATCCTCTTTTCTAACTAAAACAGTACAAGCTAAGTTAAACAAAGCGTTGGGAAAAATTAAAACCGTTGAAATTGCAGGGATGGTTGGATTAGACTTAGACAATGGAAAATTACCAGAACCAACCAGCCCAAGTCGTTTATTGCAAGAAATTGCAGAAACCAGTCAGAAGCCAGTCTTAATGCTGTTTGATGAAATCCAAGAATTGGCTAGAATTAAGGGAATGCAAGCCTTAGTGAAATCTTTGCGTACAGGGCTTGATATGTATCAATCTAAAATTAAAGTGATTTTTACTGGCTCAAGCACAAATGGTTTGCGTACGATGTTTAATGACAGTAAAGCACCATTCTTTCATTTTGCACATGCACTCAATTTCCCAAATCTTGGTCGTGATTTTACTGACTTTTTAGCTGATATTTATCAGCAACGAGTTGGAAAAGTATTAGATAAAGCGGTATTTTTTACGATTTTCCAACGATTAAATTATACACCATTGTATATGCGGACGATTACGCAGAATTTGATTATCGATCCTGATCTTTCTTTAGAACAGGCAGTGCAAAAGACCTTAGATGAAATAGGCTTTCAAAATGAGAATGTGCAACAATGGCAACAGCTAAGCGATCTTGAGAAACAAATTTTGCGTTTAATTGCTCAAGGAAAAAGTGCATTGTACAGCCAAGACACTCGCCAACAATTGGCAAACTTGTTGGGAGTTAAACAAATAAGTAGTAGTACAATTCAAGGTAAAATAAAAAAACTTGAACGAGCAGATCTAATCACACGAGGCGTTGGAGATGAATTAAAGATTAATCAACCGCAGTTTCAAACTTGGTTAATAGAAAATAAAATTTAAAAAAGGGGTAATTGCCCCTTTTCACTCAACGATTAGCCCTTAAACACTTCTCCCAAACAAGGCTGAATTTTATTCAAAATTTCTTTCACTACTCTTGGGTGAGCGGCGATAATATGTCCGTCTTTCAAATAGTTATGTCCTGCATTGAAATCGCAAACTAAGCCACCCGCTTCACGCACCACTAATTCACCTGCGGCACAGTCCCAAGGTTTTAAACCCATTTCAAAGAAGCCATCAACACGTCCTGCGGCGGTGTAACATAAATCTAAAGCAGCGGAACCTGCACGGCGGAAATCAGCGACATCGGTGATTAAAGCGTTCATTATTGCCATTTGTACAGGCATTAATTTAGGCTGTTTAAATGGGAAGCCAGTGGCTAACACGGTGCCTTTGATATCACGGCGGTCGGCAATGCGTAAACGGATATCGTTTAATTTCGCCCCTTCACCACGTACTGCGGTGAATAATTCATTTTTGATTGGATCATAAACTACGCCTACTTCGGTGCGACCTTTGACACGAATAGCGATAGAAACAGCAAATTGTGGGAAACTTTTGATAAAGTTAGTGGTACCATCTAATGGATCGATAACCCATTGTGTATCACGGTCGTTACCATCTAATACGCCTGATTCTTCAGTGATAATGCTGTGATCAGGGTAAGAGGCACGAATGGTTTCAATAACTGCGGCTTCAGCAGCTTTATCTACGTTGGTCACATAGTCATAATTGCCTTTAATTTGCGTTTCAATATCTGCATGGTTTTCGTAACTTTTTGCGATGATATTGCCTGCTTTTCGTGCAGCACGAATTGCGATATTTAACATTGGGTTCATAAGAATATCCATTAGAAATTGTGAAAAGAACAAGGGGGAATGTTTTTTACATTACCTCAAACTGTGGTGCATTATAGACATTTTTTAAGCGATTTGCCACCATTAAAAATTTTTCCTCAATGCAACGCAGGAAATAGGGGATACTATGATAAAATATCTATAAATTTTCATTTATAGAAAGAAAAATGTTAAAAAATATTCGCATTGTTTTGGTGGAAACCTCTCATTCAGGCAATATTGGCTCGGCTGCTCGGGCAATGAAAACCATGGGGCTTAGTCAGCTTTATTTAGTTTCGCCTAAATATCTTCCTGATGAACAATCTATCGCTTTGGCGGCGGGGGCAGATGATGTGGTGAGAAATGCCGTGATTGTTCCCAGTTTTGAACAGGCGATTGCAGATTGTTCTTTGGTGATTGGCACCAGTGCGAGATTACGTCATTTACAAAGTAGTTTAATTGAGCCTCGTCAATGTGGTAAATTGGCTATTGAGGCGGTGAAGTGCGGTCAAAAAATAGCAATTATTTTTGGTCGTGAGCGAGTAGGTTTAACTAATGAAGAATTATTAAAATGTCGTTATCATTTGACCATTCCTGCCAACCCTGATTATTCTTCATTAAATTTGGCGATGGCAGTACAATTAATTTGTTATGAATTAAGAACGGCATTTTTACAAACAACACCTGTTTCAGTGATAGATAATTCCGTTATGTCGCCTCAACATTTAGCCACAGCACAGGAGTTAGAATATTTCTTTGCACATACCGAACGTCTTTATCAATCTTTAGGTTTTATTCATAATCAAGGTGTTATGTCAAAATTAAGACGTTTATATCAACGTGCTGAGATCGAAAAAAATGAGCTAAATATTCTGCGAGGTATGTTAAGTGCGGTGGAAAAACGGTTGATTTCTGTAGATAATAATAGTTGACTATTTTACAGGGTTAAGTAAACTATTCGCATTGATTATTTTCAAAGGAAAGAGAACGATGAAACTCACTTCCAAAGGACGTTATGCCGTTACCGCTATTTTGGATATAGCGTTAAATGCTCAGGATAATCCAGTGACATTATCAGATATTTCTGAACGACAGGCTATTTCCCTTTCTTATTTAGAACAGCTTTTCGCCAAACTACGCCGTCATGGCTTAGTTAGAAGCGTACGGGGTCCTGGGGGAGGGTATCAGTTAGGATTACCTACGGATAAAATTTCTATTGGAATGATTATTACCGCAGTGAATGAGAATATTGCGGTGACCAAATGTCTTGGAAAAGGGAATTGTCGCGATGGTCAGGAATGTTTAACCCATTCCTTATGGGAAGAACTAAGTAACCGTATTGAGAGCTTTTTAGATCAAATTACTTTAGCAGAATTGGTTACTCAAAAGATAGCGGCAAAAGAACGTTCTCATCAAACTCACCAAGATTTTGACAACCTTTTAGTCGTAAATAGCTAATTTAATTAGCTTATTGAACGTAATATTTTATTTAGGAGTGAATTAATGAAATTACCCATTTATTTGGATTATGCGGCAACTTGCCCTGTCGATGAACGTGTTGCAAAAAAAATGATGGAATTTTTAACCATTGATGGCAACTTTGGCAACCCAGCATCTCGTTCGCACAAATTTGGTTGGCAAGCAGAAGAAGCGGTGGATATTGCTCGTAATCAAATCGCCGATTTGATCGGAGCAGATAGCCGTGAAATCGTGTTTACTTCAGGAGCGACAGAGTCAGATAACCTTGCGATTAAAGGTGCGGCTCATTTCTATCAAACCAAAGGCAAACATATTATTACTTGTAAAACCGAACATAAAGCGGTGTTAGATACTTGCCGTCAGCTTGAGCGTGAAGGTTTTGAGGTTACTTATTTAGATCCAAAAACTGATGGTTTAATCGATCTTGATACGTTAAAAGCAGCGATTCGTCCTGATACCATTTTGGTGTCGATTATGCACGCTAACAATGAAATCGGCGTAATTCAAGATATTAAAGCTATCGGTGAAATTTGCCGTGCGAATAAAGTAATTTTTCATACCGATGCGACTCAGAGCGTGGGTAAAGTGGCGATTAATTTAGCCGAGTTGCCTGTAGATTTATTATCAATGTCCAGCCATAAGTTATATGGACCAAAAGGCATTGGGGCATTGTATGTTCGCCGTAAACCACGTATTCGTTTAGAAGCGATTATTCATGGTGGTGGTCACGAACGGGGTATGCGTTCAGGTACATTGCCTGTGCATCAAATTGCAGGAATGGGTGAAGCCTACCGCATTTGTAAAGAAGAAATGGCAACTGAAATGCCACGCTTAAAAGCACTGCGTGACCGCTTATACAACGGTTTGAAAGACATTGAAGAAACCTATGTTAATGGCTCAATGGAACATCGTTTAGATAACAATCTCAACATCAGCTTTAACTATGTTGAGGGTGAAAGTTTAATGATGGCATTGCGTGACATTGCTGTTTCATCAGGTTCTGCTTGTACATCAGCCAGTCTTGAGCCGTCTTATGTGTTACGTTCGTTGGGCTTAAACGATGAATTGGCTCACAGTTCAATCCGTTTCACTTTAGGACGTTACACAACCGAGGAAGAAATTGACTACACCATTAGCCTAATGCAAGGTGCGGTGCAAAAATTAAGAGATTTATCGCCACTTTGGGATATGTTCAAAGAAGGCATTGATTTAAACACCATTGAGTGGTCAGCTCACTAATTTTAGAAGGAATAACAACATGGCATACAGCGAGAAATTATTAGATCACTACGAACATCCACGCAACGTTGGTGCAATGGATAAAAAATCGGCTGATGTCGGCACTGGCATGGTCGGCGCACCAGCTTGTGGTGACGTGATGCAATTACAAATTAAGGTGAATGATAACGGCATTATTGAAGATGCCAAATTCAAAACTTACGGTTGCGGATCGGCGATTGCATCAAGTTCATTGATTACTGAATGGGTAAAAGGCAAATCCTTAGACGAAGCGGGTGCGATTAAGAACAGCCAAATCGCCGAAGAATTGGAATTGCCGCCAGTGAAAGTGCATTGTTCGATTTTAGCCGAAGATGCCATTAAAGCAGCGATTGCGGATTATAAGGCGAAACAAGCGAAGTAATTTACAGCCCCCCTCAGGGCTTCGCCCAGCTCCCCCCGCAAGCAGGGGGAGCGAAATGTACAGAATTGTCTTTCCCTTGCTTGTAGTGATGAAATGTACAATATTTTCTTTCCCCTGCTTGTAGTGGTGAAATGTGCAATATTTTTCTTCCCTCTGCTTGCGGGGGGAAGTGCCTGAAAGGCGAAGGGGGGCAAATTTCTGTACAGAGCGAATTACTCACTAGGAGAACAAAATGGCAGTAACATTAACCGAAAGTGCGGTCAATCGAGTCAGTACTTTTTTGAAAAATCGTGGTAAAGGCGAAGGCTTGCGTTTGGGTGTAAAAACATCGGGCTGTTCAGGCTTGGCTTATGTGCTAGAATTTGTGGATATTATCAACGAAGATGATCAGGTTTTTGAGCAAGATGGTGTTAAAATCATCGTGGATACCAAAAGTCTTGTGTATTTAGATGGCACGGAACTTGATTTTGTCAAAGAAGGCTTGAACGAAGGTTTCAAATTCCATAACCCAAATGTAAAAGATCAATGTGGTTGTGGCGAAAGTTTTAACGTATAAAATGAGAAAGTTATGACCAATCCATTTTCTTTGTTCAATTTACCTGTTCAATTTGAGGTTGATCAGGCGTTGTTGTCTGCCCGTTTTTTGCAATTACAAAAGCAATTTCACCCTGATAATTTCGCTACCCAATCGGCACAAGAACAACGGTTGGCGATGCAACAATCTGCTGAAATTAATGATGCTTTGAAAACGCTCAAAGATCCGATTTTACGAGCAGAAGCGATTATCCAAGTTCATACAGGTGAGATCCAAGATTTAGAGCAGAAAAGTACGCAAGATGTAGCTTTTTTAATGCAACAATTACAATGGCGTGAACAATTAGACGAGATTGAAAGCAATAAAGATAACATTGCATTAGATGAATTTAGAAACGAGATTGAAGCAGAGCAAAAAGTCTTATTGCAACAAATTGAAACCGAATTAACCCAAAGCAACTGGCAAGCTGCACAAGTGACAGCGGACAAATTACGCTTTGTTAAAAAATTAATTGAACAGATTGAAATTGTAGAAGAAAAATTATTTTAATTGCATTTCGATCAAATAACAGAAGATATAAATAATGGCATTACTACAAATCGCTGAACCAGGACAAACCGCCGCACCACACGAGCATAAATTAGCGGTAGGGATTGACTTGGGGACGACTAATTCCCTTGTGGCAAGTGTGCGGAGTGGTCAAGCGGATATTTTATTAGATGAACAAGATCGAGCCTTAACGCCGTCTATTGTGCATTATGCAGAAAATGCTGTATTGGTAGGTAATGAAGCGGGAGCGTTAGCAAGCCTTGATCCGCAAAACACGATTATTTCGGTGAAACGCTTAATTGGGCGGAGTTTGGCGGACGTACAACAGCGTTATCCAAATTTGCCTTATGTATTTCAGCAAAGTGAAAATGGGTTGCCATTAATGGCTACTCGGCAAGGTGTAGTTAGCCCAGTGGAAGTGTCGAGCGAAATTTTGAAAAAATTAACCGCACTTGGAGAACAAACGCTTGGCGGTGAAATTTCTGGTGCGGTGATTACCGTGCCTGCTTATTTTGATGATGCACAACGTCAAAGCACTAAAGATGCCGCCAAACTTGCTGGTTTAAATGTGTTGCGTTTACTCAATGAACCGACAGCTGCTGCTATTGCCTATGGTTTGGATAGCGAACAAGAGGGGGTGATAGCGGTCTATGATTTAGGCGGTGGTACCTTTGATATTTCCATTTTACGCTTATCTAAAGGGGTATTTGAGGTATTGGCAACAGGCGGTGATACTGCATTAGGTGGCGATGATTTTGATCATTTAATTGCCGAGTGGATTATTGAGCAAGCAGGAAAATCGCCTGAAAACGCCCAACAACAACGCCAATTAATTGAAATGGCAAATGACATTAAAGTCTTTTTATCGCAAGAACAATCCGTATCAATTGAATGGCAAGATTGGCAAGGGGAATTGATCCGAGAGCAATTTAATCAGCTCATTCAGCCATTAGTGAAACGTTCATTAATGGCGTGTCGTCGAGCTTTAAAAGATGCTAATATTGTCGCACAAGATGTGAGTGAAGTGGTCATGGTGGGCGGTTCTACACGTGTGCCGTTTGTACGTGAACAAGTGGGCGAATTTTTTGCTAGAATACCACTGACCTCTATTGATCCTGACAAAGTCGTTGCGTTGGGGGCGGCGATTCAAGCGGATATTTTAGTGGGTAATAAACCCGATTCAGATATGCTGTTGCTAGATGTTATTCCGCTTTCCTTAGGGATTGAAACCATGGGTGGCTTGGTGGAAAAAATTATTCCACGTAACACCACGATTCCCGTGGCTCGTGCACAAGAATTTACCACATTCAAAGATGGTCAAACCGCCATGTCGGTGCATATTGTGCAAGGTGAACGTGAAATGGTAGAGGATTGTCGCTCGCTGGCTCGTTTTACCTTGCGTGGTATTCCTGCAATGTCGGCTGGGGCAGCACATATTCGAGTCACTTATCAAGTCGATGCAGATGGATTATTGAGTGTAACCGCAATGGAAAAATCTACGGGAGTACAATCGTCTATTCAAGTGAAACCCTCTTATGGTTTAACTGATGATGAGATTACTCAAATGCTGAAATCCTCTATGGAAAATGCCAAGCAGGATATTGATATGCGTTTGCTCACTGAGCAACGAGTGGAAGCTCGCCGAGTGATGGAAGCAGTATTAGCGGCGTTAGATGACGACCAAGATTTACTCAACGCAGAAGAATTAAGTGCGGTGAAAAATGCGTTAGTTTCATTGGATAATTTACAGCAAGGTACAGACACACTTGCAATTAAGCAAGGGATTAAGGATTTAGATCAAGCTACGCAAGAATTTGCTGCACGCCGAATGGATAAATCGATCCAAAAAGCCTTAAAAGGGCAATCGGTTGATAATTTATAGTTTTAACGAATTTGAACATAGGAAAGTGAATATGCCAAAAGTTGTTTTTTTACCCCACGAAGAATTTTGCCCAGAAGGCATGGTGATTGAAGCCAAAGCGGGGGATAATTTGTTGGAGCTTGCACATGATCACGGCGTGGAAATTCATCATGCTTGTGACGGATCTTGTGCTTGTACTACCTGCCATGTGGTAATTCGTGAAGGTTACGATAGTCTAAACGAAAGCTCTGACCAAGAAGAAGATATGCTAGATAAAGCATGGGGCTTAGAAATTGAAAGCCGTTTATCTTGCCAATGTATCGTGGGCGATGAAGATTTGGTGGTGGAAATTCCGAAGTATAATCTTAACCACGCAAATGAGGCTGCACACTAATGAAATGGACAGATGCCCAAGCCATTGCCGAAGCCTTATATGACCGAGATCCTGATTTAGATCCAAAGACGGTTCGTTTTACTGATATGCACCAATGGATTTGTGAGTTAGAAGATTTTGACGATAACCCAGATGCCAGTAATGAGAAAATTTTGGAAGGGATTTTGTTGTGTTGGTTAGATGAGTATGAATAAATAAAAAGTCGCTTTCGGGCGACTTTTTATTAGAGAAAATGCTGATTAATAAATTTTCCCACTAAATCCACATCGTCTAAGTAATAATCCGCCTGAAATTCTTGTTTATCACCTAAATAAACGGATAACTTAGCCTGTTCTAACATAAGAAAGTCGTTGAAATCATTACCAAAAACAACGTAATCTTGATTACCGATTAATTGCTTAAGGGTATGATATTTATTGTTACCTTGTGGCGTAATATCAAAAAAATGTTCTTTTTTATGAATATGGAAACTAATATTATCGACATTGAATTGGTCATAAATAGCCTGATTAGGGCGATCAAGTAAAACCAAGATTTTACTTACACCATCATTGAGTAAATCCCTTTCCTCTATTCGATCATTACTTAACGAATCAATATAATGATGAAAATCATGTGGCTGTTTGGATAAGGAAAATGCCCATTTACCGTCCAGTACATAGGCTAAATTCAGCTGGTTTAATTGAGTCAGACAATTTTTCACATATTGATTATCAAGCAGTTTACTCAAAATAACATTCCCTTGCTGATATGCCATTCCACCATTGCAACCGACTAAAATCGTATTCTTATGTTCAGTGAGTTTGGTATTTAACATAGGCAGCATATCTCGAATCGGTCTTGCTGAGGCAAAAATAACCTGATGATTTGCCAATAAATGGGTGATCGCCGTACAAATTTCATCGCTGACTTTTAAGCCATTTTTAGAAATTGTACCGTCAATGTCAAACACGAAAATCATGATCATTTATTCCTTAAAAGCAGATTATGGTAATTTGGCTAACACTGCATAACCATTTTCAACGCCGTCAATTTGATAATCTGTATCCGCACAAATAAAGGCGGATTCACCTTGTTTGAGTTCAAGTGCGGTGGTTTTTTCGCTAATTTTTAAACGCCCTTGCATAACTAAGAGAATGATTGCATTTTTGGCAGTTCCATTGATTTTGCTGGTATTATCATAACGTATATTTGCCAAAGCAAAATCTTTGGCAGGTGTGGTATAAGTAAATAAGCCGTTTACTTGTGGTGCTGCTGGGATTAATTCAGGCATCACTTCACGGCAATCAATGACTTTTAGCAGTTCTTCAATATCCACATGTTTCGGGGTTAAACCGCCACGGATTACGTTATCGGAACACGCCATTAATTCAATATTTTGCCCACGTAAATAAGCGTGCGGAATACCAGCATCTTGGAAAATGCCTTCCCCTTGTTTCACTTGCACAATATTGAACAGATAAAAACACATCAAACCTGCGTCCAGTTTATCCAGTGAAATTGCCATTTCCTGTTGGCTGTATAACACCCAATAATCAGGATTTTCAGGGGTTAAATTGGTGAGTTGATTTTGTGTAAGAATCGGCAATAACCAGTTGGCTAATTGCGTTTGATCCGCCTGCATAATTGTTGCATAGAAGCTATGTAAATCCTGTTTTTCTAACTGATCGGCAAGAGCGGATAAAGATTGACGTTCACGCAAGGTGTGTAAAATAGCGGTCTTCGGTTTGAATCCGTGCAATAACCAAAAATCTGACAGAGCGATCATCATTTCAGGTTTGTGGTTGTTATCTTTGTAGGTGCGGGTCGGATCTTTTAAGTCCACGCCACGAGCATTTTCTGCGGCAAAGCCTATTTCAGCTTGCTGTTTGGTTGGGTGCAACTGAATGGAAAGCGGTTGTTTGACATCTAAAATCTTCAGTAAATAGGGCAGTTCATCACCAAACATAGCACGGCTTTGTTCGCCTAGTACGGTGGGATTTTGCTTTAAAAATTGGTTTAATGGTATTTCTCGATCTTCAATTTCGATCATGGACGGTGAAGAAGAATGAGCCCCCAGCCACCATTCCGCATAAGGTTGATTTTGTTGGGCAGTAAAGCCAATTAAATGGGGAATGTAGCTTTCTCCTCCCCAAGCATATTGTTGTAATGTGCCTGTTAATTTATAAAGTGCGGTCATTTTTTTCTGTTTTTTCCTTTTGTTGCTTGTAGCCACCGAAAAATTGTACGATGGCATCTACATCTTGTTGTTCCATCAACTGTGCTACAATACGTTTGCCATTAGTGAGATCAAACACCAGTTTGAAATCATCGGCTAAATTAATTTGGCGTATTTTAGCAAATTCAATGAAAAAATTCTCAAAGAAAAAGCCGTCTTTTTTGAGAATCAGCATTGGCGATCGGAAAAACGCCATATATAGACTAATAATAATCAAGAAAGCAAGTAAATATAAGCTGTTACGAGCAATTTGCCCTTCGGTTTGCCAAATAATAATACCGATTAAGGCGACAAAAATCAGGCTATCTAATTTCGTGCGTTTTTTCAACCGCACTTTGAGTAGCGTATTGCCTTTACGTTTATCTAAGCCAAATTGTTCGTAAAAAGCGTAGGCGAAGAACATGAGAATACAGAGAATGAGAATAGAATTGGTCATAACGAAAAAATGTAGGGGCGTATTACATACGCCCTAAATAATGTACAAAGGGCGTATGCAATACGCCCCTACAAAAATAGAAAGATTACGCTAAAATCCCTGTTGCCGCACCTAAGATACCGATAACGAAAATACCGATAATGATCCAAAGTGCATTAACACGGTTACGCAATAACCACATACAAGCAAAGGTAAATAGCAATGGTAATAAACCTGGCATTAAGCTATCTAAAATGCTTTGTACAGTAGTAACTTCAGTTGTACCGTCTTGTTTTTGAATGGTGGATACCACGAGTGGTACGTTAATGCTGGTCCATTTTTGTACCAACGCTCCCATAATAAACAAGCCGAGAATTGATGCTCCTTCAGTGAGTTTTTGTAAAAGACCACCGCTCATATCTTGTACCACGTCCACACCTTTTTTATAACCATAGGTTACACCGTAGTAGCGTGTTGCTAAACGCACAAGGTTGAATAAGATGAAGAACAATAATGGTCCTAAGATACTGCCACTTAAGGCTAAACCTGCACCGAGGGCGGCGAATACTGGGCGTGCTGTTCCCCAATAAATTGGGTCGCCTACACCAGCTAAAGGTCCCATTAGACCCACTTTGATACCGTTGATCGCCGCATCGTCAATTTCTTTTCCGTTGGCACGTTGTTCTTCCATTGCAATAGTTACCCCTAATACTGGAGCAGCCACGAACGGTTGAGTGTTGAAAAACTCAAGATGACGTTTGATCGCATCTTTACGTTCTTGAGAGTTTGGATCAGGGTATAAGCGTTTAATTACAGGCACCATTGAATAGGCGAAACCTAAGGCTTGCATACGTTCGAAGTTCCAAGAACCTTGGAATAGGTTTGAACGTAATACCACGGAATTTAAATCACTTTGGGTGACTTTTTTCATTTCAGTTGTCATTTTCTCTTACCCCATTAATCTAATCTGTTATCAAGATCGTTGTTACCAGCAACCACTTGCACCACTTGTTTACTTTGATTGTATTTAGGGTGAAGTTGAATATAAAGTGCTGCCATTACCGCACCAAGCACCCCTAAGGCGACAAGGTTAAAGTTGGTAAATGCGGCTACTACGAAACCAGCGTAGAAGAATGGCATTAAGTGACCTGCACGCATCATATTGATAACCATTGCATAACCGACCACAGCAATAATGCCACCAGCGATTTTTAAACCTGTCGTCACAACTTCTGGAATTGCACCTAACATTGCTTGCACGGTGTCTGTTCCTGCAGTTAATGCTACAATTAAGGCAGGAATAGCAATACGCATGGCTTGTAATAATAAGGCAGAGCAGTGTACCCAGTCGATTCGGTTAAGATTACCGTCTTCAATGGATTTATCTGCAGCATGTTGGAATGCCACGGTAATCGCACGTACCACATAGGTTAATACCTGACCTGCTGCTGCCAATGGAATAGCAAGTGCGATAGCGGTTGGGATTTGTTGTCCACCAACAATAACCAAAATGGTAGAAACCACAGAGGCTAATGCTGCATCAGGAGCAAGTGCTGCACCAATATTCATCCAGCCTAAGGCTAAGAGTTCTAATGAACCACCTACGATAATCCCTGTTGTCATATCGCCTAATACTAAACCAATTAGGGTACAAGCGATTAGCGGACGGTGAGTTTGGAATTCATCAAGAATTGATCCCATACCTGAAACACAGGAGACTAAAAACACCAGCACGATTTGTAATGTTGTAATTTCCATAATAATTTCCTTAAATTAAGTTATTTTTCTTCAATAGATCCATCATATATTGACGGCTATCGTTGGAGACTTTACGCACATCAAGTTCAATGCCTTTAGCATCTAATTTCTTGAACGCTTCAATATCTTGTTCATTTACGGCAACAGCACTGGTCACCATTTTCTTACCGTCTTTGTAAGAAATACCCCCGATATTGATAGATTTAAAGTCAACACCAGCATCAGACAAACGCACCACATCTGTTGGGTTAGTGAATAATAACATCATGCGTTCATTAGCATATTCAGGGTTGTTATAGACACGGATCATTTTATCCACAGGTACAACGTGAGCGGTAACACCTGGAGGGGCTACGCTTTTTAGCATGGTAGCACGCACGCTGTCTTTCGCTACATCGTCATTCACCACAACAATGCGAGTTACACGGCTTTCTTTAGTCCAACGGGTGGCAACTTGACCGTGAATTAAGCGGTCATCAATACGAGCCAAACCAATCACTAAATGCCCTTCCGCATTCGGCGTAACGACAGCAGGTTGTGCAGGTTTCGCTGGTGCTGCTGGGGCAGCTTGAGCAGGTTTTTCTTCTGGTTCATCAAAACGCAATGCACGTACACCAGTACGCCCTGTTTCCAAGGCAATGGCGGTTAACTCTTCAAGGCTAGGATTATCATCTCGAGCCATAAAGGTTTCCACCAACATCGGTACATTCACGCCCGTGACAACATTCATATTGTCCTGATCGTTTGCCACACGGTTTGCTGCATTAAACGGACTACCGCCCCAAGTATCCACCAAGAATAACACTTGATCGCAATGAGCTAACTCATTGGCAAGTTTTTCTTGGTATTTGCCCATAATGGTTTCAGCATTCTCACCTGGCACAAAATCAATGGTTGCCACGTTTTCTTGCTCACCAATTAGCATCTCGGTGGTCTTGAGCAACTGATTCGCTGCCACACCGTGCGTTGCAATGATAATTGCAATAGTCATTATTGACTCCTTTTGTTTTTAAAATTAAGGTACTCCATTGTAATATGAATTAGGTCTAATTTGCACGTTTCAGTCGGATATTTTTATGAATGAGTGATCTGGATCACTTTTTCCTGATAAAGTGCGGTGAAAATAAACAAAAAAATAAGCATCACAAGGATACTTATTTTTTGTTATATTGAATTTAGATAGCAATTACCGTGAAAATCACAATAATTGAATAAAGGGCAGCTAGACCATAAAATATTAAGCCACCATTTGGAACATGAATTTTTAGGTCGTGCATGCCGTGATGCACACGGTGTAAACCTGCCCACATTGGGAAAATTGCTAATGCTAAAATCACTAATTTACCTAACCAGTGATGGCTAAATGCAATAATATTATCAGCTGAAATAATCCCAAAAGGTAATAAAATTCCCAAAATGAAAATTAATGCGGGAAAGGCTAATGCACTGACAGTACTGCCAGCACTAAAGAGTAACCATACTGGTGGTTCTTGCGAACGTTTTGGATTTTGATTAACCATAATCTATCCCCTTAAATAAAAACTAAAACCAGAAGAATAACACTGGTAACAGCGAGAAGTACGTAGAATCCTTTACGGATTAATTCAGGTTTTACGCCCAATGTACCAGACATTACCTCACCCGACATTTGGAAAAATGTTACAGTGTGTAAAATTAATGCCCCTAGTGAAATTAGGTTTAAGATCACAACAACTGGGTTTTGTAAAAATGGAATAAAATTCTCTCTAAAACCATTTTCACTACATAAAGTGATGATGCCGTAAAGTAGCACTAGGCAGAACCAAACGGTGGCAACAGCTGTTGCTTCACGCAACATGTAGAATTTATAGAAATTCCAACTTTTCCACCAAG
Source organism: Lonepinella sp. MS14436 (assembly GCF_042470565.1). GTDB lineage: Bacteria > Pseudomonadota > Gammaproteobacteria > Enterobacterales > Pasteurellaceae > Lonepinella. The sequence continues at coordinate 117,621 of NZ_CP170385.1, read as the reverse complement.
TTGCCGTCATTTCACGCTGGTATTTATTACGTTTGCTTACTAATTCAGTCATATCTTCCCCCTAGGCTTTTGGTTTAAGCATTGAAATGAGATAGTCTTTGGCACTTTCTAATTTACCTTGGTTAATTGCCGCTGCTGGGTTGACGTGTTTTGGACACACTTCTGAGCAAGCCCCCACGAAAGTACAAGACCAAACACCGTTGTCGCCATTGATAATTGGCATACGTTGTGCTTTAGCGTGATCACGGTTATCTAAATTATAACGGTGAGCCAAAGTTAAAGCAGCAGGGCCAACAAATTCAGGGTTTAAACCAAATTGTGGACAAGCTGCATAGCAAAGACCACAGTTGATACACATTGAGAATTGACGATATTTCTCAAGTTGTTTCGGCGTTTGTTTGGTACGACTTTTTGCTAATTCTGCTGACGGATGTGGTTTACCATCTAATTCAGGCATTTTGTTGCCAATAATATAAGGTTTAATTGCTTCCAAACTTTCGATAAAGTGGCTTAAATCCACCACTAAATCACGCTCAATCGGGAAGTTGGCTAACGGTTCAATCCGCATGTGACCGCTGTAATCACGTAAGAACGTTTTACACGCTAGTTTCGGTTTGTTATTCACCATCATACCGCAAGAACCACAGATCGCCATACGGCAAGACCAGCGGTAGGAAAGTTCAGGTTCAAGTTTATCTTTAATGTAGCCTAACGCATCTAATAAAGAAGTTTGTGCATCATAAGGTACTTGATAAGTACATAAGTGCGGTACTTTATCCACTTCAGGATTATAGCGTAGCACTTCTACATTCATAATAGATTCATTAGCCATTTGCATTCTCCTTAGCTGCTTTAGCGGCTTCTGCTGCATCAGCTTCAGCACCATATACACGTTTTGCTGGTTGTGATTTGGTAATTTTCACAGGGCTATATTCAATATGTGGAGCATCGCTTCCGTTATAGAACGCTAAGGTATGTTGTAAGTAGTTCACATCATCACGTTCTACAAAGTCTAAGCGTTGGTGAGCTCCACGCGATTCTTTACGTTCAATAGCAGAATTTGCTATAGATTGTGCCACGTCTAAAATATAACCAAGTTCAACGGTGTAAAGCACGTTAGTATTGAACACGCTTGAACGATCTTGAATACGAATATGTTTATAACGCTCTTTCAATTCGGCAATCTTATCCACAGTAGTTTGCATGCTGTGTTGGTCACGATAAATACCACAACCTTCTTCCATTGACATACCCATTTCTTCACGAATTTCTGCCCAGCTTTCAGTACCCTCTTGATGATATAAGTCTTCCAAGCGTTGAATCACATCACGAGCTTGTGCATCAACGGCATCTTGATTAATTTGGATATTTTCAGTAGCGCGTTCTGCGGCATATTCACCTGCCACACGACCTAGCACTACTAACTCAGCTAATGAGTTAGAACCTAAACGGTTCGCACCATGTAAGCCTGAAGATGCACATTCACCTACAGCAAATAAACCTTTAATACGAGTTTCACTGTTAAAATCTACTTCAATTCCGCCCATGGTATAATGTACTACTGGACGTACTGGAATAGGTTCATTGACTGGGTTAACCCCTTCATAGGCTTGTGCTAATTCACAAATAAATGGTAAACGTTCATGTAAGTATTTTTCACCCAAATGACGTAAATCCAAATGAACCACATCAACACCTTTGGCGGTTTTTGCTGTATTGCCTTTTTTCCATTCTTGCCAGAATGCTTGGGAAACCTTATCACGTGGACCTAATTCCATATATTTATTTTGTGGTTTACCTACTGGTGTTTCAGGTCCTAGCCCGTAGTCTTGTAAGTAACGGTAGCCATTTTTATTTAACAAAATACCACCCTCACCACGGCAACCTTCAGTCATCAAAATACCTGTATTTGGCAAGCCTGTTGGGTGATATTGCACAAATTCCATATCACGCAATGGTACGCCATGACGATAAGCCATAGAAAGTCCATCACCCGTGACGATCCCACCGTTAGTGTTGAATTTAAACGCACGACAACCACCGCCCGTGGCAATAATAACGGCTTTGGCATTGATTTGAATTAATTTGCCTTCCATCATATTCATTGCTACTAAACCACAAGCATGACCATTATCGGTTAAAATATCTAACACGAAATGTTCATCAAAGCGTTGAATTTGTGGATATTGGATAGAGGTTTGGAACAGAGTATGTAATAAATGGAAACCTGTTTTGTCCGCTGCAAACCAAGTACGTTCAATTTTCATACCACCAAAACGGCGAACGTTTACATCACCATCTTGTTTACGAGACCAAGGACAACCCCAACGTTCAAGCTGAGTCATTTCTACAGGCGAATGTTGAACGAAATACTCCACCACATCTTGTTCACATAACCAGTCACCACCAGAAACGGTGTCTTGGAAATGTTTGTCGTAACTATCTTCTTCTTTAATAACAGCTGCTGCACCACCTTCGGCTGCAACAGTATGACTACGCATCGGATAAACCTTTGAAACTAAAGCGATTTTTAGGTTCGGATTGGCTTCTGTCGCAGCGATTGCAGAACGCAAACCACCACCACCAGCACCGACAATCGCAATATCAACATTGATAATTTGCACGATAATGTCCCCCACGATAAGAATTATTAATTGACAAGAATAATGTTACTTAAATTTTAATAAATTACTATATCTTTTTTAATCTAATTAGAATAAATGTGATCTAGCTCAAAAATTTAGTTCTAATTCACAATAGTTAGTAAAAATGAGAATTATTATATACTTAAAGATGGTTTTTATTTTTATCTAAAATTAATAAAAACGGTATTTTTACCTTTATTGCTTCTTTTCACTTAAGTTTGGTGTTTTACTTAATTCAAGTTAAAATACTGTTAATTTTTTCTAATTGGTCTATTTTTATGTCAGCAGAAATTTTATGGCAGCCAACGGCTCCGATTAAGAATTTACTTGCACGAGCCAAAATTATGGCAGAAATTCGTTGTTTTTTCTCTGAACGAGGAGTTCTTGAAGTTGAAACGCCTATTTTGAGTGCATTTGGTGTAACGGATGTCCATTTATCAACCTTTAGCACGGAGTTTATTGCTCCATTTAATGAACAATCCAAAACTTTGTGGCTAAATACTAGTCCTGAATATCCTATGAAACGGCTATTAGCAGCAGGTTCAGGTGCTATTTTTCAACTATGCCATGTTTTTCGTAATGAAGAAGCAGGACGTAGCCATAATCCTGAATTTACCATGTTAGAATGGTATCGCCCTTTCTTTGATATGTATCGGCTGATTAATGAAGTAGATGATTTATTACAGAATATTTTAGATTGTGAGCCAACAGAAAGTTTGAGTTATCAATTCGTTTTTCAACAATATGTTGGATTAGATCCTTTGTCAGCAAGCAAAGCTGAATTGATTGCAAAAGCCAAAGAATATAATTTTATTTGTGATGAGAATGAAGAACGAGATACATTGTTACAGTTTTTATTTACTGAAGTAGTAGAACCGAAAATTGGACAAACTCGTCCTGTTGCTATTTATCACTTTCCAGCCAGTCAGGCAGCTCTTGCTCAAATTAGTTCGGAAGATCACCGTGTTGCAGAGCGTTTTGAGTTCTATTATAAAGGGTTAGAATTGGCTAATGGTTTTCATGAATTAATTGATGCTCATGAACAAATGAATCGTTTTGAGCAAGATAATCATTTACGCCAGAAATTAGGTTTACCGACACGTTCAATAGATACTCGTTTACTTGCCGCATTACAGGCTGGGATGCCTAATACTTCTGGAGTTGCTTTAGGTGTTGACCGATTAATGATGATTGCACTAGGGGCTGAACGTATTGAAGAAGTCATGGCTTTTGGTATTGCTAATGCGTAGTAATAAATAACAGTTGCAAAACAAGGGCGACAACTTTAAACTTAATTATTTAATTTTATCTTTATACTTTTGGAAAGAATGTGATATTTATGGATACTCAGATTAACTTAGCAGAAAAAGAAACAGTTGGTGAAACTTTTCGCCAAGCTCGTCAAAAATTAAACTTAACCATTGAACAAGTAGCAGAAAAAGTTAATTTACGTCCTTTTGTGATAGAAAGTATTGAAAATAACCAATTTGTGCAAAAGAATATTCCTGCGACCTTTATGAAAGGTTATGTTCGTAATTATGGTGAATTCTTGAAATTGCCAGTTACTTTATGGAATGGAATTAATTTTGGTGGAACGGTACATAATGATTTGAATAAGCAGGGAAAAGTCAGAGATGTAGTTAATCCACATGGATCTAATAGCCGTTGGGTAGGTTGGCTGACGGCACTTGTTTTATTATTTGTGATTGGTATGACTGCACTTTGGTGGTGGGAGAGTTATCAACAAACGAATTTAGAGCGTGATAATTTAGTACAAAATTATGTATCAACGGAAGAACAAAATAAATCTATAGATAATAGTAATAATATTGCGACAATAACAGTACAACCAGCAACAGAAGAAAGTACACTAGCCGAAAATAGCAATTTAGATCCTAACCAAGCAGCTACAGTTACAGTGGGGACTACGGACAGCACAGCACAGGGTGTTTCTATGCAATACAATATGAATGATAATACAAATTCTGCTGCTAGTTTTACTGAAAACAATGCTCAAAACACCGTGGATAATGCCATGACGGGAGATTTACAAATAGAAGTGACCTCAGCTACAAGCTGGATTGCAGTGCGTGATGAAAAACGTCATAATTTGGTGACGCAAAAAGAATATAAACAAGGTGAAGTAATTACGTTAGATGGTAAAGGTCCTTATTCATTGACTATCGGTGCGCCGTCTAATGTAAAAATTACCTATAAAGGTGAGGATTATCCATTGAAAATTGATGGTCGTGTTGCTCGCATTAAATTACAATAATAACGAGAATTATGTCAGATTTTAAACCAACCATTAAACGTCGTGAATCGACAAAAATTTATGTAGGTAAAGTGCCAGTAGGGGGAGATGCTCCCATTGCCGTACAATCTATGACCAATACTCGTACCACAGATGTAGAAGCAACGGTTGCTCAAATTAAAGCTCTTGAGCGAGTAGGGGCGGATATTGTTCGGGTTTCTGTACCAACTATGGATGCTGCCGAAGCCTTTAAATTAATTAAACAGCAAGTGAATTTACCATTGGTAGCGGATATTCACTTTGATTATCGGATTGCCTTGAAAGTGGCAGAATACGGTGTTGATTGTTTACGGATTAACCCTGGTAATATTGGACGTGAAGATCGCATTCGTGCCGTAGTGGATTGTGCTAGAGATAATAATATTCCGATTCGTATTGGCGTAAATGCAGGTTCGTTGGAAAAAGATCTGCAAGAAAAATATGGAGAACCAACCCCAGAAGCCTTGTTGGAAAGTGCGTTACGTCATGTTGAAATTTTAGATCGTTTAAACTTCGATCAATTTAAGGTGAGTGTAAAAGCGTCAGATGTTTTTTTAGCGGTGGAAAGTTACCGTTTGTTAGCCAAAGCGATTAAACAGCCGTTACATCTTGGTATTACCGAGGCAGGCGGAGCCAGAGCAGGTGCGGTAAAAAGTGCGGTGGGTTTAGGCATGCTTTTAGCCGAAGGAATTGGTGATACGTTGCGAGTATCATTAGCAGCGGATCCAGTGGAAGAAATCAAAGTGGGGTTTGATATTTTAAAATCCTTACGTATTCGTTCTCGTGGCATTAACTTTATTGCTTGCCCAACCTGTTCTCGTCAAGAATTTGATGTGATAGGGACAGTGAATGCGTTGGAACAACGTCTTGAAGATATTATTACACCGATGGATGTATCAATTATTGGTTGCGTTGTGAATGGACCAGGTGAAGCTTTGGTATCTGATTTAGGTGTTACTGGTGGTAACAAAAAAAGCGGTTATTATTTAGATGGTGAGCGTCAAAAAGAACGCTTTGATAATGATGATTTAATTGATCAACTTGAAGCCAAAATTCGTGCCAAAGTGGCACGGCAATCACAACGTATTGATATTGCCGAACTTTAATAGAGAGGATAAATATGAAAATTGCCGTTTTTAGTAGTAAAAATTATGATCGCAAGTATTTGCAACAAGCTAATACCACATACGGCTTTGATCTGCATTTCTTTGATTTTCAACTAAATGTGGACACCGCTAAAATGGCAGAAGGCTGTCAAGCGGTGTGTATATTTGTTAATGACAATGCTGATCAAGCAGTGTTGGAAAAGCTGGCAGAATACGGTGTAACTATTGTAGCGTTACGTTGTGCAGGTTTTAATAACGTGGATCTCAAATCGGCAAAGCAATTGGGTTTGAAAGTTGTGCGAGTACCAGCTTATTCTCCAGAAGCGGTGGCAGAACATGCGGTGGGCTTAATGATGAGCCTAAATCGCCATATTCACCGTGCTTATCAGCGTACTCGAGATGCAAATTTCTCGCTAGAAGGATTAATTGGCTTTAATATGCACGGTCGTACCGCTGGTATTATTGGCACGGGTAAAATTGGGATTGCTACCATGCGTATTTTAAAAGGATTTGGTATGCAATTATTGGCGTTTGATCCCTTTAAAAATCCGCAAGTAGAAGCCTTGGGTGGTAAATATGTGAGTTTGGATGAACTCTTTACTCAATCGGATGTTATTTCTTTACATTGTCCAGCTACGCCAGACAACTACCATTTATTGTGCGAAAAAACCTTTAAGCAAATGAAAGATGGCGTAATGATCATTAATACCAGCCGAGGTTCATTGATTAACACCAAGGACGCTATTGAAGCCCTAAAACAGAGCAAAATTGGTGCTTTAGGCTTAGATGTGTATGAGAATGAACAGGCGTTATTTTTTGAAGATAAATCCAACGAAGTCATTTTAGATGATGTGTTCCGCCGTATTTCATCTTGCCATAATGTATTACTTACTGGACATCAAGCCTTTTTAACGGAAGAAGCCTTATTGAATATTTCCGATGTCACCTTGGCAAATATTCAGCAAGTCAATTTAGGTGAAAATTGCCCGAATCAAGTAGAATAAAACAGGAGAAACAGGACAGAATTATGGCAAAAACCATTCAAGCTATTCGTGGCATGAACGACAGTTCCCCGACCGATACACCGCTGTGGCAATGGATTGAAAATAAGGTGCGTCAAGTATTGGCAAGCTACGGTTATAGCGAAGTGCGTATGCCAATCGTGGAAAGCACCCCCTTATTCGCTCGTGCCATTGGTGAAGTCACCGATGTGGTTTCCAAAGAAATGTACACTTTTTGGGATAACGATGAGCAACTTACGCTCCGTCCAGAAGGTACTGCAGGTTGCGTGCGTGCAGCCGTGGAACATGGCTGGATTTATAATAATGAACAACGTTTGTGGTATATCGGACCGATGTTCCGTCATGAGCGTCCACAAAAAGGGCGTTATCGTCAATTTCATCAAGCAGGGGTAGAAATTTTTGGTATTGCCAATCCAGAAATTGATGCAGAATTGATTTTACTTACTGCTCGCTTATGGAAAGAATTAGGTATCGATCAGCATGTAACTTTACAACTCAATTCTATCGGTTCACTAGATGCACGCCAAAATTATCGTTCGGCATTGGTTGATTTCTTGCAAAATCATTTGGATTTGATGAGTGATGAAGAAAAAGATCGTTTAGAGAAAAATCCATTACGTATTTTAGATACTAAAAATCAGGCTTTACAAGACGTGTTAAACAATGCACCCAAATTACTTGATTATTTAGATAATGAAAGCCGTGAACATTTTGCTCAACTTTGTACATTATTAGATGAAATGGGCATTCAATACGAAATTAATCCGAAACTAGTGCGTGGTTTAGATTATTACAACAAAACGGTATTCGAATGGGTGACAACCGCATTAGGTGCTCAAGGCACGGTTTGCGGTGGTGGTCGTTATGATGGCTTAGTCGAACAATTAGGCGGACATGCTACACCAAGTGTTGGATTTGCTATGGGTTTAGAGCGTTTAGTGTTGTTAGTACAAGAAGTAAATAAATCTATTCCAGTACAAAGTGCGGTGGATATTTACCTTGTTTTTGCAGGTGAAGGAACCACTTTGGCAGCTTTCAAAATTGCTGAAAAACTTCGTTCGGAATTACCGCACTTACGTATTATGACGCATTGTAGCGGTGGCAAATTCCAAAAACAATTTAAACGTGCCGATAAAGTCGGGGCAAGACTAGCTATTGTGATTGGCGAAAGTGAAGTACAATCTAACCAAGTTATGGTAAAAGATTTATTAGGCAACACCGAGCAACAAGCAGTTGCAGTTGATGAATTAGTTGCTTATTTAACTCAAGTATTTAAGGAATAAATTATGGCTTATACCAGTTTAGAAGAACAAGAACTCAATGAAATTAAATCTTGGTGGAAAGAAAATTATAAAAGTATTATTGCTGCCGTGATTATTGGGGCTGGTGGGGTGTTTGGTTGGCGTTTTTGGCAGGATTACCAAATCACCAAAGCACAAGAAATATCAGCACAATACGATCAGGTGATTTATAGCAATACAGATGCTACCACCAAAAATGCACAAATTGATGCTTTCGTAAAAGAGCATAGTAAAACGGGTTATGCGACCTTAGCGTTATTAGAAAAAGCCAAAAGTGCGGTGCAAAATCAAGAACTTTCTCAAGCAGAAATAACTTTAAAAGAGGCAATGACACAGGCACCAGATGAAATTCTGGCTTCTGTGACTGGTATTCGATTAGCTGAAGTGCAACTACAACAAGATAAATTTGATGATGTATTAAGTACCTTAAATTTAGTAAAAGATGCTAGTTGGGCGGGGAGAAAAAACTTATTAAGTGGCAAAGTTCAGTTAGCCAAAGGCGATAAAGATGCAGCTAAACAAAGTTTTGAATCCGTATTAGAAAATGGTTCAGCGTTAGAACAGCAAGAAGCGAAAGTCTTGTTGAATAATTTATAACCTATAAAAAACGGGCTTTCGCCCGTTTTGCTTTTTTAGACATTAGTCTGCTTTCCGAATATTATAAACTTCAATTTCAGCAGCTTTTAACGCATCTTGATCTACTTTACCTTGAATCGTAATTTTGTCATTTGGTGAAACATTTAGACCATTCCAAGCATGATCATCTACTTCAATTTTAATTTCACCCGTTGAATCTTTAAAGAAAAATTCATCATGATCAATTTGTCTAGTGATGTAACCAGTTAAAATAACCTGAGCATCATCTTTTGCTTTTAAGGCTTGAGCTACGCTTGTTGGTGTTCCAACATAACCACCATTGAAACCGCCTTTTGCATGGTCATTATCAAATCCAGCAAATGCTGTCGTTGAAACAACAATAAGTGCAATAGTCAGTAATTTTTTCATTTTTTTCTCCTTATTGATATATATTGTAGTGCTAGTACATTGCTTGAGGAAAACTGTTTAGCTTTGATTGAGATTAATTAAAACATGGAAATCTTAATTAAATCTTAAGAGCGGTTTATTTTTGAGAAAAAAATCGGCTCATTTGAGCCGATTCCTGTCATGTTTATTTAAAATTATTTAGCATTTTTCTCAAAACGTTCGTTCACAAAATCCCAGTTCACCACATTCCAGAATTCTTTAATGTAATCTGGACGACGGTTTTGGAATTTTAGGTAATAAGCGTGTTCCCAAACATCTAAGCCTAATAATGGGAAACCTTCGCAACCAGCAATTTCTTTACCCATTAATGGATTGTCTTGATTAGCAGTAGAAACTACACTCAATTTACCATCGTTTAACACTAACCACGCCCAACCTGAACCAAAACGAGTGGCTGCAGCTTTTTCAAATTCTGCTTTGAATGCTTCAACAGAACCAAAATCACGTTCAATCGCAGCTTTTAATGCACCTTGTAAGGTAGTGCCTTTTTTCAATGATTTCCAGAATAAACTGTGGTTGACATGACCCCCGATATTGTTACGAAGTGCGGTGAATTTATCTGCAGGTACGCTACTTAAATGATTTTTTAAGAATGACCCAGGGCAATTTTGATCAGCTAGTTTTGCTAACTCTGGTGAGTTTTCTAATACGGCATTAGCATTGTTAATATAAGCCTGGTGATGTTTACTGTGGTGAATTTCCATAGTTTGAGCATCAAAATGTGGTTCTAATGCATCGTAGGCATAGCCTAATTCAGGTAGAGTATAAGCCATAATATTTTCCTTTTTTGATGAGTTGTTATATATTTTTTGTAGAACAGATCTACAAATTCCATATTCATATTAACAAAAAAATTGATTTAGATCATTAAGAATGTGAATTTTTTGTTAAGGAAAATCTTAAACAAACATAAAGAAATAAAAGATTATATTAATTATTACAATAATGAACAGATTCAAGTAAAATTAAAAAAATTATATCTTAGGTAATATAATTCAGTTTCTGGTGTCTTTTAGGAAAGGGATGGTTTTGTAGATATTTCCTATTTAGGATTAGACCCGTTTTATGGTAGTAGAAAATAATATGAAAGAAATAATCAAAGAAACCATAGTAGCACAAGCAACCCCTATTGGTCGTGGAGGGGTGGGAATTTTACGAGTATCAGGACCTTTGGCTAGCCATGTTGCTCAAACCGTGGTAGGAAAAGATCTCAAGCCTCGTTTTGCCAATTACTTACCTTTTAAAGATGTCGATGGCAGCGTATTAGATCAAGGTATTGCGTTATTTTTTAAGTCGCCCAATTCTTTCACAGGGGAAGATGTGTTGGAGTTGCAGGGACATGGTGGTCAAATCGTACTAGATCTGTTATTGAAACGTATTTTGCAAGTGCAAGGTGTGCGTTTAGCTCGTCCTGGTGAATTTTCTGAACAGGCTTTTTTAAATGACAAGCTCGATCTCGCTCAAGCAGAAGCTATTGCTGATTTAATTGATGCCAGTTCTGAACAGGCTGCCCGTTCTGCATTGAAATCTTTACAAGGTGAATTTTCTAATAAAGTTAATCAATTAGTTGATTCGGTTATCTATTTGCGAACTTATGTTGAAGCTGCGATTGATTTTCCAGATGAGGAAATTGATTTTTTAGCAGATGGTAAGATTGAAACTAAATTAAATGAAATTATTGTTCAACTTAATCAAGTGCGAACCGAAGCTAAACAGGGTTCTATTCTGAGAGAGGGGATGAAAGTTGTTATTGCTGGTCGTCCTAATGCTGGTAAATCCAGTTTACTAAATGCACTTGCAGGGCGAGATGCAGCGATTGTTACGGATATTGCGGGAACCACCCGAGATGTGCTTCGAGAACATATTCATATTGATGGAATGCCACTGCATATTATTGATACTGCTGGTTTACGTGATGCTACGGATGAAGTAGAACGTATCGGAATTAATCGTGCTTGGCACGAAATTGAACAGGCTGACCGAGTGTTATTAATGTTAGATAGTACGGATTCGGATAGTCTAGATCTTGACAAAGTGCGGTTAGAATTTTTACAAAAATTACCTGCAAATATTCCTGTTACTATCATTCGTAACAAAACTGATTTAAGCGGTGAAAATGTTGGGTTAAGCGAAGAAAATGGTTACACTACAATTCGTTTATCTGCTCAAACGCAACAAGGCATAGATTTGTTGCGTGAACATTTAAAACAGGCTATGGGATATCAAACTAGCACCGAAGGTGGTTTTTTGGCTCGTCGCCGCCACTTAGAAGCCCTAGAAAAAGCAGCAGAACATTTACAACTAGGGTATATTCAACTAACACAGTTTTATGCAGGTGAGCTGTTGGCAGAAGAGTTACGTTTAGTACAGGCTCATTTAAGTGAAATTACAGGGCAATTTACTTCCGATGATTTATTAGGGAATATTTTTAGCTCGTTTTGTATTGGCAAGTAATTTTAATATAGAAAAAAAAGTACGGTATTTCTACCGCACTTTTGCTATTTATTTTAGTTAGTTTGAATTACCAACCTTTTACTACACCATCTTTAAAATGTTTTACCGCTTCTTGGTAAACTTCCTCGGTTTGGTAGGCTTTTACAAAGTTTTGTACTGCTGCACTGTCTTTGTTATCTTGACGGGCAACGATGATATTTACGTATGGACTGTCTTTATCTTCCACAAACACACCATTGTCAGAAGTATTTAAACCAACTTGACCAGCATAAGTATTGTTAACTACAGCTAAATCTACATCATCTAATGCTCGAGCTGCAACTGCTGTATCAACAGGGGTTATTTGTAGATTTTTTGGATTTTCTACAATATCTAATGGTGTTGCATTTAAATTAGTATTGTCTTTTAATTTAATTAAACCTTGTTTTTCTAATAAGATTAAGGCACGACCTTGGTTAGATGGATCATTTGGTACAGCTACTTTTGCACCGTCTTTTAATTCAGATACATTTTTAATCGTTTTTGAATAACCAGCTAATGGGTAAACGAAAGTGTTGCCTACGATCACAAGATTAGTGATGTTATTTGCTTTGGTATCACTGTCTAAATAAGGTTTATGCTGCATGGCATTGATATCTAAATCACCTTTGCTTACTGCTGGGTTTGGTAATGCGTAGTCGTTAAATTCAACGAATTTTACATTTAGATTATATTTTTCTTTGGCTACTTTAGCAGCAATTTCAGCTACTTGATGTTCAGGACCTGACATGACACCGACAGTAATGGTTTGTGGTGCAGGCTGTGCCGCAGCTGCGACTACTTCAGGTTTCTTCTCATCTTTACAAGCTGTTAAAGCAAATATAGATGTCATTGCAGTGATAGTGAGTAATTTTTTTAAATTCATAAAATGTTCCTTGTTAGAAAGTTAAATTAACGATGATCGAAATGATCAGCGAGTTTATTGCCGTATCTTTCGCAGATCATCACGATTAATACAATGATAATAGTTGCAATCCACAGTACATAAGGCATATTGCGATGTAAACCATAAGAAATGGCAGTATTGCCTAAACCGCCACCACCGACAGCCCCAGCCATGGCAGAATAACCAATTAGTGTGACGAGGGTAAGGGTTGTGGCTTTGATAAGCATTGGTAACGCTTCAGGTAAATAAAACTTGGTGACTAACTGCCATACCGTTGTCCCCATTGCTTTCGCTGTTTCAGTTAAGCCACTAGGAATATCGCCAAGTGCATTGGCAGTTAAGCGAGCAAAAAATGGCATTGCAGCAACACCTAGTGGGATAATAGAAGCAGTTGTACCCAATGTAGTACCGACCAAAAAGCGTGTGATAGGCATTAAGTCGAATAATAAAATAATGAACGGAATAGAGCGTCCAACGTTGATTAAGGCCTCTAAAATACGATTCACTTTAGGGTTTGTTAAGGCTTGATTTGGTTGGGTTAAGAATGTCCATATACCTAATGGTAAGCCGAACACAATAGCAAAAAGTGTCGCTGCAAAACTCATATAAATAGTTTCATAGGTACTTGAGCCAATTAATGCCCATACTTGCGGGGTGATTTGACCGATAAAGCCGTTGATAAAATTATCCCACATAACCTAACACCTCCACACGTACGTTACTTTCCATTAAATAAATTTTTGCTTGGGTAATAGCATCTTCGTCACCTTCTACTTCTGCAATGGTGAAACCGAATTTTGTACCACCAGCGTAATCAATTTGTGACATTAATATGTTAAAGGATACATTAAACCGCCGTGAAGTTTGGGAGATTAATGGGGCATCGACAGAGCGTCCAGTAAATTCAAAGCGAATAATTGGTGATGAATTCGGCGATTTTGGGACATCAGAGAGTAATGCCAGATATTCTTCGGGCAAGTAGTTTTGGAAAGTAGCTTGAATAAATTCTTGTGCTAACTCTGTTTTTGGATTAGAAAAAATTTCACTAACAGTGCCTTGTTCAATTAAGACACCATGGTCGATTACTGCCACTTGATCACAAATACGTTTTACTACGTCCATTTCATGGGTAATTAATAAAATGGTGATGCCTAAAGTGCGGTTAATATCTTTTAATAATTTTAGGATAGATTGTGTGGTTGCAGGATCTAATGCACTGGTGGCTTCATCACATAACAATACGTGCGGATCACTAGCTAATGCTCTTGCAATCGCAACACGTTGTTTTTGACCACCAGATAAATTGGCAGGATAAACATCTTTTTTATCAGTTAAACCAACTAGTGCTAAAAGTGCGGTGACTTTTTGTTGAATTTTTTGTTTGTTAGCTTTTTCTAATTCTAGTGGCAATGCTACGTTATCAAACACTGTGCGAGAGCTGAGTAGATTAAAATGTTGGAAAATCATACCGATATTACGGCGTTCTGCGATAAGTTGATGATCATTAAGTACGGTGAGATCTTTGCCATCAACAATCACTGAACCAGAGGTCGGGCGTTCTAATAAGTTGACACAGCGAATTAACGTGCTTTTACCAGCACCAGAAGCACCGATTACGCCACAGATACTTCCTGCGGGAACATGTAATGAAACATTATCTAATGCGGTGAGTTTTTTGTCTGCAATATCAAAAACTTTGGTGATATTTTTTAGCTTAATCATATAAGCCCTTTAATTAATGATTAAAAATATAATAGTTTTGTGTATTTTAGATGTCTATATGTCTATGTCAATAATTATTCGTTGGCTTTTTAGAATATATCGTTATCAATTAGAACATTTATGTGATAATTAAGAGGATAAATGTCGTATATAAAGGAAAATAAAAATGAATAAAGCAATTTTTTTAGATCGGGATGGTACCTTAAATGTTGATCACGGTTATGTTCATCAAATAGATGATTTTGAATTTATTGAGGGGAGCATTGAAGCCTTACAACAATTAAAATCCATGGGGTATTTGTTGGTAGTAGTGACTAACCAATCAGGGATTGCACGTGGTTATTTTAGCGAAGATCAGTTTTTGCAATTAACAGAGTGGATGGATTGGTCACTGGCAGATCGGGGTGTGGATTTAGATGGGATTTATTATTGTCCGCATCATCCTGAGGGAAAAGGTGAGTTTCGGCAAGAATGTGATTGTCGTAAGCCCAAAGGAGGAATGTTATTGCAGGCGATTAAAGAATTGAATATTGATCCAAGTAGATCTTTTATGGTTGGGGATAAATTGGAAGATTTGCAGGCGGGAATGGCAGCGAATGTGGCTTATAAGGTACTGGTAAAAACAGGAAAACCAATCTCGGAACAAGGTGAAAAATTAGCAGATTATGTGCTGGATAGCGTGGCAGATTTGCCAAAATTGATTAAGAAGCTGAAAAACTGAACAGTCAAATAGAATTTTAGATTTTTTTACAAAAAACACTTGCAAAGGATTTCCAGATCTCTATAATACGCTGCACACAACGACACACTGTTGTGAAAATTGAAATCAAACAGTGTGTCGTTTTATTTTCGCTGCAAAACGGTGAAAATTTGTTCTTTAACAATTTATCAGACAATCTGTGTGGGCACTTGTTGATTGACTAGTTTTAAAAAATTAAATAAAACTTGAAGTCTTAATAGGTGCTTAACTTAGAAATTCATTAACTTTTCATTTTTTTTGAGAGTGAGAAGAAAGATTTAGAAGCAAGCAGTTTATTGAGCGATCGAACTTAAATTGAAGAGTTTGATCATGGCTCAGATTGAACGCTGGCGGCAGGCTTAACACATGCAAGTCGAACGGTAGCAGGAAGTACTTGTACTTTGCTGACGAGTGGCGGACGGGTGAGTAATGCTTGGGGATCTGGCTTATGGAGGGGGATAACTACGGGAAACTGTAGCTAATACCGCGTAGTGTCGAGAGACGAAAGACTGGGAACTTAGGTCCAGTTGCCATAAGATGAGCCCAAGTGGGATTAGGTAGTTGGTGGGGTAAAGGCCTACCAAGCCGACGATCTCTAGCTGGTCTGAGAGGATGACCAGCCACACTGGAACTGAGACACGGTCCAGACTCCTACGGGAGGCAGCAGTGGGGAATATTGCGCAATGGGGGCAACCCTGACGCAGCCATGCCGCGTGAATGAAGAAGGCCTTCGGGTTGTAAAGTTCTTTCGGTGGTGAGGAAAGCTAATAAGTGAATAGCTTATTAGATTGACGTTAATCACAGAAGAAGCACCGGCTAACTCCGTGCCAGCAGCCGCGGTAATACGGAGGGTGCGAGCGTTAATCGGAATAACTGGGCGTAAAGGGCACGCAGGCGGTTACTTAAGTGAGATGTGAAATCCCAGAGCTTAACTTTGGAATTGCATTTCAGACTGGGTAGCTAGAGTACTTTAGGGAGGGGTAGAATTCCACGTGTAGCGGTGAAATGCGTAGAGATGTGGAGGAATACCGAAGGCGAAGGCAGCCCCTTGGGAAGATACTGACGCTCATGTGCGAAAGCGTGGGGAGCAAACAGGATTAGATACCCTGGTAGTCCACGCTGTAAACGATGTCGATTTGGGGATTGGGGTTTAACTCTGGTGCCCGTAGCAAACGTGATAAATCGACCGCCTGGGGAGTACGGCCGCAAGGTTAAAACTCAAATGAATTGACGGGGGCCCGCACAAGCGGTGGAGCATGTGGTTTAATTCGATGCAACGCGAAGAACCTTACCTACTCTTGACATCCATAGAAGAACTTAGAGATAAGTTTGTGCCTTCGGGAGCTATGAGACAGGTGCTGCATGGCTGTCGTCAGCTCGTGTTGTGAAATGTTGGGTTAAGTCCCGCAACGAGCGCAACCCTTATCCTTTGTTGCCAGCATGTAGTGATGGGAACTCAAAGGAGACTGCCAGTGATAAACTGGAGGAAGGTGGGGATGACGTCAAGTCATCATGGCCCTTACGAGTAGGGCTACACACGTGCTACAATGGTGCATACAGAGGGCGGCAAACCTGCGAGGGGGAGCGAATCTCAGAAAGTGCATCGTAGTCCGGATTGGAGTCTGCAACTCGACTCCATGAAGTCGGAATCGCTAGTAATCGCAAATCAGAATGTTGCGGTGAATACGTTCCCGGGCCTTGTACACACCGCCCGTCACACCATGGGAGTGGGTTGTACCAGAAGTAGATAGCTTAACCGGAAGGGGGGCGTTTACCACGGTATGATTCATGACTGGGGTGAAGTCGTAACAAGGTAACCGTAGGGGAACCTGCGGTTGGATCACCTCCTTAGTAATCAGAGGGCAGATGACAGAAGACAGAAGACAGAAATGTCAGGTCACTGTGATATTGTTACTCAAAGAAACGAAGCGACAGCAAGTGTTCACACAGATTGTTTGATAGAACGATGAAAGCAAGTATATTTCAGAAGAAAGTAATTGTGATGAGAAGTTAGGGTGTTCAGTTTTTTCTGTTATCTGTCTTCTGTCATCCGTCTTCTGAGCCCTACGGGTCTGTAGCTCAGGTGGTTAGAGCGCACCCCTGATAAGGGTGAGGTCGGTGGTTCAAGTCCACTCAGACCCACCACTTTCAGATGTCAGATGACAGGAGTCAGATGGCAGAGAAAGTAAGCGTAGGGAATAGAAATAGCAACACTGTCATCTGATAGCTGTTGTCTGTTATCTGAATGGGGATATAGCTCAGCTGGGAGAGCGCCTGCCTTGCACGCAGGAGGTCAGCGGTTCGATCCCGCTTATCTCCACCAAAAAACTTGTTGTTATCATCATTGTTAAGCTAACTTAATATAGAAAACGTAAAAGTTGAAATTGATTTTATATAAGTTAATTTAGCAATGATGATAGGCGAAAGCCACATCTTAATTGTTCTTTAAAAATTTGGAAACAAGCTGAAAACAGAGTTCAGATAGCAGTGGTTAGATAGCAGTTAATGCGACTGATGATTGTTAGATGACTCAACGTTTGAGTAAAAATCTTGTGTGAACAAAAGCACACAAGTCTAGTTATTAAAATCAACTGAAAGTGAAGCAGATTAAGGGTAAAAAAGGTATTAGGACTGTTATCTGAAACCTGTTATCTGACGTCTGTGCGAAAGCACTTGAGGTTGTATAGTTAAGTGACTAAGCGTACACGGTGGATGCCTAGGCAATCAGAGGCGAAGAAGGACGTGCTAATCTGCGAAAAGTTTGGATGAGTCGATAAGAGGCGTTTAATCCAAAATATCCGAATGGGGAAACCCAGTAGATGAAGAATCTACTATCATTTACTGAATACATAGGTAAATGAGGCAAACCGGGAGAACTGAAACATCTAAGTACCCCGAGGAAAAGAAATCAACCGAGATTCTGTGAGTAGCGGCGAGCGAAAGCGGAGGAGCCGTTAGAGATAGCAATAAAACGAAGAGAATGAACTGGGAAGTTCAACGACACAGGGTGATAGTCCCGTATCTGAAAGTTATATTGTGGTACTAAGCTAACAAGAAGTAGGGCGGAACACGAGAAATTCTGTCTGAAGATAGGGGGACCATCCTCTAAGGCTAAATACTCCTGATTGACCGATAGTGAACCAGTACTGTGAAGGAAAGGCGAAAAGAACCCCAGCGAGGGGAGTGAAATAGAACCTGAAACCGTGTACGTACAAGCAGTGGGAGCCGTAAGGTGACTGCGTACCTTTTGTATAATGGGTCAGCGACTTATATTTTGTAGCGAGGTTAACCGAATAGGGGAGCCGAAGGGAAACCGAGTCTTAACTGGGCGGCAAGTTGCAAGGTATAGACCCGAAACCCGGTGATCTAGCCATGGGCAGGTTGAAGGTTGGGTAACACTAACTGGAGGACCGAACCGACTAATGTTGAAAAATTAGCGGATGACTTGTGGCTGGGGGTGAAAGGCCAATCAAACCGGGAGATAGCTGGTTCTCCCCGAAATCTATTTAGGTAGAGCCTTGAGCGAACACCTTCGGGGGTAGAGCACTGTTTCGGCTAGGGGTCCATCCCGGATTACCAACCCGATGCAAACTGCGAATACCGAAGAGTGATACTCAGGAGACACACGGTGGGTGCTAACGTCCATCGTGAAGAGGGAAACAACCCAGACCGCCAGCTAAGGTCCCAAAGTACTAGTTAAGTGGGAAACGAAGTGGGAAGGCTTAGACAGCTAGGATGTTGGCTTAGAAGCAGCCATCATTTAAAGAAAGCGTAATAGCTCACTAGTCGAGTCGGCCTGCGCGGAAGATGTAACGGGGCTAAAACTAGTCACCGAAGCTGCGGCATCAAGAGTAATCTTGTTGGGTAGGGGAGCGTTGTGTAAGCGGAAGAAGGTGAATTGAGAAGTTTGCTGGACGTATCACAAGTGCGAATGCTGACATAAGTAACGATAAAACGAGTGAAAAACTCGTTCGCCGGAAGACCAAGGGTTCCTGTCCAACGTTAATCGGGGCAGGGTGAGTCGGCCCCTAAGGCGAGGCTGAAAAGCGTAGTCGATGGGAAACGGGTTAATATTCCCGTACTTGGTAAAGTTGCGATGTGGGGACGGAGAAGGTTAGGCAAGCAGCCTGTTGGATGGCTGTTTAAGCGTGTAGGTGGGGGATTTAGGCAAATCCGAATCCCAATTCAACACTAAGGCGTGATGACGAGCTCCTAAGGGAGCGAAGTTGTTGATACCACACTTCCAGGAAAAGCCACTAAGCGAAAGACTTTACTAAACCGTACTGAAAACCGACACAGGTGGTCAGGTAGAGAATACTCAGGCGCTTGAGAGAACTCGGGTGAAGGAACTAGGCAAAATAGCACCGTAACTTCGGGAGAAGGTGCGCCGGCGTAGATTGTAGTCTTTTACAGATGAAGGTTGAACCGGTCGAAGATACCAGCTGGCTGCAACTGTTTATTAAAAACACAGCACTCTGCAAACACGAAAGTGGACGTATAGGGTGTGATGCCTGCCCGGTGCTGGAAGGTTAATTGATGGTGTTATCGAAAGAGAAGCACCTGATCGAAGCCCCAGTAAACGGCGGCCGTAACTATAACGGTCCTAAGGTAGCGAAATTCCTTGTCGGGTAAGTTCCGACCTGCACGAATGGCATAATGATGGCCAGGCTGTCTCCACCCGAGACTCAGTGAAATTGAAATCGCCGTGAAGATGCGGTGTACCCGCGGCTAGACGGAAAGACCCCGTGAACCTTTACTATAGCTTGACACTGAACCTTGAATTTTGATGTGTAGGATAGGTGGGAGTCAGAGAAACTTAAACGCCAGTTTGAGTGGAGACGACCTTGAAATACCACCCTTTAACGTTTGATGTTCTAACGAAATATCTGAAACGGGTATTCGGACAGTGTCTGGTGGGTAGTTTGACTGGGGCGGTCTCCTCCCAAAGAGTAACGGAGGAGCACGAAGGTTTGCTAATGACGGTCGGACATCGTCAGGTTAGTGCAATGGTAAAAGCAAGCTTAACTGCGAGACAGACAAGTCGAGCAGGTACGAAAGTAGGTCATAGTGATCCGGTGGTTCTGAATGGAAGGGCCATCGCTCAACGGATAAAAGGTACTCCGGGGATAACAGGCTGATACCGCCCAAGAGTTCATATCGACGGCGGTGTTTGGCACCTCGATGTCGGCTCATCACATCCTGGGGCTGAAGTAGGTCCCAAGGGTATGGCTGTTCGCCATTTAAAGTGGTACGCGAGCTGGGTTTAGAACGTCGTGAGACAGTTCGGTCCCTATCTGCCGTGGGCGTAGGAGAATTGGTTGGGGCTGCTCCTAGTACGAGAGGACCGGAGTGGACGCATCCCTGGTGTTCCAGTTGTTTCGCCAGAAGCATTGCTGGGTAGCTACATGCGGGAGAGATAAGTGCTGAAAGCATCTAAGCACGAAACTTGCCAAGAGATGAGTTCTCCCACACAGAAGTGTGTAAGGGTTGTTTAAGACGAAGACGTAGATAGGCTGGGTGTGTAAGTGATGTGAGTCATTGAGCTAACCAGTACTAATTGCCCGAGAGGCTTAACTATACAACGCTCAAGTGGTTTTGATTCAGATGACGGATGTCAGATGACAGAAGACAGTTGAAGAGCGTGAAACTCACTAACAGACAAAAAAGAAAATCGAACAGACAGCTTGTTTCAAATTTAAAGAACAAAATACAAAAAGGAAAGAATTAAGTAGGATACAGGATAACACACGGTACTGCCGTCTGAAACCTGTCATCTGACCCCTGATTTCCTGATGGTCATAATGCAGTAGTGCCACCTGACTCCATGCCGAACTCAGAAGTGAAATGCTGTGATGCCGATGGTAGTGTTGGGAATCCCAATGTGAGAGTAGGTCGCCATCAGGTGTTTTATTACAATAACGAACCCCAGTTACGTGAGTAGCTGGGGTTTTATCATTTAATAGGCATAGTAGATAAAAAATATTGCTATTTTCTGTATCAACTATGCCCCATATCTACAAACTCTGATGTAGTGTTTGCACAGAATACACATCACAACCATCTAAACTTTTCACGCCCTCAACTAGGGCTTCTGCCCCTGATAAAGTGGTTTGTAAAAAGACTTTTTGTTGCAATGCACTTTGGCGAATAGAATGGCTATCTGTAATACTTTCTGGGCTGCTGCCAACAGTATTAATAATCATCGCAATCTCACCGTTTTTAATGGCATCCACAATATGCGGACGACCTTCACGCACTTTGTTGACGATTTGAGCGAATACACCGTTTTCTTTTAGGAATTTTGCCGTGCCGATAGTGGCACACAAGCCATAGCCTTGTTCTTGCAAACGATGTGCCACAGGCAACAGGCGGTCTTTGTCTTTGTTATCCACAGAAACAAACACTTTACCTGTTTTTGGAATTCGTTCATTCGCCCCTAATTCTGCTTTCAAGAAAGCTTCAGAGAAGGTTTTGCCCACACCCATAACTTCACCTGTTGAACGCATTTCAGGACCGAGAATGGTGTCCACACCAGGGAATTTAATGAATGGGAACACCGCTTCTTTGACAGAATAATAATCAGGAATCACTTCACCTGCTACGCCTTGTTCCGCAAGAGAAATACCTGCCATCACCCGAGCAGCGATTTTCGCGAGCGATCGCCCTGTGGCTTTGCTCACAAATGGCACGGTGCGGCTGGCTCGTGGATTGACTTCCAACACATAAATCACGTCATTTTGCACTGCAAATTGTACATTCATCAAACCGATGACTTTTAACGCTTGCGCCATTGCTGCCGTTTGACGGCGGATTTCATCTTGAATTGGCTGGCTCAAGGAATATGGCGGTAAAGAACAAGCGGAGTCACCACTGTGGATCCCTGCCTGTTCAATGTGTTGCATAATGCCACCAATCACCACGTCTTTGCCGTCACAAATACAGTCCACGTCCACTTCAATGGCGTTGTTTAAGAAATGGTCAAGCAAAATCGGGCTGTCTTCCGACACTTGCACCGCTTCACGCATATATTTATTGAGTTCATCCACGTTATACACAATCTGCATCGCCCGACCGCCCAACACATAAGACGGACGCACCACCAACGGATAAGCCACTTCGCCCGCCAATTTCACGGCTTCTACGGCATTGCGAGCGGTGCGGTTATTCGGTTGTTTTAAGCCGAGATCGTACAAGATTTTTTGGAAACGTTCACGGTCTTCGGCAGCATCAATGCTATCTGCGGACGTGCCGATAATGTTCACGCCGTTGTCGTGCAAAGCGTTCGCCAATTTCAACGGCGTTTGACCGCCGTAATGTACAATCACGCCGTACGGATTTTCCACGTGGATAATTTCTAACACATCTTCAAGAGTCAACGGCTCAAAATATAAACGATCAGACGTATCAAAATCCGTAGAAACCGTTTCAGGGTTGCAGTTGACCATAATGGTTTCAAAACCGCTTTCACGCAAGGCAAGGGCGGCGTGAACGCAACAGTAGTCAAACTCAATCCCTTGTCCGATACGGTTCGGACCACCGCCTAAAATCATAATTTTTTTACGATCCGTTGGACGGCTTTCGCACTCTTCTTCATAGGTAGAATAGAGATACGCCGTATCCGATTTAAACTCGCCAGCACAGGTATCCACCCGTTTGTAAACAGGGTGCAGATTTAATAAATTGCGTTTATTTCGCACCGCACTTTCGCCCGCTTTGGTGAGCTGACCGATACGTTTATCGGAGAAACCTTTGCGTTTTAAACGGCGAAGTTCAGCGTAATCCAATTCGTCTAGGGTGCGTTTTTCCAACGCCAATTCTTCTTGCACAAGATCTTGAATTTGAATCAAGAACCACGGATCAATCTTGGAATAGTGATGCACTTCTTCTAATGTAAAACCTGCTCCGAATGCATCCGCTACATACAAAATACGGTTCGGACCGGGATTACCCAATTCGCTACGGATTTTTTCAGGTTCTTCAGAAAGCAAATTGAAGCCACAAATACCTGTTTCCAAACCACGCAAGGCTTTTTGCAAACTTTCTTGGAAGGTGCGACCCATTGCCATCACTTCGCCCACGGATTTCATTTGCGTGGTTAAACGATCGTCCGCTTGTGGGAATTTTTCAAAGGCAAAACGAGGCACTTTGGTTACCACATAGTCAATAGACGGCTCAAAAGATGCTGGAATTAAACCGCCTGTAATGTCGTTGCGAAGTTCATTTAAGGTGTAGCCTACCGCCAATTTCGCCGCTACTTTGGCAATCGGGAAACCAGTGGCTTTACTTGCCAACGCAGAAGAACGGCTGACCCGTGGGTTCATTTCAATCACGATCATCTCGCCATTTTCAGGGTTGATGGCAAATTGCACGTTTGAACCGCCCGTGTCCACCCCAATTTCACGCAACACGGCAAGGCTTGCGTTACGCATAATTTGGTATTCTTTATCGGTTAAAGTTTGAGCTGGGGCAACGGTAATACTGTCGCCCGTATGCACGCCCATTGGGTCAAAGTTTTCAATGGAACACACGATAATACAGTTGTCCGCTTTATCACGCACCACTTCCATTTCGTATTCTTTCCAGCCCAATACAGACTGCTCAATCAACAATTCGTGGGTCGGCGACGCATCAAAACCACGCTCACAAATGGCTTGAAATTCATCACGGTTATAAGCAATCCCACCGCCTGAACCGCCCATGGTGAAAGAGGGGCGAATTAAGGTCGGAAAACCTACTTCCGTCTGCGCCGCCCAGGCTTCCTCAAAGCTATGGCAAACAAAGGATTTTGGCGTATTTAAACCAATTTTCGCCATGGCTTCTTTAAAACGCCCACGGTCTTCCGCTTTATCAATGGCATCTTCGGTCGCCCCGATGAGTTCAACGTTATATTTTTTCAACACGCCGTGTTTAGACAAATCCAAGGCACAGTTCAACGCCGTTTGTCCGCCCATGGTCGGCAAAATCGCATCAGGGCGTTCTTTTTCAATAATTTTTTCCACGGTTTGCCATTGAATTGGCTCAATGTAGGTCACATCCGCCATATTCGGGTCAGTCATAATGGTGGCTGGGTTGGAGTTAACCAACACCACTTTATAGCCTTCTTCTCGCAAGGCTTTACAGGCTTGTGCCCCTGAATAGTCAAATTCACAGGCTTGACCGATCACAATCGGACCAGCCCCGATAATTAATATTGTGTTTATGTCGTTACGTTTTGGCATTTTTATTTCCTATCTTCTTTAATCTTTTAAAATCCCATACAAACAATGCTGATACGTCCATTCCATAATCTGCGTATCATCACCACTTTCATAAAATTGAGAAAGCAATTCGTGCCATTGTTCTAGTTGTTGTTCGTTAATGTTTAACACGCCAGCCCCTGCTTGAATCAGCAGATAATTGGCACAAATAATCGCCGTGCGTTTGTTGCCGTCCCAAAATAACTGATTACGCATCATGTAGTACATCAGTTTTAAGGCTTTTTCCGTTGCCGAAAGGGGGGAACGCTGAATTTGCTCAAAGGTTTGTTCAACAGCTTGTTGATTCGGTATCTCTGGCATATAAGCCACACCGCTAATCCCCACATTGCCTGTGCGTAATTCGCCCCACGCCAGCGATTCGTTATAGGCAACAAAGCCATTGATTTTGCAGGCAAACGCCAAATCAAACGGTGAATCCGCTTTCAAGATAAACTGCCACGCATTTTTTAAATTTAAAATCACCTGCACATCATCAGTGGAAACACCGCTAACCGCCATGCCACTCACAATGGTTTGCGTTTGTGGAAAGGTGGTGTTGACGTTTTCTAAGCGTGAAATACTGTGGATCACTTCCACAATATTCTTTTTCGCTAAGAAACGATTTTCTTGCAAGGTTAAATTAAATTTATTTTGCATTGGTTGTTACACTTTCGCTGCTCTTAAGTTATCAATAAATCTGTCAAACAAATACGCCACATCATTCGGACCTGGACTCGCTTCTGGGTGTCCTTGGAAAGAGAATGCCGATTGGTCGGTTAATTCAATCCCTTGCACCGAATTATCAAACAACGAACGATGAGTTACACGAACATTAGCTGGCAAGCTGTGTTCATCCACTTCAAAGCCGTGATTTTGGCTGGTAATCAACACATTGCCACTGTCTAAATCTTGCACTGGGTGGTTGGCTCCATGGTGTCCGAATGGCATTTTTTTGGTTTTTCCGCCAGTAGCTAAACCTAATAATTGATGCCCTAAGCAAATACCGAAAATTGGTTTTTTGCTTTTTAACAAGGTTTGGATTGCTGAAATGGCATAATCACAAGGTTCTGGATCGCCTGGTCCGTTGGAAAGAAAAATACCGTCTGGATTTAAGGCTAACACCTCTTCCGCTGGCGTTTTGGCAGGCACAACCGTAATATTGCAACCCCGTTCAGCCAACATTCTTAAAATATTACGTTTTACGCCGAAATCATAAGCTACGATATTAAATTCAGGATTTTTCGCTTCAACATAGCCTTTACCTAATTGCCATTCACCTTGTGTCCATTGATAGGCTTCGCTTGATGTGACTGCTTGAGCCAAATCTTTGCCTGCCATTGAGCCGAAACTTAAGGCTAATTCTAAGGCTTTCTTCTCATCAACTTCGCCTGTCATAATGCAGCCAGCTTGCGTCCCTTTATCACGCAAAATTCGGGTTAAGCGGCGAGTGTCAATATCGGCAATCGCTACCACATTATTGGATTTTAAATACTCACCTAAACTTTGATTGGCACGGAAATTGCTATGAATTAACGGCAGATCACGAATAATTAAACCAGAGGCAAAAACTTGATGACTTTCTAAATCTTCCGAGTTGCAACCTGTGTTGCCAATATGGGGATAAGTGAGCGTAACGATTTGTTGAAAATAGGAAGGATCAGTTAAAATTTCTTGATAGCCGGTCATGGCGGTATTAAAAACGACTTCGCCGATAGTGTGACCGTCAGCACCGATAGAGGTGCCGTGAAAAACACTACCGTCAGCAAGCACGAGAATGGCTTGTGCGGACATAATTACTCCTGATTGTGTGGTTGAACACTTACAAATATTCATTAACCTAAGATTGCTTACTGCAATCTCGAGATGAATTAATTAAATTCGAGCTATTTTATCAAGCCCAGATCATCTTGTAAAGTTGCAATAATATATATTTATGCAACTAAAATGAATTAATATTCATTTTATGCAAGATTTTATTCCAACTGCGGTAAATTTTTTTGTAGATTTCGCCTAACTCATTTACAATAGGGAAAAATTTATTTGAGAACAAATCAGATGAAAAAAACAGTAATATTATCCACCGCACTTTGTAGTATTGTTTTACTGAGTGGCTGCACGAACACATTAGATCCTGTCACAGGCGAACGTAATGATCCACTGCAAGGTTTTAACCGTACAATGTGGGATTTTAACTATAAAGTGTTAGATCCTTATCTATTAAAACCCGTAGCAAAAGGCTGGAATGCTTTGCCTAGCCCTGTGACTACAGGCATCTCTAATGTCGCCAATAACCTAGATGAACCAGTCAGCTTTGTTAACCGATTATTGGAAGGTGAAGGCAAAAAAGCCATGGTACACTTTAATCGTTTTGTGATTAACTCAACCTTTGGTTTAGGCGGTTTAATTGACTGGGCAAGTTATAGCGATCCTCTTAAAATTGAACATCAACGTACTTTCGGTGATAGTCTTGGCAGTTATGGCGTTGAGCCAGGCACATATATTGTGTTGCCAGTATATAATGCGACTACGCCACGGGAATTAACGAGTTCGGTAGTGGATACCGCTTATACATATCCATTCTGGCACTGGGTTGGTGGGGCGTGGTCCTTAGTGAAAACGGGTGTTCAGGTTGTCGATACTCGAGCCAAAGCTATGGATAAAGAAGCTTTACTCGATCAGGCTCAAGATCCTTATATCACTTTCCGTGAAGCCTATTATCAAAACCTTGAATATAAAGCCACCGATGGCAATGTCAAAATAAAAGAAACAGGATTATCAGAAGATGATCTGAATAGCATTGATGAAATAAAAACTAAATAAGGAATTTATCATGGAAATGACCTCAACCCAACGCTTAATTTTAGCCAACCAATATAAATTAATGGGTTTACTTGAACCAGAAAACAAAGCCAAATATAGCCGTTTAGAAACCATTGTCAAAGGTGGTTTTGCACGTGAATTAAAAGAACTTGATCAAGAATTTAGCAATATTTCATTAGAAGAATGCCAAACCGTACTAGACACACTTGAAATGTATAAAGCCTTACACGTTTCATACAATAATTTAACGGATAAATCCACTGTTACTCCACACCGCTTACAATTTGTGGGCTATTGTGCGGTGCGTGAGAAAAAATATTTAAGCTACTTGCGTTTTATTACGGGTGTGGAAGGCAAATATCAAGAATTTATGCGTTGTGAACATGGCTGTGATTCACAAACCCCAATGTGGGATAAATACATTAAAATGCTTGATGAATGGCGTAACTGCCCACATGGTTATCATTTAAGTATTCAGGAAATTCAGAATATTTTGAATGCGTAAAAATCTTTAAAAAATCACCGCACTTTGCTTAATGAGATTCTAATAAAAGTAAAGTGCGGTTTATTTTTTATCTGTTTTATATCAATATAAACTTTCATTATTCATGTAATTTCAATAATAACCGATCCATAGTACGATACCCCAAGGCTTCGGCTAAATGGGCTTGCGTAATTTGTTCCGACTCTGCCAAATCTGCAATGGTACGAGAAACCTTGAGAATACGATGATAAGCTCGTACTGATAAACCTAGTTTAGTTAGGGCATTTTCCAAAAAAATTGCATCTTTTTCTAATAACGGGCAATAACGTTCAATTTCTTTACTGGTTAAATGAGCATTCACTTTACCCTGTCGAGCGAATTGTCTTTCGCGTACCTTAACAATTTTTAACCGCACTTGTTCGCTGCTTTCACCCCGATCTTCTTGGCTTTGTAATGCACCCTGTGGTAACAATGGGACTTCAATAGATAAATCAAAGCGATCTAAAAAAGGTCCTGATAACCGATTCAAATAACGGATAATTTGTTGTGGTGATGTGCGATTATGAGAACCTTGATAATGTCCTGTTGGACTTGGATTCATAGCAGCAACTAATTGAAATTTAGCGGGAAATTGGATTTTAGCAGTGGCACGAGAGATAACTATTTCACCACTTTCTAAGGGTTGGCGTAAAGCATCTAATACTTTACGTTCAAACTCGGGCAACTCATCAAGAAAAAGAATGCCATTGTGAGCTAATGAAATTTCGCCAGGTTTTGGGATCGATCCCCCTCCCACTAACGCAGGCAAAGATGCACTATGATGTGGGCAACGGAATGGGCGTTTCTTCCAATTCGCAAAATTCAGTTCATTTTGAATCAGGCTAGTCACAGAGGCGGTTTCTATGGCTTCTTGATCACTCATTTCGGGCAAGAGATCGGTTAATCGACTGGCAAGCATGGTTTTGCCAGTCCCTGGGGGACCTAATAAAAGTAAGTTATGTTGCCCAGCAGCGGCAATGGTTAAGGCTCGTTTGGCATGATGTTGCCCGATAATATCGGTTAAATCTTTGCTATTTTGCACCGCACTTTGCTTGGCATTTGACCTAATTTGGTCTGCCATTTGACTAGCCGTTGGCAAATTTAATTGCTTGTCGAGAAACTGCACCACTTCTAACAGTGAATTTGCGTAATAACTGTCGTGTTCTGAGATGAGAGATGCTTCATTGGCATTTTGCGGGGCAATAATCATGGTTCTTTTCGCTTTCTGAGCCGCTAAAATAGCAGGAATAACCCCTTGCACACCACGTAAATTCCCCGTTAATGCCAGTTCCCCAAGAAATTCAAATTGACGTAATTGTTCCGCATTAATTTGCCCTGATGCTGCCAAAATCCCCAACGCTATCGGCAAATCAAAACGTCCCCCCTCTTTAGGTAAATCTGCTGGGGCAAGATTAACGGTAATACGTTTTGGAGGATATTTAAATTGTGCATTAATCAAGGCACTTCTCACGCGATCCTGTGCTTCTTTCACGGTTTTTTCTGGTAATCCTACCAGCACAAAATTTGGTTTACCATTGCTAATATGGACTTCGATGGTCACAAGGGGGGCTTGTACCCCGATAGATGCACGGCTATAAACAATGGCTAACGACATGACTTTTCCTTTTAAATAACAAATCAGAAAAATCATAAAAAAATCCACCGCACTTTACAAAAATGACGGTGTATTTTTGGAATAGAGATCACAAAATTAAGGATTTTCAGTGGCAAAAGTAGGACTAAACCATTCATTTAACTTGGCGGACAAGCGATCTATACCGATTTTATTGAGAGCTGAAAATGGCTCAACTTGAACATCACCCTGAAAGGGTAAAATCGCTTCACGCACCATTTTTACGGTTTTTGATCTGGCACTTTGGCTAAGTTTATCTGCTTTGGTGAGTAATAATAGTACAGGTAATTCTGATGCGACAGCCCATTCAATCATTTGCTGATCTAAATCTTTTAATGGGTGACGAATATCCATTAAAATCACCACGCCTTGCAAACATTCTCGTTTCTGTAAATATTCCGATAAAGACTTTTGCCATTGCAATTTCATCTGTTCAGGGACAGCAGCATAACCATAACCAGGTAAATCCACTAGTTTACATTGCGGTTCCACTTCAAATAAATTAATTAACTGCGTTCGACCAGGGGTTTTTGATGTACGAGCTAAGTTTTTTTGATTGGTTAAGGCATTAAGTGCGGTGGATTTTCCCGCATTTGAACGCCCTGCAAAAGCGATTTCAATTCCCGTCTCTTCGGGGAGTTGCGTAATATTCGCTGCACTGGTGAGAAAGTGGGTTTTATGGTAGTTTAATTTTAATTCAGACATTTGTTTTCTCTTTTTATCTTATTTGAGCTTGAATTTTGATGCTAAGAATACCTGATAATGGAGAAAATAGCACGAAACAGCGTGCTTTTTAATATTAAGGCATAGTGAATACTAAGTTTTACTATGCCTTTTGTTTGTTAACAATGATGTTTATTTCGATATTCAACCAAGTCTTCAATGGTTAGCACAAAATATCCAAATTTCTGAGCAAACTCCACGATTTGTGGGGTTCTTGCCATGGTTCCGTCATCGTTAGTGATTTCACAAATCACGGCAGCGGGTTTATAGCCAGCTAATATGGCTAAATCCACAGATGCTTCGGTATGTCCACGGCGTTTTAATACGCCGCCTTTTACGGCTCTTAATGGAAAAACATGCCCTGGGTGGTGTAAATCGGTTGGTTTTGCGTTATCTGCAATAGCCGCTTTAATGGTGGTGACACGATCTGCCGCAGATACGCCAGTTGATACGCCTTGAGCGGCTTCAATAGTGACAGTGAATGCGGTTCTGTTGACGCTGGTGTTGTCTTGCACCATGGGTGGTAAATTAAGCTGTTGGCAAAGCTCATCCGTGATACATAGACAGACAATACCACTGCCATAGCGAATTAATTTCGCCATTTGTTCAGTGTTAATGGTTTCGGCGGGGAAGATTAAATCACCTTCGTTTTCACGATCTTCATCGTCTAACACTAATACGCCGTTACCTTGTTGAAAGGCTTTCAGTGCGTTGATCACACGTTGTTCGGCAGTGCCAAAGGGGGATAATAATGACTGATTCATAGTAAATTCCTTAAAAAATGCAAATATAAGTTACCAGAATCAGGGCGTAAGAAATGACAAAAACAAGCGAAATTTCGCCTGTGGGTTATCGCTATTTCTCTTTCATCCAGACTATACTGTTGGCTTTGGAATTTCACCAAATCTGCTGACTTCTGGTTTAACTTTAACCAGAACGCTCGCGGGCTGTACCGCCAGTAGGGAATTTCACCCTGCCCTGAGAATGCGAGGTAAGTATAGCACCAGTTGAATTTAATTTCTATTGATAAAAAAGGTTTTTATTCTAAGCAAATATTGCATACAATAGACAAAATTAAATAAATTTAAACCGCAGTTTACGGATTATGTAGCATAATGCTTATATTTTGCATGACAAAAGTGCGGTGATTTTTTAAGGATTTTCTTATGAACGATGACTATTCATATCTGCAACAAAAACGTAAGCAGTTGAGTTTACAAGTGAATGAGCTTTGTGAAAAGGCGAATGTGTCCAGAGCTTATTTTAATCAACTGGTGTCTGGTAAAATTAAAAACCCAAGTGCGGTGAAATTAACCGCTTTACATAAAGCGTTAAATATTACGAATGCTCCCGAGCCAAAACGAGTTGGGGTGATTTTTGGTAAGTTTTATCCTGTACATACTGGGCATATTAATATGATTTTTGAAGCCTTTAGTAAGGTGGATGAACTGCACGTGATAGTATGTAGTGATACGGAACGGGATCTTAAGCTATTTTATGATAGCAAAATGAAACGTATGCCAACGGTGCAAGATCGTTTGCGTTGGATGCAACAAATTTTTAAATATCATAAGGATCAAATTTTTATTCATCATTTGTTAGAAGATGGTATTCCGAGCTATCCAAACGGTTGGCAAGGTTGGTCTGGGGCGGTAAAAGCCTTATTTAAAGAGAAAAATGTCAATCCAACGGTGGTGTTTAGTAGTGAAATTCAGGACAAAGCCCCTTATGAAAAATATCTCAATTTAGAAGTGGCATTAGTCGATCCTGAACGGCGTTTTTTTAACATATCAGCAACCAAAATTCGTAATAATCCGTTCCATTATTGGAAATTTATCCCGAAAGAAGTACGTCCATTTTTCGCTAAAACCATTGCCATTTTAGGTGGTGAAAGTAGCGGTAAAACTGTGTTGGTGAATAAATTGGCGGCGGTGTTTAATACCACATCGGCATGGGAATATGGGCGTGAATTTGTATTTGAGCAACTCGGTGGTGATGAGCAAGCCATGCAATATTCCGATTATCCACAAATGGCATTAGGACATCAACGGTATATTGATTATGCCTTGCGTCATGCACACAAAGTAGCATTTATTGATACGGATTTTATTACCACGCAAGCGTTTTGTATTCAATATGAAGGTAAGGCTCACCCATTTTTAGATTCAATGATTAAGGAATATCCTTTTGATGTTACTATCTTGTTGAATAATAATACAAAATGGGTGGATGATGGATTACGTAGTTTGGGTTCTCATAAAGCACGTCAGCGTTTCCAACAATTACTGAAAAAATTATTAGATAAATATAAAGTGCCTTATATTGAAATTGAATCACCGAGTTATTTAGAACGGTACAATCAGGCAAAAGCTATTGTGGATAAAATTCTCAATGATGAAGAAATTACAGAACTTACTCACGATAACAGTATTTTTACGGAAACAGACGAATAATGATTTTATTTGCAGGCGATCCCCATGGCAGTTATGAGCATTTATATCCTTTTGTACGTGAACGTGCTGATATTAGCTTGATTATTTTGGGGGATTTACAACTGACTAGCCCGAAACCGTTAGATGATTTAGCCCAATATTGTGATATTTGGTTTATTCACGGAAATCACGATAGTAAAATTGTGGCAAATTATGAAGCTATTTGGGGTAGTCATTGGAAAGAGCGGAATTTGCATGCTAGAGTAGTGGAGATTGAGGGTAAACGGATTGCGGGATTAGGGGGCGTTTTTCGTGGACAAATTTGGATGCCACCAAGTAAACCTGTCTTTTTTGATCCTATTCATTATTGCCAATATTGTCAGCCAGAACATTTATGGCGGAATGGTATTCCTTTACGTCATAGGGTTTCTATTTTTCCGTCCGATATTGAAACACTAGAAAGCCAACAAGCGGATATTTTAATTTGTCATGAAGCGCCTAAGCCACACCCATTAGGTTTTCGGGTATTAAATCAGCTGGCAGAAAAAATGGGCGTAACACAATTATACCATGGTCATCATCACGAAAATTTTGATTATAGTAAGTTAAAACGCAAAAATTCATTTCAAACCGTTAATGTGGGTTTTCGAAGTCTTTGTGATCTTAATGGCAATTATTTGTTGAAAGGGGTAGATGATAGGTAATAACCTTATTTCCTATATTATTCAAAAGTGCGGTTTAAAAATTAAGAGTTTTTCGCTGAACCCAGAAATTTTTACCGCATTTTGTTTTTTATTTAATTAGATTTATATTCATAAATAATTTTTTATATACAATATAAAAATATTGATCAGAATGTAAAAAACAGATTGCAACTTATACTAAATTCTAGTATATCTTGACAGGTTCCCTTTATTGGGAATGTAAATACGACAACTTAATGCTTATTTTCTAGGGGAATTATAATTATGAAAAAATTACTAAAACTTTCTCTTATCGCTGGCGTAGCAATGTCAGCTTTTTCCGCTCAAGCCGCAGATGAGCAGTTTATTACTATCGGTACAGGTGGACAAACTGGAGTGTATTATGTGGTTGGTCAGTCGATTTGTCAGTTGGTAAATCGTGATACCGCAAAAACCCATATCAAATGTAATGCTCCATCAACTGGTGCTTCGATTGCTAATTTAAATTCCATTGCAGCAAAAGAAATGGATATGGGGATTGCTCAATCCGACTGGCAATATCACGCCTACAACGGCACAAGTTCTTTTGAAGGCAAAAAAAATGACAAATTACGTGCAGTGTTCTCATTACATGCTGAACCTTTTACTTTAATGGCTCGTGATGATTCAGGCATTAAATCTTTTGATGATTTGAAAGGCAAACGGGTGAACGTGGGCGATCCAGGTTCAGGTACACGTGCAACCATTAACGTAATTATGAAAGAAAAAGGCTGGACGGATAAAGATTTCAAAGTCGCCGCTGAATTAAAACCAGCAGAAATGGCATCATCCATGTGTGATAACAACCTTGATGCGATTACTTATAATGTAGGTCATCCAAATGGAGCGTTAAAAGAAGCGGCTGCTTCTTGTGATGCACATTTAGTCCCTGTAACTGGTCCTGAAATTGATAAATTAGTCGAACAACATTCTTACTATGCCAAAGCAGTGATTCCAGGTGGTTTGTATAAAGGTACGGATAATCCAGTGGATACTTTTGGTTCTTATGCAACCCTAGTCAGTTCTACCGATGTAGATGCGGATAAAGTCTATGCGGTAGTAAAAGCAGTGTTTGATAACTTCGATCGTTTTAAACGTTTACATCCAGCGTTTGCGAACTTAAAAGAAGAAGATATGATTCAAAATGCCTTATCTGCACCGTTGCACGAAGGGGCAGTGCGTTACTATAAAGAACGTGGTTGGTTAAAATAATTTAATCATTCTTTATTTTCCTTACACCCTACACAGCCTGTGTGGGGTGTCTATTTCTTATTATTCGGGTACTTTATTATGTCTGTACAAGAAAAAGTAATTGATTATGATGACTTGCAAGATATGGTGGCATCCAATGATGCAGGGGGGCGGAATCCAAAAGGCTTTGCGAAAAAGCTCATTGTGATCACTGCTATTGTTTGGTCTATTTTCCAACTTTATTATACGTCCCCATTTCCATTCTGGTTACAAGAGCAATTTACCCACGCTGGGATTCCGTTAAATGTGGTGGTGGATGATACCAAAGCACGTTCCTATCATTTGGCGTTTGCTTTATTTCTTGCATTTTTATCTTTCCCTGCCTTTGCTACCTCGCCCAAACATCGGATTCCTATATTGGACTGGTGTTTAGCTATTGCTGGAGCATTCTTAGGGGCATATTATTTATTCTTCTACGAAGGTTTAGTTACCCGATTTGGTGCCCCAAATTTGCAAGATATTATCGCAGGCTGTTGCGGTGTACTGCTACTCTTGGAAGCGACCAGACGCAGTTTAGGTTTGCCGTTGGTGGTGATTGCAGTGGTTTTCTTGCTGTATAATTATTTCGGGCAATTTATGCCAACAGATTGGATTATCAGTCACCGTTCAGGCTCACTCGCTCAAATTATCAACCAACAATGGATCACTACTGAGGGGGTATTTGGTGTTGCACTTGGCGTATCAACGAAATATGTGTTCTTGTTTGTGTTATTCGGAGCATTGTTAGATAAAGCTGGTGCAGGTAACTATTTCATTAAAACCGCCTTTGCTTATTTAGGGCATTTAAACGGTGGACCAGCCAAAGCAGCAGTGGTGTCTTCTGCCTTAACGGGGTTGGTATCAGGATCTTCTATTGCGAACGTAGTGACTACAGGGACATTCACCATTCCGATGATGAAACGGGTTGGCTTTACCCCTGAAAAAGCAGGGGCAGTGGAAACCGCATCTTCAGTCAATGGACAAATTATGCCGCCTGTAATGGGAGCTGCTGCCTTTTTGATGATTGAATACGTCAATATGCCATATAGCGAATTGATTATGCACGCCTTTTTGCCTGCTTTGATTTCCTATATTGCCTTGGTTTATATCGTACATTTAGAAGCCTGTAAAATGGGGCTGAAAGGGCTTGACCGTGTCGACCCTGCTCGTCCATTTTTAATCGTTTTGATCCGCACTTTAGGCTTTTTCTTAACAATGTGCGTGATTTTCTTTGCCTTACATTTTGGCTTAGGTTGGATTAAAACCTTAATACCTGATTATTCTTTCGTGGTGATTGGCACGTTATTGGGCATAATCTATTTAGGCTTAATTCGCCGTGTGGCAAGTTTCCCTGATTTAGAACCTGATGATCCCAATTCAAAAATCGTGAAGTTACCGTCCGCCAAACCGACAGTAAACGCTGGCTTACATTATTTATTGCCAGTGGTGGTATTGATGTGGTGCTTAATGATTGAGCGTTTATCTCCAGGTTTGTCAGCGTTTTGGGCGATTTTGGCGTTAGCATCTATTTTAGTCACCCAACGCCCGTTATTGAGTTGGTTTAGACAGGAAAAAAGCGATAAAAAAGCCCTGCTTAAACAAGGCGTACAGGAACTGATTGATGGTTTAGAAGTTGGGGCGAGAAATATGATCGGTATTGGGATCGCCACAGCGACCGCAGGGATTATCGTGGGCGTGGTGTCCTTGACAGGTTTCGGGGTGCAATTAGCTAGTATCATTGAGTTCTTGTCAATGGGTAACATTTTACTGATGTTAATTTTAGTTGCCATCTTCAGCTTGATTTTAGGAATGGGCTTGCCGACCACAGCAAACTATATCGTGGTGTCATCTTTAATGGCATTGGTGATTGTGGAAGTGGGTAAACAAAATGGCTTAATTGTGCCATTAATCGCAGTACATTTATTCGTATTCTATTTTGGGATTATGGCAGATGTTACCCCCCCTGTTGGCTTGGCATCTTTTGCCGCCGCTGCAATTTCGGGTGGTAGCCCAATTAAAACGGGAGCAACCGCTTTTTATTACAGCTTAAGAACAGCTATTTTGCCATTCTTGTTTATTTTCAATACAGATTTATTGTTGATTGATGTGACTTGGTGGCATGCTGTGCTGATTTTCTGTATGGCGACTATCGGGATTATGCTGTTTACCGCCGCCTCAATGAATTTCTTTATTGTGAAGAATAAAGCATGGGAAACCGCGGTGTTAATTTTAGCAGCTTTTACGTTATTCCGTCCGGGTTTCTTTATGGAATATATTTCACCAACCGCTCGTACGGTTGAACCTGCTCATTTTGTGCAAGAGTTGGAACATACACCCGTAGGGCAAAATATTATGCTCAAAGTGTCGGGCATCAATCCTTACGGTAAAGAAATTCAATTTTACTCTCAACTGGCAGTACCAGCGGGTGAAACAGGCGAAGAGCGGGTGAAAGCCTTAGGCTTAACCCTATTAGATACGGGCGAACAAATTGAGATTAATGGGCAACTTTCGCCAAAAATCTTGATTGATAATGTGGAAATGGATTCACCTGCGGCAAAAGCAGGGTTAAACTGGGATCAAACTATTCTTGAGTTAGATTTACCCGTTCATTCTTTAGCTAAAGAATGGATGTTTATTCCTGCCTTATTGCTTGCGTTCGGCGTGTGGTGGAATCAACGCCGTAGAAAAAATCAGATCGTTAACAACTAAAAATGGCTGGCAATCTCGCCAGCCTAATGTAAAAGGAAATTTTATGTATAACAAACTGCTTATCGCCATTGATTTGAGTAATTTGGCAAGTGCAAAATATGTGGTAGAGAGCTGTTTAAAACTGACAGCCAACAATCCTGATGCAGTGTATCGTGTGGTAACGATTATTGAACCAATGGACGATAGCTTTATTTCCGCTTTTTTACCTAAGAATTTTGATAAATCGGTGGTGGAAGAAGCTAATAAAGCCTTGCATGATTTCACCCAAGCGAATTTTCCTGCTGGGGCAAAAGTGCAACATATTGTGGCTCATGGCACGATTTACGAAGAAATCAATCGCATTGCGGAAGAAAAATCGGTGGATTTGATCGTGATGTTAGCCAGTAGCAAACCGAATGCCGAAGGCTTGAGTGCCAACACGGTTAAAGTAGCTCGCAATACCACGAAACCTGTACTCGTATTAAGATAGGGATAAACCTCCGAATATTGATTTGTTGTGCAAAGTTATTGAAGAAGATTTTATCTATCAATTAAAACCGATTTTGGCGTAAATTTTTTATTTCGACTGGAACTTTTGCTAAAATAGTACAGTCTAATTTAACATAAAATCGAAAGTGATTTTGTTTTTCGGGTTTTTATGTTATAAAATGAAAGTAAGATTTCATCTTGATGAGAGAAGGAAAATAATGAATAAAGAAGCACAAATGATGTTAGTTCCACAAGGTAATCTTGAAGGTTATATTCGAGCAGCCAACGAGTACCCAATGCTCACCGCTGACGAAGAAAAGGAATTGGCGGAACGTTTGTACTACAAAGAAGATTTAGAAGCGGCAAAAGCATTGATTTTGTCACATCTACGCTTTGTGATCCACGTGGCTCGTGGCTATTCAGGCTACGGCTTACCGCAAGCGGACTTGATTCAGGAAGGCAATATCGGCTTAATGAAAGCGGTCAAACGTTTTAACCCAGAAGTGGGTGTGCGATTGGTGTCTTTTGCAGTGCATTGGATCAAAGCGGAAATTCACGAATATGTATTACGCAACTGGCGTATCGTGAAAGTGGCAACCACCAAAGCACAACGTAAATTATTCTTCAATTTACGCAAAACCAAACAGCGT
Source organism: Lonepinella sp. MS14436 (assembly GCF_042470565.1). GTDB lineage: Bacteria > Pseudomonadota > Gammaproteobacteria > Enterobacterales > Pasteurellaceae > Lonepinella. The sequence goes on along the minus strand of NZ_CP170385.1, from coordinate 79,224 downwards.
TTGGGCTGGTTCAACGAAAACGAAGTCGATTTAGTCGCCAATGAGCTGGGTGTTTCCAAGCAAGATGTGATTGAAATGGAAAGCCGTATGACGGGAGCGGATGTCGGTTTTGATTTGCCAAATGATGAAAGTGAAGAAGAAACATTTGCTCCGTCAATGTATTTGGAAGATAAAAGCTCAAACTTTGCCGCAGAATTGGAAAATGAAAATTTTGAAAACCAAGCGGTAGATCAATTAACGGTAGCCATGGAAAGTTTGGACGAACGCAGTCAAGACATCATTAAGGCTCGCTGGTTAGATGACAATAAAGCGACATTGCATGATCTGGCAGCAAAATACAATATTTCCGCCGAACGTGTACGTCAGTTGGAAACTAACGCCTTGAAAAAATTGAAAAGTGCGGTGAGTTTTTAGGGAATTTTGTAAACTTAGAAAGACCAACGTTGTTTGGTCTTTTTTGTTTCTATATTCAGTAGTTAGACTAATCATAGCCGATTTAATCCCCCTTAATTAGTCATAACCCTTGAATATGCCAATATTGATTAGAACGACAAAATTTACGGTAATTTTGTGGTGATGTACCGACGTATTTCTGAAAATTATCATAGAACCGACTTACTGCATTAAATCCCGTGGAGAGGGATATATCTAACATTGATTTATTTGTGTCACTTAATAGTGCTTTAGCATGATTTATTCTCATCATGGTGATGTATTGTTTTATGGTAAGTTGCATGGTTTTTTGGAACAGACCCATCGCATAATTGGTATTTAAACCAACCGCAGTAGCAATGTCTGCAGCGGTTAAGGTTTGGTTATAATGGGTAGCAATGTGGTTTAGCATTAGGCTTACATAACTTAATTGATGACGAGAATTATGAGCTTCTGGTTTTAACGGATAGCCTGCCGTAGATAAAGCCTGCCAGCCATCAAGACTAAGGCGTTTAATCATTAATTGGATTTCATCATAGACTACTTGTTGACGACGGTGATCCTGTAATTTAAGTTCTTTCTCCCAACGTTCAATTTCAAATTTACTGACTAAATTGGTATTTTCTGATTGTAAGATCATGCCATGGGTAATTTGGTTAATCAGTTCGCTTGGGAGTGACCAAGCTAAAAAGAGGTGTACTGGAATATCTAATACTGCCATGTCTAAACATTGAGAGCATTCCACCATTCTATGTGGTATAGATGCCCAAAATAGTGCGATACGTCCAGCTTTAATTTTAATATTTTTACCATTAAAAATATATTCAACATTCCCAAAAGGAATATTAATCTCTATATGTCCGTGCCAGTGATGAATTTCCATCACACCTGGTGGATGTTGAAAATCAATATTGAGTGGAGATTGCTTTTGATACAAGGATAATGGGCTAATATCCTCACTTTTTAGTATATCTTCATCTTCAAATTTTTTATTTCGAGTAAACATCTTCATTTTCCCCCGCACTTTGAGCAGAAATTTTGTGATATATATCGTTAAATCTGAGATTTCAGGAATTTTTACCAAATTTATGAGAAGAATTTACCACGTCTCTGTGCCATACTCAAGCTAGGTTAAATAACTTATTATGAGGAGTTTATTATGAGTAGTCCAAAAATTACATTTATCGGTGCTGGCTCGACAGTTTTTGTTAAAAATATTTTAGGTGATGTATTTCATAAACCTGCATTAAAGCAAGCTAGAGTGGCTTTAATGGATATTGATGAGACTCGTTTGCAGGAATCTCATTTCGTTATTGATAAATTAATGAAATCGGTAGGGGCAAACGGCACGATTGAATGTTATACCAATCAAAAGGAAGCCTTACGAGATGCAAATTTTGTTGTTGTAGCTTTCCAAATTGGCGGTTATGAACCTTGTACGGTAACTGATTTTGAAATTTGCAAGAAATATGGTTTGGAACAAACGATTGCCGATACACTTGGTGTTGGCGGCATCATGCGTGCTTTACGTACCGTCCCACATCTTTGGAAAATTTGTGAAGATATGACTGAAGTTTGTCCAAATGCTACGATGCTAAATTATGTTAACCCAATGGCAATGAACTGCTGGGCGATGTTTGAAAAATACCCCCATATTAAACAAGTGGGGCTTTGTCACTCTGTGCAAGGTACTGCAGAAGAATTGGCACGAGATTTAGATTTGGATTACCATGATTTACGTTATGTTTGTGCGGGTATCAATCATATGGCATTTTATCTCAGTATTGAGAAAAAACTTGCAGATGGTAGTTACACCAGTATCTATCCTGATTTACAAGCTGCCTTTGCGAATGGCACCGCTCCAAAACCACGTATGGATAATAATTTACGCTGTAATAATTTAATTCGCTATGAAATGTTGAAAAAATTGGGGTATTTCGTTACTGAATCATCCGAACATTTTAGTGAATATACACCTTATTTTATTAAGCCAAATCGTCCTGATTTAATTGAACGTTACAAAGTACCGCTTGATGAATATCCAAAACGTTGTGTAGAACAAATTGCTAAATGGAAAAGTGATTTGGAAGAATTTAAACAAGCTGACAGGATTTGTGTACCTGAATCTCGAGAATATGCGAGCAATATTATTAATTCGATTTGGACGGGTGATCCAAGTGTCATTTATGGTAATGTGAAAAATGATTATTTAATTGAAAATCTCCCATCAGATTGTTGTGTAGAAGTGGCTTGTTTGGTTGATGCTAACGGTATTCGCCCAACTAAAGTGGGTAAAATTCCAAGTCATTTAGCTGCTTTAATGCAAACTAATATTAATGTACAGCGATTAACTACGGAAGCCTTAATTGAGGAAAATCGAGATCGTATTTATCATGCTGCATTACTTGATCCACATACTGCAGCAGCACTAGGACTAGAAGAAATTTATGCCTTGGTTGATGAGTTGTTAGTGGCTCATAAGGATTGGTTACCTGAATGGATTAACGGTTAATATCTCACATTAGGCATAGTGTTAACTCGCTATGCCTTATTCTTAATATTATTAAGTAAGGAGTAGGCTATGAGTTTGTCGATGAAAACAAAATTAAGCTTTGGGTTGGGTGCGTATGGTAAAGACTTTGCTATTGGTATTGTGTATATGTATCTGATGTACTATTACACCGATATAGTTGGAGCCTCTGCAGCTGTGGTTGGTACCATATTTATGGTGGCACGTATCTGGGATGCAGTTAACGATCCTATTATGGGCTGGATTGTAAATAATACACGTACTCGTTGGGGAAAGTTTAAACCTTGGATTTTAATTGGTACTATTCTTAATTCCATCAGCTTACTTTCATTATTTTATGCAGAATATTTCAGCGGGACAGCATTAATCATTTATATTGCAGTCACTTACATTTTATGGGGAATGACTTATACGTTAATGGATATTCCATTTTGGTCACTCACACCAACATTAACCCTTGACCAACGTGAACGTGAAGAACTTGTACCTTACCCACGTTTTTTCGCCAGCCTTGCTAACTTTGTGACAGCGGGTGTTTGTTTATGGTTCGTAGAACATGTCGGGGGTGGAGATCAAGGTTTTGGTTTCCGTATGTTTGTATGGGTAATCATTGCTTTCTTTACTGCTTCTACGATTATTACCCTAGTGAATGTTAAAGAAAAATATTCTTCAGATAACCTAGAAGAAAATCAAGGAGGACAAAAAGTTCCGTTAAAACAATTAGTTTCCTTAATTCCACGTAATGATCAGTTGTCAAGTCTGTTAATTATGGCGTTATGTTATAACATTGCTGGCAATATTGTGACATCTTTTGCTATTTATTATTTTACCTATGTGGTTGGAGATAAAGAGCTTTTCCCTTATTATATGTCTTATGCAGGTGTCGCTAATCTTATTGTGATTGTATTATTCTCAAGACTAGCAAAATTATTTTCTCGTCGTATTTTATGGGCAACAGCTTCTATTTCGCCGATCTTATCTTGCCTTGTACTTGCCTATACGGGTATTTCTGATAATCATAGTATTTGGTTAATTATCTTCGCTGGTATATTAATGAATATTGGTACCGCCTTATTCTGGACATTACAAGTTATTATGGTGGCAGATACAGTCGATTATGGTGAATATAAGTTAGGCATCCGCTCAGAGTCTATCGCCTATGCAGTACAGACCATGGTGGTCAAAGCTGGTTCAGCAGTTTCTGCATTTTTAATCGGGGTATTATTAACGGTGATTGATTATGTACCGAATGTGCAACAAAGTGAAAGTACCATTTTCTATATGAAAGTGATTATGATAGGTTTGCCGATAGTTTTCTATTTGATTAAATTATTTGTCTATTTCCGCTATTATCGTCTTTACGGTGATCTGTTAGCAAAAGTCAATATCTGTTTGTTGGATAAATATCGGAAGTTTGAAAATGCTTGATATTGATAAAATGAATAACTAAAACAAGTTGGTTGGGGTTGATAAACGTCAACCAACTTTTTGTGGCTATAATAAAATAAAAGCACTTGCAAACAAGGTTAAATCCCTGTATAATCCCCCCACTTTCAACCCGAAAGTCGTTTAATGTAATCATTTATTAAACGGACTGTTACGATAGGTAACAGATAAAATGTTCCCGATTTGGGAGCTAAAATAGGTCTGCTGCACTTCCCTTTATTTAAGTTGTACAAAGGTGATGGTGTCAGTTTTTTATTAGCTAAAAATTATTGGAGCTCTGGTCTAATGCAGAACCAAAGAATCCGTATCCGCTTAAAAGCATTTGATCATCGCTTGATCGATCAATCTACGGCGGAGATCGTAGAAACAGCTAAACGTACTGGTGCACAAGTTCGTGGTCCAATTCCTTTACCAACTCGTAAAGAACGTTTTACCGTATTGATTTCACCACACGTTAATAAAGACGCTCGTGATCAATATGAAATCCGTACGCACAAACGTTTAGTTGATATTGTTGAGCCAACAGAAAAAACTGTTGATGCACTTATGCGTTTAGATCTGGCTGCCGGCGTTGACGTGCAGATCAGCCTAGGTTAATTTAAGAGGTTATTACAATGATTGGTTTAGTCGGTCGTAAAGTTGGTATGACGCGTGTCTTCACTGAAGACGGTGTGTCAATTCCAGTTACCGTTATCGAAATTGAATCCAACCGTGTGACTCAAGTGAAAACTCTTGAAAACGATGGCTATTCTGCTGTTCAAGTTACTACTGGCTCTAAAAAAGCAAGTCGTGTAACTAAGCCAGAAGCTGGTCATTTCGTGAAAGCAGGTGTTGAAGCTGGTCGCGGTTTATGGGAATTTCGTACTGAAGGTGAAGAATTCACTTTAGGTCAAGAAATTAATGTTGACATCTTTGCAGATGTTAAAAAAGTCGATGTTACTGGTACATCAAAAGGTAAAGGTTTCCAAGGCGGTGTTAAACGTTGGAATTTCCGTACTCAAGATGCTACTCACGGTAACTCTTTATCACATCGTGTGTTGGGTTCTATTGGTCAAAACCAAACCCCAGGTCGTGTGTTTAAAGGTAAAAAAATGGCTGGACACTTAGGTGCTGAACGTGTAACGGTTCAATCACTTGAAGTTGTTCGTGTTGATGTTGAGCGTAAATTATTATTAGTGAAAGGTGCTGTTCCAGGTGCAACTGATAGTAATGTTATCGTGAAACCAGCGGTTAAAGCGTAAGTCAGGAGATAGAGATGGAATTACAAGTTGTCGGTGCTAACGCACTCAGCGTTTCTGAAACTACCTTCGGACGTGAGTTTAATGAAGCGTTAATTCATCAAGTAGTTGTTGCTTATGCAGCAGGTGCTCGTCAAGGTTCACGTGCACAAAAAACTCGTGCTGAAGTGTCTGGTTCAGGTAAAAAACCTTGGCGTCAAAAAGGTACAGGTCGTGCACGTTCTGGTGATATTAAATCACCAATTTGGCGTTCTGGTGGTATCACTTTCGCAGCAAAACCACAAGATCACAGCCAAAAAGTGAACAAAAAAATGTACCGCGGTGCAATTAAAAGCATTTTATCTGAATTAGTTCGTCAAGACCGTTTGGTTGTGGTGGAAAAATTCGAAATTGATGTACCAAAAACGAAGTCATTAGTTCAAAAATTAAAAGATTTAGCGTTAACAGATGCATTAATCATTACTGCAAGTTTAGATGAAAATCTATTCTTAGCAGCACGCAACTTATATAAAGTTGATGTGCGTGATGTTCAAGGTATCGACCCTGTGAGCTTAATTGCTTTCGATAAAGTGGTGGTTACTGTGGATGCAGTAAAACAAATTGAGGAGATGTTAGCATGATTCAACAAGAACGTTTGCTAAGTGTGCTTAAAGCACCGCTTATCTCTGAGAAAGCAACAAATAATGCTGAAGGCTCAAACACTATCGTTTTCAAAGTGGCATTAGATGCCAATAAAGTTGAAATTGCCAACGCGGTTGCTCAACTTTTCGAAGTGAAAGTAGATTCAGTGCGTACTGTGGTTGTTAAAGGTAAAACTAAACGCCGTGGTGCGAAAGTGGGTCGCCGTAGCGACTGGAAAAAAGCTTATGTTACTCTTCAAGAAGGTCAATCTTTGGACTTCGCTGAAGGTGCGACAGAGTAATTAGGAGGAGAAATTAGAAATGGCTATCGTTAAATGTAAGCCGACCTCCGCTGGTCGTCGTCACGTTGTTAAAATCGTGAACCCTGAATTACATAAGGGTAAACCTTATGCACCGTTGTTAGATACCAAATCTAAAACGGGTGGTCGTAATAATTTAGGACGTATCACTACTCGTCATATCGGTGGTGGTCATAAACAACATTATCGTTTAGTTGATTTTAAACGTAATAAGTTGGATATTCCAGCGGTTGTTGAGCGTCTTGAATATGATCCAAATCGTTCTGCCAATATTGCATTAGTGCTTTATAAAGACGGTGAACGCCGTTACATCTTAGCACCAAAAGGCTTATCAGTAGGCGATCAAATCCAAGCTGGCGTGAACTCACCAATTAAAGTGGGTAACTCATTACCAATGCGTAATATTCCAGTTGGTTCGACTGTACATAACGTTGAATTAAAACCAGGCAAAGGCGGTCAAATTGCCCGTTCTGCAGGGGCTTATGTACAAATCATCGCACGTGAAGGTAACTACGTTACATTGCGTTTACGTTCTGGCGAAATGCGTAAAGTATTAGCAGAATGTGTGGCGACCATCGGTGAAGTCGGTAACTCTGAACATATGTTGCGTGTACTTGGTAAAGCAGGTGCAAGCCGTTGGAGAGGGATTCGTCCTACCGTTCGTGGTACTGCAATGAACCCAGTAGATCACCCACACGGTGGTGGTGAAGGTCGTAACTTTGGTAAACACCCTGTTACACCTTGGGGCGTTCAGACCAAAGGTAAGAAAACTCGTCACAACAAACGTACTGATAAATTTATCGTACGTCGTCGTGGCAAATAATTTTATTAACTAAAGAGGATAAGCCATGCCACGTTCTCTCAAGAAAGGTCCTTTCCTTGACCTACACTTGTTGAAGAAGGTAGAGAAGGCGGTGGAAAGCGGGGATAAAAAACCAATTAAAACTTGGTCCCGTCGTTCAATGATCATTCCATCAATGATTGGTTTGACCATCGCAGTCCATAATGGTCGTCAGCACGTTCCTGTTTATGTTTCCGATGAAATGATCGGACATAAATTAGGCGAATTTGCACCGACTCGTACATACCGCGGTCACGCTGCGGATAAGAAAGCTAAGAAGTAAGAGGTAAAAGATGGAAACTATCGCAAAACATCGTTACGCTCGCACTTCAGCTCAAAAAGCTCGCTTAGTTGCGGATTTAATCCGTGGTAAAAAAGTTGCAGCCGCTCTTGAGATCTTAACTTACACCAACAAAAAAGCTGCGGCTTTGGTGAAGAAAGTGCTTGAGTCTGCGATTGCTAACGCCGAGCATAATGACGGTGCAGATATCGATGATCTCAAAGTCGCTAAGATTTTCGTTGACGAAGGTCCTAGTATGAAACGTGTTATGCCACGTGCCAAAGGTCGTGCAGATCGTATTTTAAAACGTACAAGCCACATCACTGTGGTTGTGTCAGATCGTTAATCGTAGAGGAATAGCAAATGGGTCAAAAAGTCCATCCACATGGTATTCGCCTAGGTATTGTTAAGCCTTGGAGCTCTACTTGGTTCGCGAATACACAAGACTTCGCCGATAATTTAGAAGGCGATTTTAACGTACGTAAATTCTTGAATAAAGAATTAGCGAGTGCTTCAGTGTCACGCATCACTATTGAGCGTCCTGCAAAAAGCATTCGTGTTACTATTCACACAGCTCGCCCAGGTATCGTTATCGGTAAAAAAGGCGAAGATGTTGAAAAATTACGCAATGCAGTAGCGAAAATCGCTGGTGTGCCTGCTCAAATCAACATTGCTGAAGTGAAAAAACCTGAATTAGATGCAAAATTAGTTGCAGACAGCATTGCTTCTCAATTAGAACGCCGTGTAATGTTCCGCCGTGCGATGAAACGTGCAGTACAAAACGCAATGCGTTTAGGTGCTAAAGGTATCAAAGTTGAAGTAAGCGGTCGTTTAGGTGGTGCAGAAATTGCACGCTCAGAATGGTATCGTGAAGGTCGTGTGCCATTACATACACTGCGTGCGGACATCGATTATAACACTGCAGAAGCACATACAACTTACGGCGTAATCGGCGTAAAAGTGTGGATCTTCAAAGGTGAAATTTTAGGTGGAATGGCTGCAATTGCACAACAACCAGAACAACAACCTGCCCAGCCTAAAAAGGCACCACGTGGCAAAGGTCGTAAGTAAGGAGAACTGCTAAATGTTGCAACCAAAACGTACAAAATTCCGTAAAGTCCACAAAGGACGCAACCGTGGTTTAGCTGGTGGTACTGAAGTAAGTTTCGGTACATTCGGTTTAAAAGCGGTTGGTCGCGGTCGTTTAACAGCTCGTCAAATTGAAGCGGCTCGTCGTGCGATGACACGTGCGGTTAAACGTCAAGGTAAAATCTGGATTCGTGTATTCCCAGACAAACCAATTACCGAAAAACCATTAGAAGTTCGTATGGGTAAAGGTAAAGGTAACGTGGAATACTGGGTAGCGCTTATCCAACCAGGTAAAGTACTTTATGAAATGGACGGAGTTTCAGAAGAAATCGCTCGTAGTGCATTCGCATTAGCAGCGGCGAAACTTCCAATTAAAACAACGTTCGTAATTAAGACGGTGATGTAATGAAAGCTCAAGAACTAAGAAACAAAAACGTTGAAGAGCTGAATGCGGAATTAGTGAACCTTTTAGGTGAACAATTCAAATTGCGTATGCAAGCAGCCACCGGTCAGCTTCAACAAACCCATCAGTTAAAACAAGTGCGTCGTAGTATTGCACAAATTAAAACTGTGTTAACCGAAAAGGCGGGTGAGTAATGACTGATAAAATTCGTACAGTTCAAGGTCGTGTAATCAGCGATAAAATGGATAAATCTTTCACTATTGCTATCGAGCGTAAAGTGAAACACCCACTATTGGGTAAATTTATCCGCCGCACTACTAAATTACACGTTCACGATGAAAATAACGAAGCAAGAATTGGTGATGTGGTTGAGATCAAAGAATCTCGCCCTATCTCAAAAACCAAATCTTGGACATTGGTTCGTGTCGTTGAAAAAGCAGTTGTTGCTTAATCTTCGATAATCAAAAAATGAAAAGCTCAGCATTGCTGGGCTTTTTTTCTGTATAAGCTAAGTATTTCTTATGTCAGCTTTAATTTTGCAAATAATCATTGTACAATCGGAATGAAGACAAAAATATTGTATTTACGGAGAAGAAGATGGAAATTTATGGTGATTATTACCTATTTGAATATCTTAATAAATTTCTTGCTAAACGGGGACTGTCCCAAGTCTCAGGTAAGCCACTTTATACTTATTTAGTGACGAAAGCAGAATTTTATGAGTTTGAAAAATTATTAAAATTTCCTCCGCACTTTAAGCCACAAAATAATCTTTATTGGTGTGCATTGTATTGTTTGTATGGCTCGGAATGGTATCGTCAAAAATACCGTGGTGAGTGGAGTTGGGATGGGATTGATAATATCTTTGATACGCCAATTGATGCGAATTTACGAAGTAAAATCATTATTAACGGATTTCGTTATTGGAAACGAGAAATTGCACAATATGATGATCACCGTAAAAGTTATTTAGGTTCTGTTTTTCGTGAAGGTGGTTTACCTTATATTTTACTGACCCAGACTGATAGTCGTTTCCAAGATCTGTTCCGCAACATATTATCTTTATATTCTTATAATCCACAAGTTTTATTAGATTATCATTTATTATTACCCTATCTTACTTATTTTCCCGAAGCCTTAAAGGGAGATGTAACGCTTTCATTGATCATTGAGATGGCGACTAAGTTGATTAAATTAGTAGATATATATGATCTTTCCAACAGAGTAAATCCCATCAATTATTTAAATGAACATAATGCAGATTGGCGTGAAGATTTCCCAATTCCTTTTGATGAGAGTACGGCAGATACATTTTTGGCGGGGTTATTGATATCTACAGTAGAAGAAAAAAGTCGTAAAACAAGAAATATAGCACGTTATGAACTCGCTTATAAATTAATTGATAAAGAAAATGTTAAGTTTAAATTGGAACTGATATTAAATAAGCACTTTAGTTTTAATAGTGATTCTGTCATTCAGGGCGAATGGTTTACCCTTTTCTTATATGAAGGAAATTATCCTTTGGCAGAACTAACATCGGGTTATCCATTAAAAACAGAAAACAATCATATCCAAGTATTATTAAAGTCAGATTTTTTTGATATTTATCGTAAAGTCTGTAATTGCCCACTCTATTTAGCAATTAAACAACAAGGGCATATTATTTATCAAGAAGAATTATCTCAAAGTGAGATTAATCTAGATGAAATGCCCTTTATTTTAAATGAATTTAATGAGCTTGTTGGGCTAGGAAGCGTTAAGAAAGAGGCGGGATTATTTCATATTATGATTTCTTCTACTGCGACTTATCAAGCAGCAGAGAATAGCCAAGTAGAGATATTGGATAGTTCTGAACAATGGCAATATTTATCCTTAATTGGGGATATCTGGGTTTATTATGATCAGGAAGCATTTTTTATTTCAACGAAACAAAATGTATTTAAGCGAGATGTTCAAGTATGCGGCAAAACATTGCCTTATTATTCACCATCTGGGAGACCAATTTATTTAGGTAAGCCTTATATTAATGATACTGAACATTTTCATTTAGATATGAATCATTCGGCCAATCTGGCTGAAAACTTTGGTGAACATTTTGTTCGTGTTTTGGATAAAAATAATCAGTTATTTTTTAGAAAGAAAGTCTCTATTTTACCTGATGGATTTTCTATAAAGTTATTAAACAATGGTAGTGATCCGAGAACAGGGCGTATTCGTATTACTTGCCCTATCCCCTTTATGGTGAAAATATTAACCGGTAGCGTGGAGGGGCAGTTAGAAAACATAAGCGGACTTCAAAAAGAATTAACAGTTTCAAGCCAATTTATTATTGAGAAATTGGTAATAGATGTGCGTATTAACTTGTTCTCATCAGTATTGGTTGAGATTCCTTATCCATCATCTGGAGCGTTAATTTTTGATGCAGATGAGAAAGAAGTGAAATACAATCAATCATTGTCAATTAGCGAGCTTTTAGGAGCTAGATTAAAATTATATCCCGATATTGATACCTCAGCGAATTATGAAATTCTTTTAAAGAATGGTCAAAATAATCAGTATGCATGGCAGTATTTCAATGTAGTCAACCCATTAGAAATTAGTTTATATGATTTTAAAAACTCAATTTTGTCATTACTTGCTTCATCAGCTAATTTAGATGATTATGCAAGGATGTTTATTTCTAAGTCAGGTAAACAACTACGTCAGGTAGATATTAAATTATATGCAGCCGATCCAAGAATTGAAAATGGGGTTGTTTATTTTGATGATATTCCAAAAGATAACGTTCAATTACAGTTGTTATCATTAGTTTCTTTAAATGTTCAAGATTTATTATTTAATGAAGAAATCAAAGGATATGTTTTACCCGAACATATTGTTGACCCCAGTTTAGTAGTTACATCAAAAACATCAAAAATACAAAGTCGGTCTTGCTTCATTTCTGGTGCCGAGAATGTTGTAATAGACGGAGAGTTGCAACAAGTTATTACTAAAGATCCTATTGTTTATCAACAATATTATGCAGATATGATTGAAATGATGGCAAATGATTTTACTCATTCAGGTTGGGATTATTTAAAAGAGTTATATAATCGTTTTAATTATTTGCCATTGTCAACATTTTCAATTTGGAAATATCTTGTCAAAAATACGAGAGCATTAGTATTGTTTATGATGAAAGCTAATGATGTTGACAAGGCAATGAAACAATTCCAAGAAGAATTTAATGTTATTTGGGAAATTATCCCGATAGATGTATGGAATGAAATGTTTGATGTTTTCAAGTTATCATTAAATGTATTCTCCGAAGGAATACAAAAAGTATTGCTAGAAAATCGGTTTAATTTAATCAGTGCGTTTCTATGCTGTTTTAATTACACAAAGAGTGACAAGCAGAATGATTTCGACATAGAATTTATGAATAATACAGTATTACCATTGTGGTATGATGATATGTGTCGAATGAATGTGAATAAATCCTATTGGCCTACCTATTTTTTTGATGAGTTGCAAGGCTGGATTAGGGAAATGAATATCCCATTTAATTTAAAAAATATTTATCATTCATCTGTTGTTTATATGCCTTTTTTTGCTGCTGCAATGGCAGTGAATAAGGTAACGCTTGAGCGGCTTAATATGACAGAACCAAGTGATTTTTTTAATTTTAGGCAGTTAATGGAATTTGAATATCATAGCTGGTTTAAACCAGTATATCAGTATGCGATTCAATATTTTACGGAGAACGAGAAAAAATGAGACCTTATTTTGCTACATTAAAAGAACAAGCCAATAATCGAGCGAAAGAATCTTCTTTGAGTATTTTAGGTATTTCAAATCCGAGTTTACGCAATCATTTAAGTAAACAGATGACGGAAGAAGAACCTTTTGTCACCAAGCCTGTTTTTGAACCCATGTTCGCTTGGAAAGCACATACAAATACGATGGAAGAACTTGTTACGGAAGGGTTGTTATCTAAGGAAATTGTTACCGCATTAAATGAAGCAGTTATTCAAGATGCAGATGAAAATAATAAAAATCGATATGCGTTTAAAAAACAATGGAAGCCCTTTGCACATCAATATAAAGCGTGGAAAGATCTTTTATCTGATACACCACAATCAAGAATTATTACTAGTGGTACGGGGTCAGGTAAAACGGAGTGTTTTATGGTTCCTGTTTTGGAAGATCTGTATCGGGAAATGAACCAAAGCAATAAACCCTTGATGGGTGTGCGGGCATTATTTCTTTATCCTTTGAATGCGTTAATTAGCTCACAACGTGAGCGTTTGCAAGCGTGGACACATTATTTTGGAGATAAAATTCGTTACTGTTTATACAATGGACAGACCAAAGAATATGCAGATGATGTAAAAGATTTACAGGCTAATTATCCGCAAGAAGTTTTTTCTCGAGAACGAATGCGGGATAATCCAGCCCCGATTTTAGTCACAAATGGCACAATGTTAGAGTATATGTTAGTGCGACAAGTTGATGCACCTATTCTTAATCAATCACAAGGAGCATTGCGTTGGATTATTCTGGATGAAGCTCATACCTATGTGGGGTCACAAGCTGCGGAATTAGCATTACAACTTCGCCGAGTCATGTTAGCTTTTGGTGTAAAAGCAGAAAATGTACGATTTGTGGCGACATCAGCTACGATTGCAGGTGAAGAAGCGGAATCTCAATTAAAACGTTATTTAGCCAGCCTTGCTAATATTCCAGAATCACAGATAGCTGTGATTGGTGGGCAACGTCAAGTTCCTGATATTCCCGTTACTGAGAATCATCCATACACTTTAGATGAATTGGAAACACTGGATAATGATAATGAAGTGTCGGAAGCACGTTTTGTTGCTCTAGCCAAGACACCTTTAGCCAGAGAAATTAGACACATCTTTGCTAAAAACCCCGTTTCTATTGAAGCGGCATTAAAATATTTCTCAAACTTAGATGAGCAGTCATTATATCGTTGGCTGGATCTTTGTACTTCTACTCGTGCAACTGAACAAGGAGAAGCCTTTTTAAAATTACGAGCACATTATTTTCAACGAACATTATCTGGATTATGGGCATGTATTGATCCTAATTGTACTTGTAAAGACCACTCTTTAGTCAAAGAAAAATGGCCTTTTGGTAAGGTGTATAGTCAAGTTCGTTCAAGATGTGAGTGTGGTGCTGCCGTATTTGAGTTAGTTTTTTGTCAGGAATGTAATGAACCACATTTACTGGCAAGTCGTATCAATATGAAATTAGAGCAATGGACAGGAAAAGTGGAAGATGAATTTTCATTATTAGATGAAAATCCATCGGATGATATGGCTGATGAAGAGGCTATATCAGAAAATATGCCTGTAAGTCGAGATGAAGAATTGTTGCTTGGATTACACCCTCATTCCGAATATGTGCTTCAACGATTAGATAAATTTGGAAATATTCAGAATTTGAATGATGATGGGATTGATTATTATCAATTACATAGTGATACACAGACTTGTTGTGCTTGTGGTCATACAGGACGTGGATTATATGGTAAAGCGATGCGGAGAGCATTATTAGGGGTGCCATTTTACTCAATGAATCTTGTTCCGACGGTGCTCGAATATTGTCCAGAAATAGAAGAAAATAAATTGACTAAGCCCAATAGAGGACGACGGTTAATTACCTTTACTGATAGTCGTCAAGGTACAGCCAAAATGTCGATTAAAATGCAACAAGATGCTGAACGTTCTCGTTTACGTGGACTTGTGGTGAATTGTTTGAAAAAATCAGTAGAACGGAAATCACAATTTCCTGAACATCTACAATCTAAGATGAATGGCTTTGATAAATTAGGAAAAGAACATTTAAAAGCAAATTGGTCAGTGATCAAATCTGTATTGAGTGAATTAAATGACAAGGAAATCAAGGAGATTGAAGATTATTTAAATAGTGAAGATAAAATAACACCTAAAGCAAGAGCTTGGTTAGATGTTGTTAGTGAATTGACCAAAGATCCAGAACTTGCAGAGATAATGTTAAAAGAAAATCGTCAGTTATCGCCACAGGTATTTGATTCAGCGGATGGGTTGAATCGTTTGGCTCGATTATTGTTGTTGCGAGAATTTATGGTTCGCCCTAAGAACCGTAATAATTTGGAAACTCAAGGCTTAGTGAAATTAGTTTATCCTGCTTTAGATAAAATTACTAAAGTACCAGAATATTGGGAAGATAAAGGTCTTTCACTCCGTGATTGGAAAGATTTTCTTAAAATTTCTTTAGACTTTTATGTTCGCCAAAATATTTTCTTAACGATTGAACGGGAGACATTGCGTTGGATTGGTATGCCATTTTATTCGCGTAGTTTGATCAGTCCCACATCTCAAGATAAAAGTGAAGGGAGAGTATTAACGTGGGTACAGGTGAAGTCGAATAATGAACAACAGCAGCGGTTAATTAATTTACTTTCTATTGGAGCAAAATTGGACGTTAAGTATGCAAGGGATAGAGTGATTTTAAATAAATGGTTACAAGATGCTTGGGATCAATTAATTGCAAGCCATATTCTTATTGGTTCCGCAGATAAAAAGTATCATCTTGATTTCACAGGTGTTTTTGATAACCAAAATGCGGTGGGATTATCGTTAATTGACAGAGCTTATATTTGTCCAATTACCAATAAACTATTGGATACTACATTTAAAGGCTTTACCCCTTATCTTCCTGCTGCTTTTAGAAAAGTGAGTCAAACATCGGACTTTGCAGAATTTAAGTGTCGTGAAATTGCTATGCCGAAATTATGGGCATTTAAAGATGGTGATGATTATTTAAAAGCATTGGAATTAACTCGCAAACAGATTCATCAAAATGCTGAAATTCAAGTCTTAAGAGAGCAGAATTTATGGACAGATATCAATGATAGTGCGATGGAAGGAGGTTGTTATTATACTGTTGCAGAACATTCTGCCCAACAGGAAGCGAGTAAGTTACAACAATATGAAAAAAAATTCAAAGCGGGTCAGAAAAACATTCTAAACTGCTCGACAACAATGGAAATGGGGGTTGATATTGGGGGAATTGTCGCAGTAATTATGAATAATGTACCGCCACATCCAGCAAATTATTTGCAAAGAGCGGGGCGAGCAGGACGTTCTAAAGAATCTCGAGCGATTAGTTTTACCCTTTGTAAAGATAACCCACACGATCAGGCGGTTTTTTCAAATCCTAAATGGGCGTTTGAAACCGCTATTCCAGCACCTTATGTTGAATTTAGCTCACAAAAATTGATTCAACGTCATTTAAATGCTTTTTTATTAGGGAAATTTTTACGTTCTTTAGGTATAGAAAAAGATCGTACTAAACTTAATTTACAGTGGTTTTATGGACGAACGGCAGGTGATAATAGTGTTTCATTTGCACAACAGTTTGAGCATTGGTTAGGCAATAAAAAGACGCTGTCTAAATATGAGAAAGACCTTTCTTGGGTGATTAGAGGAACAGAATTGCAGTCAATGCCTTTTTCCCGTATTTGTACTCGTACAAAAGAGAATATTCAAGTCTTACGGGAACGTTGGGAAGAAAATTATCACTACTTACAAAGAGAATTAGCGTCAGCTACCAAGGGAAGTCATTATTATAGTAAGTTAAAATTAGATTTAGATCGTTTGACTGACACTTATCTGCTAAGTTATTTAGCATCTCATTCTTTTTTACCAGGTTATGGATTTCCAACCGATATTGTATCTTTTGATACAGATAGTATTGAACACAATAACAGAGAGCGTGGAAATGGGAGTAAAAATAAAATAAAAACATTGCCAACGAGACAGCTCCCCGTAGCGATCCGAGAATATGCTCCAGGAGTAGATATTGCCCTAGATGGTGTTGTGTATCGTTCCGTTGGTATTGCCTTGAATTGGCAAAAAATTTATTCGCCTACTGCAAAAGAAGCTCAAAAACTTGATGTGGCTTGGCGTTGTCCCAAATGTGGTTCCTCTGGTTATGAAGATGGAGCAGAAAAGTATGGACAATTATGTTGTTCGCATTGTGATGCCCCCATTCTTGAAGAATATCAAAAGAAAGTTATTCAACCTACAGGGTTTGTAGCAGATTATTACCGACCTTTATCAAATAATATTGTAGAGAATCATTTCCTGCCAATTCAAAATGCTTGGGTGATTGCAAAAGGGGAAATGAAATTTTTACCAACACCTAATTTGGGTGTAATGCGAGCAGATCCCCAAGGAAAAGTATTCCACCATTCATCAGGTTTTGCTGGAAAGGGATATGCTATTTGTATGGGTTGTGGGCGTGCTGAATCAATGACAAAAGAGGGTTTCCCAGCGATGCTTAATCCAGAAAAGAATGACCGGAGACATTATTCCCCTAAAGCAACAAATAAAAATCAGCGAGAATATTGTTCAGGGACGATTTTAGGTAATATTCATCTCGGTGTTTCTTCCAATACTGACGTATTTGAACTTGTGCTACGTAGTCCAGAAAAGGGATTGTTGGATGATAGAGCAGATAAAGTTATTGCTGTGACGTTGGCTGTCGCTTTACGTAGAGCATTAACTGAAGAATTGGGAATATCAACTGACGAAGTACAATACAGTGTTCGCCCCGTTATCTTAAATGGTGAGCATAGTTTAGCTTTACAATTATTTGATACTATTGCTGGAGGGGCTGGTTTTGCAAGTTCTGCACCTCGGTATATAGTGTCAATTTTGCAAAAAATGATCAAAATATTACATTGTACTCATCAATGTGAAGCATTTTGTGTCCATTGTTTGCTTGAGCAAGACTCTCGTTTTGACTCTGATAAACTTAATCGATTAAAAGCGTTGGAATGGTTAGGTTCTTCATTTAGCCATTACTTAGCATTACCTCCAGAATATCAAGAGATGATCAATGGAGGACGTTACAGTCCATTGAGTTTAACAGAAAAACTTCGGGATTTATTAAATCAAAATATGACAAAATGTAAGTTTATATTATCTCGTGATCCAGAAGATTGGGATATTTCTTTGGAACCGTTACGAACGGTCATAATGCCATTATTATTAGCGGATGTGCGGGTTGTTTTTGTTATTGAGAAACAAACTTATAGCACCGACGTTTTGCGTTTTTTTGCTCAATTACAACATCTTGGGATCGTATTTGAATATGCTAAAGTAAAAGCGGGTATTGTATATCAAGCAGCCATTGGAACACGTTGCGTTACTGTGGCGACGAGAGATGATTCTGCGGTGCGATTAGGTGAAAGTTGGTTAAATAGTAAAGATATTGTTTTATACTCAGAACAAGAAGCAATGATTGAGGGAGAAACTTCGGAATCTTTTCCATTAGAAATGGATAAAATATTCGCAATTTGTGATGAATTAAGCCACGTTCCTTTATCTAAATTTGGTGAAAAATTCAGAAAAATTTTGGAGAAACAAGAAATTACATTTAAGAGTATATTACAAACTGAAGCATTAGAGAGAGTTTGTTATTCAGATCGATATTTGAGAACACCAGAGATGATCCTACTACTAGGAGAGATTCTTAAAGTTATTATTGGAAAATCGCAATGTGAGATAAATATTAAAACGGTTTTTGAGAAAAGAGATGATGATAGAAGCCCTTATCTATTACGTCATAATTGGAGAAATAAAAGGGATTATCAAGGTGTTGTTGAAAAATACTTATCACAGGCTCTGTCTACTTCTGTGTTTTTAGATATTGCACAAGGGAATAAAGGAGCGTTACATGCACGTATTTTAGATTTGTACTTTATATCAGGAAAACATTATCAAATTTTCTTTGATCAAGGAATGGGATATTGGCATATCGAAAATGCGTATCATCGCTCTTATAAATATAGCTTTGTCGATATTGTTGATGGACAAATAAGCACATTAAATCAAATTCGAAATGATAGAGGGTCTGATATTGTAAATGATGAATATCCGACAAGTGTGATGCTTAAATGTCTTAAATTTTAGAATGTCGGGTAATTCCAGTTGATTTTATCGTGTCTTTTTGTTAGAATCCGCAAACTATTTACATTAAGGTAGATAGGTTCGTCCCGCAAGGGTGTTTTTAACTTAAACGGAGCACTAATATGATCCAGACACAGACTATGCTAGACGTTGCTGATAACTCAGGCGCTCGTAGCGTAATGTGTATTAAGGTTCTAGGTGGATCGCATCGCCGTTATGCTGCAATTGGCGACATCATCAAAATTACTGTGAAAGAAGCAATTCCACGCGGTAAAGTGAAAAAAGGTGATGTGTTAAAAGCAGTGGTTGTGCGCACTAGAAAGGGTGTTCGTCGCCCAGACGGATCAGTCATTCGTTTCGATGGTAATGCTTGTGTGATTTTAAATAATAACACGGAGCAACCTATCGGTACCCGTATTTTTGGACCTGTGACGCGTGAACTTCGCTCTGAGAAGTTTATGAAGATCATTTCTTTAGCACCAGAAGTACTATAAGGGAGAGATAAGAAATGGCTGCAAAAATTCGTCAAAATGATGAAGTAATCGTTCTTGCCGGTAAAGATAAAGGCAAACGTGGAAAGGTAACTCAAGTGTTACCAAACGGTAAAGTTCTTGTTGAAGGTATTAAAATCATTACTAAACATGAAAAACCTGTACCTGCTTTAGGCAAAGAGGGTGGTTTAGTGAAGAAAGAAGCGCCAATTGATGCGTCAAATGTAGCGATCTTCAATCCAACAACTAACAAAGCTGACCGTGTAGGTTTTAGATTCGAAGAGGGCGAAAAGGTCCGTTTCTTCAAATCTAATAATGAAATTATTTAACAAACTGGAGTAATGCGATGGCGAAACTGCATGATTACTACAGAGATCAAGTAGTTAATGAATTGAAAAACAAATTCAACTACGCATCTGTCATGCAAGTCCCACGAATCGAAAAGATTACCCTGAATATGGGTGTGGGTGAAGCATTGACCGATAAGAAATTGCTAGATAACGCCGTAGCGGATTTAGCAGCGATTAGCGGTCAAAAACCTTTAATTACTAAAGCACGCAAATCTGTTGCAGGCTTTAAAATCCGTCAGGGATATCCAATCGGTTGTAAAGTAACACTACGTGGTGAACGTATGTGGGAGTTCTTTGAACGTTTAATTACAATTGCTGTTCCACGTATTCGTGACTTCCGCGGTTTAAGTGCGAAATCATTTGATGGTCGTGGTAATTACAGTATGGGTGTGCGTGAGCAAATCATCTTCCCTGAAATCGACTATGATAAAGTTGATCGTGTTCGTGGTTTAGATATTACTATTACCACAACAGCTAAGAATGATGAAGAAGGTCAAGCACTACTTGCTGCCTTTAATTTCCCATTCCGTAAATAAGGCAGGTTATCAATGGCTAAACAATCAATGAAAGCACGCGATGTAAAACGCGTTAAATTGGCTGAAAAGTTCTATGCTCAACGTGTAGAATTGAAAAAAATCATTTCTGACGTGAATTCTTCTGATGAAGATCGTTGGAGTGCGGTGTTAAAGTTACAAACTTTACCGCGTGATTCAAGCCCAAGTCGCCAACGTAACCGCTGTCGCCAAACTGGTCGTCCTCACGGCGTATTAAGTAAGTTTGGTTTAAGCCGTATTAAGGTCCGTGAAGCAGCCATGCGTGGTGAGATCCCAGGTCTTAAAAAAGCAAGTTGGTAATGTACCACTTTATATTGGAATCGGAGAATAAAGCACAATGAGTATGCAAGATCCAATCGCAGATATGTTGACCCGTATTCGTAACGGTCAAGCTGCGAACAAAGTTGCGATCAGTATGCCTTCATCCAAGCTAAAAGTGGCTATTGCCAATGTGTTAGCGGAAGAAGGTTACGTTGAAAGCGTAAAAGTTTTAGAAGGTGTAAAACCTGAATTGGAAATTACATTAAAATATTTCCAAGGTAAACCAGTTGTAGAAAGTATCCAACGTGTAAGCCGTCCAGGTCTTCGTATTTACAAACGTAAAGACGAATTACCAAAAGTAATGGGTGGTTTAGGTGTTGCTGTGGTTTCTACATCTAAAGGTGTGATGACTGACCGTGCTGCTCGTCAAGCGGGTTTAGGCGGCGAAATCATCTGTTATGTAGCTTAATGGAGAGGTAGGAAAAATGTCTCGTGTTGCAAAAGCACCCGTAACTGTTCCTGCCGGTGTTGAGGTTAAACTTAACGGCCAGCTATTAACAGTGAAAGGTAAGAATGGTGAG
The DNA here is from genome assembly GCF_042470565.1 of Lonepinella sp. MS14436. Taxonomy (GTDB): domain Bacteria; phylum Pseudomonadota; class Gammaproteobacteria; order Enterobacterales; family Pasteurellaceae; genus Lonepinella. Next base: position 57,826 of record NZ_CP170385.1, on the reverse strand, counting down.
TTAACTCGTACTATTCATAACTCAGTTGAAGTTAAACAAGATAATGGTGCATTAACTTTCGCACCACGTGATGGTAGTGTGGGTGCAAATGCACAATCAGGTACTGCACGTGCGTTGGTTAATGCAATGGTTATTGGTGTTACCGAAGGTTTCACAAGAAAATTACAACTCGTCGGTGTGGGTTATAGAGCACAAGTAAAAGGCAACGTAGTTGGTTTGAGCTTAGGTTTTTCACACCCTGTCGAGCACACTTTACCAGCAGGTATTACTGCAGAATGTCCATCTCAAACCGAAATCGTGTTGAAAGGTGCTGACAAACAATTAATCGGTCAAGTGGCTGCAGATATTCGTGCATACCGTAAACCAGAACCTTATAAAGGTAAAGGTGTTCGTTATGCGGACGAAGTTGTACGTACTAAAGAAGCTAAGAAAAAATAATTAAGGTAACACTATGGATAAGAAATCAGCTCGTATCCGTCGTGCAGCTCGTGCTCGTCATATGATGAGAGAGCAAGGTGTAACGCGTTTAGTCGTTCACCGCACTCCGCGTCATATTTACGCACAAGTGATTGCACCGAACGGTTCAGAAGTGCTTGCCGCTGCTTCTACAGTAGAAAAAGCAATTAGTGAGCAAGTAAAATATACCGGTAACAAAGATGCTGCTGCAGTAGTGGGTAAAGCCGTTGCTGAGCGTGCATTAGCGAAAGGCGTGAAAGACGTTGCTTTCGATCGTTCTGGTTTTAAATATCATGGTCGTGTCCAATCTTTAGCGGACGCTGCTCGTGAAGCTGGTCTACAGTTCTAATAGAGGAAATTGAGATGTCAAACATCGAAAAACAAGCTGGTGAACTGCAAGAGAAGCTAATCGCGGTAAACCGTGTATCAAAAACTGTAAAAGGTGGTCGTATTATGAGCTTTACTGCTTTGACAGTAGTAGGTGATGGTAATGGTCGTATCGGTTTTGGTTATGGTAAAGCACGCGAAGTTCCAGCAGCAATCCAAAAAGCAATGGAAAAAGCACGTCGTAACATGATTAACGTAGCTTTAAATGAAGGTACATTACAACACCCAGTGAAAGGTGTTCATACTGGTTCTCGTGTATTTATGCAACCAGCAAGCGAAGGTACAGGTATCATCGCAGGCGGTGCAATGCGAGCAGTATTAGAAGTCGCTGGTGTACGTAATGTTCTATCTAAAGCATACGGTTCAACCAACCCAATTAACGTTGTGCGTGCAACAATTGATGCACTCGCAAATATGAAATCACCAGAGATGGTTGCTGCAAAACGTGGCAAAACCGTTGATGAAATTTTGGGGTAATGGATTATGGCTAAAACTATTAAAGTAACTCAAACTCGTAGCTCAATTGCTCGTTTACCGAAGCATAAAGCCACATTAAAAGGTTTAGGTCTTCGCCATATTCGTCATACTGTAGAACTAGAAGATACACCTTCTGTTCGTGGTATGATTAACCAAGTTTCTTATATGGTTAAAGTGGAGGAGTAAGAGAATGCGTTTAAATACTCTATCTCCGGCTGAAGGTGCGAAGCACAGTGCTAAGCGTTTAGGTCGTGGTATTGGTTCAGGTCTAGGCAAAACTGGTGGACGTGGTCATAAAGGTCAGAAATCTCGTACTGGTGGCGGTGTTCGTCGCGGTTTCGAGGGTGGTCAAATGCCTTTATATCGTCGTTTACCAAAATTTGGTTTTACTTCAATGAAAGCAGCCGTAACTGCTGAAATTCGTTTGAATGATTTAACTAAAGTAGAAGGTAATGTTGTCACTTTAGATTCATTAAAGGCAGCGAACTTAGTCACTAAAGATATTCAATTTGTTAAAATTATTTTAGCGGGTGAAGTCAAAGGTACAGTAACTGTTCGTGGTTTACGTGTAACTAAGGGTGCGAAAGCAGCGATTGAAGCTGCTGGTGGATCAATCGAGGAATAATTAACAGATGGCTAAGCAACCAGGGTATCAAAGTAGAAGTACTCAAAGCGGTAAAGGTGAACTTAAAAGTAGATTACTTTTTGTATTAGGTGCACTAATCGTTTTCCGTATTGGTTCTTTCATTCCGGTTCCTGGTATTGATGCGGCCGTGTTAGCTCAATTAATTGAACAGCAAAAAGGTACCATCATTGAAATGTTTAATATGTTCTCTGGTGGTGCATTGAGTCGTGCGTCAATTTTTGCTCTGGGTATTATGCCGTATATCTCGGCATCAATTATTATTCAGTTGCTGACCACGGTTTATCCTGCATTAAATGAGTTGAAGAAAGAAGGTGAATCTGGTCGCCGTAAAATGAGTAAGTACACGCGTTACACAACGTTAGGGCTTGCCACGTTACAGGCGATAGGTATTTCAACTGGTTTACCAAGTATGTTGCCAGGACTAGTGCCTAATTTAGGCTTTGGTTTTTATTTTACAGCAGTAATTAGTCTTGTCACAGGAACTATGTTCTTAATGTGGTTAGGTGAACAGATTACTGAGCGTGGGATTGGTAACGGTATTTCTTTAATCATCTTCGCAGGTATCGTAGCTGGTCTTCCAGCTGCTATTGGTCAAACTATTGAGCAGGCGCGTCAAGGGCAAATGCATCCATTAGTTCTTTTATTGATTGCCGTAGTTGTTTTTGCTGTGACTTATTTCGTTGTATTCGTTGAACGAGGACAACGTCGAGTAAAAGTAGAATATGCTAAACGTCAACAAGGACGTCAAATATTAGGTGGAGGTTCGTCACATTTACCATTAAAAGTAAATATGGCAGGTGTTATTCCAGCGATCTTTGCATCCAGTGTTATTTTGTTCCCAGCAACAATAACATCATGGTTCGGTGAAGGTTCTAGCCTTGAGTGGTTAACGAATTTGTCGTTAATGCTACAACCAGGTCAGCCAATTTATTTGATTGTCTATGCTGCAGCGATTATGTTCTTTAGCTTTTTCTATGCTGCAATGCAATTTAATCCGCGTGATACAGCCGATAATTTGAAAAAATCTGGAGCATTTATCCCAGGAATTAGACCAGGTGAACAAACATCTCGTTATATAGATAAAATTATGACCCGTCTTACCTTAGTGGGTGGTCTTTATATTATATTCGTATGTTTAGTTCCTTATATTATGACATCAGCTTGGAATGTCCAATTTTATTTTGGCGGTACTTCCTTGTTAATCGTTGTAGTGGTAATTATGGATTTCATCGTGCAGGTTCAAAGTCATTTAATGTCGACTAAATATGAATCTGCTTTGAAAAAGGCAAACCTTAAAGGTTTTGGACAGTAATTTGTCCATTTTATAAAGTAAAGGATAAGCAATGAAAGTTCGTGCTTCCGTAAAGAGAATTTGTCGTAACTGTAAAATTGTGAAACGTGAAGGTGTTGTTCGTGTATTATGTAGCGACCCTAAACATAAACAACGTCAAGGTTAATTGATAATTTTTTCTTGCAAAGAACCAGTTGAGCAGTTATACTGCTCAGCTCATTTATGTCCTTGGTATATTGTTTGAGTATCCTGAAAACGGGCTTTTCAAGATCAATATACCAAATTAGTTAAAAAATAGGAGTGCATAGTGGCCCGTATTGCAGGCATTAACATTCCTGATCATAAACATACTGTAATCGCTTTAACAGCAATTTATGGTATCGGTAAAACCCGTGCACAAGCTATTTGTGCTGCGACTGGTATTGCTGAAAGCGTTAAGATCAGAGAATTGTCTGAAGAGCAGATTGATAAACTGCGTGACGAAGTTGGTAAATTTACCGTTGAAGGTGACTTACGCCGTGAAGTAACACTTAACATCAAACGTCTATTAGACTTAGGTTGTTATCGTGGTTTACGCCACCGTCGTAGTTTACCGGTACGTGGTCAACGTACTAAAACTAATGCGCGTACCCGTAAGGGTCCACGTAAGCCGATCAAAAAATAAGTCGGGGTAAAGATTAAATGGCTAAAACACCAGTTCGTGCACGTAAACGTGTAAAAAAACAAGTTGTAGATGGCGTAGCTCACATTCACGCATCTTTCAATAATACAATCGTGACTATTACTGACCGTCAAGGTAATGCTCTAGCGTGGGCAACCGCAGGTGGTTCAGGTTTCCGTGGTTCTCGTAAATCCACTCCGTTCGCCGCACAGGTTGCAGCAGAGCGTTGTGCTGAAGTTGTCAAAGAATTTGGCTTAAAGAACTTGGAAGTTATGGTTAAAGGTCCGGGTCCAGGTCGTGAATCAACAATCCGTGCATTAAATGCAGCAGGATTTAAAATCACGAACATTACAGATGTGACTCCGATTCCTCATAACGGTTGTCGTCCACCGAAAAAACGTCGTGTTTAATTTGACGTTAGGATAATTGGAGAAAGAAAATGGCAAGATATTTGGGTCCAAAACTCAAGCTAAGCCGTCGTGAAGGCACTGATTTATTTCTTAAATCAGGCGTGCGTGCTATCGATTCTAAATGTAAAATTGATACAGCACCTGGTCAACACGGTGCTCGCAAACCACGTTTATCTGACTATGGTAGTCAGTTACGTGAAAAACAAAAAGTTCGCCGTATCTACGGTATTTTAGAACGTCAATTCCGTAATTATTATAAAGAAGCGAACCGCTTAAAAGGTAATACTGGTGAGAATTTATTAGTATTATTAGAAGGTCGCTTGGATAACGTTGTTTATCGTATGGGATTTGCTGCCACTCGTGCAGAAGCTCGCCAATTAGTGAGTCACAAAGCGATTGTTGTAAATGGTCGTGTTGTAAATATCCCATCTTTCCAAGTTTCCGTTGATGATGTGATTGCTGTGCGTGAGAAATCTAAAAAGCAAGCTCGTATCAAAGCATCATTGGAATTAGCAGAGCAAAAAGAAAAACCAACTTGGTTAGAAGTTGATTCTGCTAAAATGGAAGGTGTGTTCAAACGTGTTCCTGAACGTTCTGATTTATCAGCAGACATTAATGAACATCTGATCGTTGAGCTTTACTCTAAATAATAGTTAAGCTTACAAGCAAAGAGAGGATAAAATGCAGGGTTCTGTTACAGAATTTTTAAAGCCACACTTAGTGGATATTGAGCAAATCAGCTCAACACACGCTAAAGTGATCTTAGAACCGTTAGAGCGTGGTTTTGGCCATACTCTAGGTAATGCATTGCGTCGTATTCTTTTATCTTCAATGCCAGGTTGTGCTGTCACTGAAGTAGAAATTGAAGGCGTATTGCATGAATACAGTAGTAAAGAGGGTGTTCAAGAAGATATTCTTGAAGTGCTTCTAAACTTAAAAGGCCTAGCGGTTAAAGTTCAGAATAAAGATGATGTATTTCTGACATTAAACAAATCTGGAATTGGCCCTGTTGTTGCAGCTGACATTACCCATGATGGTGATGTAGAAATCGTAAATCCTGATCATGTAATTTGTCATTTAACCGATGAAAATGCATCTGTTAATATGCGTATTCGTGTACAACGTGGTAGAGGTTATGTTCCTGCTTCTGCTCGTGTACATGCTCAGGATGAAGAACGTCCAATTGGTCGTCTGTTAGTAGATGCTTGTTATAGTCCTGTTGATCGTATTGCTTACAATGTAGAAGCAGCACGTGTTGAACAGCGTACTGACTTAGATAAGTTAGTTATTGAGTTAGAAACAAACGGCACTATTGATCCAGAAGAAGCAATTCGTCGTGCTGCAACAATTTTAGCGGAACAGCTTGATGCATTCGTTGATTTGCGAGATGTTCGTCAGCCAGAAGTCAAGGAAGAAAAACCGGAATTTGATCCGATTTTATTACGTCCAGTTGATGACTTAGAGTTGACAGTTCGTTCTGCTAACTGTTTGAAAGCAGAAACAATTCATTATATCGGTGATTTAGTCCAACGTACTGAAGTTGAGTTATTAAAAACACCTAATCTTGGTAAGAAATCTCTTACTGAAATTAAGGATGTACTCGCTTCTCGTGGTCTATCACTTGGTATGCGCCTTGAAAATTGGCCACCAGCAAGTATTGCTGAAGATTAATGGTCAATTAGGTTAAGATTTTTCTGAGAAGGATAAGGTCATGCGCCATCGTAAGAGTGGTCGTCAATTAAACCGTAATAGTAGTCATCGCCAAGCGATGTTCCGTAATATGGCAAGTTCTTTAATTGGTCATGAGATCATTAAGACAACTGTGCCAAAAGCGAAAGAATTACGTCGTGTAGTTGAGCCGTTAATTACATTAGCAAAAATAGACAGCGTAGCAAATCGCCGTTTAGCTTTTGCTCGTACACGCAGCATTGAAACTGTTGCAAAATTATTTAATGAATTAGGTCCACGTTTTGCTCAGCGTGCAGGTGGTTACACTCGTATCTTAAAATGTGGTTTCCGTGCAGGCGATAACGCACCAATGGCATACATTGAGTTAGTTGATCGTCCCGAAGTGGCAGCTGAAGCTGTTGCGGAATAATTTGTAATGATAAATTAAAAGCTCACTAAGAAGTGAGCTTTTTTATTTGTTTACTATATACACCTTCTGGTACCATTATTGCCACTGTTGTTTAATAAATGGGATAATCTCTACTAAACAATCCTGAATAGAAATCACTGTCAGATTTTTTTCTACTTCTTTTCTAAACGGCGGACAAAAGGCAATATGACGGTCGGCTTGATTAATTGGTCGCCAACGGCGTGGAATAGCGGATAAACGGCTCGGGTAAAATCCCACTGTTGGAATATTCAATGCACCGCAAATATGTAAGGGACCTGTCGATCCCGCAATAAATAAATTCGCACAAGCTAAAGAATAAGTAAAATCCTGCAGACCATTATTTTTATCGTAAATAACGATATTTTTGTTGTTCACTATTTCTGCTAATTGATGGGCTTTTTCGCTTTCGTTTGGACCAGCAGTTAGCACAATATGACAATCAAATTCTGCCAAAATGCCATTAATTAACTCTGCATATTGATTTAACGATAAACTATTTGCCGATCCCCCTGTGCCACTATGTACAAACAACCATTTTTTATTTGGCACAAGGTTTAATTGTTGGCTTAATAAAATTCGTTGATTTTGTACCGCAGTTTTATCCAAATTTAAATAAGGTGGTTGTGGTTCAATAGCGGTAATTTGATGATCTTGCAAAAATTGATAAACTAAATCCATATTATATTGAAATTCTGCTTTTTCTGAACGGGAGCGACGTTGGGTTAAGCGATGGTTATATAAATATTGAAATAATTTCGTGGCTGGAGCAAGGCGATATTTAATGCCCGATTGCCAAGTTAATTTGGCGTTATACCAATTGGACACAAAGCTAATGACAGCATCAAATCTTTTCTGCTTGATTTGGCTCAAAGTGCGGTGAAATTCTGCCGAATTTTTTTTATTCTTGTCAGCAATAATAATTTCATCAATATAGGGGCAGAGTTCCGCTAATGGAGCTGTGTAATTAGGTACTAACGCTGTAATTTTGATCTGAGGAGCCGATTGTTTAAGCAAAGCTAAAGCTGGGAAAATCAGTATAAAATCACCGATTTTATCGTTGCGGATAACGAGAAGATTTTGCATAAGGTTTTCCTAAAAGATTGTTTAAGTTATTATAACCCTAAATAAAGCGGCAAGCCACAGCGTGATATTGGGATTTACCCTGCACTGACGTACAAAGTTAAGCAAGTAACGATGCTTCGCATCTTAACAACATAGATTAGCCACAGCGTGGCGTTACCATGCTTAGCCCTGTACGTCAGTGCAGGGTTGATTGGGTTCCATGTTGTTACTATTGTTTTTCCCCTTGCTTTTTTAATAAAAAAATGTATAATTCTCAGGCTTTTTGTCTATATATACAGAGAAAAAAGTAAGCATTCCTACTCCTTCGATGTAGGTTTTCTTTTATTATTAAATAATTAGAGGAAGGTTATGGTAACCATTCGTTTATCTCGTGGCGGAGCTAAAAAACGCCCATTCTATCAAATCGTTGTCGCTGACAGCCGTTCACCACGTGACGGTCGTTTCATTGAGCGTGTAGGCTTTTTCAATCCATTAGCAACGGGTAAGGCTGAACGTTTACGTTTAGATTTAGATCGTGTTAATGCGTGGTTAGAAAAAGGTGCAAGCCTGTCTGATCGTGTTTCTTCTTTGGTGAAAGAAGCACAAAAAGCAGCATAATTAAACGATTTGAGTATAGGTGATTAATATGGAACAGCAACGTATTGAAGTAGTGGGCAAATTAGGCTCGACTTACGGTATTCGTGGTTGGTTACGTATTTATTCATCTACCGAATCCGCTGAAAATATCTTTGCTTATCAACCTTGGTTTTTGAAAATCAAAGGACAGTGGCAAGCTACAGAATTAGAAAGTTGGAAACATCATAATCACGAGCTGATAGTTAAATTAAAAAATGTCAACGATCGTGAAGTGGCTCAAACCCTTGCTAACGTGGAAATTGGTGTCGATTTGTCAGTTTTTCCAACATTGGAAGACGGCGATTATTATTGGCACGATTTGATCGGTTGCCAAGTGATCAATTTACAAGGCTATGCAATGGGGATAGTGTCCGAAATGATGGAAACAGGTTCTAATGATGTCTTAGTGGTTAAAGCCACTCACAAAGATGCGTTCGGCAAACAAGAACGGTTGATTCCGTTTTTATATGAACAAGTAGTTAAAAGAGTCGATCTCACCACAAAGACGATTGAAGTGGATTGGGACGCTGGTTTCTAATCTCAGGTACGCTGTGGCGCTTTTAAGTCGTAATATTCGGGGAAATTTATGTTTATAGGGATCGTCACCCTGTTTCCCGAAATGTTTAAAGCAATTACAGAATTTGGGGTAACAGGTAGAGCAGTTAAACAGCATTTGCTGAATGTGCAATGTGTGAATCCAAGAGATTTTACTTTTGATAAGCACAAAACCGTGGACGACCGCCCTTATGGCGGTGGACCAGGCATGCTAATGATGGTGCAACCTTTAAGGGACGCTATTCACCAAGCTAAAGCAAAAGCAAATATGTATAACACAAGCGGTAAAAAGACTGATGACAACAAAGTTAAAGTCATTTATCTTTCACCGCAAGGACGTAAACTCGATCAAGCTGGGGTAAAAGAACTAGCACAAAATGAAAAACTCATTTTAGTGTGTGGGCGTTACGAAGGCATTGATGAACGATTGATTCAAACCGAAATTGATGAAGAATGGTCAATCGGCGATTATGTTCTCACTGGTGGGGAATTACCTGCAATGACGTTGATTGACGCTGTTGCACGATTTATCCCTGGGGTATTAGGCAAACAAGCTTCTGCAGCTGAAGATTCATTTGCTACAGGATTGCTGGATTGCCCACATTATACCCGACCAGATGTGTTAGACGAACTCACTGTGCCACCTGTGCTGATATCAGGCAATCACGAAGAAATTCGCAAATGGCGATTAAAACAATCCCTTGAGCGAACGTGGTTACGCCGCCCTGAGCTACTGGAAAAACTAGCTCTGACTGACGAACAAAAGAAACTGCTGAAACAAATTAAATCTGAACAAGAGGCAATCTGAAACAGCTTAATCAGTTAATTCTAGTATTAAAAAAGGTCTAAAAAATGAGCAACATCATTAAACAACTTGAAGATGAACAATTAAAACAAAACCTCCCGAGCTTTCGTCCTGGTGACACATTAGAAGTGAAAGTATGGGTTGTTGAAGGTTCTAAAAAACGTTTGCAAGCATTCGAAGGCGTGGTTATTGCAATTCGTAACCGTGGCTTGCACAGTGCATTTACTTTACGTAAAATTTCAAACGGTACTGGCGTTGAGCGTGTTTTCCAAACTCACTCACCTGCGATTGACAGCATTACTGTGAAACGTAAAGGTGCGGTACGTAAAGCGAAACTTTACTACTTACGTGAGCGTTCAGGTAAATCTGCACGTATCAAAGAACGTTTGGGTGCGTAATTTTAAGATTTTAGTTCAATTCAAAGGCTTGGGACTTCCCAAGCCTTTTTGCTTTTTTTTATTTCCAACATTTATATTTATTCTGTTAAAAATTTAGGCAAATAGCATATAAATCTTTTAACTAGATCACATTTTCGATATTTATTTCTGGAATTCCGTAATCTTCGGAATATTATACGCACGAATTAATTTTTAATAACTATATAAGGACGTTAAGGAGTTTGTATGTCTGCAAATCAATATTCGATGAAATGGACTAAATTTAATATTGCTTGGATGATTAATTTATTTGGTACCGCTGTCGGAGCAGGAGTATTATTTTTACCAATTAATGCTGGTCGGGCTGGTTTTTGGCCATTAGTGAGTATGGCGGTCTTAGTCGGTCCGATGACTTATTTGGCACATCGTGGTTTATCTCGTTTTGTTTTATCTTCTTCTAAACCAGGGAGCGACATTACCGAAGTGGTAGAAGAACACTTTGGTAAAACCGCAGGTAAATTAATTACTTTATTATATTTCTTTGCGATTTTTCCAATTTTACTAATCTATGGTAATGGGATTACTAATACGGTTGATTCTTTTATTGTACATCAATTAGGCATGGCTTCGCCGAACCGTGCATTACTTTCTTTCGTGTTAATCGCTGTGCTAATTTCCATCATGCTGATGAATGAACGAGTAATGTTAAAACTTACTGAATGGTTAGTTTATCCGTTGGTATTGATTCTTTTCGCGTTATCTATTTATTTGATTCCTGAATGGAATGGAGCAATGTTACAAGAAATGCCTACTATGAGCGGTTTTATTACTACACTTTGGATTACTATCCCCGTGCTGGTCTTCTCATTCAATCATTCACCTGCAATTTCGGCATTTTCTCAATCACAACAACGTGCATATCAAGATCCAATTTTGGCAGAAAAATATGCTAGTCAAACCTTAAAAGGTACATCTACCATGTTGTTGATTTTTGTGATGTTCTTTGTGTTTAGTTGTGTTCTCACTTTGACCCCAGAAGAATTAATTTTGGCGAAAGAGCAAAATATCAGTATTTTATCTTTCTTAGCCAATAAATTTGATAATCCGTATATTTCTTATTTTGGTCCATTAGTTGCTTTCTTTGCAATTACCAGTTCATTCTTTGGTCACTATTTAGGTGCTCGTGAAGGTTTGGAAGGACTTTATATTAAAATGACGGATAACAAACAAATTAATCGTAAAAAACTGAATTATGCTACAGCGATATTCTTCCTATTAACACTTTGGGGCGTTGCTGTGATTAATCCAAGTATTTTAGGCTTAATTGAATCCTTAGGCGGTCCGATTATTGCTATGATTTTATTTATTATGCCAATGTATGCGATTCGTAAAGTGCCAGCAATGCAACGCTATCAAGGTAAATTCAGTAATGTGTTTGTGACAGTAATGGGGTTAATTGCAATTTCTGCGGTTGTCTATGGACTATTTTAAAGATTAGGCTAAAATGCCAATCCTTAAATTCCCCTTTTCGTAAATTGAAAAAGGGAATTTCTCTTATAAGAAGAATGATATGATTAGCGTATTTGATATGTTTAAAGTGGGTATTGGTCCGTCTAGCTCACACACCGTTGGACCAATGAAAGCGGGTAAGCAATTTATTGATGATTTAATTTTCCAGAATTTCTTTGAACAAGTGAACAAAATTCATGTGGATGTTTATGGTTCATTGTCAATGACTGGGCGTGGTCATAATACTGACACTGCCATTATTATGGGGTTAGCGGGTTATTTACCTGATGATGTGGATATTGAGTTAATTCCTAGATTTATTGCGGAATTAAGGGAAACAGCCATGTTGCCGATTGCTCAAGGCAAAAAAATAGTAGAATTTAATTTTGATGAAAATATGCTTTTTCATCAAACATTTTTATCTTTGCACGAAAATGGCATGAAAATCACCGCACTTGATGCTCAACATTCTGTTATCTATCAGAAAATCTACTATTCTATCGGCGGTGGATTTATTGTGGATGAAGAACATTTTGGTCAAGAACAAAAACAAAAATTTGATATACCTTTTCCGTACCAAAATTCAGTAGATATTCTGAAACATTGTAAGGAAAATGGGTTAGCATTTTCCACGGTAATGATGGAAAATGAAATTGCTCTGAATGGTAAAGAAGCGACCGAAAAACATTTATTCCGAGTGTGGAATACTATGCAAGCCTGTATTGAACGTGGTTTACATACCGAGGGGATTTTACCTGGACCATTAAGAGTGCCAAGACGTGCGGCAACTTTATATCGTATGTTGCAAGCTAATACTAACTTGTCAAATGATCCTATGCGAGTTATTGATTGGGTGAATATGTATGCTTTAGCTGTTAATGAAGAAAATGCCGCTGGCGGTCGGGTAGTCACTGCACCAACCAACGGAGCTTGTGGGATTATTCCTGCGGTATTATCCTATTATGAGAAATTCATTTCACCGATTAGCCAAGAAATTATCGAACGTTACTTACTGGCTTGTGGTATGATCGGCTCATTATATAAAATGAATGCTTCAATTTCTGGAGCTGAAGTAGGTTGTCAAGGTGAAGTTGGTGTAGCTTGCTCTATGGCAGCAGCTGGTTTAACGGAGATTTTAGGCGGTAGCCCAGAACAGGTTTGTATTGCAGCTGAAATTGCTATGGAACATAATCTAGGTTTAACCTGCGATCCTGTGGGGGGTCAAGTACAAGTACCTTGTATTGAACGTAATGCGATTGCTTCGGTGAAAGCGATTAATGCTAGTCGTATGGCACTACGCCGCACAACCAATCCTCGAGTAACCTTGGATAAAGTGATTGAAACTATGTATGAGACAGGTAAAGATATGAATTCTAAATACCGAGAAACATCACAAGGTGGTTTGGCGATAAAAGTCATTTGTGATTAATCCAGCATGGGTAAAAAGAGAAGATACTCATCTTCTCTTTTTTGTTTTAAAATAACCGCACTTTTATATTAAGAGATAAGGAAAATACATGGTTCCGGAACGTTTTTATTTAAAAATGGAAGAACATTTTTTATATGTTCCCTATTACGATCACCACCGTCGAGTACGTGTGTTACTGCCTAAAGGCTATCATAAAGATCACTGGCAACATTACCCTGTGGTTTATATGCACGATGGGCAAAATATTTTTTATAGCAAAGAATCTTATTCGGGCTATTCATGGAAAATTATTCCGACTATTAAACGCCATAAGGAATTTCCAAAACTCATTATTGTGGGTATTGATAATGCAGGAACCGCCAGATTAGATGAATATTCACCTTGGCAAGCCAGTGTTGGGCATACCGCACAAGATCGTAATACTGGAGGAAAAGGTGGTGAATATGGCGACTGGGTAGTAAACACGGTTAAGCCTTTCATAGATCACCATTATCGCACTAAACCAGAGCGTGAGCATACGCTATTGGCGGGTAGTTCAATGGGCGGTATTATCACGGCTTATATGGGGTCTGCTTATCCTCATATTTTTGGACATTTAGGCGTGTTCTCTTTAGCATCTTGGTTTTGCGAAGGTGATTTCCTCCGCTTTACCCATCAACATCCCATTGACCGAGCCAGCCGAGTTTTTATTCAAGTCGGAACAAATGAAGGTGATGATGTGGATGCACGATATATCTCGAATATGAATCAGGCTTATATTGATTGTACTTTACGTTACTATCAAGGGTTAATTAGAACAGGACATTCGGTCGATAATATTCGTTTACGTATTATGGCAAATGAAATCCACCATGAGAAACACTGGGCAAACCATTTTGTAGAGTTTTTACAGTTCTCATTAATTGAATAGTGCGGTGAAAAAAAGAAAAGATTTAGTTTTGACACTAGGTTACGCATAGTAATGATTACTATGCGTTGTATAAAATGTAGTTACTCATAACCCTGTAATTACAGGGTTAAATTGAGTTCAATTAAATAATTCCTTGTTCTTCTAACTTACCTAAGAAGAATGGCATTTGTACTCGCCACCAAGGCCAGTCATGATCCACATCACTGCCCCAGAAATCGAACCAAGCACTAATACTTTTGTTATCAAAAACCTGTTGTAAGCGAGCAGTGTCTGCAATATGCTGTTCTTCCCAAGCACCTTGACCAACTGCCACTATATAATGATTTCTACGATAACGTTCTAAGAACCATTCATCTTGTTGATTTGCCATATAATCAATTGGTGAATTGAAATATACGGCTTGATCACTACCAAAATCACCAGTAAAAAAACGTGCATCATACACACCACTTAATGCAATAGCTGTATCAAATAAATCAGGATGACGTAATGCAAAGTTAATCGCATGGAATGCTCCCATGCTACAGCCAGTGGCAATCATAGGACCACCCCATTGTGATTCGTGACGAATGAGTGGCACTAATTCATGTATAATATAACGATCATAAGCATTATGAGCTAATGCCATATCATGCCCACTTTTCCATGTGGCTAACCACGACTCGTTATCATAGGAATCTGGTGTGTAGAATTTAATTAAGCCTCGTTCAATAAAAGAGCGACAAGCATCAATCATACCAAAGTTACCATATTCGTTCTGATTACCACCAGATGACGGAAACACGACCACTGGTTTACCCGTGTGACCATACACGTTAAAGGACATCTCCCGCCCTAATTCACCGCTCCACTGACTTCTTCTCTCAAAATGCATTTTATTTTATTCCTTGTTATTGTTTTTTCTGGGCAAATTGTACGATCTCACGCATTTTCTCAATGCTATCTGCACGAGCTAAAATACCGTGTTCACCCATGATTTTAGCGAACACACCTGGTACTGTTTGGACACTAATAATATTGTCAGCAAATTTTTCACACACTTGGTCAATGGAATGAGTATAATTTTGGTTGGCTTTACGAGAAATATACACCACATTCCAAGGGTGAGTAATTTTGGTGTAAAATTTATTTTCTGTTACGATATTCGCATATTCTTTGAATACATCAAAATCATTCGCATAATTCCACATATCAATAGTCAAACCACCTGGTGGACGGCAGTTAATTTCTAGTGGTAAAAATTCGCCTGTTTTCTTCACACGGAAAAATTCAAAGTGGAAAAAACGCTCACGTACACCGAAAGCATCTACGCATTGTTTGCCTAATTTGATTAATTCAGGCGAAATATCACGAGGAACATAATAGAACATATCACCATCTTTTTCGACAGTATCTAATACAGCTTCAGAATATTCAAGGCTAGAATAGAATACGATATTACCATCATGATCAGTTAAACCATCAAAGGTTACAATATCCCCATCAATGAATTCTTCCATAATGTATTCAACTTGCGGATTTTTGTAAGTAAAAAAGGCTTCTAATTCATCCGCACTTTTGATTTTGTAAGTATCACTAGCCCCGACACCAGAATTTGGTTTAATAATAACGGGGAATTTCAGTTTGTTAGCTAATTTACGAGCCTCATCATCATTTTGGAAGACTTGTCCTTTAGCTACTTTTAAACCTGTTTGGCGAAAAACTTCTTTCATTTGTGCTTTGGTTTTAATGGCTAACATATCTTCATTTTTATAACCAAAGACATTGAAATCAGTACGCAATTTTGCATCTAATTCAAGCCAGTATTCATTATGTGATTCTACACGATCAATACGACCGTATTTATGGGCAAAATATCCCACGGCACGATAAACTTGATCATAGTCTTCCATATTATCAACACGATAATATTCGGTTAAAGAGTTACGCAAGTTTTCACTTAACTGTTCGTAAGGGGTGTCTGCGATTCCCAATGTGTTAATCCCTTTTTCTTTCATTCGCACCGCAAAGGTCTCGAAATTAGTGGGAAAATGAGGGGAGATCATTACAAAATTGAGTGGTTTTGACATAGTGTTATTTCCATAGTAAATGAAAGTTGTAGCTAGACTAGATTTTAAGCGAGTTTTGCTTATTTTACTACTGAATTTATATGGCTAAATTGTAATCAATATTGAGTGATATACTGTAATATCACTTATTTTTGGTGTTTTAAATTAGTTTGTGTTAATTATGTGAAATTTTAAACTGATAAAATTGGTGATGACCAGAATAATAATTTTGGAGTCAATTCCTATGTTAATAAAAGTGCGGTTAAAATAATGTTATTTTTATAGATTTATTCATTAATTTGTAATTTCAAACGAATTTTACGTAATAGTAAAAATACCCAAGGCCAAAGCAGACCACTGATTAATGCACCAAAGATTTCCTGCCATTGAAACGTGGCATTGTGAATGAGGCGTTCAACAAAGAAAATACTTAAGCGAATACAATAAACTAATAGAATCATTAGTAAACTTTGCTGTAACAGAGAGAGATTTCTTAATAAAGCATGATTCTTAGCTACTACATACATAAATACTGAAAGCACTAGAGCATGTACACCCATCATAGAACCAAGCACAATATCCCAAATTACACCAAGGACAAAAGCGGAGCCAATACTGACTTTTTCTGGAATAGACAATGACCAGTAAGTCAAGACTAACACTAACCAAGCGGGCTTAAAGCTCTGAAAACCTGCGGGCCAAGGTGCAATTTCTAATACCAATGCCACCACAAAAATACAAAGTAAACTAACGACTTGAATAATAAAACGAACATTCATCAGTCTTCCTCCCTGTGTTCTTTTAACTCAGGATCTGGCTGAGTATCATTTGAGTTCATTTCTACGGGTAAATTTTCAGTGCCATTATCATCTACAGAGTGCGGTGTATTTTGCTCGGATTCTTCGGTAGCTTTTTCTTTTTTCTGTGGCACATTTTTTAACCGTTGTTGTACGCTGTTACGCACTTCTTCTGGAGATAGTGCTTGAGCCTTGTGCATATCTTCTACACTCGACCAGACTAGCAAAACATAACGTAGTCGTTCTAGTGAAGCTAATGGTTTAGCTGTAATTGTAGCAAAATAATTAGAACCATCTCGGGATACTTTTTCCACCACTGCCACTGGATACCCTTCAGGAAAACGACCACCTAAACCAGAAGTGACTAACAAATCTCCCTTAACAATATCAACCGAACGTGGAACGTTATCCAAGGAAAGCTCATCGGCTCGACCTGTTCCACTTGCAATGGTACGTACATCATTACGCAACACTTGAACTGGAATCGAATGGGTAACATCGGTTAGCAATAGCACTCGGGAACTATCTTCACCAGAGGAAATAATTTGTCCTACTACACCACGTTCATCAATTACAGGTTGTCCTACATAAGCACCAGTACCTTTGCCTTGGTTAATCACCACTTGTTGACGATAAGTATCGCTTTCTGCGGTTAATACTTCAGCAATTTTTTTATATTCATCTGTACGTAAAGGGGAATTGAGTAATAAACGCAAACGTTGATTTTCAACTTTTAATTGATCCAGCAATAATAAATCGGCATTTTTTTCGCGAAGTTGTTCTTTCAGAACACGGTTCTCAATTTGCAGTTTATTGGTGTCAATAAGATTATCAGAAAAGCTATCTAAAACAGTATGTGGGGTATTGGCTAAATAATATAAACCTCCGACAAAAGTTTCCATCACACTACGAGCTTTAATCATAGCATTGCTTTTCCCATCAAAGATAATTAGAGCAATAGATGCCATGACTGCAAAAAATAAACGCAGTCCGAGCGGGGGAGCTTTTCCGAAAATAGGTTTCATTGCCAATCCAAAATCATGTAAAAAAGTGCGGTGTAAAATTAAACTATTTTTTCACCGCACTTTTTTCATTGGGTTTAGTTAAATATCATCACTAAAGATATCACCACCGTGCATATCAATCATGTGTAAGGCTTCACCACCACCAAGAGCCACACAGGTTAATGGATTATCTGCCACAACTACACGTACGCCAGTTTCTTTACTGACTAAATGAGCAATATTACGTAATAATGCTCCGCCGCCAGTTAATACGATACCGTATTCATAAATATCGGATGCGTGTTCAGGTTTACATTCTTCTAAGGCAGAACGAATCGCATCAATAATGCCTTTAAGCGGTTGGCTAATGGCTTCTAATACATCACGAGAGGTTAACGTAAATGGACGTGGAACACCTTCTGACAGATTTAAACCATGAACTTCTAATTCAAGTACATCCGCATCTGATTCAATATAAGCAACACCAATTTCGTGTTTAATGCGTTCAGCGGTTACTTCACCAATGATTGAACCAAAGGTTTTACGCACATAAGAAATAATGGCTTCATCAAATTTATCGCCACCAATACGCACTGAAGAAGAATAAGCTAAACCATTTAAGGCGATAACCGCAATTTCTGTTGTACCACCACCGATATCAATCACCATTGAACCCGTTGGAGTAGATACAGGCAGACCTGCCCCGATTGCTGCTGCCATCGGTTCTTCAATTAAATAGACTTCTCTTGCACCTGCACCAATCGCAGATTCTTTAATAGCACGGCGTTCAACTTGGGTTGCCCCTGCTGGTACACAAATTAATACACGTGGGCTTGGGCGTAAGAAATTACCGCTATGTACTTGTTTAATAAAGTATTGCAACATTTTTTCGGTTACAAAGAAATCCGCAATTACGCCGTCTTTCATTGGGCGAATGGCTTCAATATTATTCGAAGTACGACCGAGCATCATTTTGGCATCTTTACCGACTGCCGCAATACTACGTTGTCCAGCACGCCCTTGACGAATTGCCACTACAGATGGTTCATCAAGTACAATACCTTGATCTTTCACATAAATTAGAGTATTTGCTGTACCTAAATCAATAGATAAATCATTGGAGAATAAACCCCGAATTTTTTTAAATAACATAAGAATTCCGTTAATAAATGTTTGTTGAATAATATATACAAAAATTATGCGTAATGTACCAAAAAATCGGCGGTAATTACAGCGAATTTTTTATTTAAATCCAAATCAAATTACTTTTTCTGTAAAATATCCTTTAAAAATCTCGCTGTATGTGATTTCTTATCTTTTGCCACTTGTTCAGGTGTTCCTGAGGCAATAATCTCACCTCCGCCATTACCACCTTCTGGTCCGAGATCCACAATCCAATCGGCGGTTTTGATAACATCTAAATTATGCTCAATCACTACAATCGTGTTCCCCTGATCTCGCAAACGGTGCAACACTTCAAGTAATTGTTTAATATCCGCAAAATGCAAGCCAGTGGTCGGTTCATCTAGGATATACAAGGTTTTACCTGTATCTCGTTTTGAGAGTTCGGTAGCTAATTTTACCCGTTGAGCTTCTCCCCCTGAAAGGGTGGTAGAAGATTGCCCTAAGCGAATATATGATAAACCCACATCCATTAGGGTTTGCAATTTGCGTGCAATGACAGGAATGGCATCGAAAAATTCACGAGCTTCTTCCACGGTCATATCCAAGACCTGATGAATGGTTTTGCCTTTGTAACGAATTTCTAAGGTTTCACGGTTGTAGCGTTTACCTTTACAATGGTCGCAAGGTACATAAACATCAGGCAAAAAGTGCATTTCTACTTTTAACACACCATCCCCTTGACAGGCTTCACAGCGTCCACCACGCACATTAAAGCTGAAACGCCCAACATTATAGCCCCTTGCTCGAGATTCAGGTACGCCTGCGAATAGCTCACGAATCGGTGTAAATAATCCTGTGTAAGTGGCTGGATTAGAACGTGGCGTACGTCCAATAGGGCTTTGATCAATATCGATCACTTTATCGAAATGTTGCAAGCCCTCAATGGATTGGTAGGGAGCAAAGTTAATATTATCGGCACGGTTTAACGCATTTTGAGCCAGTGGAAACAACGTGTCATTGATTAAAGTTGATTTCCCTGAACCAGAAACGCCAGTAATACAAGTAAATAAACCTACAGGAATTTCCAAATTCACCGCTTTAAGGTTATTTCCAGTAGCTCCGTTCAAGCGTAAAATTTTAGTGGGATCAAGTGCGGTGCGTTTTGGCGGAATTTTTATTTCTTCTGCACCCGATAAATATTTGCCTGTAATGGAATTTGGATTCGCCATAATTTCTTTTATGCTGCCTTGTGCAATCACTTTTCCACCGTGTACCCCTGCCCCTGGTCCAATATCAATAATATGATCGGCAGCTCGAATGGCATCTTCATCATGTTCCACCACAATTACCGTATTACCTAAATTACGTAGATGAATCAATGTATTAAGCAGACGTTCATTATCTCGTTGATGTAACCCTATGGACGGTTCATCTAACACATACATCACTCCCACTAACCCTGCTCCAATTTGGCTTGCTAACCGAATACGTTGAGCTTCACCGCCAGACAGGGTTTCTGCGGAACGTGAAAGAGAAAGATAATTTAATCCCACATTGACCAAAAAAGACAGACGTTCTTTAATTTCTTTTAGAATTTTCTCTGCAATTTTGGCTTTTTGTCCAGCCAGTGCCATTTTCTCAAAGAATTGTAAGGCTTCTCCAATACTCATTTCCGCCACATCTGGCAAGTTGGTTTGTCCAATATAAACATGGCGAGCTTCAGGACGTAAACGAGAACCGCTACAATCTATGCAAGGACGTGTGCTGATATGTTTAGCTAATTCTTCACGTACTGATATGGATTCCGTTTCTTTATAACGGCGAGCCATATTATTTAAAATCCCCTCAAAAGCATGACGGCGAACGACACTGTCGCCCCGATCATTTAAATAGGTGAATTCGATTTCTTCCTTACCAGAGCCGTGTAAGACAATCTCACGAATTTTTTTCGGTAATTTCTCAAAAGGTTCTTCCACATTAAAATGATAATGTTTTGCTAAAGAAGTCAGCATTTGATAATAATAAAAGTTACGACGATCCCAACCTTTAATCGCTCCACCCGCTAAAGAAATTGATGGATTCTGTACCACACGTTTTTCATCAAAAAATTGTTGTACACCTAAACCATCACAAGTCGGACAGGCTCCCGCTGGATTATTAAAAGAAAATAACCGCGGTTCTAATTCAGGCACAGAATAACCACAATGAGAACATGCAAAATTAGCAGAGAAAACCAGTTCTTCGGCTTTTTCATTTTCCATATTAGCAACCACAGCAGTGCCACCCGATAATTCTAGGGCAGTTTCAAAAGACTCTGCTAATCTGGTGGCTAAATCTGACCGCACTTTGAAACGATCTACCACTACCTCAATGGTATGTTTTTTCTGTAATTCTAATGTAGGTGGATCGGATAGATCACAAATTTCACCATCAATTCTGGCACGAATATAGCCTTGTGCAGCGATTTGGTCGAGTAACTTAACATGTTCCCCTTTACGATTTTTTACCACGGGGGCGAGCAACATCATTTTGCTTTCTTCTGGTAAACTCAATACCTTATCTACCATTTGTGAAATAGTTTGAGCGACTAAAGGTTCGTTATGAGTCGGGCAGCGTGGTTCACCTACACGGGCAAACAATAAACGTAAATAATCATGAATCTCTGTCACTGTTCCTACCGTAGAACGGGGGTTATGTGAAGTTGATTTTTGTTCAATCGAAATAGCGGGTGAAAGTCCCTCAATGCTGTCCACATCGGGCTTTTCCATTAAAGAAAGAAATTGACGTGCATAAGCTGATAGGCTTTCTACATAACGGCGTTGTCCCTCGGCATAGAGTGTATCAAAGGCAAGCGATGATTTACCTGAGCCAGATAAGCCAGTAATAACAATAAGTTTATCTCGTGGAATGGTTAAATTGATGTTTTTTAAATTGTGGGTTCTTGCCCCACGAATATCTATGCTATCCATTGTCTGATCCATGTCAGTGTTGAAAAAAGTAAAATTTTGGAAAGCATATCACATATTTTAATCTCTGTTAAAATAACCAGTAAAAAATATGGATTTTTTTTTTATTTTCAGGCAAAATATTCTCAAAATTAACCATTAATCGAGGAAATTATGGCAGGAGTTAATAAAGTCATTATTGTAGGTCGTTTAGGTAACGATCCAGAAGTGCGTACCATGCCGAACGGTGAAGCCGTAGCAAATATTAGTGTTGCGACTAGTGAAAGTTGGACGGATAAAAATACGGGTGAACGCCGTGAACAAACCGAATGGCATCGTATTGTATTTTATCGCCGTCAAGCAGAAGTCGTTGGTGAATATTTACGTAAAGGCTCACAGGTTTATGTGGAAGGACGTTTACGTACTAGAAAATGGCAAGATCAAAACGGGCAAGATCGCTATACCACAGAAATCCAAGGGGATGTCATGCAGATGTTGGATAGCCGTAATGCTAATCAAAATGGATATAATCAAGATAATAGCAATTTTGCAGGTAATAGTAGTTTTGGTGGTCAACAACAATCAAGTGGTTACTCGCGTCAAGCACCACAAACTCAAAAAGCGAAACCAGTGAATGAACCACCAATGGATAATTTTGATGATGATATTCCATTTTAAGGAATAACAAAAAAATAAAGAAACGCTGGTTTATTCTAGCGTTTCTTTTTTATTTAACTTAACATAATAATATGAATAAATTAGCAAACTTACTTAAATCTGATCAAGTCATAGCTTATCCTACTGAGGCAGTATTTGGTTTAGGGTGTAATCCGTTAAGTCAAAGTGCGGTGGAAAAATTATTAATTTTGAAACAACGTCCAGTAGAAAAGGGGCTGATATTGGTGGCTCCAGATTTAGATTTTCTGTTGCCGTTTATTGATACAAAAAATTTTACCCAACAGCATTGGAATAGATTGCAAGGTCAATATGATCGCCCAACCACTTGGCTAGTACCAGTTGATATGGCTGTACCAAAATTTTTGACTGGGAAATTTAATAGTATTGCAGTTCGCTTATGCCATCATCCAGCGGTAGAACAATTATGTTATGCTACGGGTTTTGCTTTAACCTCAACCAGTGCTAATCTGACGGGATTACCACCTTGTAAAACAGTAGCAGAAGTGCGGTCACAATTTGGTGCAGATTTCCCTGTATTAGAGATGCCCGTTGGTGATGCAAAAAATCCGTCAGAAATTAGAGATTTATTTACTAATCAGTTAGTTAGGCAAGGATAAAATGGATAAATATGCAGTATGGGGTAATCCTATTGCCCAAAGCAAATCCCCCCAGATTCATCAAATTTTTGCTCAACAGACAGGGCAAGATTTACAATATGTTGCTATGTTGGGTGATGAAGTCAAATTTGAACAACAACTATTAGACTTTTTTGCCCAAGGGGCGAAAGGTTGTAATATTACCTCTCCTTTTAAGCAAAGGGCTTATCAGTTAGCACAAGTTTATAGTAAAAGGGCATTAACTGCAGGTGCTTGTAATACATTGAAGATGTTAGACAATGGAGATCTTTATGCTGACAACACAGATGGGGCAGGTTTAGTCAGCGATTTACAACGTTTAACTTGGTTGAAACCTAATCAATCAATCTTAATTTTAGGTGCTGGTGGAGCAACGCAAGGCGTGTTATTACCATTATTGCAAGCTAAACAAAATATTATCATTGCCAACCGTACGGTTTCGAAAGCACAGCAATTAGCAGGTAAATTTCGCCAATATGGCAACATAAGTGCGGTGCAATTAGATGAAATTTCTGTACAGCATTTTGCATTAATTATTAATGCGACATCCTTAGGCTTAAAAGGGCAAACAGTACCCATTAATCCAGAAATTTTACGACTAGCTGACGCAGTTTATGATATGCAATATGCAAAACGAAGTGATACGCCTTTTATTGCTTGGGCAAAATCCCTTGGTGTGCAAAATATAAGTGATGGTTTTGGCATGTTGGTGGGGCAAGCGGCTCATTCTTTTGCCTTATGGCGTGGAGTGATGCCTGACGTAACTTCATTAATAGAACAAGGGATACTTTAATGGAAAATATTCAAACTTTATTTTTAGCCGTAGTCACTTCATCACATTTTATTATTTTAATGAAATTGTGTGTGGCGATGTGTCTAGGCGGTATTATCGGCTTGGAACGAGAATTGAAACGCAAGCCTGTCGGGGTGAAAACCTGTGTCATCATCTCAATAACCACTTGTATTTTAACGATTGTTTCAATTCAATCGGCTGAATATTATGCTGAAGTTTCCCAAAATATTCGAACCGATCCAATGCGGTTGGCGGCACAAGTCATTAGTGGAATTGGTTTTTTAGGTGCTGGTGTTATTTTACGTAAAAGCAATGATGCGATTTCAGGGTTAACCACCGCAGCCATTGTTTGGGCGGCAGCTGGAATTGGTATTGCAGCTGGTGCAGGATTCTTTTTTGATGCTATTCTGGCGACACTGATGATTTTTATCGCTATTCGTTTAAGTCCTATTGTACAGCATTATATACAACGTCATCGTCCAGCAGATATTAAAGCGACATTAACGGTTCATCTTAATGATATGGCAGGTATCAATAAAATCAACGCATTATTTGCACAACATCATTGTGATATTGAAGACATGAATATTAAGGATTTATATCACGGTGAAATTAAATTGGTTATGTGTGCGGATTTAGAGAATAAAGATATTCTACATCATCTCTATGGCGAAATTAAATTGATTCCAGAAGTATTAGGGGTGGATTTAGAGAGTAAATAAAACTAAAAAGACTACATTCTGTCAAGATTAGAATGTAGTCTTTGGATTATTAGACTAATTTTTGCAATATAGAAAAATTATTTCTGTTCATTAAACGCTTCTAAGGCACGCAAAGAGTAAGTATAAGCTGCACCAGCGTTTAAAGCGATTGACATGGCTAATGCCGCAGATACCTCTTCTTCTGTTGCACCTGCTTTTACTGCTTCTGCAGCATGAACAGAGATGCAGCTTTCGCAACGGGTGGTTACAGCAACGGCTAAAGCAATTAACTCTCTTGTCTTAGCATCTAATACATTACCCTCTGCCGCCGCCGCACTTAATGCTCCATAAGCCTGTAACATTTTAGGGTGCTTTTTACCTAATTCACCAAATGATTTTTTTACATGTGATGTATGTTCTTTCCAGTCTGTAAACATAATAAATTTCCTTATTTTCTAATGATTAACGCATAGTGACAAATTCTTCTGAACCTGTCGGATGAATGGCAACGGTGTTATCAAAATCGGCTTTGGTTGCACCCATTTTAATTGCCACCGCAAAACCTTGAATCATTTCATCTACCCCAAAACCAATACCGTGTAAGCCTACCACTTTTTCTTCTTGACCAACACAAACCAATTTCATGCGGCAAGGTTGACGGTGTTGAGTAACTGCGGTGTACATTGCGGTAAACGATGATTTATATACTTTGACATTGTCTTGACCATATTGTTCAATGGCTTGTGGCTCGGTTAAACCGATAGTGCCGATTGGGGGGTGACTAAATACAACAGTCGGCACAAGGTTATAATCCAAATGCTCGTTTGGTTTATGATTAAATAAACGCTCGGACAAACGGCGACCAGCTGCCACGGCAACTGGCGTTAATTCAATACCGCCCTCAATAATATCGCCTACTGCATAGATGTTCGGTATATTGGTATTTTGGAATTTATCCACTTTGATAAATCCATATTCATTAGTCGCCACACCAGTAGCTTGTAAATTAATCACATCGGTTGCTGGTTCACGACCAATCGCCCATACAATACTTTCTACCGTGGTTTCACGACCATCTTTGAGTTTCAAAGTTAATGTGCCGTCTGCATTTTTGACGACTTCTTCAGGAATAGCTTGCTTATGTAACTGAATGCCGTCTTGAGCTAATACTTCTAATAATGTTTCGACAATTAATGGATCTTGAGTACGTAATGGGGCGTGTTGACGTACAAATAAATGGCTTTCGACACCAAAGCTATTCAACACACCAGCCAGTTCTACCGCAATATAACCCGCCCCTACAATCGCAACGGATTTTGGTAATTCTGTTAACGCAAATACACCGTCAGAAGTGATGCCATATTCTGCCCCTTTCACCTTAGGAATACTTGGGCGACCACCAGTAGCGATTAAAATGTGATCGGCGGTAACTTGTTCACTTGAACCATCTGCATAGCTCACTTCAATGGTTTTGGCATCAACAAATTTAGCAAAGCCATTTAACACATCTACATTATTTTTACCTAATACATTACCGTACGAGGTATGAATGCGACCGATATAGGCTTGACGGCTTTCAACTAATTTTGAAAAATCTAATTTATTGACGTTCACATCAAAGCCATAATCAGGGGCATAATGATGAATCGCTTCGGCAATTTGAGCACCATAGAACATCACTTTTTTCGGTACACAACCGACATTGACGCAAGTGCCACCCAAGTGTTTTGCTTCTATAATCGCACATTTCTTACCATAACTTGCCGCACGGTTAATCGAGGCAATACCGCCACTACCGCCACCAATTGCAACATAATCATAATGTTTTGTCATAACTGCTTTCCTTTATATCTTTTAAGGGGAATAATCTTGCTATTCTGTATAAAAATATAGCGATCGGCAAACTGATTGCATAAATTATTATAATCGGTTTAACCGATGAATAAATATAAATCTGGTGTTAAACTTTTAGCCATTCTGCCACTAGTTTATCGGTAATTTCTTCGTGCGACCACATACTGGTGATTTCTGGCAGTGGGTATTTGCTGTGGTTGTAACCTACTAATCTTGTATAATCAAAGCTGGCATGGGGATAGCCATTTACTAACAAAAAGGCTTGATTGCCATTTTCTGACCAACAAATCTGAAATTGGCGAGCTTCGTGCCGTCCCTCAATGCTATCCACACCATATACATATAAACTATCTACGATAGGCTGTTGTTGGTTATTTAAATCCATAGCATAAAAATAACCCGTTTCGCCATCATCTTCAAACATTACTACCAAATGATCATGCACGGTGGAATGGGCTCCAAAATGTTTTTTCTGACCGATAAGGTGTTTATCTTCTAAAACTAAATGTAACATATAATGTCCCCTTAAAATTTTGTAAAAATACCACATTCTTTTTTCATTGGAAACCAAAGTACGATTGTGAATTTTAAAAGTTTTAGGGTTAATATGCAAATAGGTTAAATTGTAGAGTACTAAATCACCTAATTTTATGTTGTAAAAGTGGGATTATCTTCCTGATTGAATTGTTCGCAAATGGTTAGATTCATTTCAACAAATTCATTCCATTCATAAATATGTGATAAATGTTGTTTGTAATATTCTTCAACTCGACAAACTAGCGGTCTATCCGAATAAATGTTGCATAAATTTGTTTCTAAATCAAAATGGTGACAAATACCATCCCCCCGATCTAAAAATGCTGTTTGTTCACTGCGGTTGACTCGCTGACAACATTTGCCACAGGCATAACAAGGGAATGGTGAAGTATTATTTATGTTGCAATCCAACTAACCAACTCCTTACACTATCAAGATTGCCATATTCATAAGGTAACTCAATATTTCTGCGTTCAATTTCAGCTTTAATGAGTTCGCTTTTCTCAATTTGACTTGATGTAATCTTTAATTGGGCTGTGAAATGGTTTAATTCTTGATAGTTAAATGAAAATTCAACTCTTGCCAATTCGGTTACATAAGCATCTAATTCGGCATTTAAGCATTGTGCATCTTCAAGTAGCAGGTCATATTTATTTTTAAATAACATATCAACCATCCGCCACACTTTTTGCATTATTACACTGTATTCTAAGAAATAATTTGCCCCTAATGCTAATAATCCCGTAATTAGACTACTGATAAATAATGAAATTTCAGCTGCGTAAGGCACACCGATCAACAGTGTATTTAATTGAGCATTGATAAATGTTCCAAGAATAGTGGTAATCACTGTATTGATAATTTGCATTATCCGTTTAATTAAATTTGCAGCGGATAGTCTTTCTGGATTGAAAAGAATAACTTTCACAGCTTCAACTGCTGCGGTAAAAAGTTGTTTGATTGATGTATATATTCTTCTTGCTGAAGAAAAGAAGATTGCTTCTAATGTTGATGTCACTTCTTCAAAGAAAGCTTTGATTCCTTTTTCTTTAAGCTCTTCTATAATCTCTTTAAACCGCACTTTCACTCGTTGCATAATCAAAGAGAGTAATCTTTTTACATCATTAGCAAATTCTTCAAAAGAAAATTCTTTTTTATATTTTTCAAGTAATATGGGAATTTGTTCTTTGAGTTCTAGCCAAACTTCTGCTAATAATGCCCCAATAATGCGTTTGAGTTCTGTTTTGCTTTCTCTTTTAATATTGTCTAATGTTTTACGGTTAATAGCATTAGCTGGTAAGCCAAACGAAGTGGATAAGCTGGTAGTAACCGTATTATTTAGTTCCGCTGTCCAATCAAAATTAAAATTTTGGATTAATGTACTCATTTTTTACCTTTTGCAGAAAAGACAATGGGCTAATCATCATATTAGCCCATTAGATCAATGTTAGCTGAATTTAACCAGCTTTGTATTTTTTTCTTGAAAAATACTTCTTACTTCAGCTCTATTGTCTAATGGAATTTTATCGCTATCCGTAGAAATGACATCTTTTCCATCTTTTCTCGTCATTTTAAATAATGGGGCAATTGCCACATCAGTTAAAATCGCTGCAACAGCCATACCATCATTTACCACTTGTAAGACTCTAGTCGAGAAATTACTAATGTTTTCACCATTAATAATAAAACGATCGTGAAATGCTTTTAGTTCATTATAATATTGATTTAGCACATCTCGCATTTTTTCTGTTGCATTGTGTACTTCATCAATATAATAAACGATGTTATCAATCTTACTTTCCGCTGAGTTCATCTTTTCAACAGCTTTCTTCACATCATCGTGATAATCTCTAGCTTTACGATAATTGTCTTCAGCGTTGGAAGCATAAGACCAAGCTGCTATCGCAAAAATTGGGGCAGCGACTAAACCACCTAACAAAGCCGTACCACCTGCGACACCTAAACCACCTGCTGCTAACGATCCCCCACCAATTGAAGCTAATGCCGCATTGGTTGCTGCTACGCCTGAAAGCGTACTAATTGCCGTGCCGGTTGAAGCTGTCGCCAGTGCCATTGTACCACCATAAACTGCGTAACCCGCCACACCACCTGCAATCGCTCCACTTGCTAAGCCTTTAGAAAATTCCATTGCGGAATAACTAAATCCTTCAATACGTTTTAATTCCGTGTTTGGAATAGCAATATCAAAACGATGATTGCTCTGGCTTGATGAATTGAGTTTTTTCATTAAGTCGTCAGCCATTTTTGTTAGACCACCAATTTGCTTACCAATATCTAAACGCAATTTACCGATTTTTCCCGTGCGTTCATTTAACCAACGTTGAGAAGTATCTAAATTACTTTTTGCTTTGCTGTGCTTGCTTTTTGCTTCATCAAGTTCTTGTTCCGCCCAACGAGAGTAATCTCGTCCGTCACTCACTTTTTTCGCACCAACACCAATACCAACAAGAGCCGCTGCTCCAATAATTAATGGGATAGCCATTTTTTATTTCCTTATATGTGAATTTTACTTATTGCTGAGAAACTCAACTTCTAAATATATAAGAACGTAACACCTAATCAAGACAGATTAAATTCATAAATTAGACCTTTTATTCTTATATCAAGAATTATTAGCCATTCATTAAAAAGAGTCAATAGCTATTATTACTTTGTTTAATTGAAGGAGCGAAAAGTGCTAGAAAAAGACGCACAATTGATGAAAACTATCGGTCGAGCGATAGCAAAATATCGCCAAGCAAGTAATTTAACCCAAGCTGAACTCGCCGAAATACTGGGAATGAGTAATGACGCTGTATCTCGGATGGAGCGAGGGAAAATTGTTCCTTCAATACTCAGATTATTCGAACTTTCTGAGATTTTTCACTGTGAAGCCGCTGATTTATTGACAGAAACCAGTAATCGTTCTACGGATCAGGCGAGAAAACTTGAAATATTATTTGATAATTTAACTAGTGCAGAGCGATCTGAATTGGTTGATTTGTTAGAGAAAATGGTACGCTGGAAAAATATGTAATAGAAGAACAAAAAAATAAACCGCCTTTTAAGGCGGTTTATTACGTTATAAAACCAGATTAAGCTTGACCTTTCACCGCTTTTAAGCCTAAGAACGGTGCTTTGTCGCCTAATGCTTCTTCAATACGAATTAATTGGTTGTATTTCGCAATACGGTCTGAGCGGCTCATTGAACCTGTTTTGATTTGACCTGCTGCGGTACCAACTGCTAAATCTGCAATCGTTGCATCTTCAGTTTCGCCTGAACGGTGAGAGATAACTGCGGTATAACCTGCATCTTTCGCCATTTTAA
Source organism: Lonepinella sp. MS14436 (assembly GCF_042470565.1). Classification (GTDB taxonomy): domain Bacteria; phylum Pseudomonadota; class Gammaproteobacteria; order Enterobacterales; family Pasteurellaceae; genus Lonepinella. The sequence continues at coordinate 27,651 of NZ_CP170385.1, read as the reverse complement.
TCGCAGCCAACGTTTCAGTTAAAGAACCGATTTGGTTGAATTTGATTAAGATTGAGTTTGCGATACCTTTTTCGATACCTTCTTTCAAGATTTTGGTGTTAGTTACGAATAAGTCATCACCCACTAATTGAACACGGTCGCCCAATACTTTAGTTTGGTAGGCAAAACCTTCCCAGTCTGATTCATCTTGACCATCTTCAATAGACACGATTGGGTATTCTTTGGTTAAACCTTCAAGGTAGTGAGTGAACTCTTGAGAAGTGAATGATTTGCCTTCACCTTTCATTTCGTACATACCGTTTTCTTTGTTATAGAATTCAGATGATGCACAGTCCATCGCCAATGTGACATCTTTACCTAATACATAACCTGCTTTTTCTACCGCTTCTTTGATACAAGCAAGTGCTGCTGCGTTAGATTCTAGGTTAGGTGCGAAACCGCCCTCATCACCAACTGCAGTGCTTAAACCTTTAGATTTTAATACTTTAGCAAGGTTATGGAATACTTCGGCACCGATACGTAATGCTTCACGTAACGTTTTTGCACCAACTGGTTGAATCATAAATTCTTGAATATCCACGTTGTTGTCAGCGTGTTCACCACCATTGATGATGTTCATCATTGGTAATGGCATAGAATATTGACCTGGTGTGCCGTTAAGTTCTGCAATGTGAGCGTAAAGTGGTAAACCTTTCGCTGCTGCGGCAGCTTTGGCGTTGGCTAAAGATACTGCTAAAATAGCGTTTGCACCGAATTTTGATTTGTTTTCTGTGCCGTCTAAGTCGATCATAATTTGGTCGATTTCAGCTTGGTTTAACGCATCTTTACCGACTACAGCTTTTGCGATTTCGTTATTTACTGCACTAACTGCTTTTAATACACCTTTACCTAAGAAACGTGATTTATCACCGTCACGTAGTTCTAATGCTTCACGAGAACCTGTTGATGCACCAGATGGAGCTGCTGCTAAACCAACAAAACCGCCCTCTAAATGAACTTCAGCTTCTACAGTTGGGTTACCGCGTGAGTCAATGATTTCACGACCGATTACTTTAACGATTTTTGCCATTTTTGTTTTCCTTCTATTAAGTTAATCTAAAATTCTTATTTAAAGTTATTCCAATATGGTATAGATCTTTATGGCTTTTGTCTTGCAAAAAATCACAATATTTTGATCTAATCGAACTTTACCTATTTATTTTGTTGATTTTCTTTTGCTGCTTTAACAAAACCAGCGAATAATGGGTGTCCATCTCTTGGTGAAGAAGTAAATTCTGGGTGGAATTGACAAGCTACGAACCAAGGGTGATTTGGCACTTCAATAATTTCTACTAATTTTTTATCCGCACTTAAACCTGTTACTTTTAAGCCAGCTTTTTCAATTTGTGGTAGCAGAGTGTTATTCACTTCATAACGGTGACGATGACGTTCTTCAATAGTGTCTTTGCCATATAATTCACGTACTTTTGAACCCTGAATAAGATGACATTGTTGTGCGCCTAAACGCATTGTCCCGCCTAAATCTGATTGATCGCTACGAGTTTCTACATGACCTGTTGCATCTTGCCATTCGGTAATTAAGCCTACTACAGGTTGCGGGCATTCTTTATTAAATTCCGATGAATTGGCTTGAGTTAAACCAGCCACATTACGAGCGTATTCAATTAATGCGACTTGCATACCTAAGCAAATGCCTAAGTAAGGAATATTGTTTTCACGTGCGTATTGAGCGGTTAAGATTTTGCCCTCCACTCCACGATAGCCAAAGCCACCAGGTACAAGAATTCCATCTAAGCCTTTTAAGATTTCAACCCCTTTGGTTTCTACATCTTGTGAGTCGATATATTTGATATTGACCTGTAAACGATTGGTTAAGCCAGCGTGTTTTAAGGCTTCATTGACAGATTTGTAAGCATCGGGTAATTCTACATATTTGCCTACCATACCGATAGTGACTTCGCCTGTTGGGTTGGCTTGACGATATAACACTTGCTCCCATTCGGAAAGATCCGCTGGTTTGCAATCTAAATGGAAACGCTTGCACACAAAATCATCTAACCCTTGTGATTGTAATAAGGCAGGGATTTGATAGATGGATTCCACATCTTTTAATGAAATCACCGCTTTTTCTGGCACATTACAGAACAACGCAATTTTGGCACGTTCATTATTCGGAATCATACGATCCGAACGGCAAATCAACACATCAGGCTGAATCCCGATAGACAATAATTCTTTGACCGAATGTTGGGTCGGTTTGGTTTTGACTTCGCCTGCGGTAGGAATATAAGGCACAAGGGTTAAGTGCATGAAAATGGTACGTTCACGTCCTACTTGCACCGCAAGCTGACGTAAAGATTCTAAAAACGGTAAGGATTCAATATCGCCTACGGTACCGCCAACTTCAATAATCGCCACATCGTGACCAGCCGCACCGTCAATTACTCGGGCTTTGATTTCGTTGGTAATATGCGGAATAACCTGAATAGTTGCCCCCAAATAATCACCGCGGCGTTCTTTGCGTAATACTTCGGAATAAATTTTACCCGTGGTGAAATTGTTGCGTTTGGTCATTTTGGTGCGAATAAAACGTTCGTAGTGACCTAAATCTAAATCGGTTTCCGCTCCGTCTTGGGTCACGAACACTTCGCCGTGTTGGGTCGGTGACATGGTTCCAGGGTCAACATTAATATAGGGGTCGAGTTTCATAATGGTGACATTTAAGCCACGGGCTTCTAAAAGAGCAGCTAAGGACGCTGCTGCAATACCTTTACCTAAGGAGGAAACTACACCGCCTGTTACAAAAATATAATTGGTTGTCATAAGTGAAATCTTGTTTTGATTGATAGTGAAAAATAAATGAGATACGCTGTATCAGGACGGGAAGACATTGTACAAGAAAGTGCGGTGAAATTCAATTCACTATTATAAAATAGCAGAAATAATCCTAGAACTTTTGAGCTAATTAACAGTCCTAACTTAAACCAACAATTCAATATAGAGTAGATATTTAATGAAACGATACAGCTATCTTATTTTTCCACTTTTATTAGCTTCTTGCAGTGCGGTATCTCAACCAACCCATACCCCAGAGCAAGAGCAAGCTCGAACCGTAATGCTGCAAGGCGTAGAACTATATAAACAACAATCTTTCTCCCAAGCCATGCCGTTATTACAACAAGCTACTGAACAAGGCGATATGAAAGCGTCACGCTATATCGGCTTGATGTATCTAAATGGTGAGGGCGTGACCAAATCGCCAAGCAAAGCCTTTGATGCCTTTACCACAGCGGCGAATCGTGGTGATATTACTTCACAATATTGGCTGGGTTATCTGTATGAAAACGGTATTGGGGTAGAAAAAAATCTCATTACCGCCAAACAATGGTATGAAAAATCCGCAGCTCGTGGCGATCATGTTTCGCGACCAGCGATTGATGCGTTAAAACGTTTAAATCAAACTAAATAACAGGAAATTTTATGAAAAACTTAATTTTAACTGGCGTTGCCTGTGCAATGGCAAGCACTGTGTATGCTCAAATTGAAAGTGTGACAGCAGTTACGACACCAAACGGTTTAGGGCAACGAGTCACCCAAGCTGTGGTGAATTACCCTGAAAAAACGTGCTTAACTGCGGTGAAAAAAAATGATTTTTCGGTAACGAATCGTACCATTACCGAGGCTAAATTAACCGAGCAAAAATGTACCAACCAAGTGGTGTTAGAATTGGATCCGCAAGATGCCGATGCGGCGACTACCGAAAAAGATCCCAATGATCGTTCCGCCCCTTACACCGAACGTAATATCAGCTTAACAGTAAAACAAGTCAATTCATTAGCCAGCAAATCTGGCAAAGTAAAACCGAGCGAATTAACCAGTAGCAAAGTGATTAATCAAGTGGTGGACGATTTCCAACAGGCGGAATTTAAAGATGAAAGCGGTGTGGTGGTGAAATATAATTTATTTGTGCCGAAAAATTATGACCCAAACAAAGCCTATCCGCTAGTGATGTTTATTCATGATGCAGGTTCAACCAACAGCAATGTGAAACATACCTTATTACAAGGCAACGGAGCAACTTCGTTTGCCAGCCCGTCATTCCAAGCAAAACATGAAGCCTTTGTGCTTGCTCCGCAGTTTGATCATCAAATTGTCAATGATAAATCAGAAGACCCGACGGATCTTGAACCAACGATTAATTTAATTAAATCTTTGGCAACACAGTACAATATCGACCAAAACCGCCTTTATACCACAGGGCAATCAGGCGGTGCGATGATGTCTATCGCCATGAATATTAAACACCCTGATTTCTTTGCTGCCAGCTATATTGTGGCGGGGCAGTGGGAACCGAGTGTTACCGCTCCGATGGCAAAAAATAATATTTTTGTGTTAGTTTCCGAAAATGATGCCAAAGCCTTTCCGACCGAAAATGAAATTATGAAAGTATTGACGGCAAACGGGGCAAATGTACAAGAAAGCCACGGCTGGAACGCTCAAGATTCCGTGGCAGAACTGAATAAAAAGGTGAATGCTCTGTTAGCTCAAGGTGGCAATATTCATTATGCCAGCTTTACTGGCGGCACGTTACCAATGGAACAGACCTCACAAAGCAAAGGGGCTGCCCACATGGGAACTTGGGGAGTGGCTTATAATATTGATGCAATTAAGGAATGGTTGTTTAGTCAGCATAAAAGTCATTAGTAATAAAAACTGCGGTCAAAATGTATGGTATTTTTCACCGCAGTTAGTTTACGCTATGCCTTAAGTTAATGCTTTCTTACTCAATAATTTTGCGTTTCTTTAGAGAGCTTATCTTTCATAGCTTTAATTAATGGAGAGGTGGCTTCTTGAATGTGTTCTGTTTTGGTAGATCCAATATCTTCACCCCAAACACTGACAGCCGCTCCCAAAATAAGGCGAGAATCTTGAATAGAATTTTGCGTATTCTTTCCATCCCAAATACCTAATTTCCAGTTCTGTTTAATATCCTGTGTTGCAAATTGACTATTTTCTACTAGGTTTGCTTTGTGATTAGGTACAAAATATAAATAATAGGAATTATAATTTAAAACCTGAAAGCCATTATTAATTAAATCTGGCATACTCGCTCTGATTTCGCGACGATATCTGGCATCATTTACATCTTGTGTATCACCGTCATAGCTCCAATAAGTTATTTGAACGCTATGATTGAGAGCGGGTAAATCCTTTTTGATCAAACCATCATTCCATAAGCGTGTTATTAAACCTTTTTCTGTTAGGAAAGAGGAAAGGTTATTAACATAGGTGATAAATTCATGGCTATCTTCATCATCATAGCCAAATTCATCACCTCCAATATGGAAATGATGACTACTATCTCCAAAGATCCAGCAAACTTCTGTTATCAGTGATTTAATAAAATGAATACTTTCTGGGTTAGTAATATCAATTTCATTATTCGCATGTTTTGATTTTAGTGATTGGGTATAATCTTTGCCATTTTTGTGTTCAAGTAACGTCAAAATAGCTTGCATGTGACCTGGACTATCAAGTTCTGGTACTAATTCAATGCCTTTATCTTTGGCATAGTGAATTAAGTCATCTAATTGAGAGTATGTTAGAAATGGTTTATTGGTTATAGGGTTAATAAAAACACCATCTTTTTTAACCGCAGTTTCTGTTGTTTGTCCTAATATATTGCTTTCAATAGCATAATTCTGATCGTCTGAAAAATGAAGGTGTAAGAATGTTGCTTTTGATTGATGTAAAATATCAATAAATTTTTTTATGCTATCTACAGGGTAAAAATGCCGAGAAATATCTAATACTAATCCACTTTCCTTTTTAGATGGTATGATTATTTCATTGGTTTGAGCGAAAATACTCGACATGGGGAGATTTATTGCAAATAAAAAGAATATCTGCAATAAATTGAACGAATTTCTAAGTTTATGACTAAGTAACACAATGTTAATCCCGAATAAATTATTTTCTTCGTTTTCTTCTTACTGTTATATATGACCATATTATAGCAATAATTATAAATATAAAAGCAACGAATAGCATGATACCAATAATTTCATGGAAATAAAAGGAATCGAAAATAGGACCGAAAAAAATTGAGTTATAATGGTTAATTATAAAGTAAATTAAATACCCCCACAAAAACCAAGTAACAAGAGATAATATTTTACTTTTTAGTTTTGATTTCCATTCTAATCTTTTACTTTTATTAATTACCATTAAGGATTGTAAGTATCTATCAAACATTTAGACCCCCCTATCTGGGCTTATCCAAACGGCTAATTTAGATTTATTTCTAAAAATAGCTTTAGGAATCCCAATTAATAAAGTGATTGTATTTAAGAACCAGTATATGTATGGATACCATATTGTAGATAAGGCGTACAGTAATAATCCTTTTTCATAACGACTATCAATATATAAACTAACCACACACTGTAAGAAGAATGAAAAAAACATGATAGATATACCATTATGAAACAATGAATTATTTACCAAAGTTATATTAAGTAGGTTGGTTACAATATCTGTTATTGCAAAAACAGCTAAAACAACAGCCCAAATCGCAGTAATAAAATATTCAATGTACATTGGCCATAAACGACGATTTTTTAATCTCCAAACTTGAGGGAAATACTTAATAATAGTTTCTGCACCACCTTGAGCCCAACGTAATCTTTGTCTGAATAAGCCTTTTAGACGTTCTGGCATTAAAACCCAGCATAATGCTCGAGGTTCATACGCAATATTGTATCCTGCTGTTTGAATTTTCCAACTAATATCAATATCTTCGGTAATCATATTAGTACTCCAACCACCGATCCGAATCATTAAGTCTTTACGGAATAAACAACATACTCCAGAAACAGTAAAAATTGTTCCCATCAGACCTTGTGCTCGTTTAATTAAGCCAATAATTGCACTGAATTCAGAAACTTGTAAGCGTCCTAATATTGTACTGCGATTACGGACTCGAGGATTACCAGTTATGGCTCCATAACTTAAATCTGATTCCAGTATATGAACCATATAATCAATAGCTTTATAATCAAGAATGGCATCACCATCAATACATGCTACATACTTCCCTTTTGCAATGGTTAATCCATGATTTAATGCACTCGCTTTACCAGAGTTTTTTTGATGTAATGCAATGATTTCTGGATGTTTAGCTGCCCATTGATCAATAATTTCACCTGTATCATCCTTACTTCCGTCATTAATAAAAATAAGCTCATAGTTTGGATAGGTTAGATTTAATAAATGTGGTATTGATTCATTAAGATTAGCCCCCTCATTATAACAAGGGATCATTATGCTCACTAAAGGAACATCATTTTTATTCCTTTGGTAAAATTTGGGATATCCAAATTTATTTTCTCGCATAAGAAAATAATATAATCCAGCAATACTCCAATAAACAGCCATTAATGCAGGATAAATAAATACAAAAGTATTTAGAAATTCAATAATATTAGTAAACATGTTAAATTTCCCGATCCTTTTTTATAAACTAGGATAGCCTTTACTAAAATCATCAGTTTTATAGCCAAAACTATAAATACCATGTTTTTCTAGTAATTTAATCCAGCTAATGATTTCTGGTTCTTTGAATTTCCCTTTGCTTTTATTATTTGAAGAGGAAAAATCAAATAGAATCTGTTTGTTATTGTTAGTATAGCTAATTAATTTTGTTAATTCTGTTTTAACATCATTTGCATTTATATCTTCTGAATCAGGATTGACAGAAAGAAGTATTTGACCATAATTTGCAGATAGCTGTTCTAAGTTATTTTCTAGCTTATTATGATTTTTTAAATCTATATTTAAATTATAAGCTGAATTTAGAGGACCATCAGGAATCATCGCATAGGTTTCTAATTCTTTTTTTAGTATATTGGTGAGCTTTATTATCTCTGCTGGGTGTTCCGATGCTAATGTTTGATCATTAAATAAAACGCCACTGAACTTTGCATAATAGGATAAATCATTATAGATGGATTTAATTGCTTCAAGTTTATTATTAGCCTGAGGAAGATTAAATGCCATAATCGGCATTTCAGCATAAACTTTTACGCCTGCACGAGTAAATAATGACCATGCAATACGTGAGAATAAGTCTGCCTTTACGGGTAAATAGGCATTAGGAAAATAAAGAGCATCAGCGATATTATCTTGATTTTCATCAGAATACGCTTGTAAATAGACAATATTAGTTCCAGAACGATGTATTTTCTCAATTATAGAATCAATATTCTTATTCAATAGTTGTAAATTTGGGTTGTATATATCATCTAGTTTTACATGAGTAGCTCGAATGATTAAGGAATCTTTAGAACCAGTAGTTAAATATTCTGTTATCGCATCAAAACTTGTTTCTTGCTCTAATAATAAGCGTCCTATATTATGTTCACCAACTTTATTTAAGTTGTCATCGTCTAAAGAAAAAGAATATGACATACCAGCTTTACTAGCTGCTATCATAGCCGCTGTGGTAAAATTCCCATAAGGCCATACCATAATCTGTGGAGATTTTCCGATAGCTCGTTTTATATCTTTGGCGGATTCTTTAAAATCTTTTTCAATTCGTTGTATATATTGGTCTTTAGTTTCATATTTACCATTTTCATATTTTGCTGCAATAATTGCAGGTAATTGACTTCCAGCAGGATTAGCAGGGTGACCATAATGCTGATTATAGCTATGAGAGGCAATTTCAACTAACCCACTTTGATACATTTCTTTGATGTGTTCCCAAGTTGTCATTGTTGAACGAGGCAAAGTAGTATTGCTATATGGAATTTGGGCATTTTTAGGGGCATTTATCCAGCTCGCTACTGGGGCGAAAACAGCAGGATAGTGATAGGCTTTCAATAAAGGAAAGATAACACTATACATTGTTTCGTATCCATCATCAAAAGAGAGTAACACTGCTTTATCTGGTAAAGTAGTAGAACCCTTTTCGGCATCAATTATTTGTTGCCAACTGACTACATGGTAGTTATTTTCTTTTAACCAATTAAAATGTTGAATTAGGTGTTGTACTGAAATCGTTTGTGGATAGTAATAGTTAGTACCTGCCTTATTTGTTTCATCAACAACAGAATGATAAGCCAATACGCCATATTCATTATTCTTAGCATAACCAGTTACTGAGAATAGTGCTGTTAATAGCATTATTCCAAAGAAATAAATATTTTTCATAAAATCCTAACCTAAAATTAAAAAATAATTGAGAAACCTAGATTCGCAAAATTATTGTATTCAGCTTCTCCGTCATAAATATTTCGTTTACGCCCCACTTCATAAGAAATTTCTATTTTTTTATCTATACGCCAATTATGTCCATAACTTATAGACCATATTTTTTCGCTTGATTTATTAGACGGAATAGAGGCATTAATAATGCCAGATTGCCAGTGATGTCCGAGTGTCGCATTAACGTGGTGATTTAATGATAAACCATAATTTAATGGTTGGTTATAGCTCACATCTATTCCTGTTTCTAAAGAACGGCTATTAAGAGGGTTGTAATACCAAATATTTTCATTATTTTTACTATTTCTCATATAATCAAAGCGTAATGAATTTGAGATATTCCAAAGATCATGCACAAACGTTTGAACTTTCGCCAAAAAACTTGCATTTTTACGTTTATTACCATCATCAAATTTCATTAAACCGAAATTAGCACCTAATGAAAATAAATCAGCGTAAGTATAAACCATGCCAAGTCCAATATTTTTTGTGTCAATATTTTGATAAATGGCTTTAACAGGCGTATTGCTTCCATTTTTAGACGCATTAAGATTAAATTGCCAGCGTTGGTTTAATCTGTAATTAGCCTTTGTTTGCAGATAAACTTTATTTTTTAGTTGGTATTGTTCAAAAATTTTATCGTTTAAATTTAAATATCTCCCTACTTCAAGATTTAAATTAAATGGATAAAAATTAAGATCTAGACCTGTCCCTAATCGCTCTAGTCTAAGTTTATTCTTAAATCTTATATCTGGTGATTTGGTATTAATATAATGCAAGTAAATACTATGCCCATCTTCAGTTTTAGGTGAATAAAGATAATATTCTTGGTTAAATTCATTACCAATACTTGATAAACCCTCTGCATTTTTTGAGGTTTGATGAGAAAGTCCTAAAGAACCAACTAAACGAGCTTTACGGGCAAGTTCATAGCGTTCAATTAAACTTTTTTGTGAGTTTCTTTGTTGTTCTGTGAACTGGTTGATAATGTTACTGGCTTGAGTATAATCACCATTATCAAGGGCAATATGAGTTCTCATCGCTTGCACGGCTAAATGGTTTTCTGTAAATAGAAATGCTTGAGCTTTATTTGCCCAATAGAGAGCATCATCATTATTATTATGAAAACGCTCAAATTCACTGCGGGCAAGCATTACCCATGGATCCATTTTTTTGCCTGCTAGTCTTTCATTTAATAAAGCAAGAGCTTCAGATGATTTACCACGCCAAGTATTTAAATTAATTTGTGAATAATAGATTGCATCAGCCAATGGATTAGCAATACGTTGTTTCTGGGTAAAATCCAAGATATACGGCGTTGCTTTAATGCTATCTAAATAAGTTTGTGCTTGTTCAAAATAACCTGCATCACTAGAGGCTCGGAATAGTTTTAATAATAATTCAGGTGTTGCTTTGTGATTTTTAGTAATTTGCTGTTTTTCAATTTCTTTATAAATAGTTAGTGCTTTAAAGGGAGAACCCGAAGCTAAAAGATAATCAGCATAACTTTCTTTCACATAGTTAGGTAATTCATTATCACCGTATTGCTGTTGTAAGGTTAAATAAAGTTGTTTTGCGTCTTTATTTTTATTCAATTTGGTGGCAAGAACAAAACGATCTTGTAAAACAGATTTATATAACGGGGAATTTTTATCTAGTTTTTTAGATAGATTCAATAATTTAGCATAGGCTTGTTCTTGTAATACAGGATCAGAGTTAGAAACTTGAACAAAATTAATGGTATGCTCATACTCTTGCCATAATAAATCCTTATCTTTCAGTAGAGTAGGATAATTCTGGATAATTCGTTCTCTTACTACATCAATCTTATATTTTGCCGCTAAACGATATAATTGGAGTGCGATTTCTTTGTTTTCTGGGTGCAAAGCTAGTTCGTTTTGTAAACGTCCTAATTTTGCCATATCCCCTTCAGTACGGTCATTCAAATAAGTAGAGGCATCAATGTATCCACGATCTTTACCAAAACGTTTTTGATAGTTAGTCAAATAACGTCGGGCCATATTAAAATCGCCCATATCAATGGAAACTAATGTACATCCTAACAGACCATTAGAATTTTTACTAAAACGGTGGTTTAGTTCCTCGTATAAGGCAAGAGAATATTGATATTTCTTAATATTACGAGCTGCTTTAGCGATATTTTCTAGCTCATTTTCAGTGAAATCTCTCAATTTACAATTTGAGCATACTGATACAACCTCGCTAAAACGATTTTTTTTCATTAATAAAGCAATTAAGTCATCTCGCACTAGTTTATCTTTGGTTTGAAGATATAGTGTTTTCATTTGCTCAATCGCTGTACTGAGCTGATCTTCGCCTAGACGAGAGAAAATAACAATTTCTTCCCTTTTTACATCAATTTCTCCAGCCATAGCAAGGGTAGGTAATACACTTAAAGCAGTCATTACCCAATATTTTTTATATAAATTTTTGTTCATAAAATCCAATTAGTCACCATCTATCCCATGATGTTGACCCCTAATAATTAGTATTCGGCGAAAGTTTATCATGAAATGAGTATTATTCCAATAATATGGAGTGGTCATACCTCATCTTATTGGAAGATAAAGGAAAATTTTATAAAAAATAAAGAGATACTATATCTTATATAGCTTGTATTGGGTTCAAGATAGACAAAATATCCCCTTTAATGAGGCTAAGATAAGGGGATATTTTGCAATAAATATAATTAAATTTAATGGGCTGAATTGAGTAATTTCAGACTAACTTCTGAATTAGGTAATCTAAATAGCAGTTCTTGGTGAGTATCTTGGTTTAACACAACTTGTAACCATAGAATTCCTTCAAAATTCACCGCACTAATAATCGTGCCAGTAGCTCGCCAGCCACTTTCCAACCGCATTTCAATTTCACCGCCAATGTCGGGCGTTAAATCGGTGTCGGCTTTAAACACAAACATCGCTCGCTTATTTGCCCCCCGATATTTGGCTCGTGCCACCGTTTCTTGTCCGATATAACAGCCTTTCTGGAATGAAATTGCCTGTTCTAAGGTTTGCAAATTCAAGGCTTGTGGAATAAATTCCCCTTGGGTTTTATCAGTTAAAATCGGGTAGCCTTGTTGAATATCGGCTAAATCCCATAATGTAAAATCTGCATTAAATTGCACCGCACTTTCGGGGTTGATTAAAATACAGCGGTTAGTAAATTTGACGCAAACTTGAGCCGAAAATTCACTATCTTCGTCAATTAGACCAACAAGTTGAGCATTAAGCTCGGTAAAGCTGACTTTGGAAAATACCGCATATTTTTTTAACTGATCTAATCCTGTCGGTAACAGAGAATGATGAATCATCACATAAAACTGATCGCTTTCTATACGAATTAAACGAAAAATGGAAGTCATTTTGCCTTTAGGATCACAATGGGCAGTAATCGTATGATCGCCAAGGGCTAATTTTGTGACATCACAGGTGAGTTGCCCTTGCAGATATTTTTCTGCGTCTATTCCTGCAATTTCAATTAAGCGATATTGTTCAAGAGAAATGATGCTCATACTTACTCCAAATTCTGAATTTGCTCACGCATTTGCTCAATCAACACTTTAAGCTCTACGGCGGAAGCGGTGATTTCCGCATTAATGGATTTTGATGCCAGCGTATTGGATTCACGGTTGAGTTCCTGCATCATAAAATCCAGTTTACGCCCTACCGCTCCCCCTTTTTTCAGGATAGATGCTGTTTCCTTAACGTGCATTTGCAAGCGATCCAATTCTTCTGCTACATCAATACGTTGTGCTAACAACACCATTTCTTGCTCTAGGCGAGTAGGGTCGGCTTGCAGTTGAATTTCATCAAAACGTTGTTGTAAGCGATCCCGTTGCCATTGCAAAATCTCGGGCATTTTTAACCGCACTTTATCCGCCTCTATCTTGATAGCTTGTAAGCGTTGCTCAATGACATCTTTTAATTTATCCCCCTCACGCCCACGCATAACAATAAATTCAGCCAGCAGTTGATCAAACCCAGTCAACAGATCTTGGCTAATCACATCTAAATCTTGTTCTGGTGTTTCGACTACTCCTGGGTAACGTAATATGTCGGTTAAATTAATCTCTCCCTCACCAGCTTGAGCTTTAATCCATTTTAGAGATTGAATCACTTGCTCAGTGAGTTCCTGATTTAAATTTAGGCTGGTAGCGGTTTGTTTTTTCGTGTCAATGCGTAAGTTACATTCAATTTTACCACGGGTCAGATTTTGGCGAAGTTTTTCACGTAAACTGTTTTCTAAGCCCCGAAATTGTTCAGGTAAACGGAAGAAATTTTCCAAATAACGTTGATTTACCGAGCGGATTTCCCACACGGCATCACCCCAGTCCTTTTTAATTTCAAAGCGGGCGAAAGCGGTCATGCTGTAAATCATATTTTTATCCTTTAACTTGTTATATCTATTTACTGCTCTTATTGTACTGTTAAATTTCGTTTCTGTCATTTTGCGTGCTAAAATAACCGCAAATTTGTCAAAATAAGGAATAAAAATGCGTCCAGATAACCGTGCCAATAACGCCCCCCGTCCAATTAAAATTACCCGTCATTACACTAAACACGCCGAAGGTTCGGTGCTGGTGGAATTTGGTGCAACCAAAGTGATTTGTACCGCCAGTGTCGATGAATCCGTACCACGCTTTTTAAAAGGACAAGGGCAAGGTTGGGTAACGGCGGAATACGGCATGTTGCCACGTTCCACCCATAGCCGTATGCAACGTGAAGCAGCGAAAGGCAAACAGGGTGGTCGTACCATGGAAATTCAACGCCTAATTGCTCGTTCTTTACGTGCCATGATCGATCTTGAAGCCCTAGGCGAACGTTCTATTACACTTGATTGTGATGTTATTCAAGCGGACGGTGGCACTCGCACGGCTTCAATTACTGGAGCTTGCGTAGCGTTAATTGATGCGGTCAACGGTTTAGTCGCAAATGGCACCTTAAAAGCCAGTCCAATCAAAGGGTTAGTATCAGCGATTTCAGTCGGCATTGTGAATGGTGAAGCCGTGTGTGATTTGGAATATGTAGAAGATTCCAACGCCGAAACCGATATGAATGTCGTCATGATGGAAGACGGGCGAATGATCGAAGTGCAAGGCACCGCAGAGGGTGAACCCTTTTCTCATCAAGAATTATTGAATTTGTTAGATTTAGCCAAACAGGGTTGTGAGCAAATTTTTGTGGCACAGCGAGAAGCGTTAAATCAATAAAAGTGCGGTGAAAAATATGCAAGATTACAAACAACAATTTATCCAATTTGCCTTAAGTCGCAATGTGTTACGTTTTGGCGAATTTACGTTAAAATCAGGCAGAAAAAGCCCGTATTTTTTCAATGCTGGCTTATTTAACACGGGAGCCGATTTAGCCCGTTTAGGCGAATTTTATGCACAAGCTATTCAAGCCAGTGGCTTGGCTTATGATGTGATTTTTGGACCTGCTTATAAAGGGATTCCCATTGGCACAACGGTTTCGGTGGCGTTGTTTAATCAATTTGGTTTAGATAAACCCGTTTGCTTTAACCGCAAAGAAGCTAAAGATCACGGTGAGGGCGGAAATCTAATCGGTTCACCGTTACAAGGCAAAGTATTATTGGTAGATGACGTCATTACCGCAGGTACGGCAATTCGTGAAGCTATGGATATTATTGCAGCCAACGGTGCAAGCCTAAGTGCGGTGGTCATTGCGTTAAATCGCAAAGAAAAAGGCAAAGGTGAATTGTCAGCAATTCAGGAAGTGGAACGGGATTATCAATGTGATGTGTTGTCGATTGTAGATTTAGACGATTTAATGCAGTTTATTGAAAATGATAGCCAATATTCGCAGTATTTACCAGCGATGCGAGAATATCGTGAGAAATATGGTGTAGCATGATAAAAATAAATTAACCCCAGCCTTGGGGTTGATTTTCGGTGCTAATATTCCCACTCATCAGGATCAATCCCCAATTCACGCATAATATCCTTGGCATTTTCAGGAATTTCATTATTGCGATCTTTGAGTAAATCTTCGTCAGTTGGCAAAGGCTGTCCCGTGAATGCGTGTAAAAAGGCTTCGCACAGCAATTCGCTGTTAGTGGCATGACGTAGGTTTTTAATTTGGCGACGCGTACGTTCGTTGGTTAAAATTTCCAATACTTTAATTGGAATGGATACTGTGATTTTTTTGACTTGCTCGCTCTTTTTACCGTGTTCGGCATAAGGGCTGATGTATTTGCCGTTCCAATTCGCCATAACCTGTCCTATATAACTTCAAAAACTAGGGGTATTTTAATCAAAAATGGGGGGAATAACAATCAACTATTTTTTCTGACACTTTGGACAAAAGAAACTGTTCCGCTGACCAATCACTAAACTTTCAATTTTTGTACCGCACTTTACACAGGCTTGATCTTTTTTGCCGTAGATTTGTAGTTCTTGAGCAAAATAACCTGGTTTGCCATCAGGTTGTAAAAAGTCTTGTAAGGTGGTGCCGCCTTGTTCTATCGCACGTTGTAGCTCTTTTTTAATGGTGGAGACGAGTAATTCTGCTTGTTTTTTAGTGATCGTACCCGTTAATTTTTGTGGGTGAAGTCCACATTGAAATAGCACTTCGTTAGCATAAATATTGCCAACGCCGACCACGAAAGCATTATCCATTAAGAAGACTTTAAGTGCGGTGTGTTTTTTACGAGATTTTTTAAACAGATAGTCTGCGGTAAATTGCTCCGAAAGCGGTTCAGGTCCAAGTTTCATAAAGAGATGAAAATCATCTAAATTATCCGTCCAAAGCCATGCCCCAAAACGACGAGGATCGTTGTATCGCATAATTTTTCCGTTGTTCATCACAATATCCAGATGATCGTGTTTTTCCACAGGATCATTTTTTTCAACAATACGCACCGATCCCGACATCCCCAAATGCCCGATAATGTAGCCTTTTTCCGTATGAATAATCAGGTATTTAGCACGGCGTGAAAGTGCGGTGATTTTTACTTGCGAAAGTTGACTTAGCTCAGGCGAAACTTGCCAGCGTAATTTAGCTTGGCGAACAATAATTTTTTCAATAGTAAAACCAGTCAGGTAAGGAGCAATACCATTTTTAGCGGTTTCCACTTCGGGTAATTCGGGCATAGTGTATTCCTTAAAATTTACCTACAAAAAAACCCGAGCAAGTCGGGTCTTTCATTCTGTTTAAAATCAAATTATTTGATTTTAGCTTCTTTATAAACAACGTGTTTACGCACTACTGGATCAAATTTTTTGATTTCCATTTTTTCAGGCATATTACGTTTGTTTTTAGTTGTTGTGTAGAAATGACCAGTTTCAGCAGTAGAAACTAATTTAATTTTCTCACGAGCACCTTTAGCTGCCATCTTTTAGCTCCTTAGATTTTCTCGCCACGAGCACGGATTTCAGCTAATACTGCATCAATGCCTTTTTTATCAATAATACGCATACCTTTCGCTGTTAAGCGTAAAGTTACGAAACGGTTTTCACTCTCAACCCAAAAACGGTGAGTGTGTAAGTTAGGTAGAAAACGACGACGAGTCGCATTCAATGCGTGTGAGCGGTTGTTACCAACAGCTGGACGCTTGCCTGTTACTTGACAGACTCTTGACATAATAAACTCCAATAATTAAATATAAGCTCGAGCTTACGGTTCGGATACAATTTCAAGGAAAGCCTTGATAGCCACCTCGTCAGGTCGCTGTAGCCGACCCGCTTACTATATTAAAGGCTGTGAATTATACTCACATAATTCGACTTTCTCAAGGAAAAAATACGTTTTCTGTGAAAAATGCAGGAGATTTTGCTTTCAATCTGCAAAATGATCCTTATTTGAGATCTTATAAACAGGCATTTTCCGCAAAAGAGAAATAACAACCCTTTCCAATAATAAAATGATCTAAAACACGAATATCCATTAATTCCGCCGCTTGCTTAATTTTTTTTGTGATTAGCTTATCTGACTCGCTAGGATTGGCAAGACCTGATGGGTGGTTGTGGGCTAAAATTAATGCAACAGCATTGCAATATAAGGCAGTTTTGATGATTTCTCTAGGGTGAACACTAGCTGAATTGACGGAACCTAGAAACATATCTTCTTGTTTAATTAAACGGTGTTGATTATCTAAAAATAACACTAAAAACACTTCTCGCTCATAATGTTCCATTTCCGCCTGCAAATATAGCCGTACAGTTTCCGATTGGTTGAAGATATGAGAAAATTTTATTTCTTCTAATAAATAGCGTTTGGTCATTTCGGTACAGGCTTGCAGTTGGATAAACTGAGTAATCCCTATACCTTTAAAGGCACAAAATTGTTTTTGTGTAGCAGAAATTAAACCTCGTAATGAACCAAAATGTTGGATAACCGCAGCAGATAGCTGCATTACTGGGCAGCCTTTAATGCCAGTACGTAGGAATATGGCTAATAATTCATCATCGGTTAAAGCGGAAGCGCCTAAGTTGAGTAATTTTTCTCGTGGCATTAAGGGTGAAGTTGACATGGTTTTACTCTAAATTATAAAAAATCACACCGCACTTTGTGATAATTTAATGAGTTTGGCGAGAAATTTATGCTGATTTTGGAATACAGATCAAAAAATCCTATGTTTTCTTCCGCCAAATTGAAGTAAAATGGGTGGCAATAGATGTGAGAAAGGACTAACAATGACAAATTTGCAACATAAACGAATTGTAGTGGGGATAACAGGTGGCATTGCAGCCTATAAAACTATTGAATTTATTCGTTTATTACGCAAAGTGGGTGCTGAAGTGAGAACCGTATTAACTCCAGCGGGTGCGGAATTTGTCACACCTTTAACCTTGCAAGCTATTTCTGGCAATCCCGTGGCTCAATCTTTGCTTGATCCGCAAGCCGAATTAGCCATGGGGCATATTGAATTAGCCAAGTGGGCAGACCTTGTGGTGATTGCTCCAGCCAGTGCGGATTTTATTGCCCGTTTAAGCGTAGGTATGGCGAATGATCTGCTTTCAACCCTGTGTTTAGCTACATCAGCCCCGATTTTGTTAGCTCCTGCAATGAATCAACAAATGTACCGTCAAACGGTGACACAGCAGAATATTCTGTCATTACAACAACGTGGTATATTATTTATTGGACCGAATAGTGGAGAACAGGCGTGTGGTGATGTGGGTGCTGGGCGAATGTCAGAGCCGCAAGAAATTTTTACCGCCGTTGAACAACACTTTTCTATTTCGCAGGATTTAGTTGGTTTAAATATTGCAATTACCGCTGGTCCTACTCAAGAAGCCATTGATCCAGTACGTTATATTAGTAATCACAGCTCGGGTAAAATGGGTTTTGCTATTGCGAATGCGTTTGCTCAACGTGGAGCGAATGTCACCTTAATTAGTGGACCAGTTAATTTAGCAACACCTAGCAAGGTTAATCGAATTAATGTGCTTTCCGCTCAACAAATGTGGCAAGTTGCACTTGAAAGTGCGGTGAAAAATCACATATTTATTGCTTGTGCGGCAGTAGCGGATTATCGAGTGGCTGACATTGCTGAACAAAAAATCAAAAAATCCAGTAATGAAATGCAACTTACTTTAGTGAAAAATCCAGATATTGTATCCGATGTGGGTCATTTAACCGAAAATCGCCCATTTACGGTGGGATTTGCGGCTGAAACGCAACGAGTAGAGCAGTATGCACAAGATAAATTGTTACGTAAGAAATTGGATATGATTTGTGCTAATGATGTATCGAATGGACAGGTTTTCGGGGCAGATCAAAATGCGTTAAAATTGTTTTGGCAAAATGGCTCAGAACAGTTACCTGAAACCAGCAAACAACAATTAGCTCAACAATTAGTGAATAAAATCGTCGAGAAATACTATGCAAAAAAATACAAAAAAAATTGATGTAAAAATTTTAGACAGCCGTATTGGCAACGAATTTCCGTTACCCACTTATGCGACCACAGGTTCAGCAGGCTTAGATTTGCGAGCATTGATAGAACAAAGTTTTGAAATTCAACCTGGGGAAAGCAAATTAATTCCGACAGGGTTATCTATTTATATTGCGGATCCAAATTTGGCAGCCGTGATTCTACCACGTTCAGGTTTAGGGCATAAAAATGGCATTGTACTTGGCAATTTAGTTGGCTTGATCGACAGTGATTATCAAGGACCGTTGATGGTATCTGTGTGGAATCGTGGCGATAAACCATTTAAAATTGAAGTGGGCGATCGTATTGCACAATTAGTTTTTGTGCCAGTGCTACAAGCGGAATTTAATATTGTGGAAGAATTTACTCAAACAGACCGTGGTGAGGGTGGTTTTGGACATTCAGGAAAACAATAATGCGAGTAAATAAATAATGGTAGAACAGTTGGAAATTGCAGATATTGAGCCTGCTATGGTGGAAAAATCTGTACCCAAAATAGAAAAGCGTAGTGTTAAAGAACGCCGTCAGCAAGTGTTAGCCGTGTTGGCAAGTATGCTTCATTCCGAACGTGGCATGGAGCGTATGACTACGGCACGTTTAGCCGAAGCTGTGGGGGTGTCGGAAGCTGCTTTGTATCGTTATTTCCCTAGCAAAACCAAAATGTTTGAAGCCTTGATTGAAAATATTGAACAGAATTTATTTATTCGTATTTCACAATCAACGAAAATGGAAACTAACACGCAAAATCGAGTGCATGATATTTTGCAGATGATTTTGGATTTTGCTCGTAAAAACCCAGGTATGACAAGAATTCTGACGGGTCATGCGTTAATGTTTGAAGATACACAATTACAAACTCGTGTAGCTCAATTCTTTGATCGGCTAGAATTACAATTTGTGAATATTTTACAGATGCGGAAATTACGCGAGGGCAAAACCTTTGCCACAGATGAACGAACTATTGCAAGTTATCTCGTTACTTTTTGTGAGGGGCAATTTATGCGTTATGTACGAACGAATTTTCGCCGAACAGTTAATCAAAGTTTTGACCAGCAATGGCAACTTATTGAACCCTTATTTGCATAGAGGATAACGATGATTATTCCTTGGCAAGAGCTTGAAGAAGATACCTTGATTAATCTTGTGGAGAGTTTTATTTTGCGAGAAGGCACAGATTATGGTGTTAAAGAATTATCTTTAAGTCAGAAAACACAAAATTTACTTGATCAAATTCGGCAAGAAAAAGTTGTTATTGTTTGGTCAGAATTACATGAAACCATTGATATTAAGAATAAAACGGATTTTCTGCGATAGGTTTGTTTATCTCAAAGTAAGTTAGGGGAGATAGCAAAGCCTATGGTTGATTAGGACAAAGAGGTTATTTATGCCAGAACAAGTACAACAAGTTGAAGCTCATCAAGAAAAGAAACCCGCTCATACTATGGATCCCACATTAGAGTGGTTTGTTTCCCATTGCCACATTCATAAATATTCTATGAAAACGACTATTATTCATGCAGGTGAAAAGGCGGAAACTTTATATTATTTAATTAAAGGAGCTGCATCTGTATCGACCAAAGATGAAGATGGCAAAGAAATGCTATTGACCTATTTGGGGTCTGGCGATTTCTTTGGCGAGGCGGGTTTATTTAATGAAAATGACGTGCGTTCGGCGTGGATTCGAGCTAAAACTACTTGTGAAGTGGCAGAAATTTCTTATAAAAAATTTCGTCAGTTAGTGCAAGTCAATCCTGATGTATTAATGATTTTAGCTGGACAATTAGCTAAACGCTTAAGAACCACATCCCAGCAAGTAAAAAATTTAGCTTTCTTAGATGTGACAGGTCGTATCGCACAAACCTTATTGAATCTTGCCAAAATGCCAGATGCAATGACGCACCCAGAGGGGATGCAGATTAAGATTACTCGCCAAGAAATTGGTCAAATGGTGGGCTGTTCAAGAGAAACCGTTGGGCGAATTTTGAAGATGCTAGAAGATGAACATCTGATAACTGCTCATGGTAAAACCATAGTGGTGTATGGAACGAGAGAATAACGAAAGTGCGGTGAAAATTCACCGTATTTTTTTATGAATAATCGTATAAAATCTGATATATTTACTCAAGTATTTTAATTTGAGGAGCAAGCAAATGAAAAAAGATGAAGTCGGACATAATTTTTTAGCTCGTTTAGGTAAAACTCGTTTACGCCCTGGTGGTAAAAAAGCGACTGATTGGTTAATTGCCAATGGTGATTTTGATGCCAATAAGAAAGTGCTTGAGGTTGCTTGTAATATGGGAACCACGGCTATTGGTCTTGCTAAACAATTTGGTTGTCATATTGAAGGGGTAGATTTAGATGAAGCCGCATTAGAAAAAGCCAAGAAAAATATTGAAGCAAATGGTTTACAAGATAAAATTCATGTGCAACGTGCCAATGCAATGAAATTACCATTTGAAGATAATACCTTTGATATTGTGATTAACGAAGCTATGTTAACTATGTTGCCAATACAGGCGAAGATAAAAGCGATTGAAGAATATTTTCGAGTGCTAAAACCGAATGGTTTGTTATTAACTCATGATGTGATGTTAACGACAGAAGATGCTGAACCCGTGATTAAGCAATTACGTGAAGCCATTAATATTACCGTAACACCACTGACACGTGATGGTTGGAAAGAGTTATTTAAGCAAGCAGGATTCCGCAATGTGGATAGTTTTAATGGTGAGATGAGTTTGTTATCACCAAAAGGCATGATTCACGATGAAGGTTTTTTTGGGGCGTTACGTATCGTATCTAATGCAATGAAATCAGAAAATAGGGAAACCTTTAAGAAAATGTTTAAAGTGTTTAATGATCCTGATAAAAAACTGAATTTCATTGCAGTATGTAGTCAGAAATAAAGAAATTTTTAGTGAAAGTGCGGTGAATTTAGCTGCACTTTTTTATTTTATATAGCGATTTTTAAATTAGCCTTAAAACTGCTATAGTTTAGTAAATTTATTTACATGGGGGGAGATTATGGCAGCTGTTGAAGGTGCTAATCAATTAGTTCAAGTGGTGATTTTATTAGGGGCAGCTATTGTTGCCGTACCACTTTTCAAACGTCTGGGATTAGGTTCAGTATTAGGTTATCTGGCAGCAGGACTTGCCATAGGACCTTTTGGCTTACAACTGTTTAAAGATCCGAATTCTATTATTCACGTGGCTGAACTTGGCGTGGTGATGTTCTTGTTTATTATCGGCTTAGAAATGAAACCCTCTCATCTTTGGGGATTACGCCGTCAGATCTTTGGTTTAGGGGCATTGCAAGTCACTATCTGTGGTGTGTTATTAATGTTAGTGGGAGCTTATTTATTAGGCTTTTCTTGGCAGACCGCCTTTGTTATTGGTGCTGGCTTTGTGCTAAATTCCACCGCCATTATTATGCAAGTGTTAGCTGAACGTGGTCAAATGAGTAGTCAAAGTGGGCAGAAAATGATTTCCATTTTGCTGTTTGAAGATTTGTTGATTGTTCCATTATTGGCAGTTGTGGCGTTTTTGTCACCAATTGATACCAAAACCCCTGAGCCTTTATGGCAGGAATTGGCGGTAGGTAGTGGATCTATTGTAATGCTGGTGGTAGCTGGACTTTGGTTGCTTAATCCGTTATTCCGTATTCTGGCACGGACTAAATTACGTGAAATGATGACGGCAGCAGCTTTATTGGTGGTTTTAGGGGCAGCCTTATTAATGGAAGCTAGTGGATTATCTGCTGCCATGGGAGCTTTTATTGCTGGCGTATTATTATCAAATTCAAGTTTTCGTCATCAACTAGAAGCGGATATTGAGCCATTTCGTGGTTTATTATTAGGGCTTTTTTTCTTAGGCGTAGGCATGTCTTTAGATTTGTCGTTAGTCTTTCATAATTTTGTCTTTATTTTATTCAGTGTATTTGCCTTAATGTTTGCTAACGGATTAGGGATTTATCTGGCAGCACGAATGAGTCGTAGTAGTAATGCCGTTGCTTTAGAGCGTGCTTTTATTATGGCATTGGGGGGAGAATTTGCTTTTGTGGTGTTTGCAGCTGCCGCAAATCAACATGTGATTACTTCACAACAACAAGCCAATGGTGTGGCTATTGTGGTGTTATCTATGGTACTAAGTCCTTTGTTAATCATAATCCATAAGAAATATATTGAACCCTATTTTGCTCGCACAGAAGTGGAACGAGAACACGATCATATTGATGAAAAACACCCAATTATTTTGGTGGGATTTGGTCGAGTAGGGCAAGTGGTCAACAGTATGCTGACTATGTCAGGCTATGCGGTTACGGTGATTGATCGTGATGAAGAAATTATTTCAGGTATGCGAAAATTAGGTATAAAAGCCTATTATGGCAATGCAGAACGCCCTGAAATTTTACATCATGCAGGCGTTGAGAATGCCGAGATGCTGATTGTTACATCAGGCAAAAAAGAAAAAGCATCACATGTAGTAGAACTTGCCAGAAAAATGAATCCTAATATCCGTATTTTAGCACGTGCAAATGATTTATTTCACGTTTATGAACTCTATCAAATGGGAGCAGATCGTCAAGTACGTGAAACCTTTGATTCTGCGGTGCGAATGGGTCGTTATGCGTTAGAAGATTTAGGTATAGATGAACAAAAAGCAGGTGAAATTAGTCACTGTTATTATCAGCGAGATCGTCACCGTACTCGCTTAATGGCAGAAGTCTATGATCCAAGTTTTAAACATAAATTCCAAAATAAAGAAATGGTTAAAATTTCGTTGGAACATGATCAGGAAACCATGGTTGAGATCCAACAGATTTTGCAAAGGGAAGAATAGTGCCTAAAATTTGGTCCAAAATAACCGCAGTTTATTTATTTAATAATGTGATATTTCCCTCTATCACAGAAAAACTGCGGTGCTTTTCTACTGACATTTGAGCTAGTTGATCTTGAGTAATTGCTGTAATGAATACCTGTGATTGGCTTTGTTGCAAGCGTTCGGCAAGTAAGGAGCGTTTGATCTCATCAAGTTCTGAGGCAAAATCGTCAATGAGAAAAATACAGTGGCGATTTTTTTGTTGCATTAAATGTTCGCCTTGAGCAAGTCGCAAGGCACACATCAGTAATTTTAGTTGACCACGAGAAAGCACATCTTCCACTGGAAATCCATTAGCTTTAAAACGAAAATCAGCTTTTTGCGGACCAGAAACCGTATAGCCGATTTGTTTATCCCGTTGGAAATTTTCTCGTAACACATCAGCATAATCACTGTCTTTTTCCCAACCTTGATGAAAGCTCAGTTGAATTTCTAGTTCGGGTAAAAATAATTGGCAAGTTTGTTCTATGGTTGGACTGAGAGCTTGTGCGTACTTATTTCGCCATTGGGTAACTTGATGAGCAAGTTTGGCAAGTTCAATGTCCCAAATTTTTAGGGCGTTGTAATCGTAAGTTTGCTGTAAGGCGGCATTACGTTGTTTAAGTAAACGATTGAGAGCAGACCATATCGCATGAAAACTTGCTTGATGATGAAATAACCCCCAGTCTAAAAAAGCACGACGATAGCTAGGACCACCATTGAGTAGGGTTAAACCTTCAGGGGTAATAATTTGCATGGGGAGTAAATGAGCCAGATCGGAAATTTTATTACCGTCTTCGCCGTTGATTTTGACAATGGTATTACCGTCTTTACGTTGCTTTTGTAGCCCTACTGACCATTGATGTTGCTGTTCTTGAATTCGCCCGTGTAGAGTAAAATGCGGTTGTTCGTAGCGGATTATTCGGGTGGTCACATTGCTTTTAAAGGATCGACCATGGCTTAGGTAGAAAAGGCTTTCTAGCAAATTGGTTTTTCCGCTCCCATTATTGCCGATCAAAAAGTTAAAGCCGTGGTCAAATTCAAGATCCACGGCGGTAAAATTACGAAAGTCTTCAATAAGTAAGCGAGAGATTGCCATAAAGTGCGGTCTATATTAGTAATATTTTTTATAACCGCATAGGCATAATCACATATTCTGCACTGCCGTCTTCACAATCTTCAATTAAACAGCTTGATGAGGCATCAACTAACCGCATACGTACACGTTTACATTTTAACGCATTGAGTACATCTAAAATATAGCTGGCATTAAAGCCCACTTCCATTTCTTCGCTTTGATAAGATACGTCTAAAATTTCTTCGACTTCTTCGTGTTCTTGGTTGGTGGCTAAAATACGAAGTTGGTTTTCACTTAATTGTAAACGAACGGTACGAACCCGATCTGTGGAAAGAATGGCGGCACGCACAAAAGATTGTTTTAAGGCTTCCCAGTCACCCTCCAAAATACGATCTGCATTACGTGGTAAAACACGACGATAATCAGGGAAACGTCCGTCAATCAGTTTGGTAGTAAATACTAACGAACCTAATTGCACACGTAAATTATTGGTACCGATTTGTAAGTGAGCAGGTTCTTCACTGCTTGAGTCTAATAATCTTGCCAGTTCCAATACCCCTTTACGAGGCACGATAACGGCATGATTTTGTAATTCTTGTTCAAGGGGAATAGTGCAAACCGCTAAACGATGACCATCTGTAGAAACCGTGCGTAATAAATTACCTTCAGTTTCTAACTTCATTCCATTTAACGCATAACGAGCATCATTGTTTGCCATGGAGAATTGTGTTGCATCAATTAAACGACGTATAATATTTTGGGTTACAGTAAAATCTACTTCCGATTGCCAGTTGGTTAAATTTGGGTATTCATCCGCAGGAAAAGTGGTTAAATTAAATTTGGTGCGACCAGAACGGATAATAGCTCGATCTTCTTCAAAATCTATCGTAATCGAAGCAGTTTCAGGCAAACTACGACAAATTTCTAAGAATTTTCTGGCAGGGATAGTGAAGTTACCCTCCGCATTATTTTGTAATGGTGCTTGTGCGGAAAGTTCGACTTCTAAATCAGTACCTGTAATAGTCAGGATATTACCTTTTATTTGTAATAAGACATTGTTTAATACAGGAATATTAGGGCGATTGCTCAACACACCGCAAACTTGTTGTAATGGTTTTAATAAATCTTCTCTTGAAATAATGAGTTGCATAGTGATTTCCCTTTTATTAAGCCGATAAAGTGCGGTTTAAATTTACCCAATCTTCTTCAATATTACTATCTGTTTCACGTAGTTCTAAAGTCTTGCGGCAAGCATGTAATACCGTGGTATGATCACGATCACCAAAATTTTTACCAATTTCAGGTAAGCTACGATTAGTCAGTTCTTTAGCTAATGCCATAGCTAATTGACGTGGTCGAGCAACGGAGCGAGAACGATTTTTAGATTTTAAATCTGAGACCTTAATACGGTAATATTCAGCCACCACTTTTTGAATATTCTCAATAGTAACTAATTTTTCTTGTAATGCCAAAATATCTTTTAAGGTTTCTTCGGCAAAATCTCTGGTAATCGGTTTGCCCGTAAATTCAGCGTAGGCTTGTACTCGGTTTAATGCCCCTTCCAGATCACGCACATTGCTCCGCAGTCTTTCTGCAATAAAATAGGCAACATCTTCGGGTAAGTTTAAGTTTTTTTCTTCCGCTTTTTTCAGCAAAATAGCAATACGGGTTTCTAATTCAGGGGGTTGAATTTGTAAGGTTAAACCCACACCAAAGCGCGATGTTAAACGTTCAGTAAAGTTTTCAATACCTTTAGGTAAGCGATCGGAGGTGAGAATAATTTGTCGTCCCCCCTCAAATAAGGAATTAAAGGTATGGAAAAATTCTTCTTGTGTTCCGCTTTTTCCTGCAAAAAATTGAATGTCATCAATGAGTAACACATCTAAAGAGCGGTATTTTTTCTTAAATTCTTCCAGTTTTTCACTTTTTAGTGCTTTTACCATTTCTTGTACATAACGCTCAGAACGAACATACATAATACGAGCTTTAGGGTTGTCAGATAAAATGGCATTGCCAATCGCATGTAATAAATGGCTTTTACCTAAGCCTGTACTACCGTATAAAAACAGAGGGTTGGCTAATTTGTCGCCAGGATTTTTCGCCACTTTCAAGGCAGCAGAACGGGCTAATTGATTTGATTTCCCTCCCACAAAGTTTTCAAAGGTATAGTATGATTCAAGGTGGGTTTCAAATGTCTTATTATTTGAAATCCTAGGATTTTTCACTGCACTATTATCCGTCATCTCAACAGTATTCATCGGGGCTTTAGGGCTAGGTTTTACCCCCTCTTGTAATTTCACCACTAAATCTGGATTATGGCTAACTTGTTGGGCTAAAGAGATGATTTTTTCTAAATAATGACTTTCTACCCAATTTTTAATAAACCGATTAGAGGCATATAAGGTGATCAGATTATCGTTGTTAGCATCTGCTTGCAACGGACGCAACCACATATTAAAGTCGTTAGAAGAAATTTGATCTTGTAATTGCAAAAGGCATTGTTGCCATAGGGTTGACACGTCGAAGTTCAT